>DATKUO010000109.1:0-3742 GCA_035530515.1 Bacteroidales bacterium
CATTCTTCGCACTCACATTCTGTGAAAAGAAAATCGTCAATCATGATTTCATCAAATATCCCTGCAGTGTATTCAAATATCTTCTGCAGCTCTTCCTGTGATCCTTTATTGGCATAACATGGGGTTGTATTCCATCCTCCGATACCATCTCTCCCAACATGGACGGTTGTAACACATCCCGAAACCCTGAATCCTTCCTTCAGAAACCTGTCTCTTGCACTTACCAGTGTCTCACGTTCAGCATAATACGCGCCACGGAAAGATTCAATATATACTTTCGTAATGCCGGTTTGTTTGCACCAGTTGACGGCATTATCCAATCCCTCTGTGGTCGATAGATAATCGCGTACATTCCCTGCTGTGAACAGCGTGGTGACCGTCAGAACATCTTTGTTCTTTTTCGCCGTATTCCATAGTGACTGCGAATAAACAGAGGTGACGCTCATAATAACTACCGTTAATCCAATACCGATTGGTAATATTCTTCGCTTAAATTTCGTCTTAACCATTTGGTAGTAATGTTAATGTATTAATCAATAGTTTTATTCGATCTTATTATGCAGGAAAACTTCATCCGAATTTGCCCGCAGTTCTCATCCAGAAAAATATTTATATTCCCTTTAAATAATAGAATTTAAATAATGTTTGACAATATACTGTAGTTTTCATTTAATCATTGGGAACAATTTTCTTGTCTCTTCATCCGATGGGTGTTTGCTGTAAGGAGTATACCTGTAGGTCTCGGCATAAATAACTTTATTGCTTCTTGGCTCACCATACCATTTATTCAGGCAGCTCTTTTCAAGTTCACTTACAGGTTGATACCATCTCTTTGCTAGGAATTTAAGTTTTTCCTCTTTACCAGAAGGAACCTGATCCAGGATACCCTCGGTCCAAGGAAGCCATTCAAAAAACTGTGATTCATGAGCTGACATGGCATAGATTTTTTGATTGAATACTTCATCAATATCAACCGCAATTTCAGGAGAAGAGAAACCTGGGTAAAGAAAAACCGGATTATGCTTTAAAGGAGGTGTATCAGGGGCAACGTTAGGAACGATTACCATATACGATGCATCCTGTACAATTATACTGGTATATCTGTGATCAGGATGGTAATCATCAGGCGGATGTGTTATAATAATATCAGCCTTCCAGTTCCGCATCTCCCTAATTATCTTTAATCGATTCTCAAGAGTAGAAAATAGTTCTCCATCGTGGTTATCTATAATAAGATATTCAACGCCAAACCGCTTCCCTGCTTCCTGTGCCTCAAGCACGCGTCTCTTAGCTAGAACACCTCCTCCCATCGACTGATGACCAGCGTCGCCATTAGTCATTGAAATAAACTTAACTTTACAACCTAGTTTTGAATATAAAATGGCTACTCCACCAGCAATATGATCACAATCGTCTGGATGAGCACCTATTACAAGCACATTTAACTTACCCTCCTGTGCTATGCAGCATATGCTAACACCGTAGAATACGAAGATAAAAAGTACAAATTTTTTCATAGTAAATCTTTAAAATGATATGTGGAAACTATTGATCGATCTTAAATATTAAGCCCCCGTGCTTCATTATTAATTTGGTATAATTGTATTTAATAGAAATGAATTTGTTTATAGTCAGATATTTGCTTAGTAGGTTAGGCGGTGATAGTATAAGACTTTAAATTTTGAATAATAGGGTATGCCTTTTTCTCGCTGATAATTTCTTTCCCTTGTGAGTTCCTCCTATTTTAAAGATTGGTTAAACCATTTCTTAATTACATCATAGGCTGGTTTGCCTACCACATCGAAATCTGTTTTCCAGCGAGTACTTGTCGTATCACTCGGATCATGACCTGCATCAACAGCCCAAACAGAGATTCCTACAACCATAGATCTCATGGCTTTGTCGGTGGCAAGAGCTTTCAGAACAGCATCCCAGCCATTTGCCTGGGCGGCATATTGCAGAGTTTTGTCGTTATAACTGCCCCAGTAACCGAATGCATTACCGGTGCTTGCTGCTCCAATCTCAGGAATAATCACCTTCATATCGGGCTTGTTAGTCAGCTTGCGGATACCTGTGGTGACAAATTCTATATATCTCACCCATGACTGGTTCGTAATGCCGTACTGGCTCGCGAAACTGCTGAGCGAAAAGATAGGGTCAGCTGTGCCGTCATCTCCACCTTTTGAGATAGGATTTCCATTATCAAACAAACGATTATAGAAATCATTGACGCTCGCGGTCGGCGAGATCTTGTTCATATCAGGATAAGCATTAAAACCTATGTAATCGAGTGCATCCCAGAAGCAGATACGCGGTGCCTCGTTTGAAGGAAGTTTATTCCATGTATTGGTCATCGTTGCGGAATAGGTGAGCTTAAGATTAGGAGCAGTGGCGCGTATATTCTTAATAATTTTATGCCAGGCGCTGCAGTTATCATAACCATAAGGATTATGATTACTTGAAATCTTACCCCCCAGTTCAGTGCCAATAATGAGCATTTCAGCCCCGACCTCCTTGGCCAGCTTAACGTTGTTCATCAGGTCATGTTCCACTGAGGCGAAGAAAGCATCTCCATCAGGTGGACAGTAATTACTATTCTGGAGGACACCTTGCGTTCCCATGACGAAAGGCTTCAGGATCACCATCAATCCCTTGCTTTTCGCGTAGAGTGACGCCTTTATTATATCTGAATAGGTTGTTGGATTATCGAGTGCTGAAGTGAACGAAGATTCATTATCCTTTATATTTAACCTTGAATTAATGCTGAGGGTTACTGCATTCGCACCTGAAGCAGCTATCATATCGATATTTTTAAGCCCGGTGCCGCCAGGGTCGTAAAAATTGGACCGACTACCTCCCCAGAGAGCCATAGCTTGATATTTGAATATCTGGGTATAAGCGGGTGCAGACATCATGAAGAACAAAATACTAACTAAAAGAAAGGAACAAATTGCAGTAGCATTTATTTTGAATTTAATAAATATCTCTTTCGAAATATTACTCAAAGCTATATTAAACTGAACCCGGCGAACAAGTATTTTTTTCAAAGTTATTATCTTGCTACACCATTCCTTTAACAAGAAAGAGGCCGACAGGTTACTTGCAACCAGAATCTTATCAAAAACTCCATTATGAAATGTTCTTGTTTCCATTTTAATACTGTTTTATGTAATTCTTAAATTATAAATCTCCTTACTAATGCACTGATTATCAATATCCATTTTTTAAGTCAGATTCACACCCTCCACATGTTTATGATTTTTTGTCATTATCTTTATTTTAATCATTTTATACTTTTATTAATGATGGGGTCTAAATAAAAGTTTCATCCGATTTTCTTATGCAGGACAACTTCGTCAGTGCTTGTGGTCACTAGTGAAGGTGAATCTTTTGCAAAACTACCGGTACCTGACAGCAATAAGTGTCCGTGGAGTAAGATTCTGCATTATAACACTTCTATTGCTCACTGAAAGATCCACATTCCCGTCTGCTGGTAATATTAATACTTTCTGCGCATCAGAAACACGTGGAAAACTTAGTGTAACATTAACCTTTTGATCATTGAAATTTTCAATAACAAAATAGTCTTCTCCATACAGATACAATCCTACCTTGTTCGGTGCATCGAATTGCATTCCCATCGGCGCCAGCAGTTTATCCCTGATGGGTTTGAGTTCTTCCTGTGTCAGTTTTAATAGATTCTTCGGCTCTCCTTCAACCTTCAGCACCGTCAGATTATCAC
>DATKUO010000110.1:0-2376 GCA_035530515.1 Bacteroidales bacterium
AGGATTTTGCATACTCACGTTAGTGGCTCTGATGGCTATACGGTCCTCCCTGTAGGCTAAGGGGGAAAGTATAGGGGTCAATTTTGTTACGGCACTACAATGGTATTTTGAAAAGTCGACCCGCCTGTACCAAGGCTTTCAGGGTTTGATACCCTCTAAAAATGGTATATAATAGGATATATATAATAGGATAATTAGACCTTTTCAGCGGGAAGTTGGGTTAGTATTTTGTGTATGGAAGTATTTCGATCCACCCCATAACATAACAATTACTTCCTTACAACCTGTATTCCCGAATTTTTATACCTATGAATTTGAGAACCCTTTAATAATCAATATTCATTTTGTGTTTCTCAAACCCGCTCATATCAAGGCTTTCATTCAACCCCAATAGCAATAGGTAAAGCTTTGATATGATCTCCACTTTTTCCCCTGCTCCACACCGTGCACGAAACTTTCGTATTCACACGGCGTTCCATCAACCTAAAACTACTTCCTTATATCACAATATTTCCTACTTGTACTCTGAATTTATTCACTTTGGCTATCTGCTTTTTTAGATAGTTCAAGCTTCGCCAGTATTTGTTGAATTGTTTCGGATTTGGTTGCATGTATCAATCTGTGAATATCAGGAGCAATTATGACAAGATTACTGTATTTATCTCCTCCGCCAGCAATAATTGGAATGATACGATGGCAATGGAAATCATTTACTTCTAATCTTTTACCGAGTACCTCACACATTCCGCCTTGGGCAGAAAATAAGGATATTCGGTTGTCATTATACTCAATACTTCGGTCTATTACTGGATTTTTGCTTAGGTATATGAATTCGAAGCCTGATACACTTTCGATTAGTTGATGAATGAATTTTCTCCCTTCAGGTGTGAATTTGTTTACCTTTTTGGAGTGACTCATTGCGTTTTTAGTTTTACATGCTGACATGGGGAATATGATGTGACCATGTATATATGTCTTCTTCTTAGCATATCCCTTATACTTTTCCAAGTATAGCTTGCTGGGAGAACCCTTATTGGTAGAGATTGACTTCCACCTGATTTTAATGTTCCTATCAAGCTCATATCCGATTTTTGAGAAGTCTTTAGTACAATGTGTTGCTATACGATAGTAATTTTGAGTTCCAAGAACATAAGAATTGTAGAGACTTACATTCTTGTCTGCTGAATTCTTTTGGATTTTCTTGATAAGATCCTTCCCTTTAGCTATTATTTTCACAACAGCACTGGGCTTGATATTTGAGTTAGCAACTCGTTTCCTTCCCTTAACAACAGCTTTGATTTTGAAGCCGAGGAACTCCGATGATTTCTTGCGCAGGTTTGTAATCTTTGATTTCTCTGGACTTATTTCTAGATTTAGTCTCTCTTTGAGCCAGAGTTTAACTGCGACAAACATCCGTTCTGCTACATCTCTGGTTGGACACATGATTTTGAAATCATCACAGTACCTGATAATATAGCATTCCTTCAGTTTTGACCCTCTGCGTATTGCTTCAATTTTGACACTGTTTCTTTTATAGGGGTATGAAGTTTCATAGCTTTCCCATTGATCGCTGATCCACCAATCTAATTCATTAAGGACCACGTTAGAAAATAATGGAGAACACAGACCACCCTGCGGAACGCCCTTACTGGGGATTCCTATTCCTTCAATTTCTGCCTTTAACATAGCCGATATAATACAAAGAAGGTTCTTGTCCTGAATTCCCATAGTCCACATCTGTTTAAGAAGCTTTCCATGATCGACATTATCGAAAAATCCCTTTATTATCACCAGCTGGTGATAATTAAAGTTATCACCAGTTAATAATTACCCCCAGTCAGACCCGCGTTTGAAGAGTCAAATAGCAAAAATCCTATTAAATCAATTAGTTTTATGAAAAATGGTGTTTTCAACTGGGGATAATCTTTTCCTGTTTATTTAGCCAGACCTTCGAGACGTTTCAGAATATCAAGGTCTTTCCACGATGATACACTTCTTCTCCAGGTGTATCCTTGAAAATCAGCTACGATAACATACACATGCGTTGTCAACGAGTTTTGAAATATTCATTATAATCATCCTCCCATGAAATTTCAGTATTGAAACTGATAAATTCATTATAAGAGAGGATATGATTATTCCCAGTTACGATTTCAATATATCTTGCTACATGCTGATATAAACAGGCTTTTAAGAATTAAATATAGTATTTCAATTCATAAACTCGTGATAATCATAAACTGGTGATAACCTTTATTATCGCCAGCTAGTGATAATAAAGGGATTTTTCGATAATGTCGATCATGGAAAGTTTCTTAAACAGATGTGGTCTATGGGAATTCAGGACAAGAACCTTCTTTGTATTATATCGGCTAT
>DATKUO010000111.1:0-45099 GCA_035530515.1 Bacteroidales bacterium
AACGAACCGGTTGATGGGCTTTGTGAATGTATCGGGGAGCTTGAGGTGAAATACATTGATGATAAAATTATTTGTCAGGGGTGCGGAAAACGAGTGAGATGAAAATAAGTTTTTTTAATTGAAAAATTAGGTTTAATTTTACATAGAGTTTTTTTTCATAGGGTTAGGTTAGGGCGGGGTCTTCAATGGCAGGTCGAAAAAATAAGATCCCGCTTTTTTAAAACAAACAGAATGGCACAAGATATAACAGGAATACTCTTAATCGGTGGAATAGTAGCTTTATTGCTGCTTTCAATATTCGTCAGTTGGATAGGTGAAAAACTTCAGAAGCACTAATATAGTGGAGCATAGTGGGTAAATTTCAGGAAGGACATAAAAAACAGGGAGGCAAAACATCAGGCACTCCAAACAAAACTACCAAAGAAGCAAAGGAGATTTTGAATAAGATACTATTCGATGAGATCCCGAACATAAAAGCTGCATTATTGGCTATTAAAAAAAAGGATGAGTACAAATATCTTGAATGCTTATCAAAGTTATTTCCTTTTGTTATTGCAAAGAAAACAGATGTTACCAGTGACGACGAGGCTTTACAGAAAGAAGTCAACATAAATGTTATATCCGGCAATAGTGCAGAGAAGTTAAAAAAGTTTCTCAATGGCTAACCTCTCCGGGATATTTGATAAGAATCTTGATGCGTATCAATCGGGTGCGCATTTAATAATTAACCAGGGAGGTCAGGGAAGCTCTAAGACGTATTCAATACTTCAATTGCTGTATCTTATTGCAAAGAAAGAAAAACGACGTATAACGATTGCCAGTTATGCCCTTCCTCATTTAAAGCAGGGTGCAATGGCTGACTTTGATAAGATAGTCGAATCCTTTGGCGATAACCCTGCCAGAATAAAGAACATATCTGAAAGCACATATTACATTGGAAAATCAGCAGTTGAGTTTTTTGGCATTGAGGGCAATGTTGCAAAAGCACACGGTCCGAGGAGGGATATTCTTTTTATCAACGAATGTAATCGCAAAATAACTTACGAGGTTTACGATCAGTTAAGCACTCGAACACAGGGAGCAGTCTTTTTGGATTTCAACCCTGATCAGGAGTTCTGGCTACATGAAAAGGTTATACCTAATTTCCCTCACGTACTTATCAAATCAACATACGTAGATAATCCCTGGCTCCCGGAAAAGGAACGCAATAACATACTAACAAAAAAAGATAAGCTGGGATTTGAAAACTGGTGGAAAGTTTATGGGCTTGGTGAGCTTGGTAAGCTGGAGGGCGCTATCTTTATGAACTGGCGGTATGGAGAGTTTGATAACTCACTCTCTTATGGCTTCGGTATGGATTTTGGATTTAATGATCCTGATGCACTGGTCAAGACAGCTATTGATCATAAGATGAAAAAAATGTATTGGGACGAAAAGATTTATAAAGAGGGTAATTCATTTGAGGATCTTCGATTGCTTATTGGGCAGCACTGTAATCGCAATGATGCTATAACAGCCGATTGTGCTGATGCCAGGATGATTAGTGAGCTACGTAAGTATTATAACATATCACCAATTAATAAAGCAAAATGGACCGTTCCTGAGGCCCTCAAGATGATGCAGGATTATGAGCATATCATAACAGAGTCGAGCTATAATCTATCAAAGGAGTTAAGTAATTACATATGGAGCGATAAGAAAGCAGGTATCCCTATTGATGCCTTCAACCATCTTATTGATGCAGGACGTTACCGCTTCATGGAATCTATCAAAGGTGTATCACATCAACAATGGCATGGATAACTAAAACCAAATATTATGGCAATAAGAAAAGTATTCAGTGACGAATCAGATAAGCAGATAACAGCTTATGTTCTGGCAAGTGGAAAACTTTATGTCGAGATCAAAGATGAGAATGACCTTGCCTACATAACCCTGTCAGATAAGGATGCAAGGGAGTTTATTCTTGAACTTTACAGGATGAAGGGCAAGTTAACTACTGATAAAACAACTTACGAACAGGGCTAATGACACGAATAAAGGACATTGATAGTCTTACGCTCAGAGATATAATGCGTGACATGGATACCTATGCAGGACTTGCAGAGGGGCTTGTCCAGTTACCTATCCCTGATCGATTAATGGATTACGATGTTCCTAAAACGTTGGATGAGTTCACTGATAAGATTTGTTATGGTCAGAGGTTGTTCCTGGCACGCGAGGAAAAAAATGATGTAGGTGTAATCATCAGGATGATAGATGGTTATTATTATCCATTGGTATCTGGTAAAAAATGGGATGAGGAAAGCGCGTTGTTATTTGGAAATAAAGTTGTAACTTGCAAAGCAAAATATTTATATCCTGTGGCTATGCATCTAATTACACTCACCGCAGAGATGGCAGATAGGGAAGAATCCCTGTTACACCGTGAACCTTCGAAGGTTGAAAAGGCTGCCGGGATAGACAAGCTCAACTTATATTCAGAACTAAATGCACTCGACTTCCTTCGTGATATTATGAAGATCAGTATCCCGGAGGTATTGTTAACACCGTATAACGAATGTCTTGTAAGGTTTATGAACGCCAAAGCAATAGCAGATTACCAGGAAAGGTATTTTGAACTACTCAAAGAACAGAGCGAATCACAAAAACCAAAGTATGGAAAATGATAACAGCAGCACTTAAAACGATTCTTACCACTTCCGGATGTACTCTGGTTCTCTATGAGCAGGCACAACTTGCAAACCTATACACTGATCAGAGTGACCAGAATGATATCATAGGACTGGTTACACAGCTCGATAGCCTGGTGTTAGAGGTAAGAGCTAATGCAATAATGGAGCATTACCCCGCGCTTGTCATTGAGGTATCACAACAGGTTAAGATGGAAGATGCTGCATGGAACAATGAAGTTAAGCTCCAGGCATTGCTCGATATTTGTAAAGAGGTAATCGTTAGGATCATCTCACTGGGTACGTTTAAGACTATCCTTCCGGTGTCATGCAATAAGATTTATGAATCAAAGTATGATGCTAATGTAATAGGCTGGACAATGACTATGGATATAACATATCTCAGGAATGAAAATAGATCGCCTTGTGTGGCTGTTGTATATCTGATTGATGAGGCCGGTAATTTTATAACAGATGAATTAGGTAACTTAATAATAGTATGATGAAAAGCGATGTAACAGGTAATTTGGTATTTGTATTCTTTGCAGTGTGTGTCATTGTATTGGTTTTGATTGTAGTATTTGGATGATAGGGCAAGAGATCAAGCCGGAACTGGAAGAGCTTATTGAGAACATCAGCAAGCGCAATGGGTATTATGGGAATAAGATATCACCATCTATCATGCGTATGTTTGAGGTTGAGGTACGGGATGACGGTGCTGGTATCTTGGTCCCGTACTGGCTTGGCGTGTTACAGAAAGGACGTGGACCGCGCAGAAGCAATAAGGATTCTGGCCTTGTTAAGATCATATATCGATGGATGCAGAAGCGTAATATGTTCCGGTCAGCAACGGCAAAGGGTAAGATGAATGAGGCAAAAGGGATGACCTGGTATATCAATAAATATGGCAATGCGCATTTTAAGAGCAAGGTATTTGTTGATGTATTTGATACTGAGCGTAAGAAAACTATCAAGAAGATAGATGATAAGTTTGGGATATTGATTGGTAAAATAACAATGGATGTGATATGATAACACTTGTAAGCACCCCGGCATGTGCTGATACAGTTGACCCGACAGTCGTATATCGTTGGCTCGCAACGGAAAGCCCGAATAACTTTCGGCTATTTCGTAATGATTGGGTAGTGCTGACAACAGCAAACAACGCAGGTTATCTTGAGATAACACTTGACATAGATGGCGCCTTCCCAGGTACCACGGGTGATGCCATTGCAGTATATAACTTCACTAATGAGGCAATGCATACAGGTCTGATAACTAATGTTGCCGGGGCAGTTATCACAACTGATATTGTTTTTGTTACTGACATGGATATCCGGTACATGAATGACAATACGCTTTATCCTAATTACTATTTTGAAGGGCGACTGACTATAAATGGAGCTGTCGAAGCGCTTACTGTAATCGCTTCACCTGACTCATTTGGATATGCTGATCTTGACGTATCAGGTATCTTAAGAATACATACAGCATTAGGTAAGACAGGCAACTACTCATCGCTGATAATGAAAGAGACTACCAAGTCAGGCAGTTTTATATTTGAATATCGCGGGGTGTGGTACAAGGGTACATCCTGGGGAGCAGAGGAAGGATGGGTTGAGGCTGATGATGATCTTCCGATTGTCTCACCTCCATTTGGAAACACATGGTACTATGGTGAATGTGTAAGAAGTGAGGAGCAGGGATCAAATCTACATGAGTATGTTCCAAGTGAGGTACAGGATGCACCGTTTCTTAATTCGTTTGCCGAACCGGTTTATTTCCGGGGCATGCCATTTGACCTATCATTTATCATCCCTGAGATATCGGCAGTGGTTCCTGAATCTCATTTTGTGGTGACACAGAAGATTTATAATTCAATGAACACACAGCTCGGGGGGGATATTGTTACGGCTGTTGATGCTGATGCTCTTGAGGGCTTTATCAATTCTCTGAACATAAACGAGACTACTATTCCAATGGGAGCATATAAGATGACATTTGAAATAGAATTAATATGACAATAGAATCATGTGGCGCAGGTTGGGGCTTAGATGCCTATCGCCTGGTAAATGTTCTCATAGGAAAGCCATGCAAGGGGTATTATCTCAGATGGTGGTATAACGGATGGCATTACTGGTTTTTTCTTCCCGGTGAAACGATAATGGTAACAGAAGGGGAAGAGTATAGAACTATCAGCACACGAACTATCCGCATGAGTACAGGGCAGGTTATCTATACTCAGATACAAGCCATAAAAACAATATTACACACGCGGGAAGTATATCTGCTTACTGTCGATGGCTGGGCAAATGTAAGGATTGAGCCAGGGTCAATGAAGATATACGACAATAAGATCAATGGTTATGAAGCAGAGATAACGGCTATCATAGGCAGTAAAGCAATATCATACTTAACAGGATATTCCCCGGTCGCTGAAATACCTGTTGTTGATCCTGTTCCTGATCCTGATGCTTGTGGTATTACAATTGGTACTCAGGTATGGGCTTGTAAGAATGTTGCATCTACCTTTCCGAATTCAAAGGTTTATGCTAATAACGAAGCAAACAGAGCGATCTATGGAGGTCTTTATACTTGGTATCAGATTACAACAGTCGGCTTTGCACCTCCCGGATGGCACGTTCCTACGCGCGCAGAATGGTACACGTTGATTGCTTTTATTGGTGATATAACTAATGGAGGGGGAAGATTAAAAGAAGCGGGTACAGATCATTGGAGTGATCCGAATACAGGGGGCGTAGATACTTATGGCTTCAAAGCATTGGGATCAGGATGGGCAAATGCTGTTGATGAATATTATGGGATTAAGAGTTATACGGATTTCTGGACTGTGGATGATATTAATTCATGGGGCGCCGGGGCAATCCAAATAGGTTATAATTCCGCTGCAATAGGAGCGTTCACACTTCCGAAAGCAAATTGGTTTTCGGTAAGACTAATAAAAGATGTAGTTGCTTCTCCGATATTAACAGACATAGATGGGAATATCTATACTTCAGTTATAATAGGAGCGCAGGAATGGATAGTTGAAAACTATCGGCCAACGAAGTATGCTAACGGTGATCCAATAACAGTGATAACAGATGCTGGTGATTGGGTTGCTGATGTCATTGGTGCGATGTGTTATTATGATAATGATGAGGCTACTTATAAAGCCATTTATGGAGCTATATATAATTGGTATGCAGTAAGCAATGTAAGTGGGTTCGCTTATCTGGAAAGAGGCGGGGTGCAAGAAGCGGGATGGAGAGTACCTACCCATATAGATTTCCAAACTCTTTCGGATGAGATTAATGTAGTCGAAGCTTTATCGGGTGGTCCTTTAAAAGAGGCAGGAACGACACATTGGAATTCTCCCAATACAGGAGCTACAAATGTAACTGGATTTACATTACTGCCAGGTGGGGTAAGACGCGACACTGACGGTGCCTTTTTGAATATTGGGGATGGTTCAATGTTACTTGGATCAGACGAGGGAGTCGATCCGGCAAAGGTAGCATCAAGATATTTTCTTTATAATTTTGCCGGATTTTATTCTGCCGATAGAGCAAAAGGTTTAGGTCAATATATAAGATTAGTAAGAGATGTTTGAGATAATTAAAATATCATTGATTGCTTTTATGTTCTGCGCTTTAGGGGAAGAGGGTAAACTGTTTTACTTTTATCAGAAGTTAATATTCAGACTACCATTGTTTCTTTACAAGCCCCTGGGAGGTTGTTTTATGTGCTTCACCGGGCAGGCATGCTTTTGGTATTTTATTATCACAAAGCAATTTGATATCATTGAATTATTATTTTTCTGTTCTGCAGGGATACTGATGTCAATGATCTACAATAAATTTTACCAATGGCTTAAGATATGAAAGTAGGTCCAATCACCATATTGATTAACGAATGCGACGAGGGGGTATATCTTCGTTGGTGGTTCAATGGCTGGCATTACTTTAACTTTCAGAATGGCTATGAATTGATCATGCGCTCGGAGTCAATGGATACGCAAGTGACAAAGATGTTTTCTGTGATCTCAAAGATTGAAAGACCTACTAAGCTAAAAGCAGGATACTCATATAATATCACTCTTAATGGAATTACTTCAGCTAATATCGGAGGATTCACAAATCTTTTGATAGCTGAGAAAGTAGAACAATATGAGGGGGGTAAGTGGTACGAGGTTGAGATAACTCGCGGGGATCATCTTATCAAGAACGCTGATACAATCGCTTATATCTTTAACTTTGAGATTACCCGCAGAGAGATACCATACACGTCAAGTACGTTACAGAAAACTATCCTTTTATATTTAGGTGATACGCTTTGTGATCTTGATGAGAGCGAGGTCATCCCGGTTAATAAGCAGGTCAATGATATTGCAGAGATGCAGGACAGACAGTCAGATTTCACAGCAGCTTTCAGGATACGTAAGACACGCGCTATGAAAGCCCTGTTTGAACTATCTGGGGAGGTTGGTATTAACACTTCATTCCCATATGAAAATCAAACCTGCCGGCTGGTACAAGACAGCGTTGAGATGATAACCGGAGGACGAATGATACTTGACAAGGTGACAGATCAGTATTATTTTGTTTCGATCATGTCAGGCAATAGTAACTTCTTTAAGTCAATTGAGCCATTACGATTAACTAATCTCACTTTGGCCTCCACTAATCATACCTGGAATGTTGCCACAATGGCCGGGACACATGCTGCTGATCTGGATTATGTTTACCCTCTTTGTGAGCCTTCTGATGACGGGGGTATATCACAATTACCGGGAGCAGACGACGGAGATAGGGTTGAGATGTATGGCGGATGGATATGGCCTTTTATAAAAGTAAAAGCTATATGGGATGAGATAATCAGCAATGCAGGGTATATATGTGAGGGTAATATACTCACTAATGAGATGTTTAATAAGCTTTACATGCCGATAATAAATAAGAAGATAGGCATGATCGATACATCTCTTTATAAGTATTGGGGTTTTTGGTATGGATATAAGAACTTCGTATTATCACCGAATAAGATGGTTAATATGTGGCCTGTTGTTGGTACCCCTTTCTTTGGTAGTTCAGGTAATTATAGTGCTTCTCATCTTGCAACGTATAAGATAAGATTTATGTGCCGGGCCGTAACCAGCACCCCTGCAAATGTTTATATTTATTCAAATGATGTTTATGCAGCTACCATGACACGCAACATGGATTATTTGGTTCAGCCGTTTGTATGGGATGGAGAATACACTGTTGCAGCTATTGGAGAAGAACTAAGTGTATATACAAGTAACTGGCTCGGAGGCACTGAGTATACTGTTGGTATTATGGATATTCAAGTGCTGGGTATTGCATATGGATCGCCTGTCACTCCGCGTTTAAATATTCCAGAACTTACTCAGGTTGATTTTATAAAGATGGTATGTAATATGTTTGGCCTTATTCCTGATGTTACACCGAGGGATCGTAAGATAAGATTCTGGAATTACAGGGAGCTTTATGATAACATACCTATTGCCCGCGACTGGTCCGCGTACCTATCAGAGAGGGAGGATGAGGTTGAATTTAAGTATGGTGATTATGCCAGAGATAATTATTTAAGATATAAAGAGTCCGAGGATGTTGTTAAAGATCAAGGTATGGGATCCATGCAGATTGATGATGACACACTCCCTGCAGAGAAGGATGTTGTTGAGCTGCCTGTTTCAACGTGTGATGAGGTAAATATACTTGACTCTGCTGAATTCTCTGTTGATGTTTCCAGAATTGCATTTAATAATTATAATATCGATGACGCTCTTTATGATTCCAATGATACTATTGATCCACGGATTGTTTATGTTGATCATATTCCTTCCATTGCAGCACCAGCCTATGAAAAGACATTTGGCATAAGGGCAACGGTTGCCGCGGGAGCCGCGACAGATATCACAAGTCCAAAGAAAGCATCCTCACTTGAGGTGTCGTTCTCAACTCTGATATACAATTACAGCTCACTATCCCGGTTACTCACGAAGACAAACCTTCGGAGGGTTAAGTTTAATCTTCCAGTGTTTGAAGTGGCAGGGTTGAAGCATTATATCCCTATCTACATAAGTCAATACAAGGCTTATTTTTATGTTAACAAGATTAATAACTATGTGCCAGGGAAACTCTGCACAATTGATTTGATAAAATTATGACAGAAGAAAAGAAATATCTTGTTAATGTAGAGAGTAATCTTGACCAGTATGCAAAGGCTGCCGCGAAGGCTAAAGAGGAAGTTGATAAGTTAAAGCTGGCCAACATGCAGATGTCGAAAGACACTCCGCGTGAAGAGGTTGAAAAGAATAATGCAGCACTTAAAGCAGCAGAGAAAACATACAGGGATGCACAAAAGGAAGTTCAGGTATTCACGGCAGCAATAAAGTCAGAGACAGGAAGTCGGAAGCAGCTGGGTGAAGTACTGAGCTTACAGCAGAAAGCATTAGGCAAGTTGGGCAATGCATACGTAACTGATGCAAAGGGAGTGATGCGATTGAACTCTTTATATGTAGAGCAGACAAAAAAGATCAAGGCTACTAAGGATGCAATAATTCAATACGATAAAGCACAGAGTGATGGGAGATCCTCAGTTGGTCTTTACAGTGAAGCCATTGAGGGATCGGCTGCTAAGTTCGCTGCCATCCCGGGACCGATTGGGCAGGCAGCTACGGCTATTTCAAGATATACTAAGGTACTACTTGCCAATCCTATTGTGTTACTCATCACAGCAATAGTCGGGGCAATAGCACTACTCGTAAAGGCATTCAAGTCAACAGATAGCGGAGCCACTGCATTAGCTGCCAGATTTGAGCAGTTAAAAGCTATATTAGATGTATTCAGGCAAAGGTTAATCGCTGTGACAAGTGCTATACAAAATATATTCAAAGGGGAATGGAAGAAGGCTGGAGAAGACATGAAGGAAGCATTTACAGGTATCGGGGATCAGTTGAAAGAGGCAACTAAAGCGGCATATGATTACGTTTATGCATTGGATAGGATAGAAGATTCTGAGAATAATTATGTATCACAGGCAGCAGAGAACAGGTTGAAGATTGCAAAGCTGGAATATACAGCACAGGACAGAACAAAGTCAACTGAAGAAAGAAGGAAAGCACTCGTTGAGGCTATGGCAATAGGTCTTGAAGAGGTTGAAATGCAAAAGAAATTTGCCAATGATAAACTTAATACAGAAGCTGATTATTTGGCCGGTAAGAATGGATTAAGACGTGAGGATATTCTCGGATTTTTAAGGATGACCGATGCACAACAGGCTAATGCAAGCAGAGAATTACAGTTAGTAAGGGATAATAATGAGGAAAAATTTAAAGAATTGGAGGGATATTACGCAAAGATATTCGATGCTGAGACAAGATTCTTTGAAGAGCAGAAGCGAAACATAAGTAAGTTATCCGGGTTTGATGTTACGGCTGCAAAGGAACTGGCAGATCAGGAATTACAAGCATTAAAAGACAGAACGACAGAGCAGATCATGACTCTTAAGGAGTTAGTGAATGAGAAGAAATATGAAGAGATAAAAGCGGCTGAAGACATTGGCGAAGGTGTTCTCCAGGTTCAAAAGAAATATGCAAAAGCTGAGATACAGTTAGCAGAATTAACAGCAGAAGGTAAACAGATGATAATGGCTGATGCTGCCGGATCGATTGCTGCTATCTTTGGCGAACAGACAGCGATAGGCAAGGCCGCAGCTGTGGCACAGGCAACCATATCAACATATGCAGCAGCAACAAAAGCACTGGCAACATATCCTCCCCCGTTTAGTTATATAGCAATGGCAGCAACTATATTAACGGGACTGGCTAATGTGAAAAAAATAATGGAGGTTAAATCTGGATTACCAGGTGATTCAGGCAGAGGTATGTCAACATCAATATCATCTTCCCCGGCAGCACAGAGGACATTCGCATCACAGGTGGCACCATCATTTGTCACACAACCTCAGTTAACACAGACACAACTTAATGCAGCACCACAGGATAATATGTTAACAGCAGCAGATATTGCGGCAGCCTTCGCAAAGATGCCAGCACCGATAGTTACCGTGGAGGACATAAATGCAAGGATAGCAGCTAAAAATAAAGTGGAGGTACGAGCTAACATATGACCAAGTTTGAATATATAAATACAAATATTTTAACCCCGGCAGGGATTCGAGAACAAGTAAAGCTTGGTATATTACCAGCATCGATCATCAGACATTTTGAACTATACTGCAGGTATGATTATTACAGGAAACAAGGTTATAAAAAATATATGGCTGTCGGGTTTATATCAGAGGATTACCGGCTACATGATGTTACAATTTTACGAATCATTAAAAACATGGAGAAAGAAGTATGAGGATATCAGTTATTATGCCTGTTTGTCTGGATCCTTACCAGACAGTCCCGGAACCAGATACAGATCAATTTGTCATAACAAGCGCGCCTAATGCAGAGTATAAATTTCGCAGAGCGTGCGATTCATTTGGAAATCAGAACTTTAGGGATGCAGAACTTATAATTGTATCAGACGGAAACCGTAGAGCTGAAGAGATATTTAAGGAGTCATATGAGTATGATCCTCGTTTCAGATTTAAGTACATTGAAAAGCAACCCTCTTATTCAGGTAAAGTACGACAGACAGGGTTACGTATGGCGAAAGGTGATATCATATGTTACCTGGACCATGATGATCAGATCGGAAAGGATCATCTCACGATAATAAATGATAATTTTGATACTGAAAAATACGACTGGATTTATTACGATGACTATCTTGTCGATGGAATAATTATAAATGTGAGGGAAGTTACACCGGAAATATGTAAGATAGGCACCAGCTCAATAGCACACCGCAGGGATGTAAATGTAAAATGGGGCAATAAGTATGGCCATGACTGGTATCTGATTAAGAAGTATTTATTACCTTTAGAAAATTGCATTAAGATATTAACACCTCAGTATTATGTTTGTCACGCAACGGATATTATTATATTATGATTACAGTCCTCACAGTACATTACAACACTCCTGATCTTCTCGATAGGTTGCTTTCAGGATTCAGAAGATTCTATGACCTTCCTTGCTGGGTAGTTGACGGATCAGACCAAGCTCATTTTGAACAGATAAAAGGATATGCAGATAAATACAAAGTGTCAATCTTTCACTTTGATTATAACATACATCATGGCCCGGGTATGGCATATGGCATTCAGAATATTGAGACAGATCAGATAATGCTTCTGGATGATGATCTCATCATTCATAACGGAGGATTCATTGAAGACTTACAGAGTAAACTAAGACCTGATTGTTATGGTATAGGAGCTGTGTATATGGGTAACAGAAAAGACAATGACACCGAAGGGATTAATTATCTTCACCCTGCATGCGCGCTTATCAATCGTAACATAGCTTTACAATATCCTTTACCTTCCCTTTATCAATCGCCAATGATGGCCCCAATGCGTTATATGCACGAAAGGGGCATAATGATAATACAAGATGAGCAGTGGGTACATGATGACTTCTCTGGCGGTCCGAATGAAAACGATGACTGGTATAACGGTATTCATTATGTTAAACACCATTGGGGAGGTACACTTCACAGATTAGGAAGGGGTGGCGTATGAAGGCAACAGTAATCAATCTTGAAAGCCGTCCAAAGCGGATGGTTGACTTTCGTAAGAATAACTTTCCTTTTGAAGTAAAAAGGTTCAATGCTATAAAGACTGATCCCGGGTGGTTTGGTTGTACCGCTTCACATCTTCAGGCTATACGAGAACAAACAGAATTCCCATTTGTGATATTTGAAGATGATTGTGTTCTATTGCAACCGTGGAGCATGGTTGAGATGGCAATGTCGCAACTGCCTGCGGATTGGGATATGCTCTGGTTGGGAGCTACTAATGTCAGATCAGTAGAGAGGTATTCAAATAATCTTTTCAGGATGAAAGGCGCTTACTGCGCTCATGCTTGTATATTTAATTCTCAGAGAGTATATGATTATATTCTTACGAATCATAAAAGATTTTTTAAAAGCTGCGAAGGGACGGATCATCGGCCGGTGATAGATGTATTTTATGTGGTCGAGATACAGGAACGATTTAATTGCTTTATCACTGATCCGATATGTGCAACTCAGAGCGTGACATACTCAGATATTGAGATGAAAGTAAATGACTACGAGCCATATATAAATAATGTTCAAAATATATTTAACTCACATCCCAGGTAATGCCAACAGGAAAAGAAGTATTTCAAAAGTATCTTAATAATATTTTTATTGAGACAGGTGCGTTAGTAGGTGATGGCATACAACATGCCTTAGATGCCGGGTTTAAGACAGTATTCTCGATTGAATTATCAAAAACGTTATATAATCGTTGTGTAGATCGATTCAAGAATTGTGATAATGTTCATCTTATACATGGTGATTCAAGTAAGGTTCTTGGGGATCTACTGACAATGATAAAAGAGCCTACCACGTTCTGGTTGGATGCTCACGAATCAAAACCAGTAGAAAAAAACAAGTCACCGCTGATAAGTGAATTGAGAATAATAAGCAATCATCCTATTAAGACTCATACTATTTTGATAGATGATATTCGTTGTTTTGGGATGTTTGGTTTTGATATTGAGATTATTAAATCAGAGATATTAAAGATCAATAAGGATTATAAATTCTCGTATGAGTATGGCTTTCAGGCCGATGATATATTAACAGCAACGATATGATAACAACGCACTTAAAAGGTGGATTAGGGAATCAGATGTTTCAGATAGCAGCAGCTTACTCGCTGGCACTGGACAATAATGATGAGTGTTCATTCTTTATGGACAACCCAAATATCAATCAGGGTCACGGATCAAGATACTATACTACGAATGTATTTCGTAACCTAAAGGAACTACCTGATAACATGGTTGAGCGATCAGACTATGAGCAGATAAGATACATGGAGCCACGTTTTAATTTTGATCCTATTCCATATCGTGAAAGAATGGTCCTCCAGGGATTCTTCCAGAGTGAGAAGTATTTCGCAAACCACAAGGAAGAGATCGTTGAATTATTTGGCAATAAGGCAGTAAGAAAATACGAATTTAATGATTGCGTTTCGCTTCATATTAGAAGGGGTGATTATCTTGATCCATATACGGCTCAATTTCTTCCGGTACTTCCGATGGATTACTACACAAGGGCATTATCTGATCTTGATAGCAAGGCGCGGATTGATTGCATTCTTGTTTTCTCTGATGACATAGCTTGGTGCAAGGGAAACTTAAAGGATCCCCGGTTAGTTTTTGCTGAAAGACAAGAAGATTGGGAAGATTTATATACTATGTCAAAATGTGAGCATCATATAATTGCCAATTCATCATTTAGTTGGTGGGGTGCTTACCTGAATACTAATGTAAATAAGATAGTATATGCACCTGAAAAGTGGTTTGGGCCTGCTGTTACTGATGATTGGAAGGATGTTTACTGTAAAAACTGGATAATATTATGATAGATTACAATGCTTATTTAAATGTATGCCGCAAAGCGGTGGTAAATGAGGATGTATTTAAGAATTTTAAACGTCATCAGGACTATACTCCTATCCTTGAGCATGTATCTTTCCTTCAGGGGCTGGAATATCTGACTGAAATTGGTAGAGACTTTCCATATTTATTGCGATATATCAATAAATTTGCAACAAATGACCACGTAGGTAATCCGAGAACATATCATACGAAGGAGATTGAAATTGAGATTTCTCCAACTACGTTGAGATATATTAAAGTACTTGCTGATCTGATGAATATATTCGGCAGGCTTGACACTATGAAGATAGTAGAGATTGGGGTTGGTTATGGTGGTCAATGTAAGATCATAAACGATATCGTAGAATGGCAATCATATACTCTTGTTGACTTGCCCGATGTATTGGTACTTGCTGAGAAATATCTTCATGCCTTTGGGATTACTAATATTAAAACTACGTTGGACGAGCAGTATGATCTATGCATAAGTAACTATGCTTTCACAGAAATTGATCGTAGTTACCAAAATATCTACGCTGAAAAGATAATCAAAAAATCTTTACGCGGATATATAACTTGTAATTTTTTGGGTCAACGTAGTGACGGGGCAATGAGCAAAGATGAGATACATGCATTAAATCCGGGAGGTAAGTTTATTCCAGAGAAACCGCTAACGGGAGAAAATAACGTAATATATACTTGGCAATGATATTTCTAATAACACCGACAGGCAGCAGGCAAGCACAGATAAACCTTTGTGCTGGATTTATGAAACGGCAAACTTACACTGGTAAAGTGGTATGGATAATTATTGATGACTGCCTGCCACTGACAACTGATGTTATCCCGGATGACTTTCGAGAAGGATGGACAATAATAAAGGAACACCCCTTGCCGCTGTGGAGTCCTCAGTATAACACACAAGGGAGAAACCTATCGGTAGGTATTAACACTATTATGAAAAATTACCGGGAGGAAGATATTGAGGCCATATTTATAATTGAGGATGATGATTATTACGGACCTATTTACCTGGACCGCATGATGCTTCGTATTAATGGCTTCAGACTTATTGGAGAGATAGATACTATTTATTACAATGTTTATTTTCGCAGGCATTTTAATAATAGGAACAACTGTCATGCAAGTCTGTTTCAGGTAGCTTTTACGTCAGAATGTGTTCCTATGTTTCGTGAGTGCTTCCCGACAAAATTCATTGATGCTCATTTATTCATGCTGGCCAATAAGCAAGGGGTAAATCTGTTTTATGAGAATCATCTATCGATAGGCATTAAGGGTCTCCCGGGACGTGCGGGTATTGGCGCGGGACATGGCAGGGCAATGAATATGCGACAGGATTTTAACCTGCATGTTTTACAATCGCTGATTGGGAAAGATGATGCTTCATTATATGAAAGGTTCTACGGTGGTGACTTGCGCAGAGCTGATCTTAATATAATAAACAGATGAATATAACCGGCGTTGTTGTTTGTTCAAATACAAAAGACCTGATACAGAAGGCATATGAATCAGTAAGAAAATTTCATCCTGATATGCAGATAATCATTATTGATGGGTCTTATATTAATGATCCCTGTTATTCGTATGTCTGCTCACTTGCTTCGCACATAACGACTGTCGGGGTATATAGATATAACATAGGTCATGGTAGGGGGATGCATGCCGGTATTAATATGGTTGAGACTAAGTATGCTTTAATATTTGATTCTGATATTGAGATGCTTCAGAGTCCGGTAGCTGACATGATTTACATGATGAATGAAGATACTTACGGGGTAGGTGCATTTGATTATGTTGATAACCGGGGATTTGGTAAACACAACCATTCCCAGCAGTGGAGAGATGAGGCAACAAAATACCTGCATCCATTTTTTCAGATTATAAATGTTGCTAACTATTATAAGTTTCCTCAATACACACACCACGGCGCTCCCTGTTTTAAGGCAATGAACGAGATCAAACGACGTGGCTTGTCTGACAAGATACTTATTGAATATCCCGGACTGTCTATTGTCAACCGTGAAGGGGAGCCTGGAGGGTTACTGATTCGACATGATGCAGCAGGTACCAGGAGTGACCGCAGGCGTAAGGGACTTATTGAGATAGAACAGAAATGGGACCGGTAGCAGTGCTGGGGCTTGGTCCTTCGCTTAGTCTATTCAATCCTTCGGAATATACTTGGTCTATTGGCGTAAATGATATATGGAAATATCATCAAACTGACGTCATAGTCTGCCTGGATAGGATTAGTATTTTTAAAGGTGAACGCTTAGTAACTATCGAAAACAGCAAACCGAAAGTATTCTATTCGCAGGTAGCAAATTGGTCTTGTATGCCGGGCTTTCAGAAGCTGGATCTTACCACATACTACCCGGAGCATGAAGTTAAGTTAGAGATACCACAGATATATAAATCGTACTGTTCGCCGTTTGTGGCTTGTCAGGTAGCATATAAGCATTACCGTGCAACAGAGATTCATGTTTATGGTGTGGATCTGGTTGATCATCCTAATCTTACTGCGAAGATATGTGATAAGATAAAGATACATTTTAAGAATCTGGCTGTGGCACTGGAAAGAGAGGGATGTAAATTAGTTGTTTTTGGTGATGGGATCTTGAAAGATATAACAAATTAATGTTATATGATTATCTATACGATAGGTGTAATTTTACAAAAAAGCAATGATATGGAAGATTCATTAGGAGTTTGTGCATGGTGGGCATATATGGATGATGTTTTATACGCGATACATGATTATGACTATCCGCAATCAACATCAGATTACCCATATTGTAAAGTTTTGGAATGCGATACCAGTGAACTTGGTTATTGTACAACAGTAGGATTATGATGGAAGCAGTACTTAAAATATATGGAGATATCGGGGAACCGGATAAGATGATGGAGATGTTTGATGTTACTGATGACACTATCTCCGCAAAGATTGTATCTGACTTTCTCGATGAGAACAAAGATGCAACAGCGATCACCGTAAGGATCAATTCGCGCGGTGGTGATGTTCAGGAAGGCTGGGCTATACATGACTTACTTGTCAATTCAGGAAAAAAGATAAAGACAATAGGTGAGGGTAAAGTTTACTCCATTGCTACCATTGTTTTCCTTGCCGGAACAGAACGTGAGTTCATGAAGAATGCTGATGGTCTTATTCACAATCCTTATATACCTGAGTACACTATGGCCGGTAAGTACGAGGCAGGGGATCTTGAGTTGATTGCTGAATCACTAAGACAGGAAGAGGCTAAGATACTTGATTTCTATGTCAGGACAACCGGGGCGGATGAAACAAAACTCGCGGAATACATGAAGGAAGACACTAAGCTATCTGCTGAAGATATGCTCTCCCTAGGATTCGCAACTAAAATACTTGAGCCGATAACGGCATATGCTTTTATGAAACCAATTAAATTAATAAAGATGGACGACAAATCATTTATGGACAAAGTCGAGGCTGCCGTCAACAAAGCGATAACAGCCCTCGGACTATCGAGAATCTCTGACCAGACCCTTAAGGATAAGGACGGGAAAGAGTTTAATCTTGAAAAAGAATCAGGCGCGCCAGCCGTTGGCGACAAGGCTACCCCGGATGGCTCATTTACGATGGCTGATGGTAAGACCGTAACTATTGCCGGTGGTGAAGTTACTGAGGTTAAGGAACCTGACAAATCAGAGCTGGATCTGGCTAATGAGAAGATTGCAGCACTTGAGGCACAGATTGCCGCGAGTGAAGATGTAAAGGCAGAAGCCGAAAAAGTTAAAGAAGAAGCTGCAGCCATGAAAGCAACCGCGATGGCATTGGTCACAGACTTGACCAACTTAAAAAATTCATGGAAGCCCGAAGCAAGAACTAAATTTGCAACCGTTAATAAGGTCGGCAGGGTTGACCTGGACAGGGTAAAAGAAATTCAAACAAATAAAATAAAATAATTATGTCAGCAACAAGCCCAGCGTGCAATAGCACAATCAATTTGGACGCACTTACATTCACAGCCGATGAACTTCGCTCTCTGAATGAACTCGTCGTAACTGCCGTTCTCGAAGCCCCGGCACTGTCAGCGTTCCATACGCTTGTGACAGGAATAAAAAATGACCGTCATATCGGTATCATACCTGGTACCTTTGGACTGGTAGGTAAGGCAGGTCAGAACTGTAACCCTGAGGCTCAGTGTTACGAGCTTACAGCCATACAAAAGACATGGGAGCCTAAGGTGATTGAGATCATAATCGATATGTGTAAAAACGAACTCGATGACACTCTCATGAAACTTGCTACCCGTTGCGGTGTTCAGGCTTTTGACCTTACTAATACAGAGGTATTCGCATTTATACTCGACATACTAACAAAAGACATTGAAAAGATGCTCCTTCGTCATGCATGGTTTGGGGATGTCACTGCCGCCAATGTCAATGCCGGAGGTGTAATAACTAATGGTTATGATGTTGGATTTTTCAATATCATAGATGGTTTCTTCCATCAGCTGGCAGTTATTTATGCTGCTGACACCGACAGGTTAACAGCCATACCAGGTAACACACAAGTCACATATGCACTCCAGGGAACAGTCGCGACTCCTTTACTGACTTACACCGCACTTAATACGGTTATCGATGCAGCACTTCCCGAGCTGGCAGCACAGCCCGACAGGATCATACTTGTTACTAAATCAGTAATGGACCGTATCCGCAGACAGCTTCAGGCATTGGGAACAGTATTCCAGGACTACACATTGATGATAAATGGTCTTGAGTTTGCTACATGGGACGGTATTAAGATCGTTTCGATTCCATTATGGGATCAGTGGATACGTGCTTACGAGAATAACGGCACGTCTTATAATAATCCTCACAGGATAGTTTATTCAACCGTTTCAAATCTGCAAATCGGAATGGAATGCAACGGACTCTTTGATAACATCAATTCATTTTACGATCAAAGGAGCCGCATCAATCGTATCGAGGCGAGAGATGCATTTGATGCAAAGATCATCGATGACCGGTTAGTACAGGTTGGAACTTAATACATACGGATATGACAGTAGGATGTAATGCAATAGTCGCATGTATCCTTAAGAACTGTGCGAACCTCGTGCCAGGGATTAAGGATAAGATATATTTTATCAATTATGATTGTGTCGATAAGGACTTAAGTACTTTCGATTCTTCAAATTCGCTGTTGCTTACGCAGCTTGTTTTGACGACTACCTCCCCGGCGTGCTACGCGTATTGTCTGGAGGGGTATAACTTCTCGAACGAGCATACTATCGCAATGGTTAAGACGAAGTACCAAAAAAACTGGGAGCATGGTCTGGTTTTCAGGATATTTGACAACACCCCTGAAGATAAGCTATGGATCGAGAATGCTAAAGACAGCCGTTTCATGGTCATCATTGAGAACAACTACAATAAGGATCTTACCCCGACAGCCGGGGAAGTTGCCGGAAGGACTGTGTTTGAAGTCCTTGGATGGGATTTTGGTATCGAGATCAATGCAGTTGTAAGAGATGTTAATGATGCTGAGATGCTGGGCGGTTATGTATTGACCGCTGGCTGTTCGGACACCATGAAAGAATCACAATTACCACGGACATATTTTGTAGGTGGTACACTTGCTCTCACGCGTGCAGCCCTTGCGAGTCTATTGGCTCCTTGCTGCCCGGATTAATATAAAGAGGGGCTTTTATAGTCCCTCTATTTTATATGATTTTCAAATTTAAAACCCTTAATATGGCACAATGTAATTATGTTTTAAAAGCAGGTGTATTACTGCAAGCGTTTTCTGATGCATCAAAGACATGCACGAACGCTAATCTCACTGATGAGCTGGCACAGTTTCACCTAAAGAGGGATCCCAGCTGCGCAAGGTTTTTCGCTGTGATGCCTGGACAAACTGGATCAAATACAGTCACCGCACCACGGCCTCAGGGTCCAACAATCATTATACCTCCGGAGAAAGAAGTCCCGAAGGTAGCCAATGACTTTGTTAATGCAGTACTTGCCCCTCCGGCCGAAGTAGTAACTCCGGAAGTAAAACCAGTACAAATAGTGAAAAAAAAAGTTGTTGCCACTAAACGTAGAAAATAATGAAAGTTTCCGCTACCAAAACAACTCCGAGGGTCGAGCGGAACCAATATCTCAGAAGTAAACAGATAAAGGGATACGGGGACGGCAACGACTATCCACAGAAGATATTAGAGATAATTGCCAGCTCCGGCACAGGGAAGACATGCTTTGATACATACGTTAAGTTTGTCCGTGGTGCAGGGTTTACTGACGAAGCCTTTGGTGATACCGTAATCAATGATCGCGGTGAAAGAGTAAATTCGCTATTGAGTAAGTTCGCTAAAGACCTAAAGAGCTTTAATGGATTTGCCTGCCTGGTTAAGTATGACTTTAATGCTACTCCTTTTGCTTATTACAACATTCCTTTTGAGCATTGTCGTATTCAAATTGATAGCGACAAGTCTTACACAGGACGTATAGCTGTTTATTCTGACTGGACCAATCTGAGGGGTATCACGTTTGATCTCCGGGATGTCATGTTCATCAATAGGTTCGACCCTTTAAAAGTACCACAAGAGATAGTAGATGCGGGAGGTCCGGAGAATTACCTGGGACAGATTTACTATTACACAGATGACGGTGACTTTGAATATCCTGTCTGTCCGTTTGATCCTATCATAACCGATATGCTTACTGAGGAAAGTGTTTCTACGGTTAAGCATAGAAACGCTAAGTTTAATTTTCTTCCCTCCGGGGTACTGGTGAGAAAAGGCATCAAGCCCCGACTGCTTAATAATGGAGGTATAGACCCTAATGACAGGTATAACGAAGATCAAGCTGATAGCCGACATGAGATACTGCGCATGCAGGGGGATATGAATACCTCAAAGATTTGGGTTGTCGATGTTGATTCAGATGAAGAGAAGCCGGAATTCATTGATTTCACAGCAAAGAACTACGATAGGCAGTTTGAACTAACAGAGAAAACCGTTCAGGAGAACATAGGACGTATGTTTAAAGTACCTCCAATCTTGCGAGGTGTGGATATTGGTGCCGGTTTTGGTGCTGATCTTATGACAAATGCTTATGACTTTATGAATTCTGTCACTTCTGATGAAAGGGATGATATTGAAAGTGTATTCATGGACCTATTTCAAGATTACCCGGTTCAGTTTACAGACTTCTCAATACTTCCGAAGACCTACGTAACACCAGTAACACAAACACCAGCTATATGACAGCCTTAGTAACTAAAACGGATTTGGATGGATACAAATATGTTGCCGATAGCGTAAAGAACTCCATATCATGGCTTCAGTTTGTTTCCGAGGCTCAACTATTGGATGTTAAGATTCAGATCGGGGATGCTCTGCTTGACGAACTGGCAACGCAGTTTGCAGCAGGTACACTCACTGCAGACAATGAAATACTACTCGATGGTGGGACATATGTATATCTTACAAATACTTATATGTTTCAGGGTCTTAAGGCAGCCATTATTTACTATGCATTCGGAAGGTTTACAAATCTCACTTCATATAATTACACCGCAGCCGGGATAGTAGTTAAGGAAAGTGACTTCTCAACACCTGTGACGGATAAGGTTGTACAGCGCATGGAGACGGCTTCACGCTTGACAGCTGATGCTATCATGTGTGAAGTAGTTTTATATTTAAACAGAAATTATTTATTGTATCCCTTGTGGGCAAATTCATCAAGATGCGCGGGGAGACATTGTAAAGACAACAGAGGTATATTTAAAGTAATAGGAGATTAAAATTATGGGAGCGCCAAACACAGCAATGTTCGATATTCAAAGGGTAATCGCGGTTGATTTTGTAAATCAAACACCGGCGATGAACTTTAATGATGATGGTGATTTTGTCGATGAAGCAGGTTTTTTTATTCGTGCTGAGACGACAGGTTATCTTAAATATTGTCCGATAAATAATAAATCGGACGGAGAGGCTATTGAGAAGACCTTTACTGCATCTAATATATTTATTGATCCTGAGGTTTGCAGAAAGATATTCCATGAGCTGGAAGCAGGAGGACAGCGATCTATGGCAGAGGTTATCTACGTAGGTTATGGCGTTTAGGGTAGGCATAGGAAGAGTAAGGATAAGTACTGATATTGTCGCTGATGAACCGGAAATAATACCTGTTAATGTTCTTGTTACCGAGGGTGATCTGGGAGAGATTGCAATAACTACTGAGACAGGAGAAGCTATAATTATAATTGAAGGAATATGAAAAAAATAATGTTGTTTGGGGTTGCAATATTGATATCGATTATATCTGTTGCACAAATAAAAATATCGGATTTGCCGACAACCACAAGCATAAATAATGCTGACTGGTTTATCTTGGTACAAAGTGGCAATACCAGGAAGATATCTAAATTAAATATCTTTCAGTATCTCAATAATGTCACAAATGAGAGTAAGGCGACAATGTTTACTTCTCCGACAATAACAGGAGTTTTAACTTTCCCGACACCATTTTATCTTGGAATAACCTCAGTAACAACCACAGGAGCGCAATTTAATTATCTTAATACAGCGACAAGTAATATACAAACGCAATTAAATACAAAACTCAATAGCGCTGATTTTGCCGATTCACTTCACACACAAACAGGAATATTTTATGCAGAAGATTATGGTGCTGTTGGCGATGGGGTAACAGATGATTTAGCCGCAATACAGGCTGCTATTGATGCGGCGCATGATGCAACAGTGGTATTTCCTCTTGGTAGGTTTATAATATCGGGAAGTCTATCAATAACTGAAAGTACGAGTTTGGAAGGTGCAGGATCATCATATACAGATGGGCAAGGCACACAGATAGAAAGTACTGCTGATGTACCTATGCTCGTTATTGATCATTCATCTACTGGTTGGGGATTGCCTTTAAAAATTAGTAATATTCATTTTCGAGGAGATACAACAAAACATAATCAGTATGGAATAGTAGCATCAGGAGTCACGCAGATGAAGTTTGAAAACTTGTATTTTTTAGGAACGGGGAATTATGCGTTTAAAGTTGATGATAATTCTCATTCAGGATTATATACAATTGAAAAGTGTTGGTTTGAAAAATGTCATGGAGGTGTTTATGGAAGAGGGACATCTGCTGCACAGATAAATGATTTCAAGGTAATCAATAACACCATTACCTTTTCTCATACAGTGGGGGTAAATATCTTTGGTTCAAATATTCTTATTGCCGGTAATAATTTCGGTGGCAATGAGGAACAATCTATATACATTGGCGCAAGAGATATACCTAATACAACTATAACAGCAGATAATATATTAATCAAGGATAATTATTTCGATTCAGATGAACAAGGTATAATATTAGCAGAGGGTTATTATAACGCTGTTGGCCCTGTTTATCAGTATTTCTTCGGATTGGTAATTGATGATAATTATATTAATTTTAACAAAAATAATATTACTGATGATACCGAAGCAGCGATTAGAGTTAGGCTTGCTGATGGAAGTACATCTGCTGCTGTTTTCCCTGATTTCGTATTGGGGGGAAGGAATGCATTTAATCTTACAGGATCAGAACCTATTTATCATTTTGATGGGGGGTCTTGTTTAAATTATACAGCAACGGTAAATAGTTCGACTACAACAGGTGTGGCATTTGCAACTCGTTATCAAAACTGTGAGGGAGCAAGTATTATACACAGGGGAGATGGTTATCCATTTGTAGTCACGTTACCTACGGTCGGGGCCGGAATAACAGCAACTATGCTGCGAAGAAACATTTACACATATTTTGAAAGTGATATGAGAATCACTGCTGACCCACAGATTGCTGACGGCTATGATGGACAGGAAATAGCGATCATCAATAGTAATACACATTCATTGACACTAAGAAATGGTACAGGATTATATTTACAAACGGATTCGATTATTTTAGGAGAAAAGGATGTAATTAATCTAAAATACAGAAAAACATCAGATTTATGGATCGAGCAATTTCGTAATAATCCTTCTGAGTTTTTAAAAACAAAAGCTGATATAAGCGCACCTACTTTTGTGAATGGAATAACAACTGATATTTTAAAGGTTGGTAATGCTGCCAGTAATACTATCATTGGAATAGACAGTATTGGTTATGTGGGTACTCAAGCAGCAATGTATGATGGAGCTGATACAATTACTCATTATGTTAAACATTCTGATAGATCAGTATTAATGCGAAGTGCAGCAGGAGATACATCAAATTATCAAGTGCCAGATCAGGTAGGGCAGTTCTTTCTTGACACATCAGCAGGTAAACTATATATTGCAAAGACATCCGTCAGGGGTGGCTGGGTAATACTTAATCTAATATTCTTTATGGGTTACATAAGACGTAAGAAAAAATGAAGAAACTTTTAATTTTACTTTGGTTTGTTTCCTTTTCGGTTTTTGGAACTGACTACTACGTAAAAAATGGGGGTAATGATCTTGCTTCCGGTGCTGATGATGCTAATGCATGGGCAACAATAACAAAAGTTAATGCTACTGTTCTGGCTCATGGTGATAATGTTTATTTCAAATGTGGATCAGTATGGAGAGAGCAAAAAGGACTTACTGCAAGGGCTGGTACGGCAGCAGGAGATGTTACTTATATATCTTATGATACTGGTGCAAAACCTTTAATATTAGGAAGTAAGCAGGAAACATCAACAAGTGATTGGATTGATCAGGGAAGTAATTTATGGAGAAATTCAGATGCTACTTTTAATAGTACTATTTATGGCCCTGGCAATTTAATTTTTAATAATGAAGCCAGTTGCGGATTCAGGGTTTTTACTACACCTGATGCGCAAGGGAAATGGTCATGGGATGTAACGAATCATTGGATTACTTTATATTCTGTGGGTAATCCTGCTACGTATTATTCAAATATTGAAGTTGCACTTGATTTGACGTGTATATACATAGGCCCTCTTGATTATATAACCATTGATGGATTAGATATTAGATATTTTGGGAGACATGCAATAGCTGGAAGTGGTACAGTTGCTGATCCAACAAGCAATATAACTATTCGTAATTGCGATATATCATTCATAGGTGGTACAAAAACACAACATGATGATGATAAAACAACAAGATTAGGCAATGGAATAGAATTTTGGTGCAGTCATAATAATTGTTTAATCGAGAATAATTACGTGGTTCAATGTTTTGATTCGGGCATTACATCGCAATATATGAATGGGTCGGTTGCTGTATCTAATTGCCGGATAAGGAATAATATAACCTATAAATGTGATACAGGTTTTGAGTTTTGGTATTGGAATACTACTGGAACAGTTAATGGAGTTTATTTTGAAAATAACACTTGTGTAAGTTCGGGTTATGGATATTCTCATACTCAGAAAACGGGCAATGTAATGGGGTTTGATGTGTATGCAAGTTTGTTTGATGCTACGACCACAAATTGTTATATAAGAAACAACATCTTTTCTGGGGCATTAAACCAAGCATTATATGTGTATCCTGCTGCCGTTGCTGTAATCGCATGGGATTATAATCTTTACAATGTCTCAAAAGTGGCCATTTTATCCGGGTACATAAATTATACTACTCTGGCACAGTGGAATACATCTACAGGACAGGATAGTCATTCAATATCAGATGATCCTGAGTTTACAAGTGCAACGGATTATCATTTAACCGACATATCTCCTGCCAGAGATATAGCTTTGGGAGTGGGTATTAACTATGATTATGATTGGTTTCTCAGGGATGCTACTCCCGATATAGGTGCTTACGAATACGATGCGGAAGAAGAACCTCCTCCTCCCGCTTTACCGAATATTACAACTTCAGGTGTTATAGTTAGTTTTGCGACATTAAGTGCTTCCGGTGGAGGTAATGTCACATGGGATGGTGATGATGCAGTAACATCAAGAGGTGTGTGTTGGAATACAACAGGCAATCCTTCTCTCTTGGATGATTTTACAATAGACGGTAGTGGGGAGGGTGCATTTGTAAGTTCAATGCCGGGACTTACTGCAGGGCAGACATATTTTGTAAGAGCTTATGCTACAAATGGCATAGGAACATCTTATGGAGCGACAGTTCAGTTTACAATGATTTCCTTTACTTATCTTTTCGATGAGAATGGAAAACAGTTATTTGGATTAGATGGAAAACGATTAACAACTCAATGATATGTTAGGAATAGGACTTGGAATACCGTTTAATAAAGGAGGAGGAGCGGTAGTTGCAGCACCATCAGGACTTGTTGCAATAACTATAAGTGAAACGCAAATAAATATTACATGGGTTGATGCTCCCGGTACGGATGGAGTTAAGATTTATCTTTCTACAGACGGGGGTGCTAACTATACTTATAATTCAACTGTGCTTTATGGAATAGGTTTTAAGGAAATTACAGGACTGACTAATGCCACTCTTTACACTATTAAGATTGTTTCCTATATGGGAGCAACAGAAAGTACCGGAATCACCACGACAGCTATAACCTTTAATAGTGCAATGATTGATGGATGGAATTTTGATCCTGCTTCAGTTGATAATTATTTTGATGATGTGCTTGGGGATAAAGCGTACCAGCCATTGGGTTACGCCGCATCACAATATTTCAATGGCAAAACATATATAGTTTACAATGCTCTTTCTGATAAACCTTATATAATAACTTATACTCATGCTACTGGTGCTTGGAGCAATCGGGTTATTATTGGTGGTGCTGTTTTGACAGATGATCATGGGCAACCATCTATTTTAATTGATAGTTCCGGTTATATACATTGTGTATGGGATAGTCATAATTCTGAACTTAAATATTCAAAATCCACGAATCCAGAAGATATAACAGCATGGACCCCAATGACAACTCCGACACCAGGGGCAGAGGTTTGTACTTACCCTCAACTTATAGAATTTTCAGACGGAACGATATATCTTTTTTATCGAATTTTAGGAGGTGCGTCTTGTGATTGGGGATATAAAACAAGTGCTGACGGAGGAGATAATTGGAGTGCAGCGACAGTAGTATCTGAAGATATTGCATATTGGATGTTTCGAAAAGGAGTTGGTGATACTATTCATGCTGTTGGATTCGGAAATAATACACAAGCTGCAACAAGATTAAATGTATATTATATATTCTTTAATGGCACTAATTGGGTTAATATTACTTCAGACGTTCAGCCGACACCTATTATTTTGGCAGGAAATAACTGTAAGGCTTATGATTCGGGAGATTATTATTGTCCCTTTGCACAAATAAATCATGATTCAACAAATAAACCATATATTATATTTCCGAGAAGTACAGTTGAATTAGATTATACAAGTCTTGAGCAAGTTGTATTGAAACATAACGGGACGGCATGGGTAATGGTAGATTTAGCTATAAGTGGCGAATTTAATACAGCTATCGTTACTGCATTTGATGTTGAGAGTGATGTATTCCATTTATATGCAAATAATTATGGCATTGACGATCCGTATTCAGTTGTTTTTGAACATTGGATAAGTAATGATTTAGGCACAACATGGAGTAAATACGAAACAATAGCCGGAGGTAATTATTATTATCCCCATGTTGTTAAGGATCATGTGGCTAATGGGAAAATAATAATTACACAAAGGCAAAACAGTGATGTGCTTTATGTAAATAAGGGATTTCTTTGGGGGGAAAGTGGATTTGTTAGTAATACTAAACCACTTTCATTACCTTCAATTAAAAGTATATTAAGAGCTACAAAAAATGCAGGATTAACGCTTACAGGAACTAAATACCAGTTTACCGGATCGCCCGATACTATATTGATTTATGATTCAGACCTTCTTTCTTTTGACGATGGTAGTCCTGATCATCCATTTACTATAACATTAAAGATTAATGTATCTGGCGTTACGGCTGTTCAACGTATAATTGCAAAGGCAAAGGCGGGAACATATGAATATTATGTATCAATAGCCTCAAGTAAATTTGCATTCCAGATGTTAGATGCTGATGGAACAAAAAATATAGTAGCACGAGCACCATATACGGAAATAAATACGGAAGTATTTTGGTGCTTAACTTATGATGGGGCAGGTGTTGAAACGGGATTAAAAATATTTAAAGATTTAGCGGAGTCACAGAATGAACAAGTAGAAACAGGCACATACATAGGAATGACAAATACGACTACATCCTGCTACCTGGGGTCGGCTTATGATTATAATTATTATTTAGTTGGTTATTTGAGTGAAGTAAAATTCTGGAATAAAGTATTAAGTCTTGCCGAGATGACAAAAGTTAAAAATAACGTAGCCGGATGGTAAGAAATATTTATATATTAATAGCACTATATTTAGTCGTTCTCAAGGCCGCATCCGATGGTCTGGCACTTGCGCACCATCATATGATAGCGGGAATAATTGAATCCATTTGGTTTGGTGGGATCGTGTTAACGATCTATGGATTCTTTACCGGGATACTGGAAAATCAAAGACGGGATGTTGGGAGGTTTATTAAAGTTATTGCCGGCTTTCTTTTATTAAGGTTCGCACTATTTAACGTTATTCATAATTTGTTTGCCGGACTTGATTGGAACTTCATCGGTAACACAAAGTTGATTGATATTATGATTCAGAAGTTTTTTGTATGGTCAGGATTTCCTTTGAACTTTCTGTTCTGGCCATATTTATTTTGTTTTATAGGAGGGATTACGTTACTTTACAAAAAGAAAGATGTACGCTAAAATAAAATGGTACCTTGTGAGTTATTTTCTCGGATTGATTATAACAGGAATTGCCTTGCAACTCATGGAAAAGAGCGCACTTGTACCGACTTTATTATTTGGAATTTCGATAATAGTTTTGTTGATAGTTACTAATTTAAAACGTAAAATTATGCCAGTTGATCCTCCAGCACCAAAACCACCGCCACCACCAAGATCGCCGAAACCGGTTAAGAAACCAAAGAAGGAAAAGAAATGAGAAAAGTAAATATGATAGAGATGGTCGAGGTTGTGAGTATATTACTATTTGCAATCGTGATCAGTCTTTATCATATTTCCTATGAAGGTTACCTGGGATTATCGGATAAAAGTTGGGCAGTTGTATGGGCATTGTCTGTTAATGGTTTATTACTTACCTTTGCATTAATAATATGTTCTTTGACTATCGGAGTATTAAAGATGGTTTGTAAATGGGTATTGATTCCGTATTTTATCTTAAAACTGATTTACCATATAAGTTGTTTTGCAGGGATATATTTATTATCACTGGAAACATGGTCAATAATTTGGAGCTTTGCTTTAGTTGGATTAATAATTACAGGGTTAATAGCTTGCGTTAATATAATGAAAAATGTGGATTAAGTTTTTAAATTCAAAGTGGTTTGAGCGATTGTTTTCTGCTTCTATTGCTATAATAGTAGTTCTGTTAACTCAGCGATTAATATCTGCACGGGAAGGGGAAAATAATATAATTACGGAATTAAAAAACCGACCTACTTATGATTATGTTGATAAGCAGGATGCGATTATAAATAATAATTTGAGGCAACATATTGATGAATCGGCTAAGACAGACGAAATGCTAACGAAGTATATTATTTCGATTGATGGTAAGATAAATATTTTATTAAGCAATGAACGAAAAAAATAACGTCACTATTGTTAATGTTCTGAAGATGTTTATTATAGTTATTGCAGTAGTCTTTGGAGTGTTAACTTTATGGCATTATAACTTGGACAGAAAGGATAAGGAATACCTGGATAGTTTTACAATAGATCCTGATAAAGGTGTTTCTTCAACAGTGAGAGGCATTCATTGTGATACAACAAAAAATGATACTTTGAAATGACAGAAGAATGGACAATATTAACATCAAAGCGTTATCTTGAAACGAGGCAGGAAGGATATGAGAATCTTTTTAATGAGAGGCTTCAGTCTTTAAAGGATATTGTTATAAAGAATGACGAGCTTAACACGTTGAAACATGAATCAATGAATGAGATTAGGGCACAATTAGATAAACAGGCTTTAACATTTATAACAGAGCCAAGTCTTAAATTGATTGAACAAAGGGTTGAATCATTACAGAAACTTGTTTATATCGGACTTGGTGTATGGTTATTCCTTCAGCTCATCATAGTAAGTGTATTAGTATTCGTATTTAAACTATGAGTTTCAAAACCAAATAAATAAAAACAATGAACGGACAATTTTTTAAAAACCTTCTGATGGCCTTAATGGCTGTCGTTGTAACAGCATTCAGCACAACTCCGCTTGATACAGCATTATTGATTATAAGTTTAATCAGTGCAACGCTTATCTATGTAGGTAAGAACGCTTTTCTCCCGGCCCTGACTTCCATTACTGCATCCGGTACCTGGAACTGGAAAAATGTATTTTCCGGGTTATTAATTGCAATCGGTAACGGGATCCTTAACGGTGCGGCAATGATCATTCTTAATGGGGTGATTGATGTAAAGAAATTATTATTGTTAACACTATCAATCGCACTTACTTATTTCGGGGCAACTGTATTTAACGGCCCGACAAAGGTTACAAAGATCAGACAGGCGGGATAGTTTTAAATTAAGGCTATTTACAGACGGTTTAAGGCACTTTTATTAATTGGGAATATAAACCCTTATATAATTATTTAATCACTTAAAAACACTATGAGATTACAAATTGACACGAAAGCAAAGATTATCAGAGTTGATGAGAATGTCAAATTTGATGAACTAATTAAAGTATTAGACAAATTGCTCCCGAAAGAGTGGAAGTCATATACTTTGGAAACCAATGCCATTATACAATGGTACAAACCTATTCCGTATTATCCTGCACGTCCGTATTATGACCCACCGGGGAAAATTGGCGGTGTTGCTTATTTAACTGCACAGGTCTGTCAGGGAACAGAGGAAGTTACGGGTATTTATAATCTTGAAATATTTAATTAAAAAACGCTATTATGAAGAAATCAATTATTTTATTATTCCTGTTGGCTTTTACGGTAACGGGATTTTCGCAGGAACTCTTAAAAGGATTCCTTACTCCGGGGTACACACCACCGGTCAAATCATTGGACAGAACGCTTAACATCAATGGGAGTTACATCACCGTTGAAAATGCAGCAAAGGGAACCTTCGCACTCAGGCCAACATTTGGTCTGAAAGCACTTGCATTTTATTATGATCAGGATCTAAAACAACTTTCGCAGACTTCATTTGATGAGGTAGGTATTGGAGTTCGTTATCAACACTTCACATTATACGGTGAAGAATTGATAGGTGACTGGTCAATAAATGCTATTGTATTCTCCAATTTTGGAACAGACGGGGCAAAGGCAACATTCACGCCAGCTATTACATTTAACGCTTTGAAGTATCTTAATGCGGGTATTGCACGGGACGGGAAACTAAAGAAAGTTTTGTTTCTCACAGCTCTGACGTATAACTTTTAACTCGCGGGCAGAGGCAGTTATAGGGTTCTGCTTCGGGGAGGTACTTAGTGCCTCCTTTTTTTATTTAGTTTAAGTGGTAAATAGTAGGCCACTTTAGAAAAAGAAAAGAAAGAAAAAGGACAAAAAGAAAGAAAAGAAAAAGAAGATATAAGAAAAAGTTTCGAAAAAAATTGTCACCTGATCCAAACATTATCTTTCTGTAAGTTTATCATTTGATATTCAGCATTGACAATCTGAAGTTATTCAGTAAAATTAAACAATACCACTTTATTAGGGCTTATTTAAAATACCACTTTTAAAAGAATTAAATACCCATATTGAAGTAAGTATAAATACTTATATGAACACTAAGTATAAATACCACCTTTATAAGTATAAATACCTCTTTTTGCATACATGCTATAAAATAATTATATAAATATTTGTTTTGTATATAAATATATTATATCTTTACTTCATAATTAAAAACCAAAGAGATGACAAAAGAAAATTTCTACACATACAGAATTCAAGGCGGTTATGTAAAAGGGTTATTCAATATTTACCAAACTAAAGAGGGTAGTATTCGATTGGCTATGAATAATAATACGATATTATTAACTCCTCTGCAAATTGATTTATTAAATATAAATGTATATGAGTTAATTGATTTTAACATTGATGCTTATAAATTATTTTATTCGTTATAAAAATTAAAGGGATGAAAGATTTTCTAAAGAAATTATGGATTGCATTAGTCACTCCTTATCCGGAAGATGATTATAACGAACCTCTTGATTATTATAGGGCAAGCAAGAAAAATGAAAATTATGATTCATGGTGTCCTTATTGTGGATATACCGGAACTGCCGATGATTTAAGATGCCATTTATTAAATGATCATAACAATAATAATGTAATATAATGACAAAAGAAGAAAAAACCATTAATGATTCTCGCATCAAAGCTGAGAGTCGTTTAATAGAAGCCGCTCAGGCAGAACTAAATGAGTGGGATAGCGCATATGAGAACACGTTTTACAGGAAAGGTTATACTGTAAAACAGGTACGGCAGATCAAGAGGCGATTAGAAAGAAATGCGAAAGGAGTGTTTTGATGAAAACGAAAGAAGAAGCACTTGAAAGAATCCATGACTATATTTCTTTTGGTCATTGGGACAAAGCATTGCAAGAACTTGAGGCATATCGTTTACAGGCGATAAGAGAAGAGTTAATTGAATTATTAAAAGATGAGCAGATTGAATTAACTTATGGTGTTGAGGAAATAGAAGATATTGTTGATAATTATCTTAGCAGGAGGAAGCAATGAAAATACACTTAACAAGAGAGATTAAAGAGTACAATAAACGTCACTGGGAAGAGATAAGAGATAACCCAGCGAAGAAGATGACTTATAAAAGACTGGCAGGGCTTACCATGTGTTCTTACTCGTCAGGGCCCAAGACGAAAGTCAACATACTGGCTCGCATGAACGCCGGTAAAAGTTCGCACCCCGACCTGCAACTGGTCTGGATTATCGCAACAACATTGGGGATTTCAATTACACAATTAATATCAGAATAATGATAACAGTATATGTTTTAACTGGTTCATGGTGGTATGAAGATACCGAAGTACTTGGAGTGTATTCTTCAAAGTATTTAGCCAATGTGAATAAAAAGCATTTCAAGAGTAAGAACTTCGATTCTATGTATATCCAAAAAATGATAGTTAACAAAAATTATATCAACAATGAATAACGTACATCCATTATTTGAGGGAATAATCAACGTGATTAACCCTCACAGTTATTGCCCGATTTGTCGGGTAGGTGACAAACGATCAAAAAATATAAAGGTGTGCGATAAGTGCGCACTGAAACTAAAAACCCTTAAATAATAAAATTATGGCAATTTACGCAGAAAAAAAAGATGGTGAAAATTTCATTCAAATTGAACCAGGTACTTACATGGCTCGTTGTTATTCAATGATTCAGATAGGTACTATTGAAACCGAGTTTGAAGGTAAGAAAAAGAAAGCCCACAAAGTCAGTATAACGTGGGAGCTTCCGGATGAACTGGCAGTATTCAATGAGGACAAAGGCCCGGAGCCATTTGTTGTATCAAAGACATATACCCTGTCAATGCACGAAAAGGCCACTTTAAGGCACGATCTTGAGTCATGGAGAGGCAAGGGCTACACAGAGGAAGAAGCCCGCAAATTTGATATAACTAAGCTTCTGGGGCAACCCTGTATTCTTTCTGTTATTCACCAACCGGGGATAACTGATTCTTCAAAGAACTATGTTAAAGTTACATCTATTTCTAAACTAATGAAAGGTCAGGAATGCCCTCCACAAATCAATCCTATGAGAGTGCTTTCTTATGATACCTTTGATTGGGAAGTATTCGAAAGTCTTTCCGATTACATGAAGGATAAGATAAAATCATCCGATGAGTTCAAAAGTTTACAGGAACCAAATCAGACAAGGGATGAGAATGATAACAGTAATGACGATCTTTCTGATCTGCCCTTCATTTTGACCATGCCTATTGCATTGGGATTGTTAACACAATTTATATTTTAAACATGCAGACGGCTTTATCAACAATCAGCGTGCTACCTTCTGAAAAACTGGAGGTAGCACAATTTGCCAGAATGTTAAAATCTGAGATTCTTGCAAATGACCGGGACCCTCTTTCAATACTGAAACACTTGAAACTTATTCAGAAAACACTTGACGACGTTTTGACTGATGACGACATTGATGAACACTTCTTAACCGAAGCGGAGAAATACAAAGAAAAAACCTTTAAGCATTTAGGCTGTGAGTTTTCTATTGCAGAAACAGGGGTAAGGAATGACTTTAAAGAATGTGGTGATGAGCAATGGTATGACCTGCAGAAGGAACTTGCAGAATTAAAAAAGAAATTAAAAGAACGTGAAGCCTTTTTAAAGTCAATCCCTTATGAGGGTACTGTTGATCCTGTAAATGGTAACTTTCTTACTAAGCCGACGAGAACCAGTAAAACTAAGGTAACAATTACGCTGTGAAAACTTTTCAATTACCAGCACAACTTGAAGGGTACCGGTCATTAAAAGATCGGACCCTTAAATTAAGTTTTGAGACAAATGAACTTTCGCCTCAACAGATGGCTGATATTCATTACTCACTTAATAAAGTAGGTTATTTGGCTTTTGCTCCTGATCCATTCACAACAAAGGAAATTAATGATTTGGATTCTCTGAAGGTTGAATATGATGACACTAATAAAACTCCATCACAACGTTTAAGAGCTGTTTTGTATCGCACATGGGAGCAATCCCCGGAAGGTTACAAGATATTCAATGATTTCTATAATTCAAAGATGGAAGTATTAATTGAACATTTTAAATCTAAACTGACATGAAAGCAGAAACAAAAGAAAAACTATTTATTGCATGGGATTACTGTGATGAGAATGATAAATCAACTGAATTTATGTTGCAATATATGCAGGATTACGCAGGAGTTGATTTGGATTGTGTGATTAACTTTCTTGAGAAAACGACAGATACACAGAGAAAACAATGGTATAATAAATAAGCTATGATGAAAGATAAAATCAACATTTACCAGTTTCACAATCCCGCTGATGACGATGAGTTTGAACTTGGAGAAGCCACAAGGCAGATCAGGGACGAGGTTGATAATTTAACTAAATTAGACTTTTCAAAGATCAGTAACATTGAATTTGACCAGGTTGATCATAATGATTATCCTGATTACTGCGATGCGTATATTTGCAGTGCTGATTATAACGACAGAGAGTTGACCCAGAACGAACTTGATGAAGTTAACGAGAACCGGGATTTTGTTTATGAGCAATTAATTAAATATTTGTACTAATGGCTACAGATACTTGTCAGGTATGTGGTGGTAATGGATGGTATACTGATCACAGTAATGCACATTATGCAAACCCACAAATTACAGATTGCTTTGAATTTGGGTGTCCTGTTCAGGTTGAATGTGAAGAATGTAATGGGACTGGATATGTAATAATTGAAATAAACGAAACAGAATGAAAGACATACAAAAAAAGATCATTGAGATAATAGATGATATTGCTTATTACCCTTCATCAAAGTCAACAAGGGAATCAAAAGCAAATGAGATCATTCTCCTGTGGAACGAGATGATTGTTGCAAAGCTGAAAGAGGTAAAGCACCGGGAAGTGACGTTTGATGATATCGCTTCATTATTCATAAGCTTATGAAATGGATGATAATAAAGATTTTGACCTATTTTGGAAACAAATTGATGGATATATTAAAAATATCAGAGATGAAGCGAGAAGTGCAAAACCTGATTTTATTACAATAGACTTCTATTTGTTTAAATTAGAAAGGCGAGTAAAAATATTAAAAGACTACATAAATGAAACGAAAAACGAAAAGCCTACCGAAGCTTAAAGCTGACTGCCAAAAAATCTTTAACGAGTACATCCGGTTAAGAGATCAGGGAAGACCGTGTATTTCCTGCGGTTTAATGAAGCCTTTACAAGCGGGTCACTACTTCCCCACCCAGGGATATGATGGGTTAAGATTCAACGAGGATAACGTACATGGCGAATGCGCCGGGTGTAACTGCTTTGATGAATCACATTTAATACATTACGGCAGAAATTTATGGTTAAGAATAGGGCGCGAGAATGTTGAATATCTTGCAGAGTGCGCTCAGGAATATAAGCATATTGGTTACAAGTGGAGCCGTTCCGAACTTATTGAGCTGATTGAAAAATACAAGGCAAAAGTTAAGGAATTAAGGAACCAGAAAACAATTTGTTAAATGATCAGTGAGGCATATAATATTGATTGTCAAGAATACATGAAGGATATACCGGATAAGTTCTTTGAACTGGCTATTGTCGACCCGCCTTATGGGATAAATGGGGGTCTTGATAATAGAAATGCCATTGAAACAAAAAGCGGAAACAATCTAAGGCGACTTGCAAGAAAGGGAGGAACGGAATGGGATAAAGAAACACCTAATTATTATTACTTTTCTGAACTGATAAGAGTATCAAAAAATCAAATTATATGGGGTGGTAATTATTTTATTAAATATTTAGATTCAACACGTTGTATGATTTGTTGGGACAAAATGACTTATATTCCTTCGATGAGCCAAATTGAATTAGCATGGACGTCATTTATTGAACATTCAAAATTAGTTAAAATAAATAGTAATCAAGATGATAGAATACATATTTCACAAAAGCCCGTACAACTTTATAAATGGCTTCTCAAGAACTACGCAAAGCCCGGAGACAAGATATTCGATTCTCACATGGGCAGCCAGAGTTCACGTATTGCCTGCTGGGACGGTGGCTTTGATTATTGGGGTTGTGAGCTGGATAAGGACTACTACGATGCCGGATGCAAGCGTTTTGAGAATCATAAATTGCAGTTAAATTTATTTTGATGGAAAACTTTGAACTATATATTGCTTCCCCTCCAAAAAGTAACAACTCAAAGAAGTTATCTTTTAAAAAAAACGGTGAAAGAAAATATTTGATGACTTTTGAGATTGAAGAAATAAAAAAGTTATATCCTGATAAGTTCAATTATGAGCTTGCCAAACAATTCAATGTTGCAGAATCGACAATATTAAGATTAAAGCGCATTCATAAACTTAAAAAGTCAGAACAGATAATGGATGCAAAGAGATTTGGTACCGGCCATAAACCATTCAATAAGGGAAAGAATCATAACCATTGCAGTTCGACTAAATTTCAGAAGGGGAATATCCCTAAGAATCATAAATCGGTAGGCAGTAAGAGAATTACTAAAGATGGGTACTATGAAGTGAAAATATCAGAACCGAACAAATGGGAGGCATTACACCGGGTAATTTGGATGCAACAATATGGTGATATTCCAAAAGGAATGATAGTTATTTTCAGTGATGGTAATCAGCTTAATCCTGGTATTCAGAATTTGGAAATGATAAGCAGAAGCGAAAATATGCTTCGTAATCAGAACAGAACTAAAGCAGCTGAATCAATGCGTAAGACATGGAGAATAGAAAAATTGAGGGCTTCTTATGGATTGAAAAGAAAAACTAATTTAAGTATAAAATAACTGAAATTTTATTTGTATGTTAAATTAATTGCATATCTTTGAAGTGTGATAATTAACTGGAATGAAAAAAAGTAAATACATAGTATCAAAATATTGAGGCCCTCCTGGTGAACTTTCCTCTCCGGTTAGTTATCACGACACCAGGCGGACGCCTCATCTAATAACAGCGTGAGTTATGAAAAGGAAAAAAGAAACGTTCAGTATTAAGGATATAATAAATCAGGATATTCCGGAAATACATTCATCTAATAACGTTCCAAAACTAAGTTATCTCGATCAATTAAAAACTCCACAATGGAAGGAGAAACGAGATCAGATAATGCAAAGGGATAATTACACTTGTCAGGAATGCGGAGGTAAAGACACAAGCCTTAACGTTCATCATAAACTATACATTGCAAATAGAACCGCATGGGATTACCATCATTTATTTTTAATAACCCTTTGTGAGTCCTGCCATAAAAAAAGACATCAGCGGTTGCAATTAATACACGAAAGGCTTGGATTTATGAATAATGATCAATTATATTTTACTATTGATATTGTGAATATGTTACAATTAGCAAGCTCAGAAGAATGTTTACAAATGCTTGAATCGTTAACATCACTACTGAAAGAGAAATATCATGTCTAAAGATCCAGCTTTCTTATTTTATCCGAACGATTATATCGGTGGAACTATGGGAATGACATTTGAAGAAAAGGGAGCGTATATTGAACTTTTAATGACACAATTTAACAGAGGTCATATGAGTGGTCAAGTGATAGGTCAAGTTGTAGGTCAAATTTGGGTCAAGATACAGGACAAATTTAAAATAGATGACAAAGGATTGTATTATAATGAAAGGTTGGAAATTGAAATTAATAAGCGGAAAGCCTTTGTACAGTCACGATTTAATAATCTTACAGGTGTAAATCAATATACTAAAAAAGAAGGTCATAAGGGAGGTCATATGAGCGACCATATGGAAAATGAAAATAGAAATGAAGATGTAATTAAAAGAAGGAGAAGAAGTCCGTTTAAAATTCCAAAAATCGAAGAGGTTAAAAAGTACTTTGAAGATAATGGTTACAAGCCAGAAGTAGGTGAAGACAAATGGCATTATTATAACGATGCTAACTGGTTCGATTCATTTGGTAATCCTGTTTTAAATTGGAAGCAGAAAATGAGGTCGGTTTGGTTTAAAACTGAAAATAAAATAGATAATACAAAAGTAGTATCTGAATGGGGAAAGAAAGGTTTTGATTTAAGTAATGTAAAATGAACGACAAACAATTACCACAAGCACTTGAGGCGGAACAGGCAATAATAGGAACCTGTTTGATTAATCCCGATTCGGTTAATGAGATAATATCAATATTAACACCGGATATGTTTTACATCGAATCTAATAAGCAATTATATACAGCAATTTATGAGGTTGCCAAAAAAAGCGGTTCGTCTGACCTTGTTTCTGTTTGTGACTATTTACGAGTAAAAGGGCAATTAGATAATTTCGGGGGAATTATCGGGGTGACAAAAAGAACTATGAAGGTTGTCTCCGATGCTTATTTAATGAATCATGTTTTTATTGTCCGGGAAAAATATATATTAAGGGAATACATAAGATCAGGATATGAGCTTGCTAACATAGCATACATTGAGGATCTTTCTGACGTGGTGGAATATGCTGAATCGACTATTTTAAAAATATCAAACTTTACGCAAAACAAGGAGCCAAAAAGAATTGATAAATGTATTGATGAATATCTTATCGAGATTGAAAAGATAATAAACAGAGAAAAGAAACTTTCCGGGGTTGCTTCCGGATTTACGAATATAGACAGAATTACCGGAGGGTGGCAGGAACAGGATTTAATAATTATTGCCGGCCGGCCCTCAATGGGCAAGACAGCCTTTGCACTTGCACTAACAAGAGGGGCAGCAGAACTTAATTATCCAGTTGGCTTATTCTCACTGGAAATGTCAGAAAGACAATTAACAGGCCGGTACCTTTCGTCAGTATCAGGACGAACTAATATGGAGTTAAGAATAGGTAAAGTTGATTTAGTGGAATTGGGTATTCAATCAAATCAAATAGCTAACCTGCCAATATATATTGATGACACCCCGGCTTTGAAACTACTTGAGTTAAGATCGAAAGTTAAGAAGATGATAGTTAAATACGGGATTAAGATTATTGTTATTGACTATCTTCAGTTAATGAAATCGGAAGCCGGGAACCGGGAACAGGAAATATCTAAAATATCACAAGGGCTAAAAGCTATTGCAAAAGATTTTAATATTCCTGTTATTGCCCTTTCTCAGTTAAATAGGGATGTTGAGAAGCGAGCCGACAGAAAGCCATTTTTATCTGATTTGCGAGAATCGGGGTCTATTGAGCAGGATGCTGACATAGTTGCATTTATTCACCGGCCAGCATATTACAAGATGAGAACAGCAAACATAAATGGGGATGACGTTAGCTCGGATGGATTAATGATCTTGGATATTGCTAAAAACAGGAACGGGGCTTGCGTTACTTTGCCGTTATATCATAACGAATCTTTGACAGTTATAAAAGATACAGAATTAGAGAAAGCACCAATACAAGATGCACCATATTAAAATAGAATTATGACACCATTACAGCAGAGATATTTCAGAAAGCGAGGCACGATGACAGTTATAGATGCTGTTCGGATTGCTTACAACGAGCTACCAAAGAAGTTTTACGGCTCGCATTTGGCAGTTAAAGCCCGGAGGTTGACAGGTCGTCCTTCGATGTTTGAAGATTCGGCAATACGTAAGATGCGGCTATTAAGAGAGCGTGGCGAGATTAATTTTGAATGTTTGAGTATAATTGACAGTTATTACAGGAAGCTATGAAAGCAACAGAATTAAGAATTGGAAATTGGTGTAAGATAGTTAAATCTCCATTTCCTGAAGAAAATGGAGAGTATCAAATAGAGGCAATAACTATACATTATTTTGAATCAGGGAAAGATTTAATATTAGAACCTATTCCCCTCACCGAAAAATGGCTATTGAAGTCTGGGTTTAAGAAAGAAAAGAAAAAACCATCTAAACATCATGGTAATTATTTTAGCATGTGGATTAGTGATTATAAATATTCCTTTGCATATGCTGGATTTAGAGAGGATTGGGGGTTTTATCATTCATATACAGATGCAGCAGATGAAAGAGATAATAATAGATTTGATTTTATTTCTTGTGAAATTAAATACGTTCACCAATTACAAAACCTTTATTTTGCATTAACCGGAGAGGAGTTAAGCTATGAAAACAATTAAAATATTTTTTATTTTATTGCAATTGAAGTATAAAAAGAATAAAATGCATCCAACATATTACAGTTTTGTTAAACATGCTTGGAGGCTTGCAAAAGAGGTTACGTATGAAAACAAGTAAGCCAGTTATTCCAAAAAGAATACAGAGAAAACGGACAAAAGGCTGGAAGATGCCGGAAAATACAATATATGTTGGGAGACCTTCGAAATGGGGCAATCCATTTAAGGTTACAAAAGAGATAACACAAGAGAAATCTGTTGAAATGTATAAAGAGTGTATTTTAAATAATGCAATGGGTTACGCTTATTGTCATAAATATGATAATTTATTTGGATCAGAAGTATTTAAATACTTTTATTGGATATCTACAAATATACATAAGTTAAAAGGTGCAAATTTATCTTGTTGGTGTAAATTATCTGAAAAATGTCATACTGATATATTACTGGAATTAGCAAATAAGGAATTATGAAAACAAGTAAGCTAATCAAGCTGAAGCGCAAACTTGAGAGAGCGATAATCAGAGAGTTGATTTACAAACTTAAAAATATGAAAAGGAAATGAAAAAATTAGAAAAGTCAGATTTAATTTGGATTGCAAGTAAAATGTTTGTAAAGGGATATTTCGGTGATATGATTAGATATTCTGATGATCTTTATGGTAACGAAGATCAGTATGATGAAGTTAATGAATATATGGAAGAATTGTCTGAAATAGGGCGAATCGCTTTTTATGAGAAGTACAAGGAATTTAAACTATATTAAGCTATGAGAATAACAGAGCAGGACATTATTAAGATCGTATGTGAATATTACGATGTTGACATTCTGGCAGTACAAAATACAGCCAGCAGGAAAAAGGAAATCGTTAAGGCCCGGCAGGTATCAATGTTTTTTATTAAGGAATTTAATAGACAAATGATACTTGTTGACATTGGGAGAATGTTTGCAGGGAGAAATGGCAAAACCAAAGATCATGCGACAATTATTCATGCTGATAAGACAGTTAAAAATCAAATAAAACTTTATTCTGATTATCGGGATGAGATCAATAACATAAGGACAGACATTTTAAACTATGAAAAGCATATTGGCATTCCAGTATCGCAGTTAATAAATCAGCCTTGGTACATTGATTCAGCTTGGGCAGAAAATGACTATTATGCTGATAAACCTATTCGCCGATTTGTTTATTTCGTCAATTATCGTTTCTTCCCTCCAAATCCTTATATGCGCAAAGGGGAGGCAGTTACAATAAGAGCTTATTCGGGTTATCGAGAACACAGTTTCTAAACTTAAAATAAAAACCTATGAAAACAATTATCTATTTAGCATCATTCGTATTATTTACTGCTCTCCTTTGGTTTATCGGAGCAGCAATTTATTTTATTTACCAATGGCGGAAAGATTGCAAGCGCATCAAACGAGGCAATGAACGCTTCTACAAACTGAAGTATGATTATATTCAGGATGAGATAACAAAACGTGCCGTTACGCCTGAGAACTATCAATATCTCTGGAACCAGTTAGAACAGCTGGCTAATCTTCAGTACAAGAACAAAGAAAAAACCGTTGTGTTAAGTAATCGCTTTTGGGTCAAGTTCTACTGTGAGCGTGTGAAGGACGTTAAGAGATTTGAGTGTAAAAACTGAATTGTAAAAATAGTTTAACTTTGTGAAATGAAACACGCAAGTTTATTTAGCGGAATTGGCGGATTCGATTTGGCAGCTCAATGGATGGGATGGGAGAATGTGTTTCATTGTGAGTGGAATGAATTTGGACAAAAGATATTAAAATATTACTGGCCTAATGCAATAAGTTATGGAGACATTACAAAAACTGACTTCACTATTTGGAGAGGAACAATCGACATTATTACAGGAGGATTTCCTTGTCAACCTTACTCAACGGCAGGAAGGCGAAAAGGCAAAGAAGATGAGAGACACCTCTGGCCGGAAATGCTTAGAACAATTAGAGAGATTCAACCGAGTTGGGTTGTGGGGGAAAACGTTCCTGGCATTATTAATTGGTCAGGGGGGTTGGTATTCCACGAAGTGCAAACTGATTTGGAAGCTCAGGGGTACGAAGTATTCCCGATTATATTGCCAGCTTTATCCGTCAATGCTGATCATAAAAGGGATAGGTGTTTCTTTATTGCCTACACCAATGACAGGCGATTACAAAAGAGCAATTGTAAACTTAGACAAATCGACAGAATATTTAAAGAGACACCAATTAAGTTTACAGGAACTCTTGCTTCACAATGGAATAAAGGAAAGCGAAGTACCGGGATGCTATGCAGAGACAATGGGTTATCCAAAAAACTGGACGGAATTACCTTTTCAAAATGGAGAAAAGAATCAATAAAGGCCTATGGAAACGCAATAGTCCCCCAAGTCGCTTATGAAATATTTAAAGCAATAGAAAGTTTTAGTATTAATCAAAATCGGAGAAGTGAAAAAAATGGCAATAACAATTATAATCCTATTATTCAGCCTCAACGTATCAGCACCTAATACAGAGTGCTTTTACATTGAGAGAGTACGACAGGTCTGTCACTATGAACAGATGGAACTATTCACAGATCATTTAGGTTTAAAAGAATCTAATAATCAGTGGAAGGCAATTAATCAGATCGGATGCATGGGTACCTGGCAAATAGCACCCGGAACATTAAGGCACTTTGGATATGGCTATATAACGCCTCAGTCCTTTCGTCAGAACCCCGATCTCTTCCCGGAAGAGTTACAGTATCAAATATTACTTGCTTTGCTTAAATCGAACGAAATAGCGTTAAAAGACTATTTCTTTTATGTCGGACAAACGATAAAAGGGGTTGAGATAACTAAATCAGGATTGTTAGCGGCAAGTCATCTGGGCGGAACAGGAAGTGTAAAGAAGTTCCTTCTTACTATGGGAGCGGTCAATAAGAAAGATGTTAATGGCACAAGCATTAAGCATTATTTGAAAGAGTTTGGAGGTTATGAATTATAAAGATAAAGAGATGAAAGGGAAATATTATTGGATTTTAACAATAAATCATACTTGTGCTATTTGTGGACATAATTGGGTTTCATACGTAAGACAATATTACGCTAAACCAGAAGACAAAAAGTTAAGATATATTTCTGTTATTGATCGGAAACATTGTATTAATAAATATTAAAGAAAATAATGAAAAAAGATATTTATAAAATTAAATGGCATGATTCACAGTCAGATGATGGATGGACATTTTATAAAGAAAGAAAAAACGTTTATCCTATGATTATAACGACAATCGGTTATTTGATTTACGAGAATAAAACAATGATACGATTAGCAATGTCATTAGGGCAAAATACTAATGGATACAATCAGCAATTTAATGGTACAATAACAATACCAAAATGTTGTATTATAAAAAAGAGACTATTATAGGTTATGAAAGTAATTTTATTGATTTTAGTGAACAAAATACATGAATTTTAAAAGATAAGTAAGATGAAAGAAACATTCAGAGAATTTCTAACGAGTAAGGCAATATTTACATGGAGTGAAATTGATCTCATAGAAAGCCTTTATAAAGAATTTGTTCAACAATGTCACCATGAAACTACAATTACAAGATTTGGTATTGTGCAATGTGAAGGATGTGGAAAACCTATGAGTGATGAAGAGGTTACAGACTTAGGACATTTCAGTGATAACTAAATAAAAGATAAATAGCTATGAAAACAGAACGTGAAAAGAAGAAAGACGAATTGATTAACTTTTATTCAATTCATTTTAGAACTAATAGTCAATCTAAATATGATAAAATCAGACAACTTGAATCAGAGATAGCCGAATTAGAGAAGGAAGACGATACCAATGCAATTGAAGCTGAATTAAGGAGTCTAAAACAGACAATTATTGAAAGTGGTTTATTAAGTTATGCTCCCGAAAGAGAAATGTCGTTTCATAATAAAGTTGTATTTGCTATTGATAAATTA
>DATKUO010000112.1:0-47774 GCA_035530515.1 Bacteroidales bacterium
TTTTTTGTACGAAGTCTTTTGCGAGAGCATTGAGTGTGCTTTTTCTTACAACTACAAATTCTTCATTCAGGAAAAATATTTCAGCTTTTTTTTGTGTCTCTCTGAAATCTTCGATACCTTCATCGAAAAATATCATCACAATTTTTCCATTTGCAATAATAAACTCAGCTTGGTTTTCATCCGAATCAAATTCTAGATCATTGTATTTTTGGTTCAGAGTTATTTTTGCAACTGACGTGTACGTTTTATTCATTTTACACCCCTTTGTTTAAGTTTGTCAAAGTTAACTTTTTGTTAACCTCTACTCAATAGTATACTCCAAAAAAACAATCTTGTCAACACTTTTCTGAAAAAAAATAAAAATAAATATATTTCTTGCATTTCTTCCAGAAAAGATTATATTAATAGTAATAGAAATAATTAACAAAAAATAGACTTGAGGAATAATTGGCAAACGGGATACACCCATTACATAGCAGGAAGCACGGGATAGATTTCCCGGAGTGGATGTGGGACATGGTGGAGGTTTGTAGAAGAAGTAAGGCTATGGGAAGCAAAACGGCATGGCTTACCGCTGCCATTATAGCACAGGCCAAACGGGATGGAGTATATACCCGGTACAAAAAACAAGTCGTAGACAAAATTAACCTGGAGGTATGAAATGAGTCTTTCGGAATTGATAAAATTCCCTGCATTTTCTGAGAAATATAAGGAAGGGGTACTATTCCCAGAGCGTTTCGATATAGAGTGGTATAAGTCCCCTGCTCTTGTTGGCGGTATGCCTATAAGTGACGGGAAAAATATGAGTGATGCAATACAATTAGATGCTTTTGGATCTCAGGCGAAAACTGATGAAATGTGTGCTAATGTAGAAAAAGAGGAAAAATAGTATGTTTTGGATAGGATTAGCAGTTGGGATAGTAGTAGGGATATTGGGATTGGTAATATTTTTTCTAGCAACAAATAATATAATATGATCAAAAGGGACTCTTGCAGTGATGATTAGGATTGATACCAAGAATGTGTGGAAATGTTTGTGGTTGCAGCGTAAGTGAGAGTCTCTTTTTTTTTGGAGTGAAAATAGCAGAAGAAATATAGAATGGACAAAACTGAAAAAATACACCTCCAGGTGAGAGCAGGACTTGTGGGCTATCAACACGCAAAAGCTTACTTATATAGCCCACATGTCTTATAATAAGGAATAGTACTTATGGATATTCTATGCGAAATGACAAAAGAAGACATAGAAAGAGGGACCCCGTGGCGGTAAAGGCTATAGACAAAAAAAAGAAACTTTCAGATACCGAAATAAGCTTTTGCAATCTATATGTCAAATATAATTTCAATGCTACGAGAGCATACTTTGACGTTTACAAATGCAAAAACCACAATACGGCCGGAGTCCTTGCAAATAGGCTGATAAGGAAGGCTAAGATCAAAGAATATATAGGTACTTTGGTCAAAGATGGATTTATCAAAGCCAAAATAAGCCGTGATAGAATACTCAATCAACTCTCAATTCAATCCTTCCAGCAAATAGATGACTACATCGAAATCAACCCAAAAACACGCTTAATTCGCTTCAGGTCGATGGACGAAATCGGAGAAAAAGGTGCCGCAATACAATCAATGAAGATAAAACAGATTTCAATGGTGACTGGGGAGGATGTAGATGACATCGAAAGTATCAGGGAGCCGGTATCAACTGAAATAGACCTGAAACTCAGGCCAAACGAAAAATCGCTTGAATTACTAATGAAATACAGTCACATGATCACTGATAGCGTAGATCATAGCGGAACAATAGAAGTTACACGTCAAGTTGACCTGTCAAAGCTATCTGACGGACAGTTGAGGCAGTACCTGGAGTTATCAAAACTGGCTCAAAAAAGCGAGGAAAAGAAATAATGGCACTATCAACCGCAAAAATGCAAACAAACTACAAAAAACTACGCAGGAATTGGGATGAAATTTTCAAAAAAAATAAAAAAGTGCGAACAAATCCCCGGAGAAATACCCACTTTCCGAAAAAGTGCAAGCCAAAAGTGCGAACAAAATAGAGGTAGTAATATGAAGCGGAAAGAATACGGAAATGTGATACAGTTGTTCCTTACTATAATTGCAATATACATATTTGCTGCTATTTTGAGTTTTTGCCGTTGTAATCCGGTAGATGAAGTATACACCTCTGCAAAATATATTGAGATAACGGTATATATATGCCTTGCCCCGACAAGAAAATGCATAACAAGAATACCAAAGCGAGACATTAATTACGATTCTTTGCACAAATATTTGGATGTTGACCCGGAAAATGGATTTTTGAAAGCAAATTTAACTAGTCTGAGAGTCAAAAAACGGATTGGAACAGTTTCTTTGGAAGCAATAGGTTGTTCTGAAAAGGCCAAATCAGAGTATAGATACCCAAAAGAAATTACATTACCATATATGATACAAAATATAGAAGAGTTTAATGCTGATAGTATAGTTGTTTTTTTGGATGTTGGAGGAATGAAATGAAATCAGACCAAATTTGCGATTACTGCATACATCAAAAGGAACCAGGCGTAATGTGTTCGTGCGTGGAATGTAATGATAATTTTGATTTTGAGGAATGTTTTCATGGAAAATTGGTGATGGAACAAATGTATGAGGATGAATTACCTGTAATGACTGATGTAGAATACAACAAGTGGTTCAAAAAATCTTACGTGGATGGTGTTAGGATAGGGCCATTAGTATGTATGAAGTAGTATCGCCGGTATATTTTGAGGCGGAACTAGCCCGTAGACACCACATAGACTTCATCCGGTTTTTGTGGCAACGGACTGACCCTTTCATCGTTGGTCAGCACACAGAGGCAACTTGCGAGATTCTTGACGAAGCCATTGAAAAGTACAAAAAAGGCATTTCTTCATTCCTACTTATCAAGATCCCATTTCGCCATGGCAAGTCCGACATTTCAAGTAGATACCTTCCAGCCAACTTTATCGGCAAATTTCCTGACGAAGATGTAATTGTGACAGCTTATGCATATCCTCTAGTACGTACCTTCAGCCGTTTTGCCAGAGATAGGATAATGTGTGATCCTAAATATCAGATAGTATACCCAGGTGTATATCTAGACCCAAAAAATAAGGGCGCTGACACCTGGGGGATTCAAGACCGCCTTGGTTGCACAAGTTGGATGGGGATCGGTGGTTCTGTTACTGGAAAAGGAGGAAACCTTATCGTAGTTGACGATTTTTGTAAGGGCCGTGCTGAAGCGGAAAGTCCAGTAGTTAGAGATACGGCATGGGATTCAATCGCAAATGATGTTATGACAAGGCGTGCTCCGGTTTGTATTTTTGTAATTCCGGCTACACCTTGGAATGTAGACGATATTTTCGGCAGAATCGAAACAAAACAAAAGGATATACCAGAATTTCCAAATTTCACAGAAATAAAATTCCCTGCATTTTCTGAGAAATATAAGGGAGGGATACTATTCCCAGAGCGTTTCAGTATAGAGTGGTATAAGTCCCAAAGAGCAATTTTAGGGCCATACGCTTCAGCCGGTCTACTTCAGTGCGAACCAGTTGCCCGTGGTGGAAACATCTTCGAGGTAGACAAAATCAAAAAGTACAAAAACCCACCGGAGGACATAAGATGGTGTAGGGGTTGGGATTTGGCTTCAACTGAAAAAGAAAGAATAAGTGATAATCCAGATTATACCGTGGGTGCGAAAGTTGGAGTAAGATGGGTAATGCTTGGAGACGGTCAGCAAATTCCTGAAATATACGTTGATGATATAATCGAAGGCAGATGGGCTGCACCAGCCAGGAACAAAATAATTACCAGTACAACAATTGGTGATGGCCCAGGTGTCCAGGTAGCTATCGAAGGATATGGGCAGGGGAAAGACGCTTATGAAGAAATTAAGAAAATATTGTATGGTATAAGAACCGTACTCAAATCGCAATTACCAGGGGATAAGGTTACAAAAGCAAGTGTCCTTGAGGCTCCGATTGCGAGTGGCAACTTTTACATGCGCAGTGCATCATGGAATGGCCGGGCAATAGATCAGATACGTTCTTTTTCCGGAAAATCGTCCCTCCATGATGACATTGTAGATGCTATAGTAGTAGCATACGAAGCCCATAACCCCTACAGTAAGCGAGTATGGCCCCAATTTCAGGGAAGACACATAAGACCGCTGGATATCAAGTGGGAAAAGACACAGGCATATACAGACGGAACCCTACACTACGCTGGTGTATGGCAAAAAGAAGATCTATCTGTATGGGTAGTACTATGTCTTTGGGATGCATACAAGGGATACCTTATAGTATACGATGCTTTCACTTGCGATTCCCCTACACCTGGGGTAGTTCTGGAAAAACTGATAGAAAAAATGCGATTACAAAAGGTGAGAAGTGATGCTATTGTTTGTAACTCCTTGATGTGGGAGGATAAGGGATATTCGAAAAATATTGCATTGCAGTACAAAGCAGAATTGTCAAAGAAAAAAATATATACCAAAATCAAAAAGGCCATTAATTATGACGAATACGCCAGTATAGTAGAGGTTGGGCAACTTATGGATATGGATATGGTATTTGTGGAAGCCAAGGTCAGTAGTCTTATTCTACAGTTAATGTCATGGACTATAGTAGATAGGGGAAAAACAACAGGTGGTAGACCAGACGCCATTGATGACGGATTTTGCAGGGCATTATGTTTGGTAGACAGTGAGTTGAGACGTACTGACCAATGGGTGAGGATTATGAAGCCACAATTCAATGACTATAACAACGCTGACATTGTACAAAGAAGTTATAATAAGGCTTCTGAAATTGGCAGTAGGAGGACATGGGTATGACAAAAGATTTGTCTTGCGCCGAATGTTATCATGGATACTGGTTTGAGAATGTAATGAAGCGAAAATATATATATACGAAGCATTGCGAAAAATGTAGCAGGTGTACTATTATGTCAGATACGGACAACTTTCGGCCAAAAGCAAAAATGATTGGTGACTGTATAATCAAAGAAAGAAAGTAAGGTGCAAGACACCGTAACGTTGAAATATAAGGAGAATATCTATGTGCCCTCGTGGGGATTTGTGCTATAATTCGAGAAGTAATTCAGTAATGCGAAAAAAAAATGGAATGCCGCCGTCTCATAATTGTGTATGGGTTCCGTCCGAAGTGCCAAGAGAAGAACGTGACAGCAACTGGGAAAAAGTATTCGGAAAGGAAAAAGACAAAACTAATGGTGGTTGGGAATGTACCTGCAATTGGTACGAAACTACCGAAAGCGGGAAAACGGTGATGGTAAGAGGGTCCTGCAAGATACACGGAAAGTCTGAAAAAATAACCGCAAAAATAACAGATGCACCAAAAAAATTCTCAAAAAGCCACATGGACAAAGTTAGAAGCCATCTCTTCTACGGCAAAGGTGATGCGAGGGAGCTATTGCAATGACAGAAGAAAAACTGAATATAGATATAATATCATGCGAATCTCAACCGGTAGTGTACAGAATATCAAATAGCAAGAAATATATTGGCAGTTTGTTAATTTTGGTGCACGTAGAAAAATCTGGAAAAGTATCCCATGTAGAGGTATTACATATATATATAGATAGGAGTTACCGTGGGAAAGGATACGCTCAACAGCTCGTAGGTGATCTGCAAAAATCTTTCCCATATATAATAACTGGGTGGTTGGGCAGTGAACCGTGTGGTAGAAATCTTTTCCTGAAAATGGGATTCAGTGTTAAGAAGGCGCTTAGAAAGCGTAATCCTGATACTTTGGAATGGTATAGAGGTGAGGATTCAAGAGCATGAAAAGAGTAATAACAACAGTATGTACTGCAGATTATTATCAGAATTACATACCGATATTTATTTGGTCGGCTCTCAAAACGTTTCAAGGTGTCGATATTATTATATACGTTAGAGGCGAGTTACATGATAATGTGCTTGATGCTCTCAAAATTGTCAATGGTAGGTATCAAATAGTAGCAAATTACAAAACTGACTATCCTTTTTTGATAGGCACAACAAATGCCCTTAGATTTACCACCGAGACAATACAGGGATATGATGAAGTTTTGATTACGGACATTGATTTCTTCTTTTCTGCCGTATCCATAGATATTTTCCAATTCCACAAAGACATTAAGGTGTGTGAGTTTTTTTCTGGTCACCATGGCCCGTTACACAAACCACATAGACCAAATATATGTCCAGCTTGGAAAGGTGATTTTGAGCGTGTTACTGGTGGTTTTGTTATGCTGTATCCAGGTTGGTGGAAGAAGACAGTAGAGATCCGGAAGAAGTGGGATGAAATACTACATAGGGGGAAAGATTCAAAAAACGACATATATGGTCAATTTCGTGAATCTGACGAGTGTATTCTGGCAAGGATGATCAAAGAAGCCGGTCTACCAGTAGCACCAAAAATACCGTATCCAAGATCACTACGCTTTCTTCACTTTGGAGACTTCAAGCCAAGTATGAAAGTACGGTATGAGGACAAGGCAAAAATGTCTGGTTTCTTGGACAGAAGACATGTTAACGCATTTCTCAGGGCATTATCAGATCCTTCCTATAGTAAGATAGTGGATATTGTACGCAGAAATGCTCAAATGGATGATATAATTAGCAGAACTATAACTTATTGTGAAGGAGTAGTATAAATGATAGAAGAAACCTTACCTTTGGAAAAGCGGAAGCCAGATGTTGTTATGTAAAACAAAACTATCAATAGTAATACCGGTAAGCGCATTAGTGATGGAAAGCGTTCAAGAAAGGATAGAAGTCCTCAAACTTGCAATCAAGCACTTCTATCGGGGTGTAGAAGTAATTGTAGTAGAGCAGGCGTTGAATGGAAAATTCTATTTCATGAAAAAACTTGACAATGTTGTCAAGATACCAATAGAGTACCCGGTATTCAACAAAAGCTGGTGTGTTAATGTTGGAGTTAAGGCTGCAACAAATGACTATGTGGCAATATGCGACTGTGATATGTTTGCGAGAGAAACTTGTTGGTCTAATCTCTTAGAGTGGATGGTAAGCTGCAACCACATGTGGGCTTTTGGCTGGAACCGATTAATCAGAACTACAAGAATTCAACGGAACATAATTGTTGAGGGTGGAAATATCCCTAGTACGGCATTGATTACTCCTGTCCCTGGTTACCATGAGGGTGGTATTTTTGTGGTGAAAAAAGAGTTTTTCTACAAAGTGGGTCAATTCAATGAGTGTATGGTAGAATTAGGTGGAATTGATAATAGTATAGCAAATAGGTGTAGATACTATTACAATTACTATCCAATGTATCAACTACTTGTATACCACATGTGTCATATTCAAAAGCCAAAGAAGAAAAGGCCGACTAGAAAAACCAATATAAAAATATTGAAAAAAGAAAAAAGCCAAACACAAAAATCTATTGCTTGGTTAGTCGCTCAAAATCAGGGGAATAAGAAATCACCGTTATCTCACAGAAAAAATTTTTTAGATGAATTATTATAATCCAGGGTCGTATCGTTGTTTCAATAAAATAGAGGTAGTTTCCTCCAGGCACTGCCTCTTGCCCTGGCTATATATACGGAAAGGTTTTGGTAAGTGTATGAATGTACTTTTGTGTGGGCCAGATTACTATATGGAAATGGGATGGCGATTAATGAGGTATCAGGGTATAATTCGTGCAATGGCACCTATGTATGATAAGACCGTTGTAATTACTAATGAATTTGGGATATACAAAGACTTTGCTGAAGATGCAAGTACCGCACACATAGGCGATAAGAGTATGTGGAAAGCCATGGGGGCAAAAATAACCAGGGTAGAACCATCCAGGGAGTTTTGCTGCAATCCAAAGGCTATTCAGAAATTCCATAGGTATAGAGTACACGAAAAAGGCCACCAAATTATAACAATACACGCAAGAAATCGCAAAGTTGGTGCGAATCGTAATTGGAGTAAGGAAAACTGGGATGAATTAGTAATGCTATTACACAAACAGGGGTTTGTTGTCGCTTCAATTGGTACAGATGTTATGGATATAGCTGTTGATATTGATTATAGAAATGTCACATTTGGTCAGTTGTGTACTATTATAGCAACTTCAAAGTTAGTTGTCGGCCCATCTTCAGGCCCAATGCACCTTGCTTCTATCATAGGCACCCCTCATGTTGTTTGGTCACACAAAGGAAAACAGAACCTTGGAGAAATCACTGGCACAAATAGGGAGCGATACGAAACTGTATGGAATCCTTTCCAGTGCAAAGTGAGGGTAATAGATGAATACGGGTGGCAACCTACGCCAAAAGTAGTACTTGCAGAAATTAACAAGGTAGAACGATAATGCGGAAAATAGTGATCTATTCTGGATTCAACAGGGTAATGTTTGAGAAAACCGGTACTGAAAACGGTATACACAAGGCTTTAACTGCAAAATGGATTGAAAAAAGGGCGATAATATGGAAAGAATATACCTGGAAATCAATATTGAACCAGACATATAAGAAATGGGTATATTGTTTATGCTGTCATAAAGATGCTAGGAATATTACTGACAAATACTTTGGCGATATTACTGACAAACGGTTTTTCCTTGTATATTCTGACATACCACAAGAACATCGTATTATGAAAACTCTCTCTTCAGGATATACAGAAATGATTAATGTTAGAATTGATTCAGACGATATGTATCACCAGGATGCTATATCGGAATTATCCGAAGCCCTTAATGACGAATCACAAGATTGGTTTTTGTGGCAAAATGGATATTGTTATCAATACAATAACCCAAATCATAGAATGAAAATATATCGTCCTGGGCATGGGTCGGGGCCGTTCTATGCGAAACGATACAAAACCGCCAAATGGATGAAACAAAAAACTATAGCGATCCGGTGTCAACATCAAAATGTAATCAAAAACAATCCAAAGATATTATCTGACAACAAAATTCTAGTAGGGATTACAGAATCTAATACATCAACACTTTTTCGGAACGGATGTTTTCGCAGGAAAATAATTGAACCGGAAAAAACAACTGTATTGAAAGGCTTTGGTATAGTATGAATATAATGGTTTTGCACATGGGAAGAGTTGGTGGCCATGCTATAATAGAGTGGATCTGCCAGAATCTCCCTGGAAATGTTTTTTTCAAGAATAATTGTTCAAGAGGATGGGAAAAAAAAAGGTTCAACCCCAAAATTGGTAAAACAAAAAACTATTCGAATGAAGGTAATGGAGATCACCTTGTTTTGTCGATAGAAGATTTCTATTTGCCTTTGTGGGAGAAACATAAAATGGGCGATTGGAAAATAAAATTTGATCATATAATTGCAGTTATTCGTTCCCCAAAAAACTGGTTAGCTTCATCTATAGCAGCCGGTGGATGGCTTACCGACTATCTTGGCACTACGCCAGATAACGAGGTGGTATTACCTGTTAATCGGATAGATGCGTATTTGTATTATTTCAATGGTAATTTTCCTAATACATATAATTTTGCTATAAACTACGATAAATGGTGCAATGATATTTCTTACAGGGAATCACTGTCAAAAACAATCTTCAAAAAGCTAATAGTGAAAAAACCAAAACATTGTAAGTTTTCAAGCTTTGGGAAAAATCACAATTATACCGGTGACAGATCCCTATTGCTCAACGAAGCACAAAAAAAACGATTTGATAACCTATATATAGGAAAGCTAAAAATCTATCAGGAGAAATATTTTGAATAAGGTAACTAAAATATTAGATAATGCTGAAATGGGAATACCACAGGCACTATCAAGATTTAATGATGGCGAAGTAGGAATTATGTTCAACAAAGATTTTACCGCCGCAAGGGGTGATCAGCGGGGGTCGCTCGGCCTACAAATTGCATTAATAGACGCTATAAAATATGAGCAGGAAAACTACTGGAAAGGGTTCCCATGTCCGGTATGTATGAGAAAGCAACTATCGCAATTAGAATCAAAAGACCTTATCAACTATGAGTATCCATACAATACTTGTGCTGTGGTTAATACAAACCGGAATTTGGAAAATTTTACCTTTGGATTACAGGAAGCTTTAAGGCATAAACAAATAGTATGGGTGTCCGGTGATGACCAAGACTTATCCCCATTAAGTTTTAATGTGGTAGAGCACATTAAGTTTTACAGGAAAAATTCATGGGATTTGTACGAGAATATTAAGGGTAGGTGTTTGAGTGTAGCCAGACCAAACAGGGTCTTCTTACTTAGTTGTGGGCCAACAGCGAGAGTTCTTGCAAGAAGCTTGTTTCAATTAAGACCAGACTGCTCTTTTTTAGACATTGGTTCAACCTACGATAATTTTACTCGTAACGTATGGCATTCTTGTCATAATGGCACTTTGAAAAAATGTTCATATTGTAACTAAAGGGGGGAGTTTTGAATTTAACCAAAAAATTTAAAGAGTATAAATTTGTTTCATCTTCAGAATACATGAATGTGAAATTTGAAAAAGTTATCCACCTGGAAGCAATAGAAGCTTATTGCAAAGGGTATCGTGGAGGAAAGTATCTAGAGGTTGGCACAAATTACGGAAATTCTGCATTGCAAGCCTGGATGACTTTTGCACCATCAAAAATGGTACTTTGCGACATGTTCAACGAAAAAAGGATGATTCCATTTATTCAAAGAACGCTATTGATAGTGAATTGTACTTCAGAAGTTACATTTATTACCGGCGATTCGCACCAAACAGTAAAAAGAATTAAAGACACCTTTGATGTAATCTTGGTTGATGGTGATCATACAAAAAAAGGTGCATTGCAAGACCTCAGAGAAACGTGGCCGTTACTGCGGAATGGTGGGATAATGTTATTTGACGATATTGAACTCGTAAGGCTTGAAGAGGCAATAGACGATTTCTCAAAAAACTTAGAAACTCTTGAATGGATAAAAAAGCATAAAGAGTGGAAACATGGTGTTGCAGTTTTAAAAAAGGGGAAAAAATGAATTACCTGATTTTGGCGTTAAAGAGAAGTGGACACCATTCATTAGTCAACTGGGTACAAGCGCACACTCACCAAAAGACACATAACAATTGCTGTTTTGGATGGGAAGATAGAAAACTACTTACCATGGTGGGCAGGAAAGAAGCTACTGAGGGGATAGCCAATATTGAAGATTTTAACATGGACGATTGGAACAAATACGATTTCCCGCTATTTCCGTTTCTCAACGAGGCAATGGTATTATTAGTAATCAGGAGTGCTAACAATTGGCTTGCCTCCTGTTATCAACGGAAGTTCCAAAGTCGGGAAGAACACAAAGACGTATACAAGTACCTTGATAGTGGGTACATTAATGATCGGAAAGACAGCTCACCATCCAGGATTGATTTGTATGTGAAACAATTAGAACAACTAAAAAACAAAAATTTCATGGTGGTAGAATTCGATAAGTGGTTTGTATCAAAGGATTACCGTAAGTATTTGGCTGACAAATTACACTTTGAATTTAACGATGTTGCTGATTTCTCAAGAAAATATGTTGCTTCTAACGGTAATGGCAGTAGCTTTGATGGAAAAATATTTGATTTGAAAGCAGACGAAATGGAGGTTTTGAGTCGGGATAAGGCTTTTGTAGATGACAAAGAGTTTTTTGGATTAAGCAAAACATTCCAGGAAAAATGTGTTAAAGCCCTCAAAAAACAGGGGATAATGAAATAATGGAGGAATGCCCGCTATGTTCAGCATAATAATAGTAACATGGAACAACTTAAAACAGGCCAAAGAGTGCGTTGGTTCAATACGTGATAATTCTTATTATAATGACCATGAGGTTATAGTAGTACACAATGATGTGTCAATTTTGGAGTCCCCAATAGACAACGTGAAAAATATTGACTATAGAAGCAACATAGGTTTCAGCAAAGCAGCTAATGCCGGTGCTGACTTAGCGAAAAAAGACTATATATGTATCATAGATGATGATACAACAGTAACCAGAAATTGGGACAAACACTTGTTAGATGCTCAGCTACAAACAAAATCCAATTGGGTATGCTCAACAAGGATAGAACCAATTGCACCAAAATGGAATATATCAGTAGAATCTTACCGGAGAGGTTTTCGCCCTTACCTTTGGTATCGTAATATTTCTAATGCGCCATTACTTATACCAAACAATGTGTGGGAAGCTATTGGAGGCTATGACGAAGATTTCCCAAATGTAGGCGCTGAATTAGGATTGGCAAAGAAAGCCTATGATTATGGTATCAGGGATTTCCTACAAACACCATTGAGTATTGCTTTTCACAAACAATCACAATCAATGAAAAGGCTACCAGATATTAAGAACGATAGAATTAAGAGGGATCAGATTTTCAAGTCAAAGTATGGAATTACCAGGAAAAAATTCGTCAAAGTTATAGGAAAAGGGAATGTATATGAAAAGTAAGCAGTGGGAACATATCTGCCAGAAAAGAATAGCAAATTTTGATATAAACAACTTCAAGCAGGATTTACCTGGATATGCATTCACTAATTTTAACCCGGTTAATAACGGAATGAGATACCTCAAATCGCTTACATATTATATTGCTATGAACCTGAACAACAGAGCGATTGCATTTCTGAAAAATATCAAGAATAGAGAAGTTGGAAACCCTATTGATGTTATAACGGACAGAATTAAGGTTGATATGGATTACATACAGGCTTATTATGAGTATGTTAATATCGAAGGTTACCTTGTCGATAGCGTTATTGAAATAGGCGCAGGTTACGGCAGGACGTGTCACGCCATACTGTCTAATAGCAATATTCAGAAATATATCATAGTAGATATACCTGATGTCTTAGAGATTTCAAAGCAGTATCTATACAAGGTACTATCAAGACAGCAATTTAAAAAAATCCAATTCTGCGATATACTCCCACTCCCAATGGGGGATAGTTATGATTTGTGTATCAATATTAATGGTTTCTCTGAGATGACTATTGAGGATGTTGGCGAATACGTTGAGTATGCAAATGAATACTGCCAGAACTTCTATGTAAAAGGTCCATCGGCTTACTACGCAGACAGTTCAATCTGCGTTCCGTCATTTCCGAATAATGGAATGTTACAAAATAACATCATAGACGACATTCACGATTACAACAAGATAAGCAAATGCAAAAAAACATTTGTTGAATGTTATAAACCTAAAGATATGTATCCATTATACGTTGATTGGGCTATACCGTGGAGCTATTTCTTAGATGTTATATACGAAAGAAGTAAAGTATGAAAGATCAACAAATACACCAGGTCACTCAATTCTTCAATCGGATGCCATGCGAATATTGGATAATAGGGGAAACTCTAAAATATTGGGTGACTCACAGAAAAATAAAGTTCTTCCCTGGGAAAAATGGTATAGCCGTAGGATTTTCTGAGAATGGAATCCAACAATATTGTAATGGTAGGGGTGCGGTGTTTGAAAATGGAGCATTATGTATAGCTGGGATTAATATATTGATAGAATGTAATTCCAAGGTAACTGACATTATAACAGCGTCAGACGAAGAAATTGAAAAACTTAAGCCGAAAAGAAGTGATCTTGGAAGTAATGGCATTTGGAAAGTTAAAGTGGACCCGTTGAAGCCGTACCTAATACAAATACCTTTCCGCTTTGGTGAGGTTCTGGATCGATGGAAACCGCTATGGTGGAAAGATAATACCCATAATGAATTTGCCCATAGTTATAACTGGTTCACTACAGAGCGCAAAGAAAGAGCGTATGAGCTGATGAAAATTATGTTAGACTGTGGAGAACGTGCCGGTATTAGAGACACTATATGGTTAGGGTTTGGTGGTCTCCTTGGGTATGTTGTGTGTGGTGACTTTCTTCCTCATGATAATGATATAGATATGTGTATAGATACAGAAAGAACGACTCCTGAAAAGATTGCGAAATATCTTGTTGAAATAAGAAAACCCTTCAAGATAGGAGACAAACACTTTCCCCATGGCCTGGGTGAGAAAATGTATCGTACTGCTAACGTAAGAGAAGATAACGGGAATCCACTATGGATCTCAATAGGGCACAGAAGTATTGAAAACGATAATGGGGTGAAGTCATGCAATTGGTTTATGTTTGAGCATTCTAACCATTACTGGCACTCAAAGGGAAATAGATGGGTGCAATGTGGAACTTTTGGAAACGTACAAATTAATTCAAGAAACAAAGCTGTTTGTTTGGGCCAGCCGTCAGGGACATTGGACGGATTTGAACAAGTTGATTTTCATGGTGTAGCCGTTAACATGCCTAAAAATGCGGGAACTTGTTTAGATTGGTGGTATCCTGGGTGGTTTCCTGGCGGGAAAGGCTCTTCTATGAAAAGAAGGATATTGTGTATAGGGGATTGGAACAGTAAATCTAATTGGAGGATGTCATGAGGCTGTTTGAAATTAATATACTAATCTATGACAAAGATGATGCAGAGATTAAGGGCGGAGAAAAAAACGCTGATGATTATCCATCAAAGGCTATAATTGACTTGAATGCAGTTACCTCTTTTTGGAATAACGGCGACAAAGATGTTGTTATATATTTAAAAGGCGGTGAGTCGTATACTGCAAAAAATATTACATATAATCAGTTTCGTGATGCTTGTGCTTGTATAGAATCACCGATAGGGGATAACAGGGTTGATGAGGCTTGCCCTTGTTGTGGTATGGCTATTCTTGATCATGAGTGTAACATTTGTGGATACAGGAGAGACCCAAAATGAAAACAGCAATATTTTCTGGAAGATTCTCACCGCCCAATTTAGGGCACGTATTAACAATACAAAATATCCTAACAAAATACAACAAGGTTATAGTTCCGATTCTTGACTATCCAGACAGAGAAGGATGCAGCCCATACATAGCAGAAGCATTGTTCAAGAAAGTTTTTTCGTACTTAGATTATTTATGGGTATTTGACGGTGAAAAAAGCGTAAAGTTTATTCAAAACAAGGAACATTTTGGGAAGATAGCCAAGGACAAATTAAAAACTCTACTTACTAATAACGGAATAGATAGCTTTGACAAAGCAATATACACAGGTGGAAATCCCAAAGTTAATAAGCATATAGAAAAGTTAGGATGTATAGAAGTGGAGTATATACCAAGAACGATAATATACAATTCAACAACGATAAGAAAGAAAATGGCACAAGGTGTGTCGTTAGAAGAACAATACAATATAACATTGGAGGACTGATGTTCAAAAAAATAATTAACTTTTTCCCGGTACTACTTAAATTGTTACCGTTAGAGACAGCAAAGAAAGCCTTAGATGCTGCTCTTGATATTATCGAAGCTGATGTAATTGCCTCAAAAGGTAAGATTGACGACTTTATTATTCTGCCAATGGTGGCTATAATACGGAAAGTTACAAAAACACCGTAAATATAATTTGCATATAGTTGTAATATGTGTTATATTAGCAGTAGGGCAGTTCCGCAACTACCCTATTCTTGGTTATATAAAGTTATTAACGGCTGCACCGTATCAGATTGATAAGGGGTAGCCTTTTTTTATGGAAACATTTGTCGTAAAATGCAACAACACAAAGGTACACACATACAAAAACAGAGAGTATGGTGAGGGGAACGTCCTAATGTTTTTTAAAGGAAATTCTATATATCTCAGGTGTACAGACAACAAGTGTAAGGTATGGAACAAAATTACCATACAGATCCCAGGAGTTAACATTGACCTATCAAAAGCGGCATTGCAACAAAAAAAGATGCCAAAGGACCATAAATTTTTCGCCAGTACTGCACCCATAGTAATAGAGGAATAATGATAGACAATATACAAAACATGCCGAATCCCTATATTATGAAAATAGGCAGAAACAACCTAAGTAGTAATACCGAAGAAATAATACTTATAGAAAATGAGTTCAGAGAAGCGTTAATCGCACACACAAGCGATATGAATCTTATGTATGAATCGTGGGATGCATATATGGGGTTTGATAATGGAGTGTGGGATAAGAAAAAACTTCTAAAACTTAATGACCAAGATAGGACTGTAAGAACTTTTGATATTATAGCACCAAAAGTTGATATTCTGGCAGGGTCTATAATAGCAGAATTGCCAGATATAGATTGGACTCCAGTGGAAGGACAAAAAACTTCTGCTACAGAAGCGATAAAAGATTCATGGATAAGCGATAAAGAACTATCTAATAGTGAGTATGAGATCATGTTAACTATTAGGGATGGGCTTGTACATATTGGTTGGTGTCAATTAGTGGAGAGTAACAAGTATGGGAAACCTGTTATAGGAGTACAAAGGATCTTGCCAGGATATTTTATTCCTAGTGGGTATTGGGTGCAGGATTCAGATAGGCATTTAGAAACAGGATATAAAATCGGGTATTTAACCCCCAGCAACATGAAAACAAAGTACAAAACCAAGTCTGTTGAAATATCAGATGCAATTGAAAGAATGAAAAAACAAGGTAGAGATGCCTTACCTTCCAATGCCTACGAACAAAGGCGGAGGTATGTCGGCCAAATCGCTGATCACTATAAAGTGATAGAAAAACATTATGTAGAGCATGTAGACACAACAAGATTAATCGGGGCAAAGGTAGAAACAGACCCGGCAACCGGAGAACTTACCGGGATAGTAAGATGGGTTCCATTTCCAATAACACAAAACAGAAGCATCCTGGAACATTACGCAGCGGTTAATAATATTGATTGGGAAACGGTAGAAGAAACCCCGTACTCAGATACTATTCACAAAGTGAAAACTGTTGTTCCAGAGTTCACCCGTAGTATAATGTTAGAAGATGCGAAATCGAAAATACAGACGAAGGGTTTACCATTCTACCATTTCACCGTTTTAAGATATAATGGCAGGAACAAAGGCATTGTTGCGGCTATGTTAGATCCTGTAAGAACTATGAATGAACGTGAGTCTATGATAACGGAGCTAATATCAAAAGCTAATGGTGGGGCAAGGATCATTGATGAATCTATATTTAGAAGCCCGGAAGAAAAGGAAGCTTTTCGAGCCAACGCAAACAATCCTGGTTATAATCACTTTGCGGATTTATCACAATCAAATAGAGCCGACCCGGTTATACATATTAACTCGAATCAATATCCTTCTCAAATAATTGACCAGATAAAAAGAATCCAGGATAATGTAATCCCCGTAGTATCAAGAGTGTCCGATTCTTTAAGTGCTGTATCTGAACCTGGGAAAGCAGGAATCCTTTTTGAAAAGGAAATCCAAGTAAACCAAATTGGTAACCTGTTAATGAGCAAGGGAATCAAACAAATGATGGATGGAATAGGCGAAGGATACTTTTTTCAATGGCAGATTGCCTATGCAGGGATAGAACGGGAAATAACAACAAAAAGCGGTAAGATTGTTAAACTAAATGAACGGTTTCGGGATTCAACCGGCAGGGAAATGATCCGAAACGCTGTTGGATATGTATCAAGATGTAGAGCGTTAGTAACCGAAAGCCCTAATAGCCCAACGTATCAAATGAAATACCGATTAATATATAGTGAAATGTTGAAAAATATTAATTATGAGACTCAACCAGACCAATACAATTTTATTTTCAATAAATTAATTAAAACATTGGGGTTGCCGGATATAGAGAGTGTAGAACTAGAGGCAATGAACCGAAAGATAGAAATAAAAAGTATGATGTCATACGTTCAGCAAATAATGACTATACACGCAGGTACAAAAATGGCATCACTTGAGGCCGCAAACGCAGACTTACAGTTACAGTCTATAATGCAGCAATTGCAAGCGAGTGGGGCGTCACAACAACCGGCAATGCCAGCGGTTCCGGAACAACTAACAGATGCAACAGAAGAGACTTCCATGCCAGCGGGGCCAGTTGAGGACTCGCAAACGGCAATTGGAAGTGATATTATAGAAGAATAACCTTTGAAAGGATTACATTATGAAGACTTTTGCTACCGAAGAGGATAAAAATAAGGCTATTGATGATTTCGATGAACGGAAAGGTACTGAAGCTGATCTTGACGAAATCATGAATGCTGAAATAGGAACACCAGAAACCTCCACAGATGATGTTGTTGACGTTGTCGTTGTTCCACCAACTGAAGAGCCAAAGCCGGAAGTCACGTTAACTGAGAGTACAGTAGACCAGACTATAACGGAAAAAACAACTCCTGATGATGTTGCTATTTTGAAGCAACAATTATTAGAGAAAGAACAATATATTAAGGAAAACCTTAGTAATATTAGTAATATTAGAGCCCTTGAAGAAAAGGTTTCTTTGCTATCTCAAGCACAACAGACTCCTGAAACAAAGCAAGAGAAAAAAGAGTCAACGCTTAGAGAAAGCAGACTTTCTGAACTCAAAGAACGAAAGAAAAAGCTGATAGAACGTTTTCCAGATCCAGAGCAACAACTTGATAGCGATTATATAATAGAAATGAATGCTATTCAGGATGGTTTTTTTGATGAATTTGAAATTCTTCAAAACAATATCAGCGTTGCTCATGAACAAGCGAATAACGCTGTGAAAAAATCAGAGAGTTATTACGTGCAAAAAGAAGAGGATGCCGCTAAATCAAGATACCAGGATGCTATAACAAATGAAGAAAAGGAAGTTGAAAAATTTTCAAAGAAGCATCCAGAATTCACCATGACAAAATCCTTGAAAGAGGTTGATGCAGACTACAAAGAGTATCAAAAAGAGGTGGCGAAAGTGTATTTCGGAAAAGAAACGGTAAGCCCTATCGAAGCTTCAGAGGCGATGGCGCAATTGAAAAGAAATTCGCCTGGACTAATGGCAAAGCTAAGGGCATCTAATGTACCTACTACACTTTCTGGTGATATGGTAAAACTTCTTGGTTTGTGTGAAACCTGGGATTATTGGACAGCATACAGAAAAGATCCAATAACCGGTGACTATCACAGAGACAAAAACGGAAATATAATACAGTTAACAAGGTATGAACCAAAAACTGGTACTTATATCCCTGATTATTTCCCTGGTATGGAGGAAGCGTATAATGACAAGGCAGCAAAAGAAGGGTATTACACGAAGCAAGTATTATCAGCGAAAATTGAAGGAGGGAAGCAAGCTATTAGTGCAATCAACAGAAGAGATAGCGGAGCAGTTGAGTTAGGGGTAAATGAAACTTCAGGAGGGCAGCAACAAGCCTTAGACGAAGTGTATAAAAAAATAAATGAAATGGATGAAAAACAGATAATTATGTCTGCAAGGGCCGGAGACAATCGAATGCTCAATGAATACAATTCTATGGCAAAGGCTATTGGATGGCCTGAAATAGAAACAATAATATAACAAAAAATTCCCATTCAGCGGCTAGCCTTTTAAGGATGTCTGATATGAGATATACTAAAGGAGTAACTAATAATGGGTACACAAATCGGGGTAAATGCCCCAACTAGATTAGACGCTAATTCCAGAACGGTTGGATACGACAAAAAACTACGGATGAAATCTCTCTTAGAGGACATCCATACACATTTGACCGGATTGTATAACACCGAGATGAAATCTATCCCCAATGCAACAATGATGGAAGTAGGGGATGATATTAACGATAAGACAAGTGCCGTAATTACCGTTAAGTTGAAATTAAGAGAGGGCGGCGTATACGGTACTGATTTTGCTATCGGTAGAGAAGAACTGGTTAGAACAAGAGCCGTAACTATCTACAGGAACGACTTACGGAAAGTCGTATCAACTCCAGGGTACGGTGTTAGGAAGCTTGACGCTAAGTTGTATGGCCTCTACGAGCAGCATATTGAAGATTTGGCAGACTGGAACAAAGAACAAGAAGGGTTAGAAATCAGACAAGCACCCCTTGAAAGGTACGGGGAGACTTTGGTACATGGGGATACCGCCGCAGCTTGTGTAAGAAACTATAACATGAATATCCTTGTTGCTGGTCTAACACTTGCAGGAGGGCAGCCCACATATAGCAACAACGTTGTTACTTATACAACTAATATTGTTGCAAAAATTCAGGAGTCGGGTGGTGGGGATATTAAAACACCTACTTTAGGGCAAACAGCCAATTCAGATACCTTGAGCAATGCTTCAAATTATTGTATTGCGAAGAGGATATCCCCTTTGATGATACCTGGGCTTCCAGGAGGCAGGGGGTATATTATGACAATTTCAGAGCTCCAGGCTGTATATGTTGGGGATCCACAATGGTCAGCACGAAATATGGGTTCGATGTATCTCCAAAAGGCTGCATTACCAGAAAAGGTTATGAATTGGCCGGGTGTAATTGGCGCATACAAAGACTTTCTAATTGCTGTTGATCCAAGACAGCCAACGTTAGACATTACTGGTACGTCTGCCCCATTTGGGTTGTCTGCTGGTTACTTGTGGCCTGGTGATGTGGATGAAAGAAACCGTGATCAAAGGACTGTCTGCGACACGGCGTTTATCCTGGGTAAAGGTGCATACATCAACTGGTGTCCAGAAAAACTACATCACATACAGCAATTGGATGATTATGGGAAATTAAAAGGTCACGGAACCGCACTGGTAAGAGGAATACAAACACCTCATTATACTGATGCTGCTGGAAATAACCCGGAGCAATTTACATCGGCAGTTGTTTTGCTCAGATTTCCGGAATAAAAAATGTAATATAATTGCGGTGTCTATAACGGCACCGCTTAACCTATTAAAAAGGAGCCGTAATGATTCATAGTATGACGAAGGAACAGGCAAATAGATATAACTGGATGAAAGTATCAACAGTACAATCAGGTTATTCTTTTGTAGTTTTGGAATTGTTGGACGATACAAAATCGAAAGTGTCAGGAGTAGAAGACCTGAAAGCAATACCGTCAGAAAAAAAAGGAAGATATACCTTTGAAAAAGTTACAAGGCAACTACGATTTGAAGCTGACCCAATGAGGGGTGAAATGCAAACGGCTTATGTTTTGGTAACGGATTTTAATCTAAGCTTTTTAGCATCGCATAAGGCTAATAATTATTGGGACGTTATAGATGTGGTTGCAGGGAAAAATAACCCAGGAATAACATTGGAAAAAATACTGACAGACATTGATGATATTCTTAGTGGAGTTAAAAAGGCAACGCTTACAGTAGACGGTGAAAAACCCGCCGATGCTTCTGTGCTGTCTACAGAAGAACTTGAAAAAGAAATTGCCCGCAGAAAAAACAAAGATGTTGGAATTGAAACTAAAAAAGCAGAGTTAACACCGGCGCAAAGAGGCGCACTAACCAGACAAAAAAACGCTGAAATGGCAAAGCAACAATTAGAAGCCAGGAAAAGTAAAATTGTTGTTGCTCAAAAAGACATTGGTAAAGAGTCTGAAACTGCACCTGGGCCTATAGATAGTATTTTCGTCACTGAAGTTGGAGTTAAACAACCATAGAGGTAGATAATGGCAACTACTGAAGAGTTACTCACTATTTTGTCAAAGCAATTCCCCGGCTGGAATCTTGACGGGGATAGAGGAATATTATTTTATCTCAATTCCGTACAGAAAATGCTTTGCCATGTTGAGGCAGAACAATTAATAGTATTTGATGAAACGACCGGAAAACTCCCGGTCATAAATACAATAAGTGGCGACTACAGTTATGACTTACCTAGTACGGTAGGATTTGTTACAAAGGTATTAATTGAAGCAGGATCCGGCAATCTTGTTGCTAACGGTTTGTTTGCACAAGACTATGGAAGTAGGGTGTCCCAAAGGCCGGGAAATAACATAGATATTTCTGGAATACAATATATAGATATTCCACAGATAAGAAGTTCACCAGCTAACGAAGTTTCCGCAGCAAAAATAATTTTTATGGTTGATCCTGGTACTGTAAACGACACTTATAGATATTTAGGGTATCGAAAACCAACTGAGTTAGTGTCTGACACAATTCCGCTTACTATACCTCCACCATACGATATACAATATCTTCTGCCAGCTACGGAAACTATGATTATGGGGGTGGAAAACAAAGATATAGTAAATGCATACAGGGCGATTAGTGATGAATTTATACCAAAAATGCAAAGAGCCTTTAATAAGGGTGGATTTGGTGCTAATTATGAATCTGAGGATAGAGGATTTTGAGCAGAAAAACTCGTAAACCTGGGAAAAACGAAAACTTAATACCTTACGAAATAGATAATTTCGGTGCAGGTTTAATTAAGGGACTTCCCGCATCAAAAATACCTGGCAACGCAGTTGCACACGCTACCGATGTGATAATCCACAAAAATGAAATTGTTGGTAGGGAAGGATGTGTAAGGTTCGCTGGTAATTATAATGTAGTTATTCCACCAATAGACAACCGCACAGGTTATACGGCTTCTAAATCAGGAAAGATTATAACTGCGCCAGCAAGTACTTTTACTGAGGCAGATGCATCCAACTATTTTGTATTTCCAGGTTCACCGGATACCCATTATGAAATTACCGAATATATCTCTGATACTCAGGTAAGGGTACATTCTGAAGGGGATCATACCTCAACTCTCAATTGTTATCTAAGAGGCAAAACAAACCTCATGGAATGGCACAAAATAGCCCGAAGATGGATATTTATGTGGGGTCAGGATATTTATATTGCTAAGTGGAATATGGACGAGTTAGTCCGATGCAGGATAATATCAAGAGACTTACCTAATAATGCAACTTCGGGATATGATGATTTTGATAACCTTTCCTCCATAATATTTAATTCTAATGGTATGTTCCGGATTGATTTAGAGCGAGAAATCCCATTAGTGTACAAACTAAATGTCCCGATTCCAAACAGAGCAATCCCAGATATTACGAAAACAACAACTTCAGAATACAACTATCACTATTTGTATTCTGCTTGTCGGTTATTTGAAGATGGGGTTAAAGAAACGGTAGAATTGTTAGATAATCTTATTCCCCAAAATTCATCATCGGTTAATAGACTGTTACCGTCAAGAATTGAACAAGAAACCGGCACAAATATTTGGGATGCTTCGTTCAAGGACTATGCAGATGTTTATACCGATGATCCCATTGGGAGAGTACTTCATTTATTTGGAGCTATAGAACTAGAGACGCTTGTTCCTCCTTATGACACAATTGCCGGATGGTTGGCAATATCTGGCAATGGATCGTTTGAAACATATAGTAGTTTTGCTTATGCTGGGGTTCATGTTGTTAACTTTGCAAACGTAATGGATATGTCTGAGGTTGCGTTAAGAATACAAGATTCTTTAAGATTTGTAATTCCAGAGGCAACTTGCAAATATATAGTTGATCACTTCATTATAACAACCGGAAGAATACCAGGATCTTTTATTAACGCCATACTACCTGGAACAGTACCAGGGACTACAAGTATTCGTAGTGCAATGGGAGGGTTTTTTACTGAGATACTATATAAATACACATACACCCCAAAAGTTGTCGGGCCTTTATATGTTCCTAACGTCCCTAATGTTACGCCACAAGAATACCAATGGCATTTTACTCACTTTCCTGTATATAGAACAAGAGACTTATCAGGACGATATAAGCTAGGTATTGACGCTGATCAGTTTAACTCACCGAATGATTTTGTATGGGTTAATGATGTAAGAGTTTGCGCTGCGTTTTACGGCCATTTTGAAGCTGGTATTGGCTATGTATATTTTGTTGCTGAAAAGGGATATTTTAATTTAGAAGATATCGGTTCAACCATAGAGTTAGATAATGGTGATAGGGTTGAAATATTAAATCTTAGTGCTCATAATTATGCTATTGTTGATTACTATAATTATTATGGATATAACCCAAATGTTAAATACGCCGCCGCCATAGGCAATGGAAGGGTTATGAGAGCAACCCAAACAGGAAATGTTATAACAAGAACACATGGCGACATTTTCACCCCTGGTGATGTAAGAAAACCTATCACATGGGCAACTGGATACCATTCATATATAACAGAATATATTGACGCAAATAGAGTAAGAGTAGTTGATTCGCAGGACAAAACAGTTATGGGAATAACTATTGATCCTGTGTATAGGTATTTCAACGACACAATTGACGATACTATCCTTGAAACAAGGTTAACCAGGTTAAAACTAAAACAGCGGTATTGGCAAGCTATGCCAAACGGAAACATAGGCAAGGTTACTCCAGGGCTTATATTTTCAGCAATGAGAGGCGATGGTCAGCTAAACTATGGACAAATCCCGGATACTTTGGAATATCTTCACGGATTTCATGATAAAGGCTACCAACTAACAAATGTAATACCAGATGACATACAATTTATGTGGTTTTTTCAAGATCTTATAATAATATGGACTTCAAGGAAAACATGGAGATGGCCTACTGCTGGATACCAATTTATCGCTAATCCGTATACAAAAGATGTGATTTTACAAATAAGCGGTTTAGAAATAGCAGAGGAAGATAGAGGATGTTTCAATTGGGGTAGTATAGAGCCTGTGGGTGACGGAAAGGTTATTATGCTTACGTCAGAACCCGGACAAGTTGGCTTGAGACGATACAACGGGTATCAGTACGGGCCAAATGAGTTAGAGGTTGGGGATAGTGGTAGGCAAAGGATTCCTGACATACAAAAGCTACAACAGGCTACCAGGACTATATACGATGGTCATATTGGATTGTTACTTTTTGGGAGAGAATAAAAATGAGTTTTGAAAAAGATCAAGGTACGTGTACAGGTAGAGGTTTTGGTGATGTTGACGCAGATGGTTTTCTTAAAAATCTACATGACTTTGTTACAGGACATGCAGACTGGTCTATAATATTGGACAGAAGTACATATCCAACACAACAGGTTTGTACTGACGCTGCTAGTGCTACCGATATTATAACTTGCGCTGGACATGGGTACAAAAATGGCGAAATAGTACGTTTTGTTGATACTGGTAACGGAATACCTTCAGGTATTAACGCTAGTATTGATTATTATATTGGGGTAGAAGACATAAACACATTCAGAATATATTTGTATAGACAGTATCTTCAAGCCGGTAATGAAGTTGCTATAGGTGATCTTGCACTTACCTTTGGTGTAATAAGGATGGAACCATACATATTAATAAGCAACGATGGAACTCCTAGTGATGCAAACGACCTTAAAGCAATGATCAAATGGTATTATCATACTGCTGAAGCAGGTTATATCAGGATGGTGTTAGTTGGTGCGTATGATCCAGCTACCGAGGAAATTTTGTTTGTTTGGGATGGTCTAAGACTTTCTACTCTTGATGCCGCTGCTTTTGTATATGACTTCCGGGGTAATGACAATGGGCTTTTTTATGTTCAATCGCAAATATCCGGGACGTGGAGAGGATGCGGTTTGGATGAATTTGCTCCCCTATCCAATTACTTAGAATCACCGGTTACTGTTTCCGGCACTGCGCTAACAGCTTTGGCAAACGGGAGCAATGTAGTTGTTCAGGTAACTGATGCGGCAGAAGCCAATCTCTTTACAAAAGGCGAATGGTATTTTGTGTATGATTTTAGATATGATGCAGTTATACCAAGAATAGCAGTCGCTTACGGTGAATGTAATGGGGTTGGTGTCGCTGACGGTCTTAACGCTGACCAAATAAGATTCGCAACGTTGAACAATGATTTTAATTCAGGGGCAAAAATTTCACCCTACCCATTACCATATATGGCCGTTGACCAAGGGGGTACGTATGGTGCCAACGATAACAGAAATGGTACCTATGGTGGCCAGGGGCAAATACCTTTTTACGCTAGATCAGATGGGACAACAGGACATTACTGTATATTTGACCAAGTGCAAACACTTCGTGGTGGATATGGTATATCAAGAGATGAACGGGCAATTTTAACCGCTGCACCAGACGACAAAGGAAATTATACTGTACAAAGGCCATTAATATGTGAAAATTACAGGCCAAACGATAACTACGTCACTACACAAATGAATAGACCTTATGGAGAAAGTAAGAATGTATATAGTGTTGACGATAACGGTATGAGTATTATGACAACAGGTAGAACGCTAAACGCAAAAGAACATATTTGTGTTGCCGATGAAAGCTCAATGTTTTTTTTTGGATCTAGTGGTATGAGTGTATTAATGATTAACGAGGTATAAATGGCTGATGATGCTTTAGAACTTGACCGTAGAACTTTAGTTCAGACAACCGGTGTTGTTTTAGCTTATACTTCGCTGGCTGTTTTTACGACAAATGACGAGACGGTTTTAAGCCACAGGTTTGATTATAACGCAAACCCTGATAGTAATATATTACCATTCCCAGAGCCAGCAGTTATTAATGGATTCTGTCAGGTATTACCAAGAAGGGGGTTAGCAAAAGACAGTGGGTTAATTGCTTATGTCACTCTACCTGTTTTTAATTCTTTTGGGATACCCGCACCAAGAGTACCCCTGCCAGTGCTATATGATATTGATGATTGCCAGATAATTGTAAGAGGCGGGGCATTTGATTTAGGGTTTAGTGCTGATTTAAGAAATGGCTTACCTCCGCATGGGGTACAATTCACTAACGAATCCCAAACACCGATTGAGATATGGCATTGGGATTTTGGAGATGGTTATACATCAACACAAAGAGATCCTTACCACATATATTTAGTGGACGGAAATTTTGACGTAACTCTGAGGGCTGGTTCTGCAATATTCGGCTTTGCGCATATAACAAAATATGAATATATAATAGTTGGGGTCCGGGTTATAATAGATCCTCTAACAGGAAAAGCACCATTAACAGTGAGGTTTCGGTTTGATAAAGTACAATTGGGTTAAAATTAAGGATAGAGTGATTGGAGCATTGATAATAGTTTCAACTTTGGTAAGTTATGCATTTTTATACATAGTAATCAACAATTCATTATAAGGGGTTTGTATGGCATTAGATTCTTTTACTCAGGTGACTCCTGTCGGTGGCGACACTATTAGTGCAAGAGCCTTCCATGGGAGCGTTGTTTTCAACAATCAGTTGCATGTTGTAATGGGGCAAGACTCAGTAGGTGCTTTGGGGGATATGTTTTCTACGAAAGATGGTATCACATGGAATAGAAGAGCTTTGCTTGTGGATACTGACGGCAATACTATTACGGCGAGGTCTTTCTTCGGGTTGTGTAAACATGACAACAGAGTATATCTACTATGCGGTTATTATGGTTCCGCTTCAAGAAACGAAGTATATGTCACTTCTGACATGGTGCATTGGACACGTCTAAAAGGTTCAAATTTAACTGCCCGGTCAGGTTTTTGCACGTATTCATTCGATAGTAGGTTATGGGCTATTGGTGGATCTGATGCAGCATCCGCAACGAACGATGTGTGGTGGACAAAAGATGGTGTAAGATGGACACAGGAGCCAAACGCACCGTGGGGGGCAAGGTCTTTTTCCGCTGGAGTTGTCTACAATAACAGCATGTATATTATGGGTGGGGTTGGTGCTGCAAGATATAACGATGTTTGGTATACAAAAAATGGCCGTAACTGGACACGAATTGACCCCGCTGCTAATTGGAGTGCAAGAGAAGGGCATGCAGTTGAATCTATGGGTTCAAGATTAGTGTTGGTTGGTGGAAAAACTGATACTTCTGCATATTCAGGAGAACTTTTTCATTCTTTACTTGGTAATAATTGGATAGAAGGAGATGATTCTGTCCCTATGGCCACAAATATAAGAGGTCAATCAATGGACTTTTTCAACAATAGACTTTTCTCTGTTGGTGGAGTTACTGATGCTGCAACCTATAATAATGGTGTGTGGCAATCTAATGGTGACAATTTTAAATCGGCTATCTAAGCTGAGGTAGGATGAATGCCAAGTATAACCTTAAATCCAGGAAAAGGGCAATTCCCTTTAACCGTAAAATTTATCCCGGACGGTAGTGGTATGGCGACAATACTAAGTTTTAAGTGGGATTTTGGTGATGGTAGAAGTTCCACCGAGGAATCACCAGAGCACACTTATTTTATGGCTGGGACATACAACGGTACGTTTACTATTACTGATCAATACGGTAATACGTGGAGTACAACGTTTACGATATATGTCTACGATTGGGATCTTACCGGGGAAGAAGAGGGTTCACATGTAGCATTTACCGACAAATGTTACCGGGTAGCCATAAAGCCTAACCATGGAATAGGGATAGTACCATGGGGTATTGGTGGAGATTTCCCGTTTCCTGAAGCCGAGGTGGGAACAGTTAAGGGGCTGAATAAGGCAAATCAGGCGATATCGCTAATTCTGGACAATAGAACAGGGATGTTCTATAGAATAGGAGTAAAAGATATTTGGAAGGATAAGGTAGATAGTTACGGAAATGGTACAGAAATAGATAGTGTTATAAGGGTCAAAGAAAATATCGGTGCAAGAGGTGAGGAAGCCATGGTTGAGCATGTTGAATCGCATATTCAAATTAGGCCTAATGAGGAAACCGACAAAAACAGAAGTGGTTATACTGCTGATGGATTTTTAGAAAACCATAGGGTAAACTTAAAAATGTTTGCCAATGGTGATACCAATACACCGGTAGCAAAACTAAATAATGTATCTCAATATGGCGATTATATATTTGGGAAACGAGTAGAAAACAAGCGATTACAATTACAAATAGAAACAACTGCATCATCGTTTAGACTAATAAAAGTTAAACAAAATATAAATAACATAGATAAAGTAACCCCTGAAGGAATTGGTGGTATAAGATCAGAAACAAACTACCAGGAGCTACTTAAAGGGAAAGATTTGTGGATTACAAGAGATTCTAAGAGTCCATTAATGAACCGGGCATTAGGAACTGATGTTACAGGAATTTATAATAGTTTAATAACCGGACCAGATGGAAAAAGTAATTCTGCACTGTCATTCTTAGGTGGCGATACACTTACCACTAATTTATCCCAAAGATCATTACCTTCAACAATATCTTTTTGGTTAGGTGATTTAACTACGGTCGGAGACATATTCAAATTTGATACTGCTGGAGTTGATGATTTTATAGTTAGAATTGTTCAGCCAGGAGCAACTTTTGTAAGGCTGACAAACGATGGTGTGTGGACTCAAGATGTACAATTATCATGGATAGGTAGCGGATGGGTATCAATTGCGATTGCGTTAGACAGTACAAATTTGTATGTGTACGAAAATGGAGTTTTGAAAGGAATTATACCTACTCCTGTATGGTTAACAACTTATGGCGGGGTTGTTAATATGGTTGGCGCTGCGGTTGTTTCTATGTTTGATATAAGAAGAACACCAAGGCTGCTAATCCCTGATGTTTTATTATGGTATTATGATGACGTTATAAATAATAGTGGTAGTGGTGGTACACTCCCAATAATGAGGTAATATGCCAGCATCAATAAAAGAAAACGAAATATACAGAACTGCAAAGCTTCCTAGTTTTGGGTCAGAGCAACCTATATATAATCGGCAGAATATTGATGCAATTAAACATTTAAATAAACAAATTGGGATACTACAGGGGAAAATTCGTGACTTAGAAGAAAGGAAACTTGAGACGTTTAAATATATAAAAGGTTCCTCACCTGAAATTAGGTCTACTCCTAATCAAAATGGTGAAGTGCAATTCAAATCTTCAAATAAAACCATTGTTATAAAATCCAATGGTAACGAAATTGATTTTAAGTTATCAGATATTACTTCAGTTGCCGGTGACTTTGTAAGACACGATGGGACTATCCCATTATCAGCAAATTGGAATTCTGGAAGTTTTAAAATATCAGCGGGGACTTTTGAGAGTGATGTAGTCACAGGAACAGCACCTTTTACCGTTGCTTCAACAACCGTTGTACCTAATCTTAATGCTGATCTTTGGGATGGATACCAATTTTCAGACTATCTTGACCAGGCCGTAAAGGTTGCTTCAACACCAACATTTGCAGGGGTTAAAACATCAAAAATATACCCTACTGCTGACGCAACAACAGCATTAAGGATTACGAAAGCTGATGGAGTAACAAATTTTATTGTTGTTGATACATTAAATCAAAGAATATCAATCGGAACCGGTGGAGTTCCAAGCCACCGGTTAGACATATTAGGTGACGCCAGGATATATAGTGGATCACTTCTCATGAACAAAATAAGCACTTCTGAGTTTGACGGAGGGATCACAGCGTGGTCAGGGTTGCCCCCATACGGGCTTATTACAAACGCAAATACTAGCTGGCCATTTGTGCTTTGTGCTGTTAACAGTAATGTTAATGGATGTACAATAGGCGCATTCAAGACAAGAAGCTCAAATACAGGAGGGAAACCGGACGTTGCGTTACAATCAGGTGATGAAATTACAGGATTTAAAGGCCAAGGTGCTGATGGCTCTGTTTATAAGGCAAGTGCATGGCTAGTCGCAAACGTTGACGGAGCTGTATCGTCTAACATTGTTCCTGGACGCTGGACTTTTTGGGCTATGGATACCTCTGGAGGCTTCGGTGTTAAAATGATTTTAAGTGGAACCAATGGTTTAAGTTTGCCAAGGAATAATTTTCCATTACGATTAGGAGCTGGTAACAATTGCTCAATTGATTATAACGCAACAAATATGGTTGTCAACCCTAAACTTAATGGTAGTGGTGTTGTTCTTATTGACACAGATAGTAAAATATGCTTTCGTGACATTGCAATTGGAATCTATTCACAAGCTGATGGGTACGTTGATATATTCGCTGATACTGGATTGAGAATTGGGGATTCTTCGGCTGGAGTTCCAACGAACTATACCAAATTTGATAATAACGGTAATATATCTTTTTCTGGTAGTTCGGGACTTTATCCAAGGGTGCTAAGCCAATCTGCTGTGCCGTCAGTAGGCACAGGCCCCACTCAGTTAGACACTGGTGAGTCATGTATTTGGACGGACACAGATGACAGCAAGTGTTATTTGTGTTATAATCATGGTGGGACAGTAAAGAAGATTGAATTAACATAACATACAAAAACAGATAAAAGGGACTATTATGGCAAAAAATTACACTTTAACCGATATAATAGACTTATACGGCCAAATACTATTTAATTACGAAGTGATATCTGGAAATGGCTCCTCACAATATTATATAATTAGGCTGGAATGGCACGGAAAAGCTATTAATGGAGGTGCGAGCAAAACATCTATGGTATTTTTAAATGATGGCTCCCCACAAACAACAAAGTTTTCACCAAAACAAATATATCAAAGGCTTAAATTATTATTTGCCAATGCAGTCGGCGACAGCCTAAAGGGTTTGTACATTGATTTAATAGATAACGATATTGGAGAAACAGAATGAGTTTATCAACCGGATTAATTGCTGCATATAACAAACAACTTACGGGTAGTTCATGGATAGATTTAACCGGACATGGAAACGACATTCCACTAACAAGTACAACCTGGGAAGATAACGGGCTGCTTGCTAATGCATCGGGTGAAATTGGTCTTTTGGCAAATGTTGGCAATGCTATTATATCGCCAAATGTAGGGACTATTATTATACAGTTTACATCTTTGTCTGCTTTTGCTGACGCATCAACAAGGGTTTTGTTTGGTAGGTTTGGAGGCAGTCATATATTAGGCAATGTTAATATTTTTAAGCATTCAGCATCGACACTATATTTAAGCCTAAGAGACGATCTTGCTTTACATTATTTAGCTTACAATGTCGGGAAATTACCTACATGGCAAACAGGTGTTAATATAGGTTTTTCGTGGGATAGGTCTAACATACTATTTGATACAAAAAAAATGGTATGTAATATTAACGGTGTTAATACCATTGCAGACTCTTCCGGTGGTGCGGATGGTTGGAACGATTTTGCAGTAGTTAATAGTTTGGGTGTATTAAATGATGTTGGTGATACAACAAAACCAGCATACGGGAGTAGTAATAATTTATACATATTCAACACAACAAAAACAGAAGCTGAGTTCACAGCAATTAATGCAAACCATAACATAATATTACAAGATTACAGAAAAGTCGCTGGTAATTACAATATACCAATAATCTTTTAAGAATGGGTAAATATGGAAAAAGAAAAAACATTATCAGAATTAACGTTAGGGCTGTAGTCAAATGGGTATATCAACAGGCTTAATAGCAGCATACAACAAACAATTAAGTGGTACATCTTGGTTAGACCTCACAGGAAACGGAAACAATGTATTGCTGACTAACACAACTTGGACTGATGAGGGGCTAAAAGCAAACGATAATGGCGAATATGGAGTAGTAGACAATACGGATGAATCTTTGTTTAATTTAAGTGCTGGCACGGTGATTGTGAAATTTAAGTCTCAATACCTTTTTACAAATGGTGATGATCATGTTTTGTTCGGAAACAATGTTGGTCAAGGTGGTATTCTTTTAAGAAAGTGGGGCAACAATTTATTATATGCATATATTATTGACGATTTTGGCGAGCATTATGTCGGTATAACTGGAGCAAATGTACCAAGCTGGCAGACAGGCACGCAAATAGCCATGTTATGGGACAGGTCAAGTGTAATATATGAAAGTATTAATATGGCTATAAATATTGATGGATTACACGTAAATGGAAGCGATATATCAAGCGCAAAATCGTGGAATGCTATTCCTTGCCCTACTTTGTTTGGCATATTAAATAACTACAATGATAGTAGTATGGACGCAGGGGGGGAATCAAATTATATGTACATATTCAACACAGTAAAAACAGAGGCTGAATTGATAAAAATTAATGCAAACCACAATGTAATATTACAGAACGGTCTGAAAGTCGCTGGTAATTACAACATACCAATAATCTTTTAAGAAGGGTTAGATATGAAAAACGAAAAAACATTATCAGAATTAACACTTGAGGCGTATCAACTTAGTAAGCGTCTTAGATTAATTGAGCAAGAGGCTCAAAATACGGTTGCAATGCTAAATAAAGTAAACAATCTGATTGAAATAAAACTACAGGATAAAGAAAGAGAGGGAAAAGATGGGAAGAAACCTACAAACGTTTGATGATTTTCGGGAAATACCAAATGCCTTCATGGCTAGTGGAACCGGTGGAGATGGACATGATGGTAACGGAAATTATATAGATTGCACATTACCGGCTACAGCTAGTAATGAAAAAAGAGCGTGTTCTGGAATATCGGCAAAATCTACCAGTGACGCTTCAGGATTGGCACAGCTCAAGGTAAAACTTACCGGTGGCAATCGGGTTGGTACATTATCTCTTGCGATTGGGATTATTCATGTTCTTAATATAGCAAAGATTTATCCGTCAGATGCTAACGGGGTGTATATACATTTCTAAAGGTGGTTGCAATGTCTCAATATCCATGGCTAAGAGAAAAGAAAATAGAATCAATGATGAACAAAAAGAAGAAAACACAAGATTACACTTCCCCCCATGCAGGACTTAATAGGGATATTCTATATACTGGTAATGGTAATCCAAAAGAAGTCGCCGATATAGCGCCTAATGGACAACCTATACATAAAGGGGAACTAAAATTTAATAGCCCTGGTAATGGAGATGTTATAACGGATGCTTTATCTTCCAGGGAATTAATGTCTAATCCGGTAATTGCGGGGAGAATCGGAAACCAACCAGGGTTTAGGCGTGGTGGTTATTACAACAGAAAAGGTTACGAGTTAGGTGGATTCGCTGAAGAGCCGACTCTGACCAGAGATAACGCAACCGCAAATGGTGTTTTGCCTAACCCAGTTGGAACAACAGAGGGTGAGGTTGCACCGGTACAATCCAGGTTACAAGATATTCAAAGAAATGTTCCTGAACCAGGCGCACAGCCTACAGGAGTATCACCAAATATAATTGCGCCGAACACAAATGTACCTGTATCTCCAACTATTGATGCTGATATGCTAAGAAAAAAAGGCTTATCTTCGATAGAAAATATTCTGAGTAAGGGGAGTATCTCTGGAAATGTAGCCGGGCAGAAACAATTATCTGATCTAAAATCTACACAGGACGTTGAAAGACAAGTACTAAAACAGGAACAAGCACAAAAGGGTATGGGGTCAGACCAAGCAGGTGGACAATTAGCACGGCTTACAGGCTCACAACAAGGCCAATTAGCGGAAACGGAAGCAAATATAGGTATAGAGCAATTAAGAGCACAAGAAAGGGCCGCTGGTACTTTGGCAGGTGAAGGTAAGGTGCAGTCAGATATAGACATTGCAAGATCAGTCCAAGGTCTAAACGAGGCGCAATTTGGCGAGTTTATCAGACAATTTGATGTTGGGACAGGACAATGGAGTTCTGCATTCGAAGAAAGACGAAGGCAATTTGACGTTGGTTCGGAACAATGGCAAAGCTCTTTTGATGAACAAAGAAAACAGTACGATAAAAATTTCCAGGAAAATGTAAGACAATTTGATGTCGGAAGTGATCAGTGGGAACAAGCCTTTAATGATAATAGAGACTTCAAGTGGAAGTCCTTCGATGAACAAAAGAGACAATTTGAGGTTGGTTCGGAACAATGGGAAAAAGCAAATCAACAACAGCTAGACCAGTGGAAAACCGGATTCGATGAACAAAGACGACAATTTGACACTGGGACAGATCAATGGAACAAATCTTTTGATGAAGAGCGCAAGAGATATGATAATGAAGATAATCGTTGGTGGGCATCATTCAACGAGCAGAGGGAACAATTTGAAACCGGTACAGAGCAATGGCAACAATCATTTGACCAACAAAAACACCAATTTGATGTTGGTAGTGAACAATGGGATAAGGTTCATGACCTTCAGGTAAAAGAATTCGCTCAACAGGTAGATATGAACAAACATACTGTTGATGTGTGGAAGGATAATGTAGACCACAGAGACAAAGCGTATCTTGATTCAAGGAGTGACGCAGAACAAAGATTAGAGATGGAAAGGGCTGTACATGAAAAGAATATGGACGTTTTAGACTTCCAGATTGATGCAGCGGAAAACAATGCTGTTTCTCAGGCTTATTGGGAAAATTCCGAAAGGATGTATAATTACGCCTCTACTCATTTAGATGGCTATAACGAAAAAACAAAAGAGTTTCAATGGGATGCTGAACAGGAAATGTTCAAGTGGTTGAAGGCGAAATACCCGAATTCTCCGGCTGATAAATATACAACTCCGGCAGAATACAAAGAAGCTAACCCAGCAATGTACAAATCATTTAAGCAGTGGGCCGCTGGTGAATGGAAAGCTGCAACTGACGGTCGTTTAACTAACCCTTATGATAAAATGTTGTACGATGTAGAATCTTCTGATTTGGATGATAAAGCAAAGAAAGCAATGAAAAAGATTCTAACATCACCAGAGTCTTTGGCAGGGATAGCAGGTGTAGAATATGATCCAAAAACAAAAACTATTAAGATTGTCCCTAAACCACCAAATCCAGATGTTACAGTCACAAAGAAGAAAGAAACTCCAGGGCCGGTTGGGCCAGGGCCAGATGGTCCAGGGCCGATAGAGCAAGGACAGGGACCTGAAGGAATAGTCACATAAAAGGAGGGATAGCATGTTTTCAGCAATAGTAGCAGGAGTTGTAGCGCTTGCCGGTGTAGTAATAAGTTCTGCTGTACAATCAAGTTCTGCGGATAAGGCACTAAAACAGCAAGATTCTGCATGGCGGGAACAAATGGACATAGAAGAGAAACAAAGGAAAAAAGATAACCAATTCCGTGCAATGCAAGCCATGGAGAACACTATTAATAGAAGTACAAAATATAAACAGCAAGTCGCTAGTTTATGGTCTGGAAGGAGCGCATAATGGCACAAATGCCGGATTATTCATTGATTGCAAAAAGAGGCCAAGCCATTGGTTCTGGTATCGAAAAAGCCTTGAATATAATAGCCCAAACATCAACCAGTGCAGTAGAAGAGTACAAAAGAAAGCGCACCGTAGAAAACGCTTATAAGGGTATCAGGGGTTTTGTTCTGGATGGTCAGGAAAAATTTGGGCTATCGAATAGTCAGGCTGACGCAGTAGCCTCAAAATTAAAATATAGGGACAATGAAAAGGTTGAAGATTATGAAAAACGTGTGGCACCTACCCTAAAAAATATGATGGTGTGGCAGGAATACACAAAAGATCCTGATTACAAAGTTGATCTTCCAAATCCATTTCTAGATAACCAGACTTTTTTTTCCACTCTTGATATGGAGACAAAAAGGAAAGAGCAAAAACAAATTGGTGAAGCTGTTCAAGAAACTGTTTTCGGTAGTAGAGTAGGTGGATTACCTGAAGGTACAGACATATCTAATATGCAACAAGATATGAAAAAACAGGAACCAAGTGCATACCAACCACCAGAGCAAGGTGTTACACAGGCAGGAACCCAAGAAGACGCAACCGGTATGATAGCGGCAAGAATGGGTGGTAGGCCGGTTAGTGAACAACAATTGCAACAATACCCGGCATATCGTTCATTACCTTCTGAAGCCGGAATGGCAAAAGGTAGACAATCAGAACTTCAAACAAAAAGCCTTGAGGCTGGGATAGGTCTGAAAGGAGCACAAACCGAGGCTACGCAGGCATTAACTAAACAAAGAAATACTTCTGAAATGTTATCCAGGTTAAAGGCTTCTGAAAATAAGAAACAGGATGTAAATGGGATAAAAGACCTCAACCTAGTAACAAGAATGGAAATTAGCGCAAGAGAACTACTTAAGGATACCCCAAAGTATGGCATTGATGAAATGGGCAATCCTAAAGAAAGCGGTGATATAAGCGAGGACTGGATTGATGTAAAAGAGCTTTCTGAGATACTTAAAGAAAAACGGAATCAAGTAGTTAAAGCCGGTGGGGGGAATGTTCCTGAACCAATAAAGCCTACAATGGAAGCGACTGCTGTAGCAAACAAGGTTGAAGAGGATTACAATAAAATATACCCTAAAGGCTCAAAAGACGAGTCAGCAATGCTATATTTAGCTGTTGACAGGATAAATCAATTTGCTAAATCAAACGGTGTTAGTATAGATACCGGACGAATAGAAGCTGCTTTAAAACAAGGTTCTACCGTTGCAGATATAGCCCAAAGAATATTAATGGCAAAAGGACAGTTACCAAAACAAGACACAACTATTGGAGGAAGAATTGGCCGATGAACTTTTTGATTTTTTGTTTTCTGGAAATACCCAAAAGGCTGCCCGTCCTATAAAGACCATCCAGTCTAATGTAAGTAGTGGGATTGATACCAGTACAAAAGCACCAAAAGACGATTTATTTGAGTATTTATTTGCAGAAAAACCACAGGTTCAGGATGACATTCCTCAACCTATTCAAGAAACAATTCAGGAACCAGAGCCAATTTTTAATGAACCACCGTCCGTAGAACAAACACCGATTGGTATTACACCCCAATTACAAACGGAAGTACCTGGCACAACACGAGTTGATATTGGCACTCCTCAACAGCCAATAACCAGTGATCCTAATAAAATATTTGGGACTGAGGGAGGCTTATCAGTAGAACAAGAGACACCGAAAGTGCAACCACTAAAAGCATTAGCAGAGGGAGCTAAACAAACAGCAAAGGCGTTCGGGGGTATGTTTAAAGGTATTGGTGAAGTTGTTGCAAAACAATACAAAGATGCTATTGATATTGAAAAAGCAAATCTTCAACCAGGGGAAACCAGTGAGCACCTTTCAAAATTACAAGAAAACTATGACTTCACACAATCAGTAGGAGAAGTCGGGGAGAAAATCCTAAAAACAAAGATACTAAAGCCGGACGAAACATTTAAAAAGTCACCTGGAATAATTGGGTATATCCAGGATGTTATAATGGTTGCCCCACAAATAGCAGGAACCGTAGCCGCAGCCACAATCGGTGGTCCTGGTGCAGGTTTTGCCTTTGCAGGTTCACAGATTGCAGGTTCTAAATACCAACAATTAACCGAAGAGGGAGTTAATCCTGAAAGGGCGTTTATTGCAAGTATCGGCGATGCTGCACTACAGGCACCATTGGAGATGATAGGTATTGGAAAAGCCTTAAAAGTGTTTAAGCCAGGGAAAATTGCCGGAAAAGCAATAAAAGAGATTATAGAGGCAGGAGCAACCGAATTCGTCACAGAAACAATACAAAAGTATCCTGAAGCAATAACTGAAATTTGGGCAAAAACAGAAGGTAAGAGTAATCAGGAAAGAACAGATCAATTTATAGATAATTTTTGGGAAATAACAAAGGCAGGAATTAAAGAGGGTTTGGTAGCTGCACCTTTTGGTGTTGGTATTAGCAGTGTTGGAGTTGGGTTAAAAACTGCTTCTGAAAAGGCTGTAAAAAAAACCACACCACCAGAGGAGCAAATAGCACCTTCTGGTGATATTCAGGATCAACCCATAGATAACCTACCTGATGTTACCGATGAAGTGCTAAGTCCTCCTGTGCAAAGTGTTATTGATGAATCTGTGAAAGCAAAGAAAGAACATGAAGCATCAATTAAAAATGAACTAAAAACCTTAAAGAAGAATGTGGAATCAGGTGTTGATTTAGAAATAAACCAACTTAAAGCGATAAAAGAAGATTATGAAACAACTGGTTTTCCTAAAACTAAAAAGATGTTTAAACAATATTGGGAGGGATTAACCGGTGATGTTTTAACAAATGAAGAGGCAAGTGAAAAGCTAAAGCAGGTTATTGGTAGTATCCCTGATATAGAAACAGCTTCTCAGATACAACCTATAAAAGAACCTTTATCAAAAGTAAAACCAGTTAAAGAAGAAAAACCAGGTGTTGGTACAATAATAGAGGAACCAATTCCAGAAGTAGAGAAAACTATTGCTGAACCTGTCAAAATTGAACCAGAAAAGACAGTTAAAGAAAAAGTTAACGAAACTTTGATTGAAAAAGGTATCATCGAGGATGAAAAACCGGTTAAGAAAGAGGTTGAGAAAGTAGAAGAACAGGTTGAGGCGAAAACTGTTTTGATAGACAAAATTGATGGTATATCCTTAAAAGATTATAACGAAAGCATAAACGCTACCCTAAAAAATCCTAGTAGAAATAATATAACTAATCTTGTTTCTAATATTCTTCATCCATACAACAAAAAAATCAGAAAGAAATTCGAGGACGAACAAGGGGTAAAACTTCCCGATACTGGTAAAATTAAAGATGTAGATGATACTAAAAAACTATTGCAGGATTGGGCAAAGTCTAAAAAGGAATCCAAAGTTGCAAAAGTAGAAGGTCAAGAAGTTGATATTGCGCCCACTGAAGCCCAGAAAGAAGCCGGGAACTACAAAGTTGCTCACGTAAAAAGGGATGGAATGGAAATTTCCATTGAAAACCCTGCGGGTTCTGTTCGATCAGGAACCGATAAGGATGGGGAAACGTGGTCGCAGGAAATGAAATTAGACTATGGGTACATTCGAGGGACAAAAGGGTATGACAAAGACCATGTAGATATGTTTATCAAACCAGGTGCGAAAGAAGGCGGAAAAGTTTTTGTCGTAAACCAGGTAGATCCAAAGACTAAGAATTTTGATGAACACAAGGCCATTGTAGGCGTAGAGACAGAACAACAGGCATTAGATGCATATAACTCCAACTACGAAAAAGGCTGGAAGGGTGCAGGATCTGTTGTTGAGATGTCTACTGATGAGTTTAAGGAGTGGGTACGTTCTGATGCGCCTAGTAAGGGCGAAGTGAAGCCTATTGATAAGGATACCCCTGTTGAAGGTAAACAACCTTACGAGATGACTAAGAGTGATATGAAAAGGCGCTTAACAAAGTCTGAAATCAAAGAAATTATAAATATAGAAAAATCAGAACCAAAAAGTAAAAGCGACACAGTTTTAACCTATGGTGAATATAAGGGACAAAGGGTAGTAAAGGGGGGTATTCACTCTGATACATGGAGAATTCAACCTAAAATATCTGAATTAGTTAACCATAAAATACAGGTTGAAAAAGCATTAAAAGAAGGGAAAACTGTTCCTCCAGAAGTATTGAAAGATTTTCCTGAATTAAAAGTTACAAAAGAGGTTAAACCGGTTGAAGAAAAAAAACAAGCTGCTTCTACCATCAAAATTAATGATGGAACCAAAGAGATAGAAATAGCACGAGGAACCAAGGTAAAAAAAGGTGTCAAAACAGGTGAGATAGTAGGTTTTCGGAATGTGGGTGGCAAGTATTTTTCTAGGTTCAAGGACGATAAAACCGGGAAAGTTGAATTAGTTCCGTTAAAAACTAGGTTTGAATTGGTGGATAAGCATATAGCTCCATACGAGAAAACAAAATCACAGTGGGAGTTAGAAAATATTAAAGTGTCTGGCATTATATACGCTCCTCTTAAATGGGGTAGTTTAGCACCCAAAGAATCCCCCGCATATTTACCAACCCCAGACAGCAACCCTAAATATGGCTTTAAAATTAATAATTTAAATTCTGTTTTAAGACAAAAAGTAATGTTGCCAAATGGTAAAATCTACGAATATAAAGGCATTAGTGCCCACAAAGTTGACAACATTAATCGTATCAATGGATGGGAAGAAGTTACAGGTAATATACTTAAAACTGTAGAGCATAAAGAGTCGATTAAAAAAGCAATAGAAGAAGGCAAAACTGTTCCTCCAGAAGTATTGAAAGATTTTCCTGATTTAAAAGTTACAAAAGAGGTTAAACCGGTTGAAGAAAAAAAACAAGCTGCTTCTACCATAAAGATAAACGATGGAACCAAAGAAATAGAAATTGAAAGAGTCACCAAGGTAAAAAAAGGTACTAAAACAGGTGAGATAGTAGGTTCCCGTAACATAAAGGACAAATACTTCACTCGTTTCAAGGATGATAAAACCGGGAAAGTTGAATTAGTTCCGTTAAAAACTAAACTTGAGCCTATAAGCAAACAAAAAAAAGAAGATGTCAAAGGGAAAAAACCTTATATTACAAAATATAGCGATAGTAGTGATTTTATAAAAGATATAACTGAGGGGATAAAATATGAACACAAAAAAACAGATTATACCAAATCAACAAGAGAAGAAATCAACAAGGAAAGAAAGAATTACGAAGAAAGAACAAACTCTTACTACAATGGGGTATCTCAAGAAAAACAAAAAATAGTAGACGAAAGAGAATATGTTGATTTTGCATCAAAGTTAAGGCAAAACATATCCAAAGTTATATCGGGTAATCAATTTGAACACGTAAAAGGTGTTATTAATAAAGACAAAAAAGGAAATTTAATAACAAGAGATGAACACACCGAGAAGCAACTACAGGCATACGCTGAATCATGGAATATAGCAAAAACAGAGGGTGAAGGGTCTACAGTAAATATTGTTCCTCCGCAATCAATATTACAAACTATTGATAATTGGACTACAGACGATGTAGTTGACATATTAAGGGATGGTCTTAACCAAAAAGATCAAATAATATTCCACAACAAATTAATTTCCAAAGAAGAAAAGATTGATGAAGATTATGAAAAAGAACTTGATTATTTAATTCAAACAGCAAACGACATTGAAAAACAATCAGATAATATTGATATGAGTAAAGGTGGGTATCCTTCTGATTGGGACACACAACCCTCCGAATCAACACCGGAAGAAACAACCACCAAAATAGTAGAAGAGCTTGGAACAAAGCCAAATCAACTGGATATAACAAAGTTACCCAAGAAACCTATTACGCCAGGTATCCAGGCATCCGAATCCCTACCAAGCAAAGAAACACCAATTGTACCAACGGATCAAAAAGGGGAAACCAACGAACAGCAAAGAGTAGCTGACGTAATTGATACGGTAAAAAACTCCAAGGCTAAAACATCCGCTGAAAGAAATAAACAGGCTAAAGCTATAAGTGCGTTGGGGAAACAGGTGCAACACAATCCAGGTGGAAAGAAAAAAGGTTCTGGATGGCTAACTACATCGGAAAATGCATATTTCCAGGTAAAGGAGTCGGCGTGGCCAATAATCAAGATACGTAAGATCTTAGAAAAATTGGGGGTAAGCAAAAATCGCCTTCTAGAAGGTATTGATTACGGTATTGATGCGGTAAGGGGTGCAGATACCGCAGCGCAGCAATACATCAAAGATAATTATGAACCAATATTTACTCCTCTTAAAGATTTCTCTATGAAAGATCGTGGTAAGACAGGCAGAGCATTGTCACGGTACTTGGTTGCTAAGCGGACAGAATGGCTTTATGATAACAAAGATAAGTATTATGATGATGGAATAAGCTTAGATGTTGCTATTGAAAACGTAAAATATATAGAAAACGGTGATCATCCGAATAGCAATATTATATTGGAAATGGCAAATAATATATGGGCGTACAATAAAGGCTTAATAAAAATTAAATATGAAAATGGTGTTATAGATAAAGACCTCCTTGATAATCTAAAAGAGCCATACTATGTCCCACATTATAGAGATGTGGAATCCGGGATAAAGAATCCTATAAAAATAGGTTTGACAACTACTAGTACTGGAATAAAGAGAATTAAGGGTTCAGAATCCGGTCGTATGATAATTGACCCATTGCAACTGATGATATCCACAACTCAAGAAACAATTGTTAACGCTGCTAAAGCAAAGCTTATGCAGAATGTAATTGCTATAGCCGAGGAACACCCGGAAGTCTTTGATAACTTAATTACTCAATACACCAATCCACCAAGAAAAGCAGGTAGTATTGAGCATAGAATGCAAGTTGATGAATATTTACGAGACAAAATTAATGAATTTGCTGAAAAATATGGTTATGATGTTAAAACCTCCGCAAAATTAAGGTCAAGAAGATTAGGCCAATTTGATTCTTTCAACCAGGAAATAAGAATTTTGTATGGTGCGACTGAAGGGGTAAGAGCGCACGAATTAGGGCATGGTATAGACCATAAGGTGCCATGGGTTAGTAAGATACTTTCAGACAATAACTTTAAACATGAAATGAACGCTATAGCGGATTCTAGGTATGAGGGTGAGGAAGTACCACAAAGATTTGTTAGGTATGTAAGGCAATTGGATGAAAAAATAGCTGAGTTTTTTTCTCTTTATTTGACTAATCGGCCAATGTTAAATAAGTTAGCACCAAACGCTTTAGCTGCGTTTGAAAACAAGTTAGAAAGTGATCCAAAATTAAAAGATATAAAAGGCATAGTACCTTCTAATGTAAAAAAAATGGAGTCTTTCCTAGAGGATAACTGGGTAGCAGATAACTCTATCCCCCAGGATGAAGACGTAATTTCCTTGCGTAAGGACGGCAAATTGGTACATTATCGGGTTCCATTAGAAATGGCCCAAGCGGTAAAGAGTCTAAGCCCAAGACAATTACCGGAATGGCTTAAATGGGTGCTTGTAGTACCAACAACTGGCTTAAGGTTTGGTGCAGTAGGTGGAAACATTGGTTTTGCTATTCCAAATTTTACCAGAGACCAAGTAGACGCTGCTTTTAATACGAAAAGTATACCTTTTGTTGATTGGTTTATCGGTGCAAATCATTATATCAGACAAGATGAAGTATATAAACTGTACAATAGAATGGGCGGGGGCATGAACTCCCCTGAGTCAGGTATTGCAGGGAGCAAAAAAGGGTATTCCGGTATTGTGTATGGAAGCCAGGGTGGTCAATTTCTTGATCCTTTTTACTGGAAAAACAGAGGACATTTCAAAGGTACAAAAGAAATATCCTGGTATGGGATTAAAACATCGTTTCAACCAATACTATCATTAATAGCATTATCTGAAGCTGGAACAAGAATAGGAGTGTTCCACCGGGATTTAAAAAGCAGTGGTATAAACCTGAACAACTTAAAAGCTAAAGATGCACAATTTGTAATTAAACAGGCTGTACATGCAGCAAGGCATTCTTCTGCTGATTTTAACAGGTTTGGATATTCCGGTGTAGTTCCTAACCAAATAATGCCTTTCACGAACGCTGCGCTAGAAGGAATAGACAGATTCGCAAGATCCTGGGTAGTTCCAATACAAGAAGGTAGATTACCAATAAGGCCGATTATGGTTACAGGATTAACTTTTATGGTATATGCTGGGTTATTGGCCTGGAATAGGCGTAATGAGTGGTACAAAAAGATTCCTTCCAAAGAAAAAAGTGACAACTGGATAATAATGGATAATGATACAGATCAAGGATACAAAAAAATACCAAAAGGCCATACTACAAAGCTAATAATTAACCCATTCCAAATGATCTATGAAAAAATAAACGGATTGTCACAAACTACTGGTTGGGGTATTGCCGTTGACATTTTTTCGGGAATATCCCCTATTAACCAAGCTAGTATTATACCAGTGTCGTTGAAACTTATAATTGAACCAATAGCCGATTATGATTTCTATTGGCAAAGCACTATCGAAAAGCCCTCTCAGAAAACATGGCCCAAAGGAATGCGTTCACGGAGTTCTACCTCTGAGACACTAAAATCTATTGGTAAGGCATTAAATATCTCACCTGATATGATGCAGCATGAAGTAAGGGTAGCGTTTGGTGGACTTGGTAGAGATATTCTATGGTTAACAGATTGGGCGTTGGGAACAGCCGGGGTACAAAAGCCACCAAATTTTGAATTGGAAAACGCAGTTATTGTTAAAAGGTTTGTTGGTAAGGCAGAGGAGTGGAAATCTGACGCATCAAGTAGAATCCGAACCATCAACAAACGAATCTCTGAGATAAAAAAAGGTGGCAAGAACGCACGTATAGTAAAAATGAGAAGAGATGGCGCATCAAAGAAAGAAATTTATGACGCTATAAAAGCATCAAGAATAGAAATGATAAAACTAATAGAAAAAAGAAAGGAGTTAGAGATTGCAGGAAGAAACGCTGATAGTCTAAAAAACAAAGCACTAAACAGAGGGATCAAACTAAAATGAATGAAGCTGTTATACTAAAGATTATAATAGGAGCGTTTGTTACAACAGTGGCAGGCTTAAATTCAAAAATTCTTTGGGATTATTTCAGTAAACCGAAAGAAAACAAGAGCAGTATTGAAAAATTAACGTGTGATATTACTGCGATATTGCCTGATATAATAAAACTTAGTAAGTCAGTGGAAGACCTTGCCATAAAAACGGAAAGGCTTTCGTTCGTTGTTATGGGTAATGGCAAAATAGAAGAATCCATCGTTTTTAAAATCGCCCAAATAGAAGTTTTTATGAAGAATCTACAAAATATAAAAGAAAGCCGTGGGCTTTAACTCCCCAAAAAAAAAAAAATAACAGTTGACTTTATTGTTTTTTTGGAGTATGTTAGTATTGTAGCAATGGTTACAGTAGTTACAATACTTACAATAAGGAGTACTTCATGCCACAAATTCAATTATTTGATGAAAGAGAAAAATTATTAAACGAGGCAAGTCTTTGTTTGGTTGGGGACAATTTCTCTGTCCCTAAACCAACGGAGACGGTGGTTTTGGCGTTGAAAATAGTGATAAACTTAGCGTCAAAATTAGTCGATGCAGACGACAAAAGATCTGTAAGGGAAATATATTTAGACTCCAAAGCTTTTTCTGAAGCAGGAGAGATACTACCTTTTTAATAGGAGGCAAAATGTCTCTTAAAGAGTATAACGAAGAACAAATTAAAAAAATCAATGAATACGTCAAAAAGTGGGGTAACAATGATACAGAAAATAATGAATTACTTCGGCATGAGTGGATCGAAAAAAACTCAAAAAATTATAGGGAGAACTACAACCCCAGAAATAGTATTGTTCGATCTTAAGACTGAGGGGATGACTGTTGTTAGGAATGGTAGGCTTACCTCTAACAAAAGAAAATATACCCGCAATGACCGTGTACAGTGTAAAATGAGTTTATAATTAACATATAAGTGTAATAAAAACAATTAACCTTTTAAGGAGAGTTTATGACAAAATTTAACAGAACTTACGCTATTGATATTGAAACAATACCAAATCCTGAGATGCTACACCTTCTACCTGAACCAGAAGTGGCTTTGGGGAATCTAAAAGACCCAATCAAAATTGAAGCAAAAATAGCTGACGCAAAACAAAAACAAATTGACAATATGGCATTAAACCCATTGTACGGCAAAATTTGCTGTATTGGTTATTATTCTGAGGAAGATGGCAAGGGGTGTTACATAGATAACGATGAAACAAAAATAATTACTAACGTTATGTCAGAAATATTCGATGCAAAGAATAGAAATTCAACTCAAATAATTACTTGGAACGGCTGCAACTTTGATGTCCCTTTCATTTTTAAGAGGGCACTGTTATTAGGTATCCCTACCACAACATATTTAGGGATGTGGGTTACAAGATATTCAAACACCCCGCATGCTGATCTTATGCAAATTTGGTCTAATTGGAGTTTCCAGGGATATACAAAGCTGGATGACATGAGCAGTGTTCTTTTGGGCGAGAAAAAGATTGATATTGATTTTAGAACTTTCCCGGAACTTATGAAAACACAAGGTGGAATGGATGCCATATCAGAGTATTGCTTAGAGGATTGTCGATTAACATATAGCATTTTCAAGAAGTTTAATGGCGTGTTGTTTTACTAATATTACTTGTAATATAACCTGGAGGTATAAATGGAAAACAATGAAGAAAAAGACTACAAATTCTGTATTCGTGGGGAAGGATTTGAGTTTTCCCCAGAAACAGATAAGATAATCCCTGCTTTCATAAAGTTTCAAAGCGAAGTTGATTTTGCTAAAAAAAAATCAAACAATCCGTTTTTCAATTCTACTTATGCTGATCTAAAGCAAGTGTGGTCGGTTATTTCTGACCCTTTGACAAAATACAATTTGGGAATCATGCAATTCCCATCGCCACAAGAAATAGTAGAGATCACCAATAAAAATAAACTTGTACATGTAAGAGAAGTGCTGATAACTACTATGATGATCCATGACTCTAATCAATGGGTAAAGGCTTGGTATTTAAGCACTCCCTCAGACAATGACCACCATTCCCGTGGGCAAGCAATAACATTCGGACGAAGATATACTATTATGGCATTGTGTGGTGTTTGCCCTGAAGATGACGATGGTAATCAAAAAGGTGACGATAAAAAACCAGAAGACAAACCTAAAACAGACAAGCTGCCACCAAAAGCCAAAAAAAAGGAGTACCAAAAAGACAAGGATGGTATAATTAGGTACAACAAAACTGACATTGCTCTAAACGATGCACATCAAAAACAGCATGGTTTGGTTTCAACGGAACAGTGGAAAAATATTCACGAATTAGTTCTATATAATATTGGTGGAAATTTTAACCAGTTTTTTGACTGGCTGTTTGATACATACGAGGTGATATTTTGGGATATTAAGAATGAAATGGTTGCTGGTATTATGCAGACATTATCGAATAATTCTGGAATAATCATGGATCATAAAAAATGTTCCAAATAGTTAGCGGTAACTTAAAAGAGGTTTGGGAGTGGTTTCAGATGGTCACTCCACTCCTTAAACCTAACCATGACTATGTATACACCGTAAAGCAATATAAAGCTAAAAGGTCATTGTCTCAAAATAAATTATACTGGTTATTGATTACTGCTATTGCAGACGAAACAGGAGACGATAGAGATAGTATTCATGAGGCATACAAGCGCAACTTCTTACCTTGGAAAGAAGTTGAGGTAAAGGGTGGTTTGAGCTATTGGGATGTTTCTAGTACGCCAGATCAGGACACAAAAGAATTTACTGAGTATATTGATAAAATTTATCGACATTCACAAGAGTTTTTAGGTTTAACTTTGCCGAGGCCAGATGATAAGGCTTATAATAGTTTTGTTGAAAAATATGAAAAGTATA
>DATKUO010000113.1:0-2591 GCA_035530515.1 Bacteroidales bacterium
TTTTTATCACAGCCTTCGCAACTGCTAGCAGCGCATGATGAACAATCAGACATTCAATACAACTCCTTTGAAGTTTAATATATTTTGACCTCAACCTTAGTATTTTCATAAATAATTTTTTAATGTTATTTGGTGTAAAAAACAGTTTAGATAAATATCTAATTAGTTGTCAAAATGGGTTCTTTTAAAATTCATTAAGTGCTATAATAATTATTGTGGTGCGAGCTGCGAAGCAGCACGCAAATGCGTGATGTTTCCTCTTGGAAATGGAAGTAATTCTATTTCCATTAGTAAGTTATTAACATATAGTAGGGAAATCCTATCAGGTAATACCTAACCAGTAGCCTGTACCTAGTTCCTTGGAGCTGAAATGGTAACATTAGGCTTAAGCGTAGGGCAGGGAGCAAACGAGCCGAAACGAAAGTGAAGCTATTGAGCCACGAAATTATTATCTAAACGAAGAGGCCGATACTGTCATGTCGGTAGCAGGCAAAATCATGCAAATCGCATTGGTGAGATTTGTTTGACTCTTCCGGGGTCTAAGGGCTTGGCGAGTTTTGCTGATAAGTATGTTAATAGAACAGCTGAGGTCCTATAGTGTCTGGGAAGTCAGTATGCAAAATCAAGCAAGGGAACGAGCGAGATGAGCAAAAGCACTATAGGAAGTCCGACTAACTCATAGTACCGTAGAAACCTGTGAAAGCAGATGGAGGGAAGGGGTTAGCACAACATAGCTTCAAGTAAACGTGGGATAGTGCAGACAGGAGAGCTGATGAACATTATTAACGAGTTACTTGGAATACAATTCAATATAGAAAAGGCTAGACAAGATGGAAAGGTTCAAAACCTTGCTTCATGCATCAATGAAACGACGCTGATAGCTAGCCATAAAGTAATGGATGGAAAGAAAGCCAAGGGGATTGATGGAGTAGCAAAGGAAGATTATTCTGTAAACCTAAGAGCAAACGTAGAACATTTGGTAAATCGAATGAAAAACGGGAGCTACAAGCCAGAACCTATAAGAAGAGTGTATATTCCAAAAGACGGAAGCAACAAAATGAGGCCACTAGGGATATCGTGCTATGAAGATAAATTAGTTGAGAGCATCATAGCGCAGATATTAACGATGGTATATGAGCCTAAGTTCTATAATGAGTCCTTTGGATTCAGACCAAACAGGAACTGTCATCAAGCGGTCAGAGAGATCATAGAGGATGTGCAATACCACAAGGTTAATTACATTGTGGAAGCTGATATTCGGTCATTCTTTGATAACGTAGACCACGAATGGCTGATAAAATTCTTGGAACATGATATAGCGGATAAGAAATTCGTAGAAATAATCAAGAAATTTCTTAAAGTTGGAATCATGGAAGATGGTAACTATTTGGAAAGTGAACGAGGCACTCCGCAGGGAAATGGAGCATCGCCAGTACTTGCAAACATATATCTGCATTATGTACTGGACATGTGGTTTGATGTGAAAGTGAAGCGGCAGTGTCAAGGTGAAGCGTATTTAATCAGGTATTGCGATGACTTTGTATGTTGTTTTCAAAACAAATGGGAAGCGGAAGAGTTTTATCAAAGGCTAATCGAGAGATTTAAGAAGTTTGGATTAGAATTAGCCTTAGAGAAAACAAAGATATTGGAATTCGGGAGGTTCGCAAAGCAGAATAGAGCAAAGCGAGGATTAAAGAAACCCGAAACTTTTGACTTTCTGGGATTTACATTTTACTGTAGTGAAGATGGTAAGAAGGACTTCTTTCGTTGTAAGGTTAAGACAAGTAAGAAGAAATTTCGAAGCAAAGTCAAGACAATGAAAGAATGGATTAGGGATAATCGAGTAATGCCTGTAGGTGAACTGATTAAGAAGATTAATCAGAAAATCAGGGGTCACTATCAGTATTATGGGGTAACTGATAATACAAGAGGTGTGAAAAGTTATCTAAATGTAGTCAAATGGCAGCTGTTTCAATGGCTCAATAGAAGAAGTCAAAGAAGAAGTTACACGCTTGACACATTCTACAATGGATTGCTGAAAACTTTTCCGTTATTAGAACCGACGATAAAAGTAAGCCTATTTTATAGATGAATAAATATGATGTGAAGAGCCGTATGCCTTAATAGGGCACGTACGGTTCCGTCGAGGAGCATGGGCGGTAACGCCCGTGTTTACTCAAGATCATCTATAATAGTATAGCAGAGAAGGTGATGGAAGATTATCAAATACCATACATTGATCTGCATTCATTTACGAATAGCCTAGGAAACGATATTTATTGTGACCATGTACACTTTAAGGAAGAAGTAAGGGCATTACAAGCTGCATTTATTTCTGGATATTTACTAGGTATTCGATAAGAAACTAACGCTAGCCGACCCTAACCCCTTCCACCACTTTCCCTCCGAACCATGCACGTTTTACATGACTCTACCTCGGTAATCTTCGTGACTCGTTATTGTGAGGGGGCCGATATTCCGGTAGTTTTTATTCGGAAGAAAGCAAAAGAGTATGGTACATGCAAATTGGCTGAAGGAATAGACATAAGGGATAAAAAGGTATGTATTATTGAAGATGTTGTTACAACAGG
>DATKUO010000114.1:0-85117 GCA_035530515.1 Bacteroidales bacterium
GAAGCATTTGATAAAGTAGTTGCGGAAACCAGAGAAATCATCCGGCCCGGAAGAAGTAACCCGCGAAAACAAAAACCAAAGAAACCTTATTCAATGAATTACAAGCGATTATGAATTATCACTAACTAAACGACATTGAATTACGAATTATGAATCAAAAATCTAAGAAAGTTTTGACTTTAATGTTTTTGTAATCGACCCAACAATTTTTAGAATTTCTTCACAATCGTATAATAATCTAAGCCAGTAGTGCGTTTCCCTTGCTTCCTTATATACAATGTTTAATTTTGCATAAAAGTCCTTTTCAGATTGACCTCCAAGAGCTTCTTCTGTATTTGCTCCTATTGAAGTTCCGCTCTTGAGTAGTTGTTTGGAAAGAACATACTCCTTTTTTTCTTCAACTAATAATTTATATGTTTTAACAATGTTTACAGCAAAAGCGTAACTTTTCACCTGTATAACATTATCACTCTTCATATTAATTATGTTTAACTAATTCCCAATTTCTAATTCCTAATTAGAGAAGCCTTTATCAATAAGCCTGGTAATCTCCGTACCAGCCAGCAGGAAGCCTCCTACACCATAAACTTCGGTCATCTCTTTTGTAACAGCCTTTGGATCAGCACCGATTGGTTGAATATATCCTACTTTCCCATCGGGCCATACTGATGTAACCATCGATTTCCACCCCTTCATTATTGCAGGAAGATATGTCTCCTTATCCAGATAACCGTTATTAACACCCCAGGCCATACCAAAGACAAAAAATGCTGTTGCACTCATTTCAGGATTTGGATAACTTGCCGGATCGAGAAGGCTTGCGTGCCAGAATCCGTCAGCCGATTGGATAGATAGGAGCTTTACTGCCATTTTTTTATAAAGGCTCACAAAATAATCCTTATGTTCATATTTAGCAGGAAGTTCTCTTATAATAATTGGCAATCCGGCAAACACCCATCCGTTACCACGCCCCCAGAATACTTTGGCACCATTAGCTTCTTTCCTTGTGAAATAATTTGAATCCCTGAAATAAAGGTCTTCATCTTTGTCATAAAGATAATCAGTGGTTGCCTTATATTCCCGGTACATGAACTCAAGATACTTTTTCTTTCCTGTAACATTTGCCATTTTGGCCCAAACTGTCGGCCCCATGAAAAGTGCATCGCACCACGACCATCTCTGGGAGGACCAGTATTCTTTAGTGTTGACAAATTTGAGATCTCCCTTTGCAGGGTCTTTTAATATCTGATCGAAATAAGCTCTCATTGGCTTTATCATCTTCTTATCGTTATATTTTCGATAAAGTTCAACATAAGACTGCCCCACACAATAATCATCAGCATGGTATTTTCGTAGAGGGTTGTCATGAATATAATATGTCCATGAGAGTTTGTCTCCAATTGCCCTGAGCCACTCATTATATGAGTCATCACCTGCTATGCCTGCCCATTCAACCATACCGGCATAGAGGGCAGCATTTGTCCAGTCAGCAAGATTATGGGTAAGAGGAGTCTTAACCTGCCAGTCAGCAACCGCTTTAAGAACATTCTTAATATCCTCCTTGCTGATATCAGATTTAAATGCCGGAGATGTTTGCTCCTGAGAATAAACTGTAAAAGAACAAGTAAGTAAAATTACTATCAAAAGGCTTTTATTAATTTTCATTTTTTAACAGTGTTTAATTATAAAGTTAGAATTAAGCAAAAATACGTTCTTTAAAAGGAACCACAATATAATTTGTTTTCCAATCCCAAATTAAATGAAATTCTGCATTATAAGTATATAGACTATTTCTAATCCGGTGCAAAGTATTTAAAATCACCTTTATTTATTCTTTATTATAATAAATTCTACCAGTATAATTTGAGATTCCTCATTACGAGATTAACAAAGAATCTCATTTTTATTGCAAGATCCATGAAAGTCACAATTTAAATAAAGTTAAATATTTCACATATTTCTTGATTTATTGATTTATAATTATTATTTTCGTGATCGTTAACGAAGCAATATTCTTCAAATTTATATAATTTTATCATTCAATTAAAATTATGAAACAATTTATTAATGATAATTTCCTTCTCGGCAATAAAACTGCTGAAAAACTTTATCATAAGTATTCTGAGAACCAGCCTATAATAGATTTTCATTGTCATCTCTCGCCTGCTATGATTGCAGAGGACCGTCAATTCGGCAATATAACCCAGGCCTGGCTCGAAGGTGACCACTATAAATGGCGCGCGATGAGGACAAACGGCATCAATGAGATGTATTGTACAGGAAATGCTTCGGACCATGAGAAATTTAAAAAATGGGCAGAGACCGTACCTGCCACAATCGGAAATCCGTTATATCACTGGACACATCTTGAACTTGCCAGGTATTTCAACATATATGAACTGCTTTCACCTTCGACTGCTACAGCGATATATGAAAAAGCATCATACATGCTTAAAACAAAAGAATTCAGTACAAGGTCTATGATCCGTAAGATGAAGGCAGAGGTTATCTGCACTACTGATGATCCTATCGACAATCTTGAATATCATAAAAAGTTGAAAGGGTCTTTTGAAACAACTGTACTTCCAACATGGAGACCGGATAATGTAATCAAGACAGAAGATCCAGGGAAATTTAAGGTTTACATTCAGAGACTTGAACAGGCAAGCGGGATAGAGATAAATAACTTTGATGCTCTCGTAGAAGCTCTGGATAAAAGACATTCGTTTTTCCATGAAATGGGCGGCCGGCTCTCTGATCATGGCCTTGATCACTTCTATTTTACCACATTTACAGCATCGGAAGTTGATAAAATACTTAAGAAACTGCTCAAAGGAGATACTATTTCGTCCGAGGAGGCTGAAAAATACAAGACAGCTTCCATGCTTGAGCTGTGCCGGCTGAACCATAAGAGAGGGTGGACCCAACAGTTCCATGTAGGTGCCATGAGGAACAACAATAACCGTATGTTCAGGCAGATGGGGCCTGATACAGGATGGGACTCAATTGGGGTTTCACAGGACGCATTAAAAATGTCGGGATTCCTAAGTGCTCTGGATGATACTGAACAGCTTGCGAAAACATTACTATATAATCTTAATCCTGCTGATAATGAGATGATGATAACAATGGCAGGGAACTTTAATGATGGTACATCGGTTGGGAAAGTACAATATGGTGCAGCATGGTGGTTCCTTGATCAAAAGAACGGGATGGAGAAGCATTTTAAAGACCTTGCGGCATTCGGATTGCTTAGTAGGTTTGTGGGGATGGTCACCGATTCAAGAAGTTTCCTCTCCTACCCTCGTCACGAATATTTCAGACGACTCGCATGTAATTTTGTCGGGGAAGAGGTTGAAAAAGGTCTTATCCCCGATAGTGAAGAACTTCTGAAACCTCTTATTGAAGGTATTTCTTACAAAAATGCTAAAGATTATTTTGGATTTGATAAATAAAACCTCACCCCAACCCCTCTCCCAAGGGCGAGGGGCAAAACAAAAGATGATCAAATAGTTACTCCCCTTCTCCCAAAAGAGAAGGGGGTATTAAAAAACCATACTTTTAAGTCCCTCCCTCTTGGGGGAGGGATTTAGGGAGAGGTAAAACTTAGTGGGATGACAAAAAATATTAATTATTTTAAATATTAACTATCTAATAATCAATAACATCAGATATGAATGATCTGAATTTAAAAGATAAAGTTGCTGTCATCACCGGTGGTGCTGGTATTATCTGTTCAACAATGGCAAAATCTCTTGCCTCTCATGGTGTAAAGACAGTAATTCTTGATCTCAATAAAGAGGCTGCAGATAGTGTTGCGAAGGAGATTGAAATAGAATTCAAAACATCTTCGATCGGTGTTGCGGCTAGCGTTCTGGACAAGGCTTCTCTTGAAGCTGCAAAGGCAGAGATCCATAAAAGGTTTGGTCCTATTGACATTCTTGTAAATGGAGCCGGCGGCAACTCTCCGGCAGGAACAACCAAAGTTGAAAGAATGGAAGGAACTGATAATGAAAATCTTGAAGATACTTTTTTTGGTCTTCAAACAGAGGGATTCGACAAGGTATTTGATCTGAACTTTAAGGGGACACTCATACCCTCAATGGTTTTCGGTATTGATATGGTAAAGAAAAAATCGGGCGTTATTATAAACATATCTTCGATGAACTCATACAGGCCGCTCACAAAGATTGCGGCATATTCAGCTGCTAAAGCTGCTGTTAATAATTTCACACAATGGCTGGCTGTTCATTTTGCAAAAACAGGCATCAGGGTCAATGCAATTGCTCCCGGCTTTTTACTCACCAATCAAAACAGGTTTCTTTTGATCGATGAGCAAACCGGCGGTTTCACTGCACGAGGGAAAAAGATCATTAATGGCACACCTATGGAACGCTATTGTGTCCCGGAAGAGCTCACTGGTACACTTATTTACCTTGCATCAGACCTGTCAAAGTTTGTTACCGGTATAGTAGTTCCTGTTGATGGTGGGTTTAGTGCCTATTCGGGAGTATGAAGCACAGGGCACAGCGGCGCAACGGCACAACGAGCAACGAGCAACTGATAATAGAACTAACAAACCAGTTAACAAGAGCAAATGAATTTAATATAAGTACAACTATGGCAAAAAACGTAATTGTTGCCCAGTCAGGAGGGCCATCGCCGGTTATCAACAGTTCGCTAAGAGGAATTATTGAGACATGCAGGATGTTCCCCGATAAATTTGGAAAAGTATATGGAGGATGGCATGGTATTGAGGGTGTTTTGAATGAGGAGCTTCTTGATCTGTCAAGTCAGAATGAAGAGGAGATTGCTCTGTTAAGAAACACTCCGGCTGCTGGAAGTATAGGTACATGCCGTTACAAATTGAAAGATAACCAACAAAAAGATTTTCAAAGGATTATAGACATCTTTAAAGTTCATGATGTAGGTTATTTTTTCTACATCGGCGGTAATGATTCACAACATACTGCCTTTAAGGTAAGTGAACTTGCAAAGACAAAAGGACTTGATCTGATTGCAGTTGGAGTACCTAAGACTATAGATAATGACGTGGGTGACAATGAATTCAAACTCATTGACCACACTCCAGGATATGGCAGCGTTGCAAGGTACTGGACTCATATTATCCAGAACGCCAATGAAGAGAATATGGGCTCTGCTCCTGCTGACCCGGTACTGGTTATACAGGCTATGGGCAGAAAGATCGGATATATTCCGGCAGCTGCAAGACTTGCAGATCCTGAGAGGAAGATGCCTCTGCAGATCTACATGGCTGAATCAAAGGTCTCTATTGACACCCTCGTTGAGAATGTCAACGAACAGTTAAAACAGGACGGAAGGTGCCTGGTTGTTATCAGTGAAGGGTTTGATGTCGGCAGCATTGGTGAGGTAAAAGATGCTTTTGGCCATACCTCATTTGGCGCTAGTCAGAATTCAGTATTCCAGACAGTTGTTAATTACCTAAACAATAAGGGATTGAAAACCAGAGGTGCTGCACGTGGCCAGGTTATGGGAACTGATCAGCGACATACAACTGCTTATGCTTCAATTGTTGATCTGGATGAAGCCTATAGAGTAGGACAAAAAGCTGTTGAAATTGCTCTATATGAGGGGAGTGGATGGATGGCTACAATCCTAAGGGAACCCGGAATAATTTACAATGTTAAATATGATAAAGTTCCTCTGGAAAAAGTTGCACTATCAGAAAGGACTTTTCCTGAGAAATGGATTGCTCCAAGCAGATATGACGTTACTGATGAATTTCTCAAATACGTCAGACCGCTTATTGGTGAAGATTGGCCATCAGTTCCAATGATAAACGGTAGGCAGAGGTTTGCCAGGCTTGAAATGAAATTTTCAGAAAAAAAACTTCCTGACTACAAACTTGAAGCATACGAAAAACAATAATTAGCATTCCTTGAACCTTTGACTTTTAAATATTATGAACCCACGCGAACAATTACTTGGTCTTAAGCCTGAAAAAGAGTTTTTTGTTGGAATAGATTCCGATGGTTGTGCATTTGATACTATGGAGATTAAGCAGAAAGAGTGTTTCTGCCCAAATTTCATCAAATATTTTAAAATGCAACCTGTTTCTAAATATGCCCGTGAGACATGGGAGTTTGTTAACCTCTATTCTACTACAAGAGGTTGTAACCGTTTTCTTGCAGTGAATGAGACACTTAAACTACTAACAACACGTCCTGAAATAAAAGCCAGAAGTTTCACCGTCCCTTCTGCTGCTCCTTTAATAGAATGGACAAACAAAGAGACCAAACTTGGTAATCCTACGTTAATAAAATATGCTTCTGAAGTAAATGATCCTTTCATCAAACAGACTCTTGAATGGTCATTGAAGGTAAATGAGGATATCGAAAAGATGGTATTCGGTATTACTCCTTTCCCTTACGTTAAGGAATGTTTAGAAAAAATGAAGCCAATAGCTGACGCTATGGTTATATCACAAACACCATATGAGGCTCTTAAACGTGAATGGGAAGAGAACAAGATCGACCACTTCGTCAGGATGATAGCCGGACAGGAACATGGTACAAAAACTGAACATATTAAATATGGTGCCAAAGGAAAATATCCTGAAGACAAGATACTTATGATCGGTGATGCAAAAGGGGATTTAAAAGCAGCGAAATCAAATGGTGCTCTTTTCTTCCCTATTAATCCAGGAAAAGAAGAAGACTCATGGGAGAGACTCTATAAAGAAGGTATGGACAGGTTCTTTGCAGGAACATATAAGGGCGACTACGAAGAGAAGCTGATCAAGGATTTTGAAACTTATCTGCCCGAACATCCGCATTGGAAATAGGCTATAGGCTGTAGGCAACAGGCGACAGGAAGAACTCACCTGAAGCCCGACGCCAGATGCCTGATGCCAGAGAATAAATATACAGGAATTTTATAATAGTTGTTAAACCCTTATAAGTCATGATTTACTATCAATCAGGTTCGGAAAATGCAGTTTTAGGTCCTAATGACCTCGAATATGGCCTCTATTCAGCTTTTGTTAAGCTTGGCGAAAGGAAAAAAGTACTGGTTGTTCCTCCTGACTTTACCCGTTTTCATTCAAGAGCAGGAGCTCTGACAACTCTAATATATTATTATTACAAAGATGCAGTTAAAGACATACTTCCTGCTCTCGGAACACATGCTCCCATGTCTGACCATGAGTTGGATGAAATGTTTAAAGGTGTACCTAAAAATCTGTTTCGTATTCATGACTGGAGAAAAGATGTTGTAACAATTGGAACCGTTCCAGCAGAATTCGTATCAAAAATAACTGACGGGGCTCTCAATTACTCATGGCCGGCACAACTTAACAAACTAGTTTACAAAGGAGGACATGATCTCATCCTGTCGGTCGGCCAGGTAGTTCCTCATGAAGTTATAGGAATGGCCAATTACAATAAAAACCTACTGATAGGGACAGGCGGGCCTGAAGGCATTAATAAAAGTCACTTTTTAGGAGCTGTATATGGCATGGAAAAGATTATGGGTAAAGCCAGCAACCCAGTCAGGAGTCTGCTAAATAATGCCTCAACAAATTTCATGAATCATCTGCCTGTTGTATATATTCAAACGGTTATTGCACGTGATGATAAAGGGAAACTGGTCGTCCGCGGACTATATATCGGGGATGATGAAGAGGTTTTCAGACTTGCAGCTGAACTATCTATAAAGGTTAATTTTTCGGTACTTGAAAACCCTTTAAAGAAAGTAGTAGTATTCCTCGATCCTTCTGAATTTAAAAGTACCTGGTTAGGAAATAAAAGTATCTACAGAACACGGATGGCAATGGCTGATAATGGTGAACTAATTGTGCTCGCACCGGGGCTAAAAGAGTTTGGAGAAGATAAAGAAATAGACCGCTTAATAAGAAAATATGGCTACCAGGGTACACCTGCCACGCTAAAATCATTAAATGAAAACCAGGAACTACGCGACAATCTTAGTGCAGCTGCTCATCTGATACACGGAAGTTCAGAGGGAAGATTCTCAATTACTTATTGCCCCGGACACCTTACAAAAGAGGAGATAGAGTCTGTTAACTTCAAATATCATGATCTGACACAGATGATGAAGATATACAATCCGGAAGAACTAAAAGATGGTTTCAATAAGATGGCTGACGGGGAAGAGATTTTTTATATTTCCAATCCTGCACTGGGATTATGGACTTCAAGGGAAAGGTTGACATCATAAACTAATAAACTAATGAACGAATAAACGAATAAACTATATAATTAAATGATAAACTGGGGAATTATAGGTTGTGGTAATGTCACAGAAGTTAAAAGCGGACCGGCTTTTAATAAGGTTCACGATTCCAGCCTTGTAGCTGTTATGAGAAGGGATGCTTCTCTGGCTAAAGATTATGCCCGCAGACATAACGTACCTAAGTCTTATTCCAGGGCAAGTGATCTGATCAACGATACGGATATTGATGCAGTATATGTAGCTACTCCTCCCAGTAGTCATGCAGAGTATGCTATTGCTTCAATTATGGCCGGCAAGCCTGTATATATTGAAAAGCCTATGGCTGTCAACTATGCTGAATGCCAAAAAATTAATGAGGCTTCAGAAAAATGCAATGTGCCGGTATTTGTTGCTTATTACAGGAGAGCTCTGCCAGGTTTCCTGAAGGTAAAAGAACTCATAGAAAAGGGGAGTATAGGAAAAGTGCGATTTCTGCAGATACAGCTTTTTAAAACTCCTTCGGATGATGAAAAATCCGGAAAACTTTCATGGCGCGTTGATCCTGAAGTTTCAGGCGGTGGTCATTTCTTTGATCTGGCCTCTCATCAGCTTGATTATTTAGATTATGTATTCGGACCAATTCAGAAGGTGAAGTCCATTGTTCTCAATCAGGCTGGGTTATATAAAGCCGAGGATTTCGTGACTGCAGAATTTGTCTTCCCAAATGATATTGTGGGAACAGCTACATGGTGTTTCACTGTTACACCTGAGAGCATAAAGGATACTATAGAGATTACAGGAGACCAGGGATCTATTAATTTTTCAACTTATAATTTTGAAACAATAGTTCTTACAAATAATAACGGCCGCCAGGAGTTTATTAACGAACGCCCTGAGCATGTTCAATATAACCTTATTAATATGATTGTTCAATCACTTCACGGAAAGGGCTCTGCTCCCAGTACCGGAATATCGGGGGCAAGAACAAGTAAGATTATGGATGAGGTTGTTGCGGAGTATTATAAAGGCAGGCGTTAGGCGTCAAACAGCAAGAAACGAGAAACGAGAAACGAGAAACGAGAAACAGAATACAATAATCATAACTATTTAATTATGAACAAATTATCAGACATCGGATTGATAGGATTAGCAGTGATGGGCGAGAACCTGGTACTTAATATGGAGAGCAAAGGATTCCAGGTATCTGTTTTCAACAGGTCACAGCATAAAATTGATGATTTTCTTGCTGGAAGGGCAAGAGGGAAAAAGATTATAGGGACCCATTCAATTGAAGAACTTGTTGGATCTCTGGAGCGTCCAAGGAAAGTAATGCTTATGATAAAAGCAGGAAATGCTGTTGACGATATGATTGAAACACTTATCCCCCATCTTGCACCCGGAGATATAATCATCGACGGCGGTAATACCCATTTCCCTGATACAAACAGGAGAACGGCTTTTGTTGAAAGCAAAGGTCTTCTGTACATCGGAACAGGTGTCTCGGGTGGTGAGGAAGGAGCATTACTCGGACCATCTATTATGCCAGGAGGATCAAAACAGGCATGGCCAATAGTGAAACCAATCTTCCAGGCAATTGCTGCCAAAGTTGATGGTGGCTCACCATGTTGCGACTGGGTTGGAGAAAATGGTGCCGGTCATTTTGTAAAAATGGTTCATAATGGTATAGAATATGGTGATATGCAGCTCATTACTGAAGCTTACCAGGTAATGAGAGATCTTTTACATCTTAGTGCAGATGAGATGCATCTCATTTTCAAAGAATGGAATGAGGGAGAACTGGATAGTTACCTTATTGAGATAACTCGTGATATACTTGCATATAAAGACATTGATGGAAAACCTCTCGTGGATAAGATTCTTGATACTGCCGGACAGAAAGGTACTGGTAAATGGACAGGGGTTGCTGCTCTTGATTTGGGTATTCCTTTAACACTAATAGGAGAAGCAGTCTTTTCAAGATGCCTGTCAGCTGTTAAAAATGAGCGTGTAGAGGCTTCAAAAATATTAAATGGACCTGTTCCAAAATTTACCGGAGACAAAGACAAATTCATCAATGACATTAAGGAAGCCCTCTTTGCATCAAAAATTGTATCTTATGCACAAGGATATGCTCTTATGAAAGCTGCAGCTGAGGAGTATAAATGGGAACTTAATTACGGTGCAATTGCTCTTATGTGGCGAGGTGGCTGTATAATAAGGTCAGCCTTTCTGAGTAAGATCAAAGAGGCATTTGATAATAATCCTGCAATAACCAATCTTCTTCTTGATCCTTTCTTTAAAGAAAATCTGGAAAAAGCTCAGAGTGGCTGGAGAAATGTAGTGGCAACAGCTGTAACCAATGGCATACCAGTGCCTGCAATATCATCAGCTCTTGGCTATTTCGACGGCTACCGCTGTGAAAGACTGCCTGCCAATCTTTTACAGGCACAACGTGACTATTTTGGAGCACACACCTACGAGCGGATCGATAAACCAAGGGGTGAATTTTTCCATACCAACTGGACCGGTCGTGGAGGGACAACTGCATCTTCAACATATAACATATAATTTTTAAATTAATAACCGACCCATTTAATATGTCAGAAACTACAAAAATTGGCAACTACAGATGGACAATCTGTGCGTTAATCTTCTTTGCAACGACTGTTAACTATCTCGACAGGCAGGTTATAGGTATCCTAAAACCACTCATGGAATCTGATCTTGGCATCGGAGAGAAGGCATATTCGCATATTATTATGGCCTTCCAAATGTTATACGCATTTGGTATGGTCATTTCAGGACGTCTTATTGACAAGTTCGGTACTAAGATCGGCTACGGCGTAACAGTGATACTCTGGAGTATTGCTGCCATGGGTCATGCTTTTGCCAGAGGAGCTCTCAGCTTTGGTTTCTGGAGAGGTTTGTTAGGATTGAGCGAATCAGGAAACTTCCCTGCTGCTATCAAAACCGTTGCAGAATGGTTCCCTAAGAAAGAGAGAGCCCTGGCCACAGGTATCTTTAACTCCGGAACAAATGTGGGAGCAATCGTTGCTCCGATTGCTGTTCCTGCTATTGTCCTGGTCTGGGGATGGCAGGCAGCATTCATTATAACCGGAGCTATTGGATTTATATGGATTATTTTCTGGTTCATCTTTTATGAGGTACCTAAGAGACAACGAAGAGTTAAGGCGGCCGAACTGGAGTACATCAATAGTGACGTTGACGAAAAGGAAGAATCAGAAACACAAATCCCATGGCTACAGCTCTTAAAATACCGCCAGACATGGTTATTTTTCATTGGAAAAGGACTTACTGATCCAGTATGGTGGTTTTACCTTTTCTGGATTCCTGGCTGGTTGGCTGATGTAAGAGGAACTGGCCTTGATATTAAATCTTTCGGACTTCCATTAGCTTTTATTTATACTGCAACTACTGTTGGAAGCATAGGAGGAGGCTGGATCTCTTCATTTATGATAAAAAAAGGAATGACACCATTCAAGGCAAGAAAAGTTACTATGCTGATCTTCGCTGTACTTGTAACCCCTATCGTATTTGCCTCATCCTCAACTATAAGTACATGGGGTGCTGTTCTATTGATTGCATTAGCTGCATCGGCGCACCAGGCATGGTCGGCCAATATCTTCACCACAGTATCAGATGCATTTCCAAAGAGAGCTGTCAGTTCAGTAACAGGCATCGGTGGATTTGCCGGAGCAATTGGAGGAGCATTTATTTCATATATAGCAGGGGCTGTTCTTGAATTCTATAAAAAGGCAGGTCATATTGAAACAGGTTATGTGGTAATGTTCTCGATAGCAGCCAGTGCATATGTTGTTGCCTGGATTATCATGTACAGTTTTCCACCAAAAAACAAATTGATCGTCATTGATTAATTATAATTTTTTTAATAATTAATATCTGATTTTTTCATATAAAACTTTCTGCCTTCATTTCAGCAAAAGACTGGATGAAGGCGGAATTAGCAAAAATGAAAATCTGACCCATGAGTCCTAGAAAGGCAAGAATTAAGGATATCGCCATGCTTGCAGGCGTATCAATCGGAACAGTTGACAGAGTATTACACAACAGAGGAGAGGTTGCTGAAAAAACTAAGCTAAAGATTCAGCAAATTCTGAAAGAGACAAACTATTCTCCCAACCTGATGGCACAGGTATTAAAATCAAAGAAACGTTTTCACCTTGTATCACTTCTTCCCGACCCAACAGAAGGCAACTCATTCTGGGATAAACATCCTCTGGGTATGACGAGAGCAATTAAAGAGCTTGATCTATTTCCTGTAACTCTTAGCCAGGTAACGTTTAATTTACTTAGTGAAGATGATTTTCAAAAGAAAACTGACAGGGTTTTAGATCTCAAACCTGATGGAGTTATTCTTGCCCCATTCTTCAAATCAGAATCAATTACATTCTGTTCGCGATTATTTAGTAAAAATATTCCCTTTGTATTTATCGATGGCTTTATTGAAAATACTAATTTTCTTGCATATATTGGTGAAGATATATTTCAGAGTGGAAGAGTTGCAGGACAACTTATTGATATGGTTACACCCATCAATAAAGATATTCTTGTGGTAAACATTGCAAAAAATATACAGAATGTAAATCACCTTAATAATCGCCGACAGGGATTTCTTAACTATTTCGAAAAGGTTGGTTGTAACACAGGCAAAAAGATAAATATCAATATCCCGGATCCCTCTTATGAAAGTGTTAAAATTGCAATCAATAAGATTTTTAAGAAATATCCCGGAATCGGATCAATATTTACTTCCGGATCGAAATCATACCTGATAGCCTTGTACCTTGAAGAGAATGGTCTTAAGTCAATTAACCTTATCGGTTATGATATGCTGGATATGAATGTAAAATATCTCAAGGCTGGGGTTACAAAGTTCTTAATTGGTCAAAGACCTGAAGAACAAACTTATATAGCAGTTAAAAAATTATTTGAATTTCTATCATTAAATAAGATACCTGAAAAAATAGAGTATCTTCCGGTCGATATAGTAACATCCGAAAATGTTGATTTCTTCATATAAAGAGATACCTGCATATAGGATTTAAATGAATTAATTTATAAGCATGAAGAGACTTGGTAAATATTCAATTGGACTTGGCGACAGATTTGGACGCCAGGGGGGAGCACAACTTAAAGCAATTATTGCAGCTGCAGATAATGGCATTGATATAACACCTGTATGGAACAAATCCAACAGAGAACACATAACCATTGGCACAATACCAGCAGATGTAAGAATTGAAGCTGATCTTGTAACGAAAGATGCTGGTTTCAAAAAACCTTATTTCGTTGATGCGGATCATATAAATCTTGATACTGTTGACAGATTTATAGAAAGCTCAGATTTTTTTACAATTGATGTTGCATCTTATATCGGAAGGAGAGCTGAGAAACAGGAGATAGTTGAATTTCTGTCAAGTGTTGAAAAGTACAGTGGTGACCTTAAAGTACCTGGCACAAAATTGTCGTTTAAAACATCAAGGGCGCAAATTACACATATAGCTGAGAAATACCTATATGCTGCTATACAAGCCTGGGACATTTTCAGGAAAATTCAAAAAGTAAAGGGGAAAGGCAATTTTATTACTGAAATATCTATGGATGAAGTATCTGTTCCTCAGTCACCTGTCGAACTTTTTTTTATCCTTAAAATGTTAGCATTAGAAAACATCCCTATTCAGACTATTGCGCCAAAATTTTCAGGAAGATTCAACAAGGGTGTTGACTATGTTGGAAATCCAAAAAAGTTTGCGGAAGAATTTGAAGAAGATCTTATGGTCATCGACTTTGCCATAAAAGAGTTTGGTCTGCCGGAAAACCTTAAGATGAGTATTCACTCCGGATCTGACAAATTCGCTATTTACCCGCTAATGGGTTCAATTATTAAAAAACATGATAAGGGTATACATCTGAAAACTGCAGGCACTACCTGGCTGGAAGAGGTTATCGGACTTGCTGAATCAGGGGGTGAAGCACTAGAATTTGTTAAAGAGATTTATTTTGAATCGCTTGATAGAATCGATGAATTAACTGCTCCTTATGCAGATGTTATTGATATTAAAGTATCAGCACTTCCATCAAAATCTAAAGTTTCAAAATGGAATGGGGAAAAATTCGCTGAATCACTGAGACATGTTCAGGCTAATAAAGATTATAGTGCCAATATGAGGCAGCTTATCCATGTGGCATATAAGCTTGCAGCCTTACAAATGGAGGATTATTTAAGGCTCCTTGAAGCAAATGAAGAAACCATTTCACAGTGTGTCTATGAAAATATTTACGAAAGGCATATCTGCAGGTTATTCGGTATTAAATAGCTAGTTCACCCCTTCTTTCCCTGAAAGCTTACCATAAATAACAGTGCAACCAAAAGTGCAGGAAATGATATAACCATAAAATTTGATATATCCCTGTATGTATGAAAGAACCATGTGGATATAATAGTTATTATCAAGAAAATAATAAAACCCGTTACAGGTCTCTTAAAACCCGCTATTGCCCCTATTATAATTATTATTCCCGGGGAAGCATGAATTAAGAATCCCTCAACCTCCTTGCTTTTCCACTCAAAAGGAATGCTGTCAAGAGCCATAAAAAATAAAAATGTACCATACAATAAACCAAGAACCAATGCGGCATACCGGTAAATTCTATTTATTCCCATATTTGCCCAATTCAAAATGTTCAAATTTGCAGAATTCTGCTTTCAAATCACGTAGAGCACATATTTTCAACGATCTAAAACTGTGTGCTGTGAACTATGCGCTTTACCATCACTCCTGTGTCTTCATACCGGCAACAAATTTTGGGTCAGTGTCGTGAAGATCAAAAATTATTATTTCATTTAACCCCAGCCTAATCCATGATGCAGGGCAATAAAGTCTTTTTTGTGGTCCAATATTCCAGTAGCGACCCAGATTATGGCCATTAATCCAAACAATACCCTTAGTATAATTTGAGACATCAATGAATGTATCTCCAGTGGATATAAGGGAAAAATTACCTTTAAAAAAGAGACCCGGTTTGTTAAGAACTTTGCCTGTAGATCTGAGATCATAGATGAATTTTTTGTCCATTGGGAGATTATAAACTTTCCAGTTCATCAATGTCATACCATTGAGTGTAACTCTATCGGTTATGCCCTTTCTGTCAATAAGGTTCTGGGCAAAATTGATCCGCCCCATTGCTTCAACAAGGATTTCCAGAACAGGGAAATCAACTTTACTTTCAGGTATATCTATGCTATTGATTCCCTCCCGTCGGTCAAGGTTGCCAATATATTCACCGTTAAGAAAAACTGTTGCATAATCATGAATATCAGTCACAGTCAATTTTCCTTTCTTATGTCCTACAAGTTTAGTCTTGTATAAAATAAAACCATAATCCTGTTCATAAGCTTCAAATGTTTGTGGCTGAATGGAGTTTACCGGAGTTGGGAGATTATCCCATACAGATGAAAATATTTGCATCCCTACACCAGGTATTTCTATTGCATTAATCTGATCAGGAATTGGAGGAAGTTTTTCACCTTTAGGAAGATAAGAGCCAATAAGATCTCTAAGAGCCATGTATTTAGGAGTAGGTTTACCCTGCTCATTTATGGGTGCATCATAATCGTAACTCGTAATGTCGGGTTCATAACCTTTACGTCCTGAGTTTGCTCCTGCCGTAAATCCGAAGTTTGTTCCTCCATGAATAACATAAAAATTAAATGATTTTTTATTATCCATAAGAAATTTGACTTCTTCAATTAATTTGGCACTATCAGGTTTAGCCCAATCCTCCCCCCAATGAGTAAGCCATCCGGGGTATGTTTCACTGCTGAAAACAGGTACTCCGGGGTTCATTTTTGCTGCAAGTTCAAAATCAGCAAGCGAAGACCCTGAATCGAGACCGACAGCACTACCTGGAAGAGATCCTGCTTCAAGCATATACGTTGTAGGGCCATCACCTGTAAAGGTTGGAACATTTATACCCAGCGTACTCCAAACCTCTTTAAGTCTGGTAAGATAATTCCTGTCATTCCCGAAACTGCCATACTCATTTTCAATCTGAACCATAAGTATAGGACCACCCTTTGTAATCAGAAATGGTTTTATCTCTTCTGCCAACCTGGCTATATATTTCTCAGCAGCTGCCATATAACGTGAGTCCATACACCTCAACTTAATGTCCGGTATCCGTAACAGATAGGGAGGTATTCCACCCAATTCCCATTCGGCACAAACATAAGGACCAGGCCTTAAAATAAGCCACATCTCCTCTTCCTGTACAATTCGGATAAATTCAGCCAGATTGTGGTTACCGGTTGAAAAATCATATACTCCTTCTTCAGATTCATGGTAATTCCAGAAGATGTATGCTGATATCGTATTACAGCCCATTGCTTTTGCCATTTGAATTCTTTGACGCCAATATTCCGCCGGTATCCTGGCAGGGTGCATTTCCCCGCTAATAATCTGAAAAGGTTGATCATCAAGAATAAATTCAGATGTACCTAAAGTAAAGGTATGTTTACCTTTCTGAGCATGAGCTGATGTTGTTGTCAGAATCATTAATAAAAGCAATGACCCAAGTATGTTTCGTTTAATCATGTTACTATTAATATTTAAAATAAATTAAATCCCAATCAATTGAATTTAGACTCTTAATACATTTTTTCTCCAAGCCTCCCCTTCATCCAATCAACCCGTTGCCTGATGCCTAAATTGCCTGGAAGCTATGAAGTTTCCTGTAAAATCCGTCCTTTCTATTCATCAGTTCTGCATGTGTTCCGGTCTCGACAATAGTGCCTTCATCAAGCACCACTATGACATCAGCATGTTGTATTGTTGAAAGCCTGTGGGCAATTACAAGTGATGTTCTGTTTTTCATTAATTTCAGTATTGCATCCTGAACAAGCCTTTCTGATTCTGTATCCAGTGCGGAGGTAGCTTCATCAAGAATGAGAATCGGCGGATTAGCCATTATAGCCCTTGCTATACTTATTCTCTGTTTTTGTCCACCGCTTAGTTTGTCACCTGATTCTCCAACATTATTTTCATAACCCTGCTCTGTTTCTATTATAAAATCGTGTGCATTTGCAATTCGGGCAGCATTCTCTATATTGTCTATCTCAGCTATTTCCACTCCAAATGAAATATTCTCTTTAAAAGAAGTATTGAACAGAATCGGATGTTGACTTACTATACCCATCAGATTACGTAAATCCTTAATCTTTAAATTGCGAACATCGACTCCATCAATCAGAATGTTTCCCTTATCGGTATCCATGAACCTTGGAAGCAGATCAGCAAGAGTTGATTTCCCGGCGCCTGATTTACCTACAATTGCGATAGTCTGACCTTTTTTTATCTTCAGATTGATATCCTTCAGTACTGGTTCGCTGTTATATGCATACCAGACATCCTTAAACTCTATTGAATGATTAAACCCTGTTACCGATAAAGCATCTTTCTTTTCAAATATTATCTCTTCTGCATCAAGTATCTGGTCAATTCTGTCAATTGAGGCCATACCTTTCTGAATGTTGAAGTAGGCTGTAGTAATATTTTTTGCAGGTTGAATTATCTGAGAAAATACAATAAGGAACGCAATCAGCTTATCGGGAGACATATTGCCTGCCCCCTGCAGGGCCAGATTACCACCAACATACATCAATACCATAACAACTATTGTGGCAAGAAATTCGCTTATAGGTGAAGCCAGATAAGCCTTTCTGATAACCCGTCTGAATACTTTAGCGTATCTCTCGTTTGACTCAGAAAACTGTACCTTCATCTTCTCTTCAGCATTGAAACCCTTAATGATCCTAAGTCCGGTCAAAGTCTCCTCTACTACAGAAAGAAGTCTGCCAAGGTGTTGCTGGCCCAGAAGGGAAGATGATCGTAATGTCCTGCTGGCACGGCCAATCAGCCATCCACTTATGGGGAGAAGAGCCAGGGCAAAAAGAGTTAACTCATAACTGCTTATAAAGAGATAAATTACAAAAATCAGGATGTACATCGGATCTCTGAATAGCATTGTCAGTGAAGCCATTACAGATACCTCAATCTCCTGAACATCATTCGAAATTCTTGTCATTACATCCCCTTTGCGCGAATCGCTAAAAAATGACAATGGAAGTCTTAGAACTTTATGATACAACTTTCTTCTAAGATCACGGACAGTGCTGGCCCTTATGAATGCCATACTGTTATTCGCCATAAAAATAAAACCATTCTTAAACAAACTGGCTACAATTACAATCATAACGACAAATAGCAAAGCACCTGCCTGTCCGTGCTTATCAATAAAAGCTGACAGATAATATTTGCTGAAGGTTCCCAGATAATCTGCAGTGAACTGGAATGCTCCTGGATGGGTCACATTATCAACTCTACCAAATAGGATTTTCAAGAAAGGAATCGCCAGGGTATATGATAAAAGGGCAAATAGTGCACTTAAAATGTTATAAAGGATGTTTCTGACTGCCGACCATCGATATGGTACAAAATATTTAAGCAGCAACCTAACGTTCTTCATCTATTTGTTATAGTATTAAAAACCAGTATAATTAAACGGGGTAATTTCCTTAAGCTCTTTTTTTATTTCATAACTCAGATCAAGGTTCTCAATGAAGTTTGTAATTGATTCACAAGTTATCTTTTGATGAGTACGTGTCAGCTCAAGTAGTGCCTCATAGGGTCTGGGGTAACCCTCCCTCCTTAAGATAGTCTGTATAGCCTCCGCAACTACAGCCCAGTTATTCTCGAGATCGCTTTTTATCTTATCAGTATTTACAATAAGCTTATTAAGACCTTTCAATAAGGAATTAAAGGCAATTACTGTATGACCCACAGGAACGCCTATATTTCTTGCTACAGTTGAATCGGTGAGATCACGCTGTAGTCTCGAAATAGGTAACTTCATTGAAAGATGTTCAAAAATTGCATTTGCATAACCGAGGTTGCCTTCACAATTTTCGAAATCAATCGGATTTACTTTATGAGGCATTGCTGAGGAACCTATTTCGCCTTTTTTTATCTTCTGCCTGAAATAATCCATTGATATATATGTCCATAAATCTCGTGCCAGATCAGTTAGTATAACATTTATCCTGCGCATATTATCAAATAAGGCTGCAAGATTATCATAGTGTTCAATTTGTGTTGTCGGATGAGAACGGAGCAAGCCAAGGTCCTCATTCACAAAGTTATTTGCAAAAGATATCCAGTCAATATCAGGATAAGCTACCTTATGTGCATTGAAGTTTCCTGTTGCACCTCCAAATTTTGCAGAATAGGGAATTTGTCCGAAATATTTTGATTGCCCATCTATCCGGGCAATAAACACACTTATCTCCTTACCTAGCCTGGTAGGAGATGCAGGTTGCCCATGTGTTCTGGCAAGCATCGGTATATCTTTCCATTCATCTGCAAAAGAAGCCAGAGTTTCTCTCAGTTCATAAAGAATAGGAAAATAAACATTAATCAAAGCATCTTTAATTGATAGTGGTACTGCAGTATTATTAATATCCTGCGATGTGAGACCAAAATGTATAAATTCGCTCCACTTATCAAATCCTTCCTGATAAAATTTATCTTTCAGAAAATACTCTATTGCCTTAACGTCATGATTTGTGATCTTCTCCTTTTCCTTGATTTTTGAAGCATCCGACAGATTAAAATCTTCATAAATCGAGCGGAGAACTTTAAAATTATCTTTTTTGAAGTCGATAAGCTGAGGAAGAGGAATATTACACAATGCAATGAAATATTCTATTTCTACCATCATACGATATCTGATCAGACCGAATTCGGAGAAATACAGGTCCAGTTCATCAACTTTATGTCTGTATCTTCCGTCCAACGGAGAAATGGCAGTAAGAAAATTTAATTCCATTATTAATCAGAATGAGGTTTCAGTTGTTACAACTATACATACAAAAGTAGTATTTTAGACGTTGTAAAAAAAGAGTATGAACAAAATCAGAATTTCTGCGGTAAAATATGCAAATACCTATCCATTTATTTATGGATTGATGAAAAGTGGATTTGATAATAAGGCTATAATCGAAACTGACCATCCATCCGACTGTGCGGCAAAACTAATCAGTGGAAAAGTTGATATCGGCCTTGTTCCTGTAGCTGCTCTCCCACTACTTAAAGAATATCATATTTTAAGTAACTATTGCATTGGAGCAAATGAAAATGTCAGAACAGTAATGCTTCTAAGCAATTGTCAATTTGATAAGATTGATACTGTCTACCTGGATTACAGATCCCGCTCTTCAATATACCTGACTAAGGTCCTGGCAAAAAACAGCTGGAAAAAGGATTTCAGATGGGTAGATACCTCAAAAGAATTTGATTTTATTAATATTGATTTGAATGAAGCAGTTGTTCTAATCGGAGATCAGTGTTTTGAATTTGAAAAACGCTTCATATACAAAATGGATTTAGCCAGCGAATGGAAAAAATTTTCAGGTCTTCCTTTTGTTTTCGCGTGCTGGACTGCCAATAAGAAACTCGATAAGGAGTTTATTGAAGAATTTAACTTAGCTCTGGAATCAGGTGTGAGGAATATCGATGCAGTAGTTGAGAATTTTGGAAAAACAGGAACTATTACCGGGGAAGTACTTAGAAAATATCTTACGGAAAATATTGATTTTGAATTTAATGAGGAGAAGAGAAAAGGGCTTGAACTATTTTTGGAATTGATGGGTAAGCTTTGAAAAATAAATAAGATTTGTTAAAATCATTTCAATAATGACCAATAGATACAATCATAATAGTTTCATTATCAGAGAATACCGAAAAGAAGATTTTTCTGGGATTAGTCAATTGTGGGTTATTACGGAATTAAGTAATACAAAAAGAGGTGATGACGAAAAGAGCATTGAAGATTCGATAAGATTAGGTGGTTCTCTGCTGGTAATGGAAGAAAAAAGCACAGAAAAAATTTGCGGGACATCGTGGATGACATTTGACGGACGCAGAATACATCTTCACCATTTTGGAATCTCACCTGAATTTCAGGGAAAAGGGTTTTCAAAAATTCTATTAAAAGCTTCGTTGGATCTTGTGAAAAAGAGAGGACAACAAGTTAAGCTTGAGGTCCACAAAACAAATAAGAAGGCTATTAATCTTTATAAGAAATATGGATTTAAATCTCTTGGAGACTATAAAATTTATATAATCAGGGATATTGCAAAATTGTAAAGATGATTTTCAAATTATCTATATTATGATTAACTTTGAATCTTGATGAGATATTATTAATAATATTGACAATTAAAGCTATAATACAATGGATAAAGTTATCACCTTTAATGAACTCCGGAAAATTAAAGACCAGTTGCCCTCCGGTAGTATGAGACAGATTGCAGATAAGCTGGATTTAAACGAAGAGACAGTTAGAAACTACTTCGGAGGGAGAAATTTTGATAAGGGACAAACTGTTGGTATTCATTTTGAACAGGGACCGGATGGAGGTATTGTTAGATTTGACGATACAACAGTTCTCGATCTGGCGAAGAAAATGATCAACTACTAACTGATTATCTGAGAACCTGTTCAAAAGCAAAAGGCGAGCTCTTTTGCTTTTTGTACCTATTATGAATCTGACTGGTACAATTGAATCTGCTGAACTTAAGTTTAAAAAGATTCTTGAAGAATTTTTCATCAGTGTTTATGATGATAAATCACTCTCCTCACATGGTATTGACCATCACAGAAGATATTGGATAATTACCTGCCGTCCCTGTTGTTAATGTTTTCGCAGTAGCTGTTATAAGAATAACACTGATATTTTATAACTCACACAGATATAATCATAATGAACTACTCCCTGGGAAAAGATACCCGACAGGCTTAAAAACCTATGAAGACACTGTAATGGCCACAGTAGAAAGTTTAGAAGTATAAAAATCCTTATTTCTCTTTAACAAATCATCTAATTACATTAGGAAATATCAATATCACATCTTTAAAAATGGGGCTATTTGCATATATGTTGATATGTATAAATACCAATATGTTTATCGCATAATTGCCATTGAATCATTCAATTTCTTACCATACATTTGAACAAAACTAATACTTACAACTATGCTGGATGTACTATTAAAGCAACCTGAAGAGAAACATATTCCGGAAGGTGTCATAGAAGTCAACGACAGTGTAGATAAACCAATTAAAAGTATCATTAAATCGGTTTCGTGGCGTATCGTGGGAACTCTTGATACAATTATTATAAGCTATTTTATTACTGGCAAAGTTACCTTAGCAATTTCGATAGGTACTGTTGAGGTAATAACAAAGACAATATTATACTATTTCCACGAAAGGTTGTGGGCTAATATTCACAAGATTAAAGTAACCCTATGGTTCAAATCAAATGGAAAGCAATTTAAAGTTAAAAGAGTTGAACGAACAACTCTCAGGCGAGTCAATTGAGGAGCGTCTGAAAAACCTGGTCTCTCTCTATCCCGACCGGGTAATTTTTACAACAAGTTTTGGAATAGAAGATCAGGTCATTACACATATTATATTCAGTAACAATCTGAATATTAAGGTTGTTACACTTGATACAGGAAGATTATTTCCAGAAACTTATGAGGTCTTCTCACAGACAATATTGAAATACAATAAAAAAATAAACATCTATTTCCCTGAATATAAATCTGTTGAAAAAATGGTTTCAGAGAAAGGTCCATTTAGCTTCTATGAATCCAAAGAGAACAGGGAAGAGTGCTGCAGATTAAGAAAAGTTGTTCCTCTTAACAGGGCTCTGGTTGGGATGGAATGTTGGATATCAGGGATAAGAGCAAGTCAGTCGGACAATCGAAACAATATGAACTATCTGGAATATGATGAAGAGAAAAACATCTTTAAGTTTCATCCACTATTTGATTGGTCATTAGAAGATGTTGAAAATTATATCAAGGAGAATAACATCCCATACAATTCTTTGCATGACAAAGGATTTTTAAGCATAGGCTGTGAACCTTGTACCAGGGCAGTCATAAAAGGTCAGGATTTCCGTGCAGGCAGATGGTGGTGGGAAAACAGTGAAGCCAAAGAGTGCGGATTACATATAAAATAGGCGATAGGCGATAGGCGACAGGCGACAGGCGACAGGCATTCGATAAACTGCTACACACCACACACCGCATGCCTTTGAGAAGATAAGTGATAAAAAGGTAAAGTAAAAAGTCAACAGACAGATGAAGAGCCATATAGAAATAAATGATGAGCACCTGAAAGAGCTTGAAAATGAAGCAATCTATGTAATGAGAGAGGTTGCTGCACAATTCGAGAATAAAGTATTGTTATTTTCAGGTGGCAAAGATTCAATTGTATTGGTTCATCTGGCACGAAAAGCCTTCTGGCCGGCAAGGATCCCTTTCAGTTTAATGCATATCGATACCAGTCACAATTTTGAAGAGACAATTAAATTCCGCGATGATCTTGCAAAGAAATTTGATGCAGATCTGATTGTCAGATATGTCCAGGATTCAATCGACAGTGGAAGGGTTGTTGAAGAACAGGGTTTCAATGCAAGTCGCAATAAAGCACAATCTGTAACTCTTCTCGATGCTGTTGAAGAACTGAAAATTGATGTGGCAATCGGAGGAGGTCGTCGCGATGAAGAGAAAGCAAGGGCAAAAGAGCGTTTCTTCTCTCACAGGAATGAATTTGGTCAGTGGGATCCTAAAAATCAACGCCCTGAACTCTGGAATATTTTTAACGGACGAAAAAATATGGGAGAACATTTCAGAGTATTCCCGATAAGTAATTGGACCGAACTTGATGTCTGGCAATACATCATGAACGAAAACATTAAGCTCCCTTCCCTCTACTACACCCACAGACGAAAGATATTTGAAAGAAATGGCTTCTATCTTGCCTGGGCTCCATTTATGCAACTCAAACCCAATGAGAAAGTCATTGAAACCGATGTGCGATGCCGTACAATCGGTGATATTACATGTACCGGTGTTACGCTCTCTAAAGCTCAATCTATTGAAGAGATAGTTGCTGAAATAGCAGCGACCAGGGTAACTGAAAGAGGAGGAAGGCATGACGATAAAAGGTCGGAAGCTGCCATGGAGGACAGGAAGAAGGAGGGGTATTTTTAATTGGGCGTCAAGCGGCAGGCGGCAGGCATCGGGCGGCAGGAAACAGTGATGAGTGATGAACAACGAGCAACGAGCAACAAAAAATATTCAACTTGCAAATATGGGAATTTACGGTAAAAGCAAAAATAAGAGCCTTCTCAGGTTTACAACAGCGGGCAGTGTTGATGATGGTAAGAGCACTCTGATAGGAAGGCTTCTTTACGATAGTAAATCAATATTCGAGGACCAGATGGAACATATAGTTCAATCGGGGAAGCGTCTTGGGAGAGGAGACCTCGATTTATCACTTCTGACTGATGGGTTAAGAGCAGAACGGGAACAGGGTATCACTATTGATGTTGCATACAGATATTTCGCAACACCCGCCAGAAAATTTATTATTGCCGACACTCCCGGGCATATACAGTATACCCGCAATATGGTCACTGGTGCAAGTACTGCTGACCTTGCCGTAATACTAATCGACTCCAGGAAAGGTGTTCTTGAACAAACCATCAGACATTCATATATCGCATCACTACTTGATATTCGACATATCATATTCTGTATCAACAAAATGGATATGATCAATTGGTCAGAGCAGGTTTATAACAATATTAAAACAGAATTGGGTCTTCTTGTAGAAAAACTCAATATCCCTGATGCTCATTATATACCAATCAGTGCCAAATATGGTGACAACGTGGTTGATAGTTCTGAAAATATGAATTGGTATAACGGGATTACATTTCTTGATCTGATAGAGACAATTGAAATCCGAAAGATTAAAAATCCTGAAAATCAGCGTTTCCCTGTTCAAGCTGTTATTCGACCACACACTGAAGAGTATCACGATTACAGGGGTTATGCAGGCCGGGTAGCAGGAGGAATATTCAGGCCAGGAGATGAGGTTACTGTTTTACCATCGCTACGCCGATCGAAAATTAAGAGTATCGACTCTTTTGGAAAAACTTTTTCTGAAACAAACGCCAGAGAATCAATTACAATATCACTTGAAGATGAGATAGATATAAGCCGGGGTGATATGATTGCAGCAACTCACGATTTACCGGTTATCAGCCAGGACATTAACCTGATGATCTGCTGGTTTAATGAACGTTCCTTAAAGGTTGGTGGGAAGTACCTGATCCGGATAAACAGCAATGAAACCGGATGTATTATAAAAACTGTTAACTACAGGATGAACATAGATACCATGGAACAAGATTTAGAAAATCTTGCTATAAATATGAACGATATTGCACATATCACAATAAAAACATCCAAACCCGTTTTTTTCGACACCTATAAGAAAAATAATATAACCGGGAGTATGATATTTATTAATGAGGCAACAAATGAGACTATGGCTGCAGGGATGATTGTCTAATGATGCCTTACCCAACAGCCGGTGAACTGCCTTGCTCCCGTTGGTCGCTTGTCTTATTGTCTTGGAAACAACAAGTTTAAATACCTGTCAGTTTTGTTAAAGATATATTAAAGTTTGGAATTTTTCGAAAACACCCAATTAAAGAATATAACTTAACAAAACAATTTGGACAGATATCTGTTATATAGTTAATGAAAAAAATATTTTCTATATTTCTTTCTATTTTAATGCTGACAGCAATGCTACACTTTAGCGTAGCAACACATTATTGCCACGGGAATGTTGTAGCGTCAAAAATATCACTTTCAGGGAAGCTGGCTTCATGTGGTATGGAAGGTGGGGAAAATGACAATCCTTTTACAGGGACACATATCACAACACATTGCTGTGATGATGTTGTTACATATTATGGAATTGACACCTATTACACTCCTTCATTTTCTGTTATTACTACCTCATTTCAGCATAATTTTCAGGTTTTTAGTATCCCTGCAGGGTTACCTGTTAACTGTTCTGCAGTTTTAAAATCTTTTTATACAAATGTCAGCCCTCCAGGCACATTGATGTCCACCAATGTGGACCTTTCCGACATTTGTGTTTTCCGCATTTGAGATTTCTTCTCTAACTTATTCTGCAAATGAGCCATAAGCTCTATTTGTGGTATTCCTATTATTTCTACTTTTTTTTTATAGTTTTTAAATTTAGAATTTTACAACAATGAAAAAGAATCTATTAATTATTGTTTTTGCTCTGTTTGCAGTTACAGCGTTTAACTCATGCGGTAGCAGTTCATCCAAAGAAAAACCTGCTTCGACAGAGGTGGTTGCAAATGTTCAGTACACATGCCCAATGCATCCTGAAGTTATTAGTGATAAACCCGGTGACTGTCCAAAGTGCGGGATGGCTCTGGTAAAGAAGGAAATGCAAGTGCCCGATACTTCCAAGAGTCAACATAGTATGGAAGATATGCATCATAACTAAATCTGTTGAATTAAAAACGACTGTCGAAAGAGGATGTTAAGGGTAATAAGAAAATTGCTTTAGACAGTCGTTATTTATAAACTGTAAAAAAATAAAATGCTGAATAAAATCATTCATTTCTTTTTAGCAAATAAGCTGGTTACCTTCCTGATACTAACCCTTCTGATTAGTTGGGGAATTATCAATTCACCGTTTGGGTGGAACACAGGTGTTCTTCCCTCCGATCCGGTTCCCGTAGATGCTATACCCGATATTGGCGAAAACCAGCAAATAGTATATACCGAATGGCCAGGGCGGTCACCACAGGATATCGAAGATCAGATATCCTATCCACTTACTACCTCATTGTTAGGGATTCCGGGAGTTAAGACCATCCGTAGCAATTCCATTTTTGGATTATCCAGCATCTACATTATTTTTGATGAAAATGTTGAATTTTACTGGAGCCGTACCCGCATACTGGAAAAACTAAACTCTCTGCCATCCGGGACATTACCTGCTGAAGTTACACCTGCACTTGGACCTGATGCAACAGCTCTGGGCCAGGTATACTGGTACACACTGGAGGGACGCGATCCCAAAACCGGAAAACCAACAGGGGGATGGGATCCGCAAGAACTTCGTACCATTCAGGATTTTTACGTGCGCTATTCACTCACCTCTGCAACAGGGATAGCCGAAGTGGCATCCATCGGTGGTTTTGTAAAAGAATACCAGGTTGACATTGACCCGAATGCTATGAAAGCTCATGGTGTCAATGTTATGGAGATCATGGCCGCTGTTAAAAACAGTAACCTCGATATTGGCGCCCGGACTATTGAATTTAACAGGGTGGAATATCTGGTCAGGGTGCTGGGATATATTAAAAGCCTGGAAGACCTGGAGCAAAGCGTCGTAGCCGTTCACGGCAATGTGCCCATCCGGTTAAAGGATGTGGCAAAAATTAACTTCGGTCCGGCTACCCGTCGTGGAGGGCTCGATAAAGGAGGCGCTGAAGCCGTTGGTGGTGTTGTAGTAGCACGTTACGGCGCAAATCCATTGAAGTCCATCGATAATGTAAAAGCTAAAATTGCTGAGATAGCACCGGGCTTGCCATCAAAAACACTTTCTGATGGAACCGTCTCAAAAGTAACGATTGTACCATTTTATGACAGGACCGGATTGATTAAGGAAACACTTGGAACATTGGAGGAAGCCTTGTCGCTCGAGATTCTTATCAGTATTCTGGTAGTTATCGTGCTGGTTTTGAATTTACGTGCTTCTTTATTGATCTCCAGTTTACTTCCTATTGGGGTATTAATGACCTTTATTGCAATGCGCCGATTTGGGGTAGATGCCAATATCGTTACATTATCAGGTATTGCTATTGCTATAGGAGTTATGGTTGATGTGGGGATAGTATTTACCGAAAATATTATCAGGCATCTCGACATGAAGGAGAATTTAGGCGTTCATGGGAAAAAACTATTGACTGTAATTTACGATGGTACCGTCGAAGTTGCCAGCGCGGTAATTACTGCTTTAGCCACAACCATTGTCAGTTTTCTTCCTGTTTTTGCCATGCAGGCGGCTGAGGGTAAATTATTCCGTCCATTGGCTTTCACTAAAACATTTGCAATGTTATCGGCATTATTTATTGGTATAGTTTTTATTCCTACCCTGGCAAACCTGATTTTTTCAATCAGATTTGATAAAAAGAAGATTAAAATTGTATTCAATTCAATAATAGCGGTAGCAGGTGTTATCCTGACCATTTTAAGCGGAAACCTGATTGCTCTGGTTTTAGTAGCGGTTGGTATCAACAATATCCTGGAAGAACGCTGGCCACCAGAAAATAGGAAGTACCTCAATCTGATAAATATAGCATTAACAGTTACAGTAGTTATCTATTTTCTGACCAGGGTTTGGATGCCACTGGGTGCTCAAAACAGTTATCTTTCTAATTTTCTGTTTCTGATTACCCTGGTAGGTATAATACTTGGTATTTTAATGACCATCGTACATTTCTATCCCTCCATTTTAAAATGGTGCCTCTCCCATAAATGGCAATTCCTATCCATTCCTATCGCAGTAGTATTGTTTGGTATCATGACATGGCTGGGAGTTAATAAGATGTTTGGCTTCATGCCCGACATGATAAAAAATACCAGCTTTTGGCAAGCTGCTGATGCACGCTTCCCGGGTGTTGGAAAAGAATTTATGCCGGCCCTTGATGAAGGTTCATTTTTGCTTATGCCAACAACAATGCCACATTCTGGCATTACAGAGAACCTGGAGGTCATCCAGCTGCTGGACAAAAGACTGAATTCAATACCGGAAGTAGAAAGCGTAGTTGGTAAATGGGGACGGGTAAATTCTGCCCTTGACCCTGCTCCTACCTCTATGTACGAAAACGTAATCAATTATAAATCAGAATACATTTTAAACGAAGCAGGTCACCGTAAGCGTTTTAAGGTGGATAAAAATGATGCTTTTATTTTGAAGGACGGTACTGTTTACAATCCTAAAACCGATGGATTGAGGCTGATTGAACAAACTAACCTGACCAGTGATAAAAATGGTGAATATTTCCGCCAATGGCGTGGGAGCATTAAATCTCCTGACGACATCTGGAAGGAAATTATTAAACAGGCTACCATCCCTGGTTTAACCTCTGCTCCAAAACTTCAGCCTATTCAGACCCGCCTCGTTATGCTGCAAACTGGGATGAGAGCGCCAATGGGTATAAAAGTCTTTGGTCCCGACCTCGAAACCATTGAGAAAGTGGGATATGAAATCGAAAACAATTTAAAACAAGTTGAAGGTGTTGAAGCAATGTCAGTTTTCGCTGACAGAGTAGTAGGGAAACCTTACCTGGAAATGGAAATCAACCGTAAGACTATTGCCCGTTATGGGTTAACTGTTCAAAGCCTGCAGACTGTTTTAAGCAGTGCGATCGGGGGAATGCAATTATCTTCCACGGTTGAAGGCCGTGAGCGATTTCCTGTACGGTTGCGCTATGCAAGGGAATTCAGGGATAATCCTGAGGATTTGAAAAATATTCTCATCCCAACACCAGCAGGAGTACAAATACCTCTGGGAGAGTTTGTTACTATTCATTATACTCGTGGGCCACAGATGATTAAAAGTGAAAACACCTTCCTGGTTGGCTATGTCATCTTTGACAAAAAAACTGAATATGCCGAAGTAGATGTGGTTGAAAATGCTCAGGATTATCTTAATAATAAAATGGAAACCGGTGAGTTCGTTTTACCGGCCGGAGTAAGTTATGTTTTTACAGGAAACTACGAAAATCAAATCAGAGCGACTAAACGTCTGTTGATAGTAGTACCTATTTCACTCGTTTTGATTTTCCTGATCCTATACTTTCAGTTTAGCTCTGTCACTGTTTCCCTGATGACCTTTTCCGGAATACTTGTAGCCTTCTCAGGTGGCTTTACGATGATCTGGTTGTATGGCCAATCCTGGTTTCTCAACTTTGATGTGGCCGGAGTGAATATCCACGAGCTGTTCCAAATGGGTAATATTAATCTAAGTGTAGCTGTGTGGGTCGGTTTTATTGCTCTGTTTGGTATTGCAACCGACGATGGGGTGATCATGGGGACATATATCCACCAGGTATTTGCAGAACGAAAGCCAGCAACAATACACGAAATACGTGAAGCTGTGGCTATTGCAGGACAAAAGAGGGTCCGCCCGGCAATGATGACTGCATCCACTGCTATAATTGCGCTATTGCCGATACTTTCATCAACAGGAAAAGGATCCGATATTATGGTACCGATGGCAATTCCATCTTTTGGCGGAATGATCATCCAGGTGATGACCATGTTTGTAGTTCCCGTGCTTTATAGCATGTGGCAGGAAGGGAAAATTAAACGAGAAATAAAGAAACAAAATGTCTAAAACCATGAAGATGTATAATATAGTAATAGGAATCTTGTTCTTGCTGATTTCAACCATGGTTTCAGCACAGGATGACCTGGACGGATATTTGCAAACCGCTGCTAAAAACAACCCAGGATTAAAAGCCCGGTTCAACGAGTATATGGCCGCTCTCGAAGTTGCCCCCCAGGTAAAAGTCCTGCCTGATCCACAGCTGGCTTTCGGGTATTTTATTCAACCGGTGGAAACTCGCGTTGGCCCTCAACAATTTAAAATTTCGGCCTCGCAAATGTTTCCATGGTTTGGCACACTGAGAGCTAAAGAAAATGCGGCTATTCAGATAGCAAAAGCCAAATACGAGGCTTTTGAGGAAGCCAAATCAAAGCTGTTTAATGATGTAAGAAGTACTTATTACAACCTCTATTTTACGGGGAAGGCTATTTCCATCACCGATGAAAACCTGATCTTGCTAAGTTCACTTCAGAATCTGGCACTCATTAAGGTTGAAGCAGGAATGGTTTCGGTTGTGGATGAGTACCGTATTGAGATGGAGATAGGCGATCTTGAAAATCAACTGGCCTTGCTAATAGACAAAAACGGGACACTGGAAATAATGTTCAATAACCTGATTAATACGGATAATACATCACCGATAAAAGTTCCGATGCAATTATGGGATATTGAACCAAGCATGGCGAAAGGGGAGATCAGAGATAGCATCCTGACCTGGAACCACCAGTTGTTAAACCTCGATATGCAAACCGAATCGCTCCGCTATAAGCAGGAATTAGCCCGGTTGGCTGGTAAGCCTGATTTCAAAATCGGGTTTGACTATACCATTGTCGGTAAAGGCAATAACAATATGGCCGGCACTGACGCCATCATGCTACCAACGGTTGGAATTACCATTCCGTTGTACCGTAACAAATATAAATCGATGCTTAACGAAGCCGTTTTCATGGAAACAGCCAAAAAGGAAGAAAAAATCAATAAACAGAATATCCTCGAGACTGTTTTTGAGCAAACATGGAAAGATTTTGCCGATGCCAAACGACGGTTAATCCTCAATGAAAATCAATCAGAGCTTGCTCGTAAATCTCTGAAATTACTGGAAACAGAATATGTAACTAACAGTAAAAATTTCGAGGAAATACTCAGGATGGAGCGTAAGCTGCTGATATACGAACTCGAGCTTGAAAAAGCCCGGGCTGATAAACAGGCTGCCATATCGTTTATAAGCTATTTAATGGGAGAATAATTTAAATATCAGAATATTAGGAATTAGAATTATCAGAACATAAAACGTCCATAATTTAATACGTAGAAAATAATGAAAAGAAAAATAATTTATTCACACATAAAAAAGATTATTCAAAGTATAAAAGAAAACTACATACTTGTTTTATCCGTCTTAGTAGTAGGGCTCTTATTCGGTTGGTTGTTTTTCCATTCATCTGAAGAAATAACATCAGCTAGCCATATTGCTGAGGTTCATGAAGGACATGATCATGAAAATAGTGAAGTAACAATATGGACATGTTCAATGCACCCCCAGATAAGAATGGACAAACCGGGAAAATGTCCGATCTGTGCTATGGATTTAATTCCACTTATCTCCGCTGGTTCAGACGAAGAACAGACTGATCCGAATGCAATCATCATGACGGAATCTGCAGTAAAACTGGCTGAAGTACAAACCATGATTGTAAAAAAGGGAGCTCCGGAGAAATCACTTTATCTGCAAGGAAAAGTACAAGCTGATGAACGGAATATTTCAGAGCTGACTGCCCGTTTTGGGGGACGTATTGAGAAATTGTTCATCAATTTCACCGGACAGCATGTTCGAAAAGGGGAAAAACTGGTTACCATCTATTCCCCCGAACTTGTTACCGCGCAACGAGAACTGCTCGAAGCAGTAAGCTACAAGGAATCACGTCCGGCATTATATATTGCAGCCAAAGGCAAATTGAAATTATGGGACCTTAGCGATGAACAAATTTTAACTATTGAAAAACTGGGAGAGCCACAACTATATTTCAATGTCAACTCCCCTATTACAGGAACGATAACCATGCGGCATGTAGCCTTGGGTGATTATGTAAAAGAAGGTCTTGCACTTTTCCAGGTAATTAATTTGAGCCATGTCTGGGTATTGTTCGATGCTTACGAGAGCGATCTTCCATGGATCAGAAAAGGTGATCGGACCGAGTTTACGATCCAATCACTGCCAGGCAAAACTTATTCAGGGAATGTCACTTTTATAGATCCGTTTATTAATGCTTCCTCACGCGTTGCCAAAATAAGGGTGGAACTGAATAATCCCGGACTGAAAATTAAACCTGAAATGTTTGTTACTGGCACTATTAAGTCCAAAATTGCTGAGGGCAGCCATGAGTTGATGATCCCAAAATCGTCAATTTTATGGACAGGCAAACGCTCTGTGGTTTATGTGAAAGTACCAGATCATAAGAACCCAACTTTTATCTATCGTCAGATTACTCTGGGGCCGGAAGCCGGTAATTTCTATGTGGTTGCCGACGGATTATCCGAAGGTGAGGAAATTGCCACTAACGGGACTTTCAAAATTGATGCTGCCGCACAGCTTCAAGGGCTTCCCAGCATGATGAATCCTGGATGTGGAAAAGTTAAAACCGGCCATGATCATGGAGGAGCAAGTATGTCAGAAGATCGTATGTCAGACCACCACTCTCTCTTTCCTCTATTCCTCAAATAGATGCAACTGTCTGTCGTCCATATCATCCAATTCCATATTAGATATGCTTACTCCCAGAAGTCTGATACGTGTTCCTTCCAGCTTAAGAGATTTGCGAATCAAAGAAACCTCCCTGTGAAGGGTATCAAAATTGCGAATATAGTTATGAAGAGTTTTACTTCTTGTTATCTGCCTGAAATCAGAAAACTTTACCTTAAGAGTAATTGTTCTTCCGGTTGATTCTGAATGCTTAACCCTTTCCATCAGCTCTTTTTCAAGATTATACAACTCTGCAATAATCTCAAAACGTGTAGTGAGATCCTTTTCGTAAGTAAGTTCAGTACCAACAGATTTTCGCTCCTGATCTGGTTCAACAGGACGCTCATCAATACCTCTTACAATATCATAAAAAAATACTCCGGCTTTGCCGAAATTCCTGATTAGAGATACTTTATCCCATTTCTTCAGATCAGAACCTTTATGAATCCCAAGCTGATGCATCTTTTGTGCAGTCACCTTTCCAATACCGTAGAATTTCCCGACAGGAAGTTCTTCAATGAATTTTTCAGCATCCTCCGGTTTAATAAGAAAGAGGCCATCAGGCTTATTAATATCTGAGGCGATCTTTGCAAGAAATTTATTGATTGAAATACCGGCAGAAGCGGTAAGACCTGTTTTACGCTTTATTTCGTTCCTAATCTTCTTTGCAATGATTGTTGCGGACCCTATTTTCTTTTTATCACAAGTTACATCGAGAAATGCTTCATCAATAGAAAGAGGTTCAATAATATCGGTATACTCCTTATAAATAGCCAACACACTGGCAGATACCTCTTTGTATCTCTCAAAATGATGCTTCACGAATATAAGATCAGGGCATAAACGTTTTGCGATGACTGACGCCATAGCCGATCTGACACCGAATTTTCGTGCTTCATAACTGGCTGCAGCCACAACGCTTCTCTCCCCACTCCCTCCCACTGCCACAGGTTTCCCTCGCAGTTCCGGGTTGTCGAGTTGTTCAACAGATGCAAAAAAAGCATCCATATCGATATGAATAATTTTTCTCAAAAATATATAATCTCCATTCTATGATATTGAATTTCACCCGCTTCCCCGTCTCCCCCCCTTTTTCATAGCACATCTCCTACTTTGATTTCCACCTCTTCCTAAATCAAGCCACTTGCTATTCATAACAAATCTAATAAATATTTACTTTGAAAATTGAAATGTATTGACCAACATTGCAAGATATTTAATATCGAAGGATTTGCAACCAGGTTCAAAAAAAACCATTAAGCTCTTTTCACTCGTCCTTACTCACCATAGGATATGGGGATCTGTCTTGTTACCTTATATTATTCAAAAAGAGCCAAATAAGACTTACTACAGATTATCAGAATGTCTCTCCCCTTTTCCCAATATTGAAACATTAGGTACCCTGACAGCCATAGAGATAGAGATTGTAAAGATTATTAACGAATATACCGACAGAAATCTTTTCAAGCTATATTCAAGAGATAGTAGTGTAAAAGAATTCCTTAAAAACGTAACTTCAGATAAACTGGAAAAATTTATAAGACCTTATTTTGAAAGAAGGATTTATAAATGTTTCGCAATCTCAAGAGACGAAAACATTCCAGTATATTTTCAACAGACAAAGGCAGCTACGATACATTTGGAAGATAAGCTATTCCTGAGTGGGGATAACGCTGTACCAGTATTCAGTTTCATAAGAAATGCGGAACAAACCACTTATAAGCTGAGTCTGAAAAGCGGAGGCAAACTCCTTAATATGAAAAGAAGTCCCATCGATATTCTATGTATGTCTCCATGTCTCATCAAAGAGGACCACAGAATTTTGTTTGTTTCTGAAGTGGATGGCTTCAAATTGAAACCCTTTCTGTTGAAAGAAAACATTATAATTCCCAAAAAAATGGAATTAAAATATTTTGGTGGTTTTGTACTGAATGCCGTTAATAATTTTAAAGTTGAAGGCACTGGTTTTGAGATAATTGAATTCGAACCTTCAAAAGAAGCTATTCTTGAACTTGAAACAGGACTAAAAGGGAGCCCTGTATTGATACTTAAATATAATTATCAGGGAAATAATATTTATTCTAATGAGTCCTCATACTCCTTTTCATCGTTTGCTAAAATAGGGGAGAAATTCATTTTCAGGAAATATCACCGCGATTTTGATTGGGAAAAAGGATGTCGCGACTTATTGGGAGATCTTGGCTTTTACTCGGATGATGATATCAATTTCTCCCCGGTTTCTAAGAACATCAAACAGAAGGATGAATTGTATGTAATGTTAGAAACAGTTAACCGTAATTATTTTGAGATTACTGATTCAGGCTTTGCTCTGACTTCAAGGCTTAACCTGAATTATAATTTAAGGCCTCTCAAAATTGAGATGAGTAGCCAGATAGAAAATGACTGGTTTGATCTACGTGCAATAGTTAAAATCGGTGATTGGGAAATTCCGTTTATTCATTTCAGAAAAAATATACTGGGAGGAATCAGGGAGTATGAGTTATCCGATGGGTCAATAGCAATATTACCAGAAACATGGTTTGCGAAATACAAAAATATTTTTGAGTTCGGTAAAATCTCGAAAGATTCCCTGAAAATCCATAAGCAGCATTTTTCTTTACTACCTGATACTCTCAAAGATGATTGGCATCAGGGATTGGAACGACTCGAAAAATTGCTTTTCCCTGACCAGATACCGGTTATACAGCCTCCCACCGGACTTAATTGTCTGATGAGGGAATATCAGTCTGAGGGTCTTAACTGGTTGAATTTTCTCCAGACAGCAGGTTTAGGCGGATGTCTTGCCGATGATATGGGTCTTGGGAAAACCATTCAGACACTTGCTTTACTGCAGCATAACAGGGAAAATTTAATTCCTGAGGAGAGACCTGAGGCATCATCTGAGTTAACACTGTTCAACAACCAGGAACCAAAACTTACTTCACTGATTATAGTCCCATCTTCACTTGTTTATAACTGGGAAAATGAGATATCAAGGTTTGTTCCTGAGTTGAAGGTTTATAGCTATAAAGGAAACCATAGGAAAAAAGCAACCAACTATTTTAATAACTTTGATATTATCCTTTCAAGCTATCATACTATAAGGCAAGATATTGAATTAATTAGCTTATTCCCATTTCACTATATTATTCTTGATGAGAGCCAGATTATTAAAAATCCTGCATCAATGCTATACAAAACAGTTACAAGTCTCAAATCAGATTTTAAGCTTGTGCTCACAGGAACACCGGTTGAAAACTCTCTGACTGATCTGTGGACACAGTTAAATTTTGTTAATCCGGGGCTGTTAGGTGATCTCTCATTTTTTCGCAGAGAATTTGCAAAACCTATTGAAAAGATGGGAGATGACGAAAAAGAGGGAAAACTGAGGAAAATCATACAGCCATTTATTCTTAGACGTACAAAAGAGATGGTTGCCCGTGATCTGCCTCCTGTTACTGAGCAAACAGTGTTCTGCGATATGACAGAGGAACAATTTAAATTATATGATGAAGAAAAATCATCGGTAAGGAACAGCATTCTTAAAAATATTGAAACTAACGGTCTGGAAAAGTCTGCTATAATAGTTTTACAGGGATTAATGAAACTTAGGCAGATATCCAATCATCCGGTAATGGCCAATGAAGATTATTCATACGGTTCGGGAAAATTCGAAATTGTTCTTCAGGATATGGAAAGTGTAATATCTGAAGGACATAAAATATTAGTATTTTCGTCATTTGTCAGCCATCTCAATTTGTACGCCGAACAACTCAGGAAGAAAAGAATACGTTTTGCAATGCTGACGGGGGCAAGCACAAACAGGGAAAAAATTGTCAATAGCTTCCAGAATGATCCTGAGAACAAGATATTCCTCATATCACTTAAAGCCGGAGGTGTTGGGCTTAACCTCACTGCTGCCGATTATGTATTTATTCTGGACCCATGGTGGAACCCCGCTTCCGAGATGCAGGCATTAAACCGTGCACACAGGATAGGTCAGGAAAAGAGTGTTTTTGTTTACAGGTACATTACGAGCAATAGCATAGAGGAAAAAATATTAAGGTTGCAGGAGAAAAAATCGAAATTAGCCGACACTTTTATTTCCAGCAATAATCCACTGAAAGACATAAACATACAACAGATTCTCAATATTATAGGATAAATTTATTTACAATGAAAGTATTAGGTATCAACTGCAGTCCCCGCAAGGGAGGTAACACTGAACTTCTTATAAAAGAGGTCTTTAAATCTCTGGAGAAAGAAGAAATGAAAACTGAATTATTCCAGCTTGGAGGAGAGAACGTTAATGGTTGTATTGCTTGTATGAAATGCAGGAAGAAATCTGATGGCCGATGCCACCAGAAAAATGAGGTTATTAATAAATGTATCGAAAAAATGTTAAAGGCCGATGCAATTATTATCGGATCGCCTGTATATTTTGCAGATTTGTCATCGGAGGCAAAAGCTCTTATAGATGTTGCTGGTTATGCACTGCGAGGAGCAGGTAATCCGCTTAAATACAAGTTAGGGGCAGCTGTAATAGCTGTTCGCAGAGCCGGAGCTATCAACGCCTTCGACAGCATTAACCATTTCTTCTTGATTAATGAGATGATAATTCCCGGATCCTCTTACTGGAACCTTGGTATTGGCAGAGAAAAAGGCGATGTGCTTAAAGATGCAGAGGGTATGAAAACAATGAGAGTTCTTGGGGAGAATATGGCATGGCTACTTAATAAGATAAAAGACAAAAGTAAAAAGACAAAAGTAAAAAGACAACCAGTCTATCACACAATCAGATAAAAGAAAAACCGGCAATAATCAGCCGGTTTCACTATTAACAATCGATATATCTAGTAATCATCGCGTTCTACATAATGTGTATGAAGCAATTCGTGAGCCTTATGGCTGTTTGGCTTGCCAAGATAATCCTTGTAAACGGCAATTACTTCAGGATTATCATGTGACTTCCTAAGTACCATATTTTCATCTTCTGAGTAGATGGCTTTCATTCTTTTTGTTCTGATTTCCAGATTTGTAGGAATAGGTTGTCCTCCCCCACCGATACATCCCCCCGGACATGCCATAATCTCAACAAAGTGATACGGAGCTTTACCTTCCTTCACCAGTTTCATAATTTTATTAGCATTAGCGAGCCCATGCGCGATAGCAACTTTAAGTTCAGCACCTTCAAGAAATTTCCAATCATCTACACAGCCCTCAATTTTAAGAGTAGCTTCCTTTACTCCATCCATACCTCTTACAGGCGTTATGTTTAAGTTGCCAAACGGCACTTCACGTCCTGTAACAATTTCATAAGCAGTACGTAACGCTGCTTCCATCACGCCTCCTGTTGCACCGAAAATAACTCCGGCACCTGTGGAATCACCCATAACAGAATCATATTTTGCCTCTTCAATATTCCTGAAATCGATCCCTGCCTGTTTAATCATAACAGCAAGTTCGCGTGTTGTCAGTACAAAATCGACATCTTTGTATCCACTTGCTCTCATTTCAGGTCTGTCGGCTTCAAATTTTTTGGCAGTACATGGCATTATTGATACTGAAACCATTGTTGACGGATCTATATTACGCTTATCTGCATAGTATGTTTTTGCAAGTGCACCAAACATCTGCTGCGGAGATTTGCAGGTAGATAGATTAGGAAGAAATTCAGGGTATTTATGTTCGATGAATTTTATCCAGCCTGGAGAACATGATGTAAACATTGGAAGAGATATTTTCTTATCACCATCAACGAGAGCTTTTTTAAGTCTAACTAAAAGTTCCGTGCCCTCTTCCATAATTGTCAGGTCAGCACTAAAATCAGTATCAAGAACTGAGTTGAATCCCAATTGTCTGAGGGCATTTACCATTTTCCCTGTTACCCTTTCGCCAGGATCATATCCTAAATCTTCTCCAAGAGCAACTCTTACTGCAGGAGCAGTCTGTACCACAACATGCTTTTCAGGATCATAAATGGCATCCCAGACCTGATCAATATATGTCTTTTCAACAAGAGCTCCTGTGGGACAACGGTTTACACACTGGCCGCAGTTGGTACAAACTACATGGCTCATGGGCCTGTCGTGGAATGAAGATATTTTCTGGTTGGCACCTTTATGTGCCACAGCTATTGCAGATACATGCTGAAGTTCGGAACAGGTTCTAACGCAACGCTGGCATCTTATACATTTGCTGTCGTCTTTAATGAAAGATGGCGAAGATCTGTCAATATTATATTCATGATCTTCAACAAGGTCAAATAAAATATGGTCGCCAAAAGCAAATTCATTTGCCAGAGCCTGAAGTTCGCAATTCTGGTTTTTGTAACATTTGGTACAATCTGCCCTGTGCTCTGAGAGCAGAAGGTCAACAACATGTTTTCGGGCATTACGTACTTTAAGAGTGTTAGTGTGTATATCCATCCCTTCGGAGGCAGGTGTTGCACATGATGCGATAAGTGTTCTGGCTCCTTTTTGTTCAACCACACAAACACGGCAGTTACCTGCTACACAAAGGTCATCGTGATTACAAAGAGTTGGGATGTTAATATTAAGTTTTCTGGCAGCTGCTAGAACTGTCGTACCCTGCTCAACCGATACCTTCTGGTCATTTATAAGTAGATTTATCATAATTCTAAACGTTTGATTAAATAATTAATAGATGATCTCTTCCCTGAAGTTGCTTACAATCGATTTGAATGCATTCCCAACTGATTGTCCGAGGCCACATTTCGCAGCGATCTTCATGGAATCTGCCAGTTTAACAAGCTCATTCAGATAGGTTGATTTAGCCTCTCCTTTCTTGACCTTTTCAATTCCTTTAAGCAACTGCTGGCAACCAACGCGACATGGAGTACATTGACCACACGACTCCTCAGCAAAGAAATCGAGATAATTATGAAGAACATTATACATTGATCGTGAACTGTTGAATAGCTTCATTGATCCACCTGTTGGAACACCTTCGAAACCTATAATTGTTTCACCAAATTTCTTTCTGGGAACGCAAAATCCTGATGCACCGCCTACCTGGACTGCTTTTGTATCTCCATCACCAAATTCATTAACAAACTGTTGAACAGTCATTCCTAGTTCCAATTCAAATATGCCTGGTGTTGGAGTATCACCTGATATTGAGAATACTTTTGATCCTCTGGAATCACTGGTTCCGTATTGTGTGAAATCTTTGGCTCCATGCTTCATTATCATCATGGCTGTCACAAGAGTTTCAACATTGTTAATAGATGTCGGTTTATCAAAAACACCAGACGTAGTAGGATATGGCGGCTTATTTCGTGGCTCACCACGTTTGCCTTCAATTGACTCAAAGAGAGCGCTTTCTTCGCCGCAAATATATGCACCGCTACCCATACGGTACTCAATTTTAAAGTCGTAACCTATCTCTTTTATCATCTTATGAAACGATTCGAGTTCGATCATAAGCTTAGGTAACATATACCTGTACTCACCTCTCAGATATACTATCCCCTCTTTTGCTCCGATAGCTTTACCTGCAATAGCCATTCCTCCATGAACCTTATTTGATACACGGTCGAGGATCTCCCTATCTTTGAATGTTCCAGGCTCCCCTTCATCTGCATTACAAACAATATATTTTTCACGGCTTTTTTCAGATGAAGCATACTTCCATTTTAATCCGGTAGGAAACCCGGCTCCCCCTCTTCCCTTAAGACCTGAATCGAGTACTTCCTGAATGATCTTTTCTTTACTCATCATGAAGGCTTTGGAAAGTACTTCCCGATTATCTATTTTTTCAAAAATAAGGTCAACTTTAGTTAATTCTTTATTTTCCATGGTTTTGCCGGATATTTATTTTAGCATGTAATCTTTAATAATCTCTGTTACTTTCTCCGATGTCAACTCGGTATAAGGTATTTCATTTATAAGAATTGCCGGAGCTTTGTGGCACCACCCTATACAGTTGGTCTCTAGCAGACTGAATTGTTTATCGGGTGTTGTTCCACCGACTTTTATCTTAAGCATATCCTCTATAGTATGAATAATATCACTCTTCCCTTTCATTGAACATGTAATTGTCTTACAAACTCTTATAACATATTTACCTCTCACCTGAGTGTCGAGAAAGGTGTAAAAGGAAGCTGTCCCGTAAACTTCGGCTGCTGAGAGATCCAGTTCCTTTGCAACTTCAACCATAGCCTCATCAGTTAGATAATTGTGCTTATATACAATCTCCTGAAGAATTGGCATAAGGCTCTCACGAACGCGACCATGCTTGTCGGATAGCTCCTTAACTAGGTTTCCTACTTGATACATTTCTATTTGATTTTTAGGTAATTAAATAAATTTTCATAGTAATATAAACTCATTTTTTAAGAGCTGTTAAATTAATAACAATACTTCTTAAAAAAAGCCTGCAAAAGTCAATATTTATAATTTAGAATGAAAATAAACAATAGAGCCATCTCTATATGAGAGAAGAATTCAGTTAATTATTGCCACTTAATGAACGAAATTTTAATAACATCTAAATTGATAGTATTCTGTTTATCAAAATATTACAAGTTACAAAAATCAAGTATATAATTGATGCATAAAGTCCGCTATTTTCACAAAATATTTTCCTTTTTAAATCAAAATCTTCAAAAATCCATTGTACGAATAATTCCTTATCAATCAGAATCACCATATTGATAATTTGAATAATTATATTAACTTGTACAATTATCTGGTTCCAAACTACATTCGAATAAGGTTAAAAGGAGATGCAAATATTTTGTTTGTACTTTTATATACTGAGAACTATTACGCATATATTAATATTTAATATCTTCTAAAAAATTGAAAAATATATTTGAATACAAATTGATTGAAATCGGGAATTACTCTCTTTCCGTATTTAATATAGTTGCCATATTCTTATTAATAGTGGCAGTATGGGTTTTTCTTACTATTTTCAAAAGGATTATCAGGCGTAACAAAATGCTTAGGGAGTCAAAGCAATATGCTGTATATCAGATAATCAAATATCTGGTTATTGTTATTGCATTCATTTTTTCTCTGAAATTACTGGGAGTAAATGTTTCCGGAATGTTATTAGGTTCGGCCGCTTTGCTGGTTGGGGTTGGACTTGGACTTCAAAATCTTTTTAATGATTTCGTTTCAGGTGTAATAATTTTACTTGATTCATCAGTAAAAGTAAATGATATTATTGAGGTTAACAAACTCATTTGTAAGGTTCAAAAAATAAAAATCAGGACAACTACAGTACTGACACGAGATGACAAGAATATTATTCTTCCTAATTCAGCATTAACGGGTAGCCAGTTGATCAACTGGACACATGGTTATGAAACATCAAGATTTGAGATACAGGTTGGTGTGGATTATTCTTCTGACGTGCACTTAGCAATGAAAATTCTCCAGACTGCTGCAGAGGACCATAGAATGGTTCTTAAGGACCCAAAACCCTTCGTCCGGCTATTTGATTTCGGCAACTCATCTATAGATCTTGTTTTATTGTTCTGGTGTGATGAGGTGTTCAGGGTTGAAACTATAAAAAGCGAAATCAGGATAAAAATTTTTGACCTCTTTGCAGAAAATGGAATCACAATACCGTTTCCACAGAGAGTTGTTCATATGAAGCATAAATGAAGAAATTGCCTGTAAATAGCTATACTGAATGTTAAGAATACGTGTTATCTCTAATCCATATCTGGAATCAAATCTTACAGCAATGATGCATGTTAAAAGCATCATGTTAAAGCAATTTCCTGATCTATGGCAATCAAAAATTGAAATACTTGACGAACAGCTTATTAATCCTCTGAAGTTCAAATACCAGTCAACTCTTCTTGTAACAGAAAACATACATGAGACAATCCTTGGATTTGCAATACTTAAATTTATGCCTGACCTTCAGTTTTGCTTTCTCGACTATATAGCTACATCGCCGGGCAAAACATCATCGGGTGTTGGAGGAGTTCTTTATCAAAGAGTCAGAGAAGAGGTGGAAGCACTGGGAGCTATTGGTCTCTTCTTCGAATGTCTGCCTGATGATCCTGCACTATGCCGGAATCAGCAACATATTGAACAAAACAAAAAGCGTCTTGCCTTTTATGAACGTTTTGGAGCTCGTCCATTAGCTGACACTAAATATGCAACTCCTGTAAAACCTGAAGATGACTGCCCTCCTTACCTGATGTTTGACGGCCTGGGTGTCATGAATTCAATACCCAAAAACAAAACCAAAAAAATCATTAGAGCAATCTTAGAGCGTATATATGGAGATTATTGTTCTGAGGAGTATACAAATATGATAGTTAAGAGTATTAAATCTGACCCTGTAACTCTCAGGCCATTTCGATATCTAAAAACTGGTAAAACAAAAGAATTCAAAACAAAATTAAGCGAAAAAAATAAAATATTCTGGATTATAAATGATAAACATTCCATTCATCATATACGTCAGAGAGGATATGTTGAATCGCCTGTCAGGATACCCCAAATAAAAGTTGAGCTTGAAAAAACAGGAATTTTCAGATTAGGGCAGGCAGAAGAGTTTCCTGAAAAACACATACTTAATGTTCATTACAAGGGCTATGTCAATTATTTTAAGAAAGTGTGCAGTAATCTCCAGCCAGGGAAGTCAATCTACCCGTACGTTTTTCCAATAAGAAATATAGCAAAACCCCCAAAAGAACTTTCAGTAAGAGCCGGATATTATTGTATTGATTCGTTTACTCCATTAAATAAAAACGCATTTCTTGCTGCCCGGAACGGAGTAAATTGTACCCTTACTGCAGCTAATGAACTATTATCAGGGACAAAAGCTGCTTATGTCCTTACCAGGCCACCCGGACATCATGCTGAAAAATTTGTTTTCGGGGGATTTTGCTATTTCAATAACAATGCTATTGCAGCACATTATCTGAGTCGTTATGGTAAAGTGGCAATCCTGGATATTGATTACCATCATGGAAATGGACAACAGCAAATCTTTTATTCACGGAATGATGTTTTAACTGTTTCAATACATGGTCATCCCTCATTTGCATACCCTTATTTCTCAGGCTTCAGGGAGGAAAAGGGGGAAGATGAAGGATTTGGATTTAATATTAATTATCCTCTGCAAGAGAATATTAGTAACGAAGAATACAATATAACTCTTTTAAAAGCACTTTCAAGAATTAAATCCTTTAAACCCTCCTACTTTATTATTGCTTTAGGTCTTGATACTGCAAAAGGCGATCCAACAGGGACATGGAAGTTATCTCATACCGACTTTGAAAAGAATGGGCAATTGATCGGAAAACTCAACCTTCCCACATTGGTTATACAGGAAGGTGGTTACAGGACACAAACACTGGGAATAAATGCAAAAGCCTTTTTTAATGGTTTTGCACAAACTCATGGAATAAATTCCATAAAGAGTAAAAAACAGATTTCTCAATAGTTATATTAATCACTTTTCAACGACAGATATTTTACTCAGCAAAGTAATCTGTGTCATTTCTTTTTATTCCCTTATATTTATATCAATTTTTAAGATATGAATTACCAGGAGGCATTTAAACAACTTAAGCCCGTCCATGATTTCTTGATATGCATTGATTCAGATGGGTGTGTATTTGATACTATGGAGGTAAAACAGAAAGAATTCTTTGTACCAAATGCATTAAAATATTTCGATCTGTTTGCAATATCCAAAATCCTGCGTGAGACATGGGAATTTGTAAATCTTTATTCAATATACCGTGGAGGGAACAGATTTACCTCATTAATAAAAGTATTTGAATTATTAGAAGGACGTAAAGAAATTAAGGATTCAAATTTTAAATTGCCTGATTTATTGCTACTGAAAAAGTGGGTAGATAATGAGACTAAGTTGAGTAATGGTTCTCTTCTTAAATTCTTTGAATCAAATTATAGCACCGACCTTGAGAAAGTTGTTAGTTGGACTATAGCTGTTAACAAAGATATCAGTGAGTGGCTTCGAAACATTCCGCCTTTCCCCTCTGCTATCGCTGCCATTAAAAAGATAGCTTCTTTCGCTGATATTATAATAGTTTCTCAAACTCCTCTGGAAGCTATTGATCGCGAATGGAAGGAACACAACCTGAAAAAATTTGTTAAAGCTATTGCAGGTCAGGAGCATGGGACAAAGTCTGAGCATATTGCCCTTGCAAAAAAAGAGAAATATCGTAATGATAAAGTACTTATGATAGGTGATGCCAAAGGAGACCTGGAGGCAGCAAAGAATAACGGAATACTTTTTTATCCAATCATACCCGGGAATGAAAATATTTCGTGGGACAGATTATTGCATGAAGGACTTAGAAAACTCATTTCAGGAAATTATGCAGGCAGGTATGAGCAAAAACTGCTCAGTGAATTTGCTAATTCATTGCCTGAAATTCCTTATTGGGAAAGATGACAACCCAACCAGGAAAGGCATACGGGAAAATGTTTTAAAAAACAATAGGAAAATATATGTTTAGTAATAATATTTCGTATCTTAGAATGAAAGTATTATTCATAAAATTATTCAAATAAACTAATAGGAGGTACATTATGGTTAATGAGTATTTATGCAAAGTATGCAGAGGCCATCTCAAAGTTAAGACTTCAATTGTTCTTGCTGCTGCAAAAATTAAGGACCGTTCACAGAGAGGATTAGTCTTCCTGAATCCTGAGATAGGAAATTATACAAAAACTACACATCCATCATTTCAGATTAATGAAGGTGAAGAATACATTTATTCATGCCCAATTTGTTCCGCACAGTTAAACAGTATGAAGTACCTCCACCTGGTTAGAATCATAATGATTGATGATAAGAAAAAAGAGTACAATATATATTTCTCAGGGATTGCGGGTGAAAACTGTACTTATAAGATCAGGGGGAATAAGGTTGAGGAAGAGAGTGGCCCTGATGTAAAGATTTATGATAAATATTTTGAGGTGCCTGAGGAAGACAGGAAATACTTGTAGTTAGAGGAGTATTTCTCATCGAAAACATTTACCACTTTATGTTCCTGCTTTCTTGCCCCTTTAGGAGAGATACTGCTTAGCGGGAAAAAAGTATATATACTTTAATTCAGTTTTTTCCGTCAACAATAAATCCTAATTTTGTTTCATATTTTAATTATGAGTACGCTCCGAAAAGTATTTTTTTACATTCATTTTATCTTTATGGAGGTGGCTCAATTATTCATAGTAAACTGTTATTAAATGAGTAAAGAAGTAAATCAAAGAGCTGCCGATAATATCCGCATTCTATCAATGGCAATGGTGGAAAAGTCAAAATCAGGTCATCCGGGAGGTGCAATGGGTGGCGCCGATTTTATTCATATCCTATTTTCAGAGTTTCTGAATTTTGACCCTGATGATCCATCATGGATCAATCGCGACAGATTCTTTCTGGATCCCGGACATATGTCACCTATGCTATATTCTATCCTTACTCTTACGGGTCGTTATACAACTGATGAACTAAAAAGTTTTCGTCAATGGGGCAGTCCAATGCCGGGTCATCCCGAATTAGATATCACGAGAGGAATTGAAAACACATCTGGGCCATTAGGACAGGGTCATACCATGGCTGTTGGAGCTGCAATAGCAGAAAGATTTCTTGTTGCCAGGTTTGGAGAACTATTTGAGCATAAGATATTTACATTTATTTCTGATGGAGGCATTCAGGAAGAGATCTCACAGGGAGCAGGGCGATTAGCCGGTTATCTGGGTCTAAGTAACCTGATTATGTTTTACGATTCAAATGACATACAACTTTCGACTGAAACTAAAGCTGTTACCACTGAAAATACTGCCATGAAATACAATGCATGGGGATGGAACGTGATTAATATAGATGGTAATGATCATAAACAGATAAGAGAAGCCCTTGCAGCAGCAGTAAAAGGGAAAGATAAACCCACAATCATTATAGGTAAGACAATTATGGGTAAAGGGCTTGTTGATAATGAAGGAAATAGTTTTGAAAGGAAAACGTCAACACATGGTATGCCAATAAGTGAGGCAGGCGCGTCATTTGAAAAATCGCTAACCAACCTTGGAGGTAATGTGGCGAATCCTTTCCTGATTTTTGTTGAGGTAAAAGAACTTTACAAGAAAAAACTTGCCCGGAAAAGTAAAGTTGCTTCAGACTGGAAAAGGAGAAAAGATGAATGGGCTACAAAAAACAGAGATCTTAATACAAAACTTCACTCATTTTTCGACGGAAATATTCCTGAAATAGATTATAAAGCTATTCAGCAAAAAGAAGGTTCAGCAACAAGGGCCGCTTCTGCAACGATGTTGAGCCTTTTTGCCAATAAGATCGAAAACATGATCGTTGCTTCAGCAGACCTTGCAAACTCTGATAAAACCGATGGTTTTCTTAAAAACACTCACCCTTTTCAAAAAGGTGATTTCTCAGGTGCATTTTTACATGCTGGCGTTTCCGAGCTTACCATGGCAGCAATTATGAATGGCATGGCTCTTCATGGGGGTATTATACCTGCATGTGGTACATTCTTTGTTTTTTCCGATTACATGAAACCTGCTGTAAGACTTGCCTGCCTGATGGGTTTACCCGTGAAATATATCTGGACCCATGATGCTTTCAGGGTTGGAGAAGATGGGCCAACTCATCAGCCGGTTGAACAGGAAGCTCAGCTTCGCCTCATGGAACAACTCAAAAACCATCATGGAGAGAATAGCATGGTTGTTCTCAGACCCGCCGATGCAACAGAAACAACAGTGGCATGGAAACTGGCATTGAAAAACATTAAAACTCCAACAGCATTGATTCTTTCAAGACAAAATATCAAAGACCTTCCGTCAGATAATAACAATAGGTATTTAGATGCCCTTAAGTCAGAAAAGGGAGCATATATTGTCCAGGATTGTAATGGTAAGCCTGATATTATCCTTATTGCCAGTGGGTCAGAAGTAGCTACTCTTGTGGAAGGCGCGGTATCGTTAAGAAAAGACAATCTGAATGTCAGAATTATTTCAGCACCTTCGGAAGGATTGTTACGAAATCAACCTGTAGAGTATCGGAAGTCGATCATGCCTGACAATATTCCTGTATTTGGTTTAACTGCAGGATTATCTGTTACATTGCAGGGGTTGGTTGGACCAAAAGGGATTGTGTGGGGAATGAATAGTTTCGGTTACTCTGCACCTTACAAAGTTCTGGATGAGAAGTTCGGATTCACTGGAGAGAATGTTTACCTCCAGGTCAAGGATTATCTGGCAAAATATAATATGTAAATATTAGTACCATTAAAAAATATTTTCAGTATTGATATGATTTTAGTATATTAGATAAAATTATAGCTAACATTCTTTATTTTAGAATGCCTGACATGAAAAGAATAGTGTGTATACTGATTTTAGTATCAGTCTTTCTTGCCCGGAATGCGTTCAGCCAGGTTGATTCCACAGATTTTCCTTATGCAATTGCAGATACTCATAATGTAAATATCAGACTCTTCGACAGCGATGAATTATTTGAAATAACCCTACGGTTTGACATTACCTATTACAAAAGGAAAAAACCTGAAGAGGAGTATCTTGATGCAATCCTTACCTATCATACAAGCGATTCCGATTCAATAAACAAACAAATAAAAGTGAGGTCGCGCGGAATAGTGCGCCACGATATCTGTTATTTTCCTCCGTTAAGCTTAAATTTCAAAATGAAAGGTTCCACCGGGCAGGAATTCACCGGCATCAATAAACTTAAGATGGTTACTCATTGTAGAAGCGGTTACCAGGATTATATATTAAAAGAATATCTTATATATAAACTCTATAATGTGCTCACAGATTATAGCTTTAAGGTGAGGTTGTTAAGAATTAATTACATCAATACTGCCAAAGAAAGCAAACCGCTCAGAGAATTTGGATTCTTTATAGAACCGCTTGCACTTTTTGAAAAACGAACTAATTCCATTGAATTAGAATCCATTAAAGTGAATCAGAAAATGATCAAACCTGAGATGATGGATAGAATGGCAATTTTCAATTACATGATCGGCAATACGGACTGGTCAGTTCCGATTCTGCATAATGTGGTGGTATTGTCACAGCCTACATCTGAAAGACCTGATCTCGCAATAATCTTGCCCTATGATTTTGACTATTCTGGTCTGGTTAATACATCTTATGCTGTTCCTTTTGAAGGACTGGAAATTAAATCGGTCCGCGACCGACGTTACCTCGGGATATGCAGAGACAAAGATGTTTTCGTTGATGCCCTGGGAGAATTTTCAGATAAAAAGGAAGAACTTTCCAAAGTCATAAATGATTTTCCATATTTGAAGGAAAAAACAAAAAAAGAGATGATTAATTACCTTGATGGCTTTTTTAACGGAATAGACAAACCAAACAATCTTATAAATAAGCTGTTTAATGGTTGTATCAGGTTTTAATCTGACGTAATTCAGAAGATTATATCATTTGATCTACCTGCCTTTGAAAATAGCTTATGGTGTCAGACTATAACCTGGTCAGGATTTACATTCTCTTTGCTCTTTTTGCTTACCTTTGCCACTTATTTTAAATAAATGCAATACGATATAAAACCAGGCATCAAGGGACTCATATTTGATCTGGATGGAACTCTGGCCGATACGATGCCATACCATTTTAAAGGCTGGAAAACAGCCTGCCAGAAATTTGGTGCAGAAATAGATAATACTTTTCTAAGAAAACATACCGGGAGTCCTGGTTGGATAATAGCAAAAGAGATAATTGCGAAGTGCGGACTTAACGGAAGTGTTACCATCGATCAGATAATTGATGAAAAGCTTATCGAGTTTTTTAAAGAACAACACCTGGTCAAACCTATTTTACCTGTCGTTGATATTGTAAAAAAATACTACGGGATTTTGCCCATGGCCATTGGAACAGGAGGGCACCGGAAAGCTGTGGAACGTACTCTTGAGATTACTGATCTTCGAAAATATTTTGATATTATCATAACAGCTAACGATGTTGAAAATTTCAAACCTCATCCGGAAACATTCCTCAAATGTGCTGATCTAATGCATATTAATCCGGAACAGATAGAGGTTTTTGAAGATGGAGACCTTGGTATTGAAGCTGCCTGGGAGGCAGGTATGATTGCAACCGATGTTAGACCATGGTATGATTCGAACTGGTAATCCTGGGTGCTGGGTGCTTGTTGCTTGTTAAAAAATATTTTTAACAGGGATTCCCTCTGTATCATTAAGACCTAACATAGCATTAATTAGTTTAACATCAGTATATTTACAGATGTCGTTGCAAGTAATTGTTGCTTCACTTATCAATCCCTTTTGCAACAGGCTTGCACGTCTGGTACCAGGCAGCAGGTACGTTGCCGGAGTTATCCAGTTACCGTTTTGATCCCTGAATAACACATTGGCATATGATGAATCTGTTACAAAATTGTTTTTGACAATAATGATGTCATCGCATTTCCCCCGCCTCTCCATAAGTTCTTCAATTCTAATACGGTTAGTGAACTTATGAAGATATTCAATTTCGTTATCCTCAATAACCTTAAGGCTTTCAACTGGCTTTATTAAGTAGTTAACGAATTCTGTCTCCCTTATTTCATGATCATACACAATACGACATTTGAATATTCCTCTTTGTGCACTTTCAGGAACAGATATAAACTTTTCAAGATCAATCACATTTCTCTGCCCAAATATTTCAAATAATGATCTATTCATTCTTTCATTATGAAAGCTTATATTCAGGAGGGTCCCATTTTCAACTTTAATAGTTTCAACTAACAGGGACATATACCTTTGATATTAATTCTTCATATTCTTTAACCGGATCGCTCAGATATGTAATACCACCACCGCTCTTAAAATATAGCCTATCTGAGTCTTTTTCAATAAATCGTATCATTACTGCACTATCAAGGCTTTGTCCATCAAAGATTCCAAAGACACCTGTGTACCAACCTCTATTATATGTTTCACTCTCATTAATTATCCTGACAGTTTCCTTTTTTGGAGCGCCTGTCACTGATCCGGCTGGTAGCATACTAATAATAATATCACCCAGTCTCTGTTCATAGCCCGCATTAAGCCTACCACTTATTTCGGAACTCACCTGGAGCAAAATAGTTTCATTTGTAACTATTTTTTCAATATACCTGTATCGATTTACTTTCACATCATCTGCAACTTTACTCAGATCATTCCTGATCAGATCAACAATAGTGTTATGTTCAGCCATCTCTTTTTCATCGTTTAAAATTACATTTTCCGCATTATCGATTGAAGCATCAATTGTACCTTTCATTGGAAATGACTTTATCCCCGATTCACTTATTCTAACAAATATCTCTGGTGAAAAAACCACAAAGCTATCATTGTACAGGAGCTTGTATTTTGCAACACTTGTATAGAATATTTCTTCTAAAGTCACTTCTGTTTCTATAATAGTCGGAAAGGTAAGGTTAAGAAGATAGCTGTTACCCATACTGATATTCTTCTGAACATATCTAAAAGCCTTTAAATATTCATTAAAAGGTACAGGGTGTTTTTTGAGAGAAAAGGGTTTAGTGTATATTTGCTCTGTAATGACATTTGAAAGAAGTGGCGTACAAAACTTTATTCCAGTTGGAACTGAACTCAGTTTGTGTATCTCCGGATTTTTCATATTGTAATCAATAATAAACATAAATGGTTCTTTTGCAGCACCATATCGGTTCATTAAATCAATAAAATTGTCAATGGCAGTTCCAGACATTAAAATACTGATAGTTGATAACTATGATTCATTTACATATAATATCGCGCACACAATAAGAAATTATCCGGGAACAAACTTACAAATTATTGAGGCAGGCAGGATTGATTTGCAGAATATTGATACATTCGATAAGATAATTTTTTCTCCCGGACCAGACCTCCCCAGGCCCGGAAATGTGATGGAACAAATACTTAACGGTTATGCCGGGAAAAAATCCATTCTGGGAATTTGTCTTGGTCTTCAGGCAATAGTTCTTTTTTTCGGAGGAAAGTTAAAGCAACTTGAAGAGGTAATACATGGCAGAAAAAAAGTTATTAATAAAACCGGGGAATATTCCGGAATGTTGTGCGAGCTCCCCTCCTCTTTTGAAGCAGGGCTCTATCATTCATGGATTGCAGATCCTGATTATCTTCCTGATTCATTGGCAATAACTGCAGTTTACGAGAAAAAAAAGATAATGGGAATTAGACATAAAATATATGATATTGAGGCTGTACAGTTTCACCCGGAATCAATAATGACCCCTTATGGGAATAAAATGATATACAGCTGGCTAAGTCACTAGTTGATCAAAGAAAGGATTTTCCGAAAAAGAGTTCTATTCAAATCATTTTACTAAATTTGAAAATTAATTTTAATGAATTATTGAGAAAAGCAGCTAAAATAAAAGCATTTTCAATAATGCTGGCATGGTTTATTATTTTCATGCATGGCATTATACCACATAATCACCTTCAGGAGAATTTTAATGGGTGTCATGAGCTATTGTGTAAGGTTACTCCTGAAAAGGGTATCTGCGATCTCTCTTCAAAATTTAAACATCCGCCTGCTGATGAAGAAGTTTGTCATTTTTCCAGTCTTCTCTTTAACAATCTAACTCAGGATAACTTTCTAATTTCCACTAATAAGGAGACTCATTTTTACCAGGTCAGTTTAGCAAAATCAGATATTGTTCATAAAGCAGAACAATATCTTTCAAAACCCTATTAAGGTGCTTCTTCATTAAGAGCTCCTCCTTCCGCCTAGGAATTCTATACCAATTTTTTACTCCAGGATTATCAATTGAATTTTTACCTCATCTTCAAGGGTTGGGAAAGAAATCAAATTGATCCCTCTCGTATGAGAAGTAAATAAATTGATCTTAAAGGATTTATTACTAATTATTATTCAAAGATATTCACTAATGAAAAAATTAATCAGTTCGTTATTTACTGTGTTAATAATAATATCAGGATGTTCCACAAATACGCTCAATAAAGCATCCAGCAAAGAACCTGATAGTGAGATGCACAATGAAGCAATTAAAGCAAGTGCTTCAGATATTGATCATACAATGATAACTATTAAAAAACAACCATTTGCATTTGTAGTAAAAACAGGTGGCAGGATAATGGTTGACAGTAAGGATATTATTGTGATTACAGCAAAATCATCTGGTATTGTAAAATTTATTGATCATTTTTTATTTCCTGGTGTCAAAATATCCAGGGGACAGCAACTTTTCACAATATCAGGAAAACAGCTTGCCGGCGATAATACCGAACTACGTTTTAGTCAGATTAAAGCTGATCTGGATCAGGCAACTGCCAACTATGAACGTGCAAAAATAATGATATCAGAAAAGATTATCACTGAGGAACATTTCCTGTCGTTGAAAAATGTTTATGAAAAGGCTATGAATGAGTTCAATAACCTAAGCGGAACATTCGGTAAGAATGGAATGTCAATTACTTCATCCGAGAATGGATATATCAGAGAAATATTTATCACGGAAGGACAAATGGTTAGATCAGGACAGCAACTCGCTTCAATAGTGATAGAGCACAATCTTGTTCTAAAGGCTGATATGTCACCTGAATACATGGAGCAGTTACCAACCATTGAAAAAGCTAATTTCAAAGTTGGTTACAGCAATCATCTTTTTAAGACTGAAGAGATGGATGGTAAAAAAATATCTTATGGAAAGAGTACTGGTGAAAATTCATTTTATATACCTGTTTATTTCCGGATGAATTATAATCCGATACTGATTGAAGGAACATTTGCTGAGGTTTATCTTATTGGGAAAGAGATAAAGGATGCTATTATTGTTCCCAATAGAGCATTATTGGAGGAATACGGTAAATTGTATGTTTATGTCGAAGATTTTGATGGTGATTTCCTTAAGAGATACATAACACCCGGTTTCTCCAATGGTGAATATACTCAGGTTCTGAGTGGTTTGTCTGAAAACGAAATAATTGTTGACACCGGAGCATACAAGGTTAAATTATCACAGATGAGCACTTCTGCACCAGCTCATAATCATTAAGCCAACGGATCATGCTTAACAAAATAATAGATATTTCGCTTAAGAACAGGCTAACTGTGTTGATCATAACTGTTCTAATAATAATAACAGGTACATATGTAGCATTCCGGATGGATATTGATATATTCCCTGAGCTTACTGCACCTACTGTTGTCATTATGACCGAAGCTCATGGTATGGCACCTGAGGAGGTTGAAAGACTTGTTACTTTCCCGATTGAGACTACTGTTAACGGAGCTACTGGAATACGACGTGTACGATCAAACTCCTCAATGGGTTTTTCGATAGTCTTTGTTGAATTTAACTGGGGAACAGATATTTATAAGGCCAGACAAACTGTTACTGAACGCCTCTTCCAGGCTAATGAGCAACTGCCTGCCGGGGTCAGTAAACCGGTAATAGCACCTCAGTCTTCTTTATTAGGGGAGATGATGATAATTGCAATGGTATCCGATACCGTGAGCCCGATGGATCTGCGAACAATTGCAGACTGGAATGTAGCACCAAGACTGCTTTCAGTAGCAGGTGTTGCCCAGGTTAACACAATAGGAGGAGAAATACGTGAATATCAGATTCTTGCGGATCCCTATAAAATGAATTTCTACGGGGTAACCATGAATGAACTTATTGAAACAAGCAAGGGGATGAACATCAATACTCCCGGAGGGTTTATTAATGAATATGGCAATAAATATATAATCAGGGGTTTAGCACGCACAGATGAGATTCCTGAACTCGCAAACTCTGTGATAAAAGTCACAAAGGGAGTTCCAGTAAAGATCAGCGATGTAGCAAATGTTACAATTGGTCACACTCCGTCAATTGGTACAGCTTCGTACTGTGCTAAAAATGCCGTGCTCGTAACAATTACAAAACAACCTGGTGCCAATACCGTGAATCTTTCAGAGCAAATCAACACTGCAATTGCCGAGATACAATCCAACCTGGGTAGCTCAATCACCTTTCATACTGATATTTACAACCAGGCATCATTCATCAGAACATCTGTAAATAATGTTTTAAAGGCCCTTCTTGAGGGTGGTTTTTTTGTTGTTCTTATTTTGTTCCTATTCCTGCTAAATTACAGAACAACATTCATTTCGCTACTGGCAATACCACTATCCCTGCTCATAACAATTCTTATCCTCAAAGTGCTTGGCTATACTATAAATACCATGAGTCTTGGAGGTATGGCAATTGCCATTGGCTCCCTGGTTGATGATGCAATTATTTTTGTCGAGAATGTTTACAAACAATTGAGAAAAAACATTGTTCTTCCTCCTGACAAACGAGAACCTTCAATTAGTGTTGTATTCCGTGGTTCTTCTGAAATGAGATCTTCAATATGGAATGCAACCTTCATAATCATAATTACATTTATTCCTCTATTTCTTCTTGAGGGAATGGAAGGAAGAATGCTTAAGCCTCTTGGTATATCATTTATTGTTTCCCTTTTTTCATCATTGATTGTGGCAATAACAGTTACTCCTGTTTTATGCAGTTATCTGCTTACCGATGAACGAAAACTGATAAAGCAAGTAAACGGCTCATGGGTTGAACGAAAACTCAGTGCATGGTATAAAAGAGCATTAAGATACTCACTCGATAAGACCAAAATTATAATTGGATCCACAGCTATCCTTTTTATTATTGCAATACTATTATTGACTTCTTTTGGAAGCACCTTTCTGCCACCTTTTAATGAAGGGGCACTTACAGTTAATATCGGTTCCATGCCTGGGATTTCTCTTGAAGAATCTGCAAAAATTGGAATCCGGGCTCAGGAAATCCTTCTTAGGATCCCCGAAATTAAAACTATATCCTGTAAAACAGGTTGCGCTGAACTGGCTGAACACTCCTTTGGAGAGAATGTATCTGAACTTGATGTTCCTTTTGTTCTTAAAGGAAGATCAAGAGAAGAATTCTTTGCAGACGTGAGAGAGCGACTGAAAGCAATAACCGGTGCTAATATTGAAGTTGGTCAACCTATTACGCACCGTATTGACAACATGCTTTCAGGTACCAAGGCAAATATTGCAATTAAACTCTTTGGTGATGATAATAATGAGTTATTCAGGATTGCAAACAACATTAAATATCAGATATCTGATATTAAAGGGATTGGAGACCTTAATGTAGAGCAGTTGATAGAGACGCCTCAAATAAAAATTAAAGCAAACAGAGAAATGCTGGCCAGATACGGTATACCCATAAATAACTTCACCTCATTTGTGAATAATGCCATTGGAGGAGAGAGTGTTTCTGATATATATGAAGATGAAAAAAGGTTCCCTCTGGTAATAAGATACAACGAGGAGACTCGTGGTTCTATTGAAGGTATAAGGAATTCAATGATAGACACATGGGATGGAAAGAAAGTACCACTCTCATTTGTTGCAGATATTGAATCATCTTCAGGTCCCAATGCAATAAACCGGGAGAATGTCAAAAGGAAGATTGTTATTTCTGTTAATGTCGCTGGAAGAGATGTGGGCAGTGTTGTTAGTGAGATAAGAAATAGTATTGAAAAAAAGATAGATCTGCCTGATAATTACCACATTGAATATGGAGGACAATTTGAGAGTGCCGAAAGAGCAACTCATCGTCTTATTCTTGCTTCAATAGCAGCAATACTTCTAATTTTTGGCATTTTATACCAGGAATTTAAAGATACAACTCTGGCATTAATTATTCTGTTGAACTTACCCCTTGCGCTGATAGGTGGCATTTTTTCAATTTGGGGTTCGTCCGGGATAATAAGTATTCCGGCTATTATCGGGTTCATTACTCTTTCTGGCATAGCAACCAGGAATGGGATACTACTGGTTTCAAGGTATATACATCTCAAAGAAAAAGGATTTAGTATCAGTGAGAGAGTATTATCAGGATCAGTAGACCGGCTGAACCCCATCCTGATGACTGCTCTTACAGCTGCTCTGGCCTTAATCCCTCTGGCTGTTGGAGGGGACCTGCCGGGAAATGAGATTCAGAGCCCGATGGCTATCGTTATTCTGGGAGGATTACTTAGCTCCACTCTGCTGAACATATTCGTTGTACCTTCGGTCTACTTTGTTATTCAGAATAGGCAAGAGAAGAAAATATACTTAACAAATAAATAGATTACTGCACTAACTCAAATAAAAAAAATGTGTAAACGATACTTTATAATAGTTTTAATGATAGCCAATACAATGGTTATTAACGCACAGGATATAAATTCATTTTTGAACCAGGTTTCTGAGAATAATCCTGAGATACTGGCTTATAAAAAACTTCTGGAAGCCAGGAGAATTGAAGCCAGAACAGGCCTTGCTCCCTCCGATCCTTTTGTGAGCGTTGGCTATATGCCCGGAAACAATCAGGCTATCGGCATCAAGAAGATCTGGTCAGTTAACCAGTCATTCTCCTTCCCTACAAAATATCTCATCCAAAAAAGAGTCAACAGGAACACAATCATTCTTGCTGAACAGGAATTCAATCTTGGAAAACTAATGACTCTTTTAGATGCTAAACTTTTATTGATAGACCTGATATATAATGAAAAAACACTGACCGTACTTGCGCAGAGGAAAATAGATTATGACAATCTAGAGGAGGCATGGGAAAAAATGGTTAGTTACGGTGAAGCTACCATCCTGGAACATAATAAGATAAAGATGGAACTTTCATCCCTTAATCTCCTGATAACCAAAACTAAAGCCGACATAAGCATCCTTAAAAACAGACTCCTGTTTATGTCCGGAAATAACTCTTTCCTTCCAGTAGCAATGAATTACCCTCTTACGAGAGAGCCTGATCCTGATAAGCTGATGTCTGATAAAACACTAAACCATCCGGCATTTTTAATACCCCAAAAAGAATATCTGTTAAGTTTCGAGGAGATTAACCTGAGTAAAACCGGAAATCTTCCTGAATTTCAGGTAGGTTATGGTTCGGAGATTATTCCCGGAGAAACTTACTCAGGTCCTGTTGTCGGGTTCTCGATTCCGTTATGGTCAAATTCAAACAGGGTAAAGAGTGCTGCAGCTATGGCAGATCATAAGGCAGCAATGAGAGATGCCGAATTACTCCGGCTAAAATCAGAGGTTATAAATGAGTATTCAAATATGAAAGCCCTGAAAAAGAGTATGATTGAAATTTCTGATATTTTAAAATCCGGAGATAATAAGAAATATCTTGACATTGCACTTACCAACGGAGAAATGTCCCTGACAACCTATTTTTCAGATCTCGGTGTTATGTACCAGATTGAAGACAAATTCTACGAACTAGAGTACGAGTGCAACAAATCATTGGCTATGTTGAATGACACACAACTCCTTAATTAGTTTGTTCCTATTGTAATTCATCCTGCCTTTGTTCTAAAATAAGAGATCCTACCATTGAGGATACAGGACTCTTTTCCATTAACATAAACAATTGGTTAAACCAGTATTTTTGTTGTAAGATTAGTTATACTTGTCTGAATTGCATCGAAAGGTTTCCTATCTTTCGTGCTATCCTGTTCAACAATCATATATTTCATTCCGGCAACATCTTTAGCGGCCAGAATCTCTTTAAAATTAATCAGTCCTGCTCCCACCGGGGCAAAATCAGAAACACCATTGGTTGTGTAAAATGGCTCCTGTTTAGTGAACATATCTTTCATATGGAAAAGTTGAAAACGGCCAGGGTACCTCTTGAAGATATCCACCGGATTTTGTCCTGCTTTAGTAGTCCAGAAAAGGTCCATTTCCATAGTAACAAGATCCTTGTCCAGTTCAACCATCATAACATCATAAAAAGGAACCTTGCCTTCAACAGTATCGAACTCAAAATTATGATTATGATACCCAAACTGGATACCATTCATCTTCATAATAGCACCAACCTTATTCCAGTCAGCTACCATCTTCCGATAACTGGCTATTGTCTTGCGGGCTTCCTCAACTACCCAGGGCTGAAGGCAATACTTAACACCAAGTAATGCATGGTCATCAGCCATTTTTTTTGCATTATCAAGCGTAATACCCTCTGCTTCAACTTGTGTGTGACTACTCAGTATCTCCATACCAAGATCATTCACCAACTTTAAAAATTCGACAGGTTTATAACCATAAAATTTTCCATTTGCATATCCTGCCAGCTCAACGTATTTATATCCTATATCAGAAACTTTTTTAAGGGAACCAGGAACATCATTTTTCATGGCGTCGCGAATCGTATATAGCTGTAATCCTATCCCGAAAGATTTAGGATCAACTACATTTGAAACAGGAGCAGGCTTATCTCCAGCTATTTCTGAGAATGATGAAAGAGCAAAAGCGCCTAAAGCACCAGCTGCAGAGACTCTCAGAAAATCTCTTCTTGAATGTTTTGTTTTCATGGTAATATTATAAGTTAAATATATAAAATTAGCTACTTAGCCTGCATTATTCATGCAGAAGATAAAAGACACAAGTAAAAAGATAAAAGTTAGGTATTTGCAAACTTTTTTAACTGTTTTTTTGTATAAATGATTTTTATGATTGGTTTTTATAATGGTTTGAACCTTTTTTCTTTAGCCTTTTGTCTTTTGTCTTTTTTGAGGTTTATGAATTAATCAGATTAGAGGTCCTGTTATTTTCCGGGAATAAATATACTACAATACCTCCGGAATTATTGTCCGTAAGCCATAATATTTTCAGTAACTACTAGTCGGTAAAGAGTCAAGCTTTTTAAACATTGAGCCTCATATCAATTAATGGAAATTTATCACTGTGGTATAATTATTTTTAATAATTTTATTCTGAATTAAATATGATGATGAAGAAACTCGTAATAAGCATATTTATTCTTTTCAACTCTTTTCTTCTTTGGGGACAGGAGATAGTATCCACATCTGTAGAGAACCAAATTGACAAGCTGGGAGCAGAAGATCTTGAATTCCGTGACGATTCAGTCGAGATGAATGTAATTTCAGCAAGTCGCAGTTCGAAACGTATTGGCGAACTTCCTATTACAATATATGTAGTTACAAGAGAAGAAATTATTAAAAATCACTATAACTCATTAATCGACGTAATAAAAAGCCTTCCGGGAGTCAGGGTTTCACAACCAGGATCAGGAGAACTCGGGGAGAGTTTTCAATTAAGGGGCCTCATAGGAAACCTTTACACTATGATACTTATTAACGGCCTGCCAATCAAGCCAAGTGGAGTGATTGGAATGCCAGTGTTATCACAACTCCCTATCAGGCAGGCAGAAAGAATTGAAGTAATATATGGACCCGCAGCTGCCGTATATGGTGCGGATGCTGTTTCAGGAGTAATCAATATTATTACGAAGGAGGCAGACAAAGGTACCTTTGTAATGGGTGATATAAATCTTGGAAAGTTCAATTACCGGAGCAGTAATTTTATGATTGGCGGTAAAACTGGTAAGAACAAGAATATTATGCAGTATAGCTTTTACGGCGGATTGAGTGAAGTAAGTGACCTGAATGTCAAAACAGGCTATGAGGATGCTTACAATCCTCTACACTATCTTCAGAGCTCCGGTAGAACATTTGCCATAGGATCAACAAATTACGATCCTATACAACTGACTGACAATATCCTTCGCACAGGAGGGATAGATCCTTCAGATTTTATTGACGAATATTATCAGCAAAATTATAATGGCACTCTAACACTTCCTTCAATTGAAGACCTTCCGGCATCAAGTAATATGCTTGGTTTTCAGTTAAGATACCGGGATATTAGTCTCTCTTATAATAATATGTACAGGAGATCTCACAGCTCACTGGGCCAATCAGCATACCTTTTTAGTTTTAATAACCCTCAAAATTATTGGGGAGAAAAGATCCGTTCAACAACTCTTAGCTACAATCATGAATGGTCTCAAAAGTTTACAACGACGACCAACTTCTCTGACCTTATATATAAAATGGATAATAACTCCAGTATGGGAATAACCTTCATTGATCATACCGATAAGGTCTACAGGTATTCAGCTAGTAATGATATTCTTCTGGAACAACTTTTTACTGTCATGCCAATAGATGGTCTTGAAATTATGTCGGGGATCACATACAAATTTTCCGGGATACTTCCTCAAACCAACTTTCTTGATTCACCGTTTAATCCATCTGATTACAAATTTTTCAGCACTAAGGTTAATTTAATAGATACCCTGTCAAATAACTTCGGAATTTTCCCGGGGAAAGATCACAACTTATCTATCTTCTCACAGGCATATTATTCGTTAAAATCTTTCCGTATTATGGGAGGTGTCAGAGTAGATAATAACTCTCATTACGGACTTAGCATTAGTCCCAGGATAGCCGGCCTTTTTATAATGAATCCGCGTACAAGCTTCAGAGGTTCTGTAGGTTACGCTTATAAGGCACCTCCTGCATCATTGTCCTGGGCTGCTCTTGCTTACAAAGCCGGTATGAATCACGATAGTATCATCTATATCTCAATCCCCAATCCGGATCTTGAACCTGAAAAATACAGATCAGTTGAACTTGGACTTATAAAGAAATACAGGAATGGATTAAATCTTAATATTTCGATATATTATAATGAGATCCGCAACCGAATAATGGATATTAATAAACCTTTGGCAGAACTGGATCTTCCTCTGGCAATAATTAAATCTGATACTGCAAGTGTGCTTACCAGAGTCAATAGTCAGAAATCCATTTCACGGCTTTATGGTCTGCAAGCTACTTTCAAGATGAACGATATCATTAAGTCCATTCACATGAATGGTGAATTGAGCCTTACCTTTGCTAAATCGAGTGAACAATTCCCTGAAATATTTCAAATTGCAGGTAATTATCTAAGCAATTTCAAACTTATTCCAAGCCATTTCGGACAGATGAAGCTATCCATGCAACCGGCTAAAAACCTGTATATTCAGGTCACAAGTATCTGGGAGTCAAGTTGGCTCAGAGTAATAATACCATTTAAAGAGTTGTATAGTGAGATAATAAAAGATAAAGATGGATTTTATAGTATGGATCTTGTTGCTAATTACAAAATAGGATTTAACCTGAACAGTTTTGTCAAGATCAACAACCTCTTTGATGAAAAATACGGAGGTCCTGGATATTCAGGAATGAACACACCTCTTCCATATGATCCGCAAATAGGACGTAGCATTCATTTTGGTCTAACATATACTCTTAATTGATGAAAGCCGCAATATTATATATTTTACTTGCCTTTTCATCTTTTTCCCAATTTGTAGTAGGACAGGATTCTACTGCAGTTAGTTATGAGTTGAGGGGATCAACATTTGATCAACAAGGGAATTGGGAGGAGGCACTGCGGAATTGGCTAAAAGCATTGTCGGTATATAACAAGGTTGGGGATATTGCTGGAGAAGCAGCTATGCTTGATATTATTGGAAACAAATACTACAAATACGGCATTTACAAAAAATCTGCTGAATATTACAAACAGAAATACAGGCTTTATGCACCGGATAATATCAGAATAATGGCAACCTCCGCTGAATTAACTGCTTTATCATATTATTATCTCCCTATGGATTCATTAGCAGCACAATGGTTCAATGAAGCTGCTCTAAATTTTGAACGGAATGGTGACACAGCAGGCTATCTTAGATCTACGGAAAAGTTGGCTTCTGTATATATTCATCAGGAATTGTACGATAATGCGAATGAAATTTATCAGACACTATTATCGGTTTACAATGAGAAAAATGATTTTAAGAACATTGCAATGGTAAAGAACCAATCGGGTTTTCTTATGTTCAAAAATCAGGATTATTATTCAGCACTTAATGATTTTCAGTCAGCAGTTGTTAATTCAAAAAAAGCTGGAAAAGATGATTTCTTTCTTACTGATGTCTATTCCAATATAGCTATCTGCTTCCAGAACCAGGGAAGAGAAAAAGAGATGGTTAGAAGTTTTGATGATGCTTTGCAGTACGCTAAGAGCTCAGGAAGAGTCGATGAAGAGTCAAGAATAGAACGAATTCTTGCTCTTATCTACTTTAACAGAGGAGATAATTATCATGCTGAATTATATTGTCTTAATTGTATTAAATCAGCAAAGAGATCAGGAAACCTAAATGTACTTCAGTTATGTTATAAAGATTACTCAGCTGTTCTTGAGAAAGGAAATGATTTTGTTTTAGCACTCGAATATTATTCTAAACACCTGAGTCTCAGAGATTCCTTAAGTTTTAACAATATGGTAAAGAATAAGGAAATTACCGATATGGTTGCCGAATATGAAGCCACAGAACTGAGAATTAAATCAAAACTTACCGACGAGGAGATACAGGATCTGGAAATGAAGACCCTGAAAGCCGAATCAGCCCGAAAAGAAAACGAACTCAAACTCCTTATGAAAGAGCGGGAACTGGACAGGTCTGAAAAAGACAGGCTGGCACAGTCATTAGCTCTTGAACAGGAGAAAATGCAGCTCATGGAAAATGAACAAAAAGTTAAATCGCTTGAGCAGCAACAAGAAATTCAGCAGCTTCAGTTGAAACAGAAAGATGATGAGGCTATTGTTCTTCAAAAGACAAAAGAGTCTCTGGAGAAGGATAACATGTTAAAGGAGACGGAACTAAAAAACGAGAAATTTGCCCGGAAAATGGCAGTGTGGCTTGGAATATTAATGGTTCTGGTAGCAGTGATAATTCTTTTCAGTCTCATCTCTTCACGGAAAAAGAACCAGAGACTTGCAGAGAGTAAAAAGCAGATAGAAAAGATAAATACAGACCTCGAAATCAAGAACGATGAAGTACTCGAGCAAAACGAGAAAATATTACAGCAGAAAGATATTATTGAACTGAAGAACCAGTCAATCACTGATAGTATTCAGTATGCCAGCAGAATACAGACTGCAGTTCTCCCACCAATAGATTTCATTGGTGAATGGAATTTAGATAATTTCATTCTCTTTAAGCCAAAAGACATAGTTAGCGGTGACTTCTACTGGGGAGTAAAAAAGGATGATAAAATAATAGTGGCAGCCGGCGACTGTACAGGGCATGGTGTCCCGGGAGCGTTCATGAGTATGCTCGGACATGCATTTCTTGAGGAGATAGCAAATACGAAAAATATTGAAAATGCTGCATCGATACTTAACCTTTTAAGAGATGAAGTAATTAACGCCTTGAAACAGAAAGGAAATGTTGGAGAAGCACGAGACGGAATGGATATCTCACTTATTATTCTTGATACCAAAACCGGACGGTTGGATTTTGCCGGAGCAAATAACCCTATATACCTGATAAGAGATAACAATCTGATAAAAATCCAGGGTGACCGGATGCCCATTGGAATACATTTTATTACCTTTTCACCTTTCACTAATCAATCCATTGAAACAATTAAAGGCGATCATCTTTATCTATTTTCCGATGGATATGCTGATCAATTCGGTGGCCAAAAAGGCAAAAAATTTATGTATAAGCAATTCCAGAATACTCTCCTTAGTAATAATCAAAAAACCATGACCATGCAGAAAGAGATACTTGATAACACCTTTGAGAAATGGAAAGGCGACCGCGACCAGATTGATGATGTGCTGGTGATAGGGATGTGCCTCTAAGTTCAAGATAAAAGACAATCCACCTTCGCCAATGATACGGTAGACAAGGAGAGAAACGAGAAACGAGAAACCAGAAACAACTAAAAACTTGCTAATAATTAAATTAAGTTGAACCAGCTAATCACTACCTCCGACGGTTCTCATACTATTTTTGTACCTGAGTTAAATGAACATTACCATTCGATACATGGTGCAGTACAGGAATCAAACTTTATTTTTATAAATACCGGATTTGATTTTTGTAAAGCAGATCCTTTAAATATTTTTGAGATTGGATTCGGAACAGGGCTTAATGCACTTCTTACAGCTACAAAAAGCTTAAATGGAGAGAGAAAAGTCAATTACACATCAATAGAAAAATATCCTGTTGAAAATGAAATTATTAGTTCACTAAATCATCATATATTCGTCGGGAATGATGGTAAAGAGATATTTAATTCGATACACACCGCGCCATGGAACCGTTATGTGAATATTTGCAAAAATTTCAATCTTCTGAAAATTAAGGGTGATTTTACCGTTCAGCCTCTTACGAAAAAATACGATCTTATTTATTTTGATGCATTCGGACCAGACAAACAGCCTGAAATGTGGACAATAGAGATGTTTAAGAAAATAGCAGATGCAACTAATATAAGTGGTATTCTGGTTACTTATTCTGCCAAAGGAGAAGTAAGAAGAAGTTTAAAAGCATGCGGTTACGATGTTAATCTACTCCCTGGACCACTAGGAAAAAGAGAGATAATCAGAGCAATAAAAAATTGAAATTTATTTTTTTATCTCTTTTTTACATTCATCAAAGTATTATCTTAGCGGAAATTTTTAATTTAAAAAATATTAAGTATGAAAATTAAGGGATTTATTGTTCTGATAGGCGTAATAGCCTTAATGCTTAGCTCTTGTGGAAAGAGTTTTCTCAAAAGTGCAAAAATTAAAAGTAATGAAGATTCACTATCCTATGCTTTTGGAATTGTAAATTATAATGCCCTGACAGCAGATAGCCTTATGCTCAATCCGATTATTGTTGCAAAAGCAATGCTCGATGGTAAAGAGGGTAAGTCGTTAATGAACGATGAAATTGCCCGTTCATATATTATGATGTTTATCAGCAAGCGCGAGTCTATGCAAGCAGAAAAACAAGCTGCCCTAGACAAAGATACATTTAGTGATTATATTGCTCAGAATGAAGCCTTTCTTGCTAAAAATAAAGAAAATTCCGGAGTTACTGTTACCCCCACCGGTCTGCAATATGAGGTTATTAAAATGGGAAAAGGCCAAAAACCCACAGCACAAAGTACAGTCACAGTTCATTATGTTGGGACACTCATCGATGGCACTGAATTTGACTCATCAATTAAAAGAAATGAGCCTGCTCAATTTCCGGTATCAGGTGTTATACCAGGCTGGACAGAGGCTCTGCAACTCATGCCTGTTGGATCTAAGTTTAAACTCTATCTTCCTGAGGCAATTGCTTATGGCCCAACTGGTGCAGGAGAAATAATTAAGCCGTATTCTACACTTATATTTGAAGTAGAGCTTCTCGAAATAGTAAAATAGTATGACAACAGCCGAAATTCAAACTCCAAAAGGTAATATGAAAGTCAGCTTCTTTGAAGATGACACTCCCCATACAGTTGAAAACTTTATCTCTCTGGCAAAAAAAAGATTCTACGACGGTCTTGCTTTTCACAGAGTTATTCCGGATTTTGTTATTCAGGGAGGATGTCCTCATTCTAAAGATATGAGTGATCCCAGAGTCGGAACTGGCGACCCCGGGTATAAGATCGACTGTGAGCTTACCGGAGATAACCAATATCATGACAAAGGAGTCCTTTCCATGGCACATGCAGGAAGAAATACAGGTGGATCCCAGTTTTTTATCTGCCATAGCCGTAACAATACAAAACACCTCGACAAACAACATACCTGCTTCGGAAAAGTATTTGAAGGATTGGATGTTATCGATGAAATAAGTCAGGGAGACAAAATTGAAAAAATAATTATTCACGAAGAGTAACTGAAATGACATTTGAAATTACCGGAAAAGTCATAGATATCTCTCCTGTTAACCAGGTAAGCGACAAATTCAAAAAACGTGAGTTTGTCATTGAGAAAAAAGAGACTGTAGGATCTGCTGTATTCATTGATTATATTAAGTTCCAACTGATTCAGGATAAGTGTGACCTTATTAACGAATCGTTTATAAATGAGGAGGTTAAGATCTGGTTTAACCTGAAAGGTAATAAATGGGAACGCGATGGAAAGATCAACTATTTTACAAACCTCGATGCCTGGAAAATTGAAAAAGCCTTTTCACAAGACAGAGATCAGGATGCTCCGACACATACAACACTTGAGGACATTCCACCTGAAATAGATGAGTTGAGTGATCTCCCGTTCTAAAAAAATATACTTAAAAGGCTGTCTCTAATTCTGACAGCCTTTTTTAAAACCCTGCAATAATGAAATACATCTTTTATACAGTTCTTGCGTTATTTATCACATCATCCAGTCAGGCACAAGTCCTGAATAATGCTTCGCAATCTAATCCCCGCCAGATCCAGCTTCCATATAACAGGCTAATACAACCAGCAGGTACCCAGATATTCTTTGGTGATGCATCCCGGGAAAATCATGCGCTTGATGCTGTGTTATCTCCTGACGGAAAATGGCTTGCTGTAGAGGAAAGATACAGTATTGTATTTATCAGTACCTCAGATAATAATGTGAAATTCGTACTCAGGAATACTGAAAACAGGGCTCTCGGAGGCGGAATGAACACTTATTCAGGGATCATCTGGCATATGAGTAAGGATGGCCCTGAACTATACTGGAGCACAATCAGCGAAGACAACCGGTCATTTGTTGTGTCAGCCAGGTGGAATGGTATAAAGGCAGAATTCGATCGTATGTTTGAATATCAGGCTGCACCAGAATCTGATTTGGCTCTGCCAAATGAAATTCTGATCACTAAGGAATCCAGAAGAGAATTTTTATATGTTGTTCTTAACGGTAATAATAAAGTAATAAAACAGAATTTGATTTCAGGAAATACTATATGGGAAACTGATCCGGGGGTTGCGCCCTATGGACTGACCATGGCAGCAGGAAAACTATATGTTACAAACTGGGCAGGAAGACATCCTTCAATTGACGATCCTGAGGTGGCAGGTGTACCATGGGGTCTGGCCAGGGTAAATAATAAAAGTGGTGGTTCAACAAGGGAAGGCAGCGTTACGATAATAAATCCCTCAAACGGTAAGATAATAAAGGAACTTGTCGTTGGACTTCACCCTAATGAGATAATAAGCGATAGAGAAGGGAAGTTTGTATATATAACCAATTCAAACAGCGATAATATAACTGTTATAAATACCGCCATAGATGAGATAGACGAAACCATAAGTGTGAGGTTACAACCTGAAATAAATCCGTTTTTTGGGGATTCACCTAACGGTTTATGTCTTTCAACTGACGAAAAATTACTATTTGTAGCAAATGGTATGGATAATGCCATAGCGGTAATAAAACTGAAGAGAACAGGATACACTTTTGGAGAAAACCAGAACAGCAGTGTAGTTGGATTCTTACCTACCGGAGCCTATCCTTCATCTGTAACTATGTCAGATAAAGGCTATTTGTATGTGTCGAACCTCGAAGCAATTGGTGCCCGTTATGGAATGACTCACAGAGCTACAAGCAATCTGATTTATAATTCACATAATATGCTTGCTTCAGTATCGGTGATTCCTTTTCCGGATATGAAGAATCTCAGTGCATATACCGATACCGTAATTGCTTTAAATGACCTTTCCAGGGCTACAATGGGTAGGGAAAACCCAAGAGAATCGGTTGAACCTAAACCTGTTCCTGACAGAATAGGAGAACCTTCAGTTTTCAGGCATGTTGTATATATTATAAAGGAAAACAGAACATACGATCAGGTCCTGGGTGATATGAAACAGGGAGACGGGGATCCTGGCCTGTGCATTTATGGAGCTGAAATTACTCCGAATACTCATAAACTTTCAGAGGAATTTATGCTTCTGGATAATTTCCATGTTGCAGGAAAATGTTCCGCAGATGGGCATCAGTGGACTGATGCCTCAATAGTTACCGACTATATTGAAAAAAACATGAGGGCATGGTTCAGAGGTTATGCACATGTGCAGACCGATGCGCTGGTCTATGCTCCTACCGGATTCCTTTGGGATAACGCAACAAGGCATGGAAAGTCTGTAAAAATTTATGGAGAAGCTTCATATCCTGTAATAGATGAAAAGCTAACATGGACCGATATTTATAAAAAATATCGTAACGGGGAAAAAGTTGAGTTCACTAATCACACCACGATTGAACCTGTAAAAGCAATTCTGAGTCAGACATATCCTTCATATGGTAACCACAAGTTTTCTGATGTTATGCGGGCTGATGTATTAATCAAAGAATTGCATGATTATGAAGCAATGCCAGGTGATAAGCTTCCTGAACTGATGATAGTTGCCCTGCCAAATGACCATACTGCCGGGATGAGACCAGGATACCCCACAACCAGGGCTATGGTTGCTGACAATGATTATGCCCTTGGACAAATTGTTGAGTCATTTTCAAAAAGCCGGTTCTGGGAAAATACAGTCATATTTGTCGTTGAAGATGACTCACAGAGCGGATGGGATCATGTTTCCGCCTATCGGACAGTTGCACTGGTTATAAGTCCCTATTCAAGATTAAAAAAGACAAATCATACTTATTATACCCAGCCTTCCATGATCCGTACTATAGAGCAGATATTAGGGTTACCCCCAATGAATATACAGGATGCGATAGCGAATCCTATGTCAGATTGTTTTAAAACCACACCAGATAAAACTCCATATAAGGCTATTCCAAATAATATTCCACTCGATGAAATGAATCCATCCATGCTATCACTAAAAGGGAAAGCTCTTCACTTTGCAAAACAAAGCATGCTTCCTGAATTCGATGGAGTTGATGCCGGAAATGATGATCTGCTTAACAGAATACTCTGGTTTGCATCAAAAGGGAATGTACCTTATCCTGCTAAACATGAAGGTGATAACAGTAACGAAGATGATGAAGCAAAATAAACAAACAAAGTACTTAAAGTGAACTAATGTTTAGAATGCCTAAAGTTAAAATAATGAAATTCAAAATAGGAATAACTTTAAGTACTCTAGTCACTTAAGGCACTCCAGGCACTTAAAATATTTTAAAGAATGAACAATCCACTTCTTCAGGAATGGAATACTCCATTCTCTACTCCTCCATTCCATATTATTAAACCTGTGCATTTCAAACCGGCAATTGAAGTAGCAATAAAAACAGCAATGAAGGAAATAGAATTAATTTCTGAATGCAGCGATCCTCCAACCTTTATGAATACTATTGCAACTCTCGATAGCGCCGGGGAAATTATTGGAAAAATTTCATCAATTCTTTTTAACCTTAACAGCGCTGAAACAAACAAGGGACTTCAAGCTGTTACCCAGGAGGTCTCACCTCTGCTAACCAGGTTCTCAAATGATATTACTCTTAATAAGAAACTTTTCGAACGAATCAGTAAAATATTCGAAAAAATAGAAGCATCAGGACTCAGCACAGAACAAAAGATTCTGGTCGAAAGAAAACAGAGAAGCTTCATGCTTGGTGGTGCAGGACTAAAAGAAGAGCAGAAAGTACGTTTCAGGGAGATTTCTGAAGAGCTGGCAACACTTTCACTTAAATTTGAAGAGAATGTTCTTGAGGAGACAAACTCATTTGAGCTTCATCTCACTGATGAAAATGATGTTGCAGGCCTACCCGAAAGCTTAACAGAGCAGGCTTCTTCAGAAGCATCCAAAAGAGGAAAAAAGGGATGGGTCTTCACTCTTCACTTTCCAAGTTATGTGCCCTTCATGCAATATTCTGAAAAGAGGAACCTTCGTGAGGAGATGCTCAAAGCATATACATCAAGAGCCTTTAGAGGAAATGAATCAGATAACAGAAATAATGTGCTTAAAATAGCTAATCTGCGTTTTGAATATGCAAAAATGTTAGGATTCAGGAACTATGCAGAAATGATTCTTGGTGATCGCATGGCTGACACTCCTAATAAAGTGGAAAATTTTCTCAAAGAGCTTTATGTGGCATCTAAACCTGCTGCATTAAGAGATTTTGAAAAAATCAGGAAATTTGCAAAAGAATGTGGCAATGAAAGTGAATTGGAGCGCTGGGATTGGGCTTACTTCTCAGAAAAGCTAAAGAAAAAAATATATGATATTGATGATGAAATACTTAAACCATATTTTAGTCTTGAGAAAGCTGAAAATGCAATCTTTGGTCTCGCTGCATCACTTTATGGACTAAGGTTTTCCAAAAACAAAACAATTCCAGTTTACCATCCGGAAGTTAAGACATATGAGGTATATGATCAGGATGATACTTTTCTCTCAGTGCTCTATATCGATTACCATCCCCGTCAGGGGAAAAACAGTGGAGCATGGATGACCAGTTACAGGGATCAAAAAAACACAAATGGAATTGAGGTTCGACCCTTAATCTCTATTGTTGCTAACTTCACCAGGCCTACTAAGACCAAACCATCTCTACTCTCTTTTAACGAACTTACAACATTCCTTCATGAGTTTGGACATGCACTCCATGGGATACTTTCGAAGTGTAATTATGAGAGCCTTTCAGGTACTAATGTCGCCCGCGATTTTGTGGAATTACCATCACAGTTCATGGAGAATTTTGCCTTCGAAAAGGAGTGGCTCGACACCTGGGCTTCACATTACCAGACAGGAGAAAAAATCCCTGATGAAATGGTCAGAAAGATTAAAGAAGCATCGACCTTTAATGAGGGATATGCCTGTTACAGACAGCTGGGATTTGGTTTCCTTGATATGGCCTGGCATAGTATAACAACACCTGTTGAAACAAATCTTTCAGATTTTGAATTGGGAGTTACAATCAAAACAGAACTTTTTCCTAAAGTTATTGGAGCAAATATGAGTGCCTCCTTTGGTCATATTTTTGGTGGAGGATATGCAGCAGGTTATTATGGTTATAAATGGGCAGAAGTACTTGATGCTGATGCATTCAGCTATTTTCAAGAGACCGGATTATTCAACAAGGGAACATCAACATCATTCCGAAAGAATATCCTTGAAAAAGGAGGAACCGATAAACCTCATAAACTCTATATCAAATTCAGAGGGAAAGAACCTTCAATTGATGCCCTTCTCAAGAGGAGCGGACTCAAATGAAATGTTTCCGGGTCTCGATGCTGGGTGCTGGGATTAATTTAAAAGGAGAGAAACATGGAACATGAAACAAATAAAACTTAATAATAAATACTATCTTTATTCCAAATTCTAACAGCAATACCAACCACGTATATACTGCTATTTATCAATATATTAACCATTTAAAACATGATTCTTTTTTTTCAAAGCAGCTCCAATAATATTATTACAACAAGTACAAAGGAAGATCTTCCTGAAAAAGAAATAGAAAAGCTGATATGGCTTTTTGGTGAAGCCCGGATAATTTCTGCAGAAAAAATTGAGGGTCTCTTTATTGGTCCGCGAAAGGAGATGATTACCCCCTGGAGTACCAATGCTGTTGAGATCACCCAGAATATGGGGATTATTGGAATCACGAGGATTGAAGAGTTTCATGCAGTAAAATCTAAAAAAGCCGATTATGACCCGATGCTTCAGTCACTATACAAGGGGCTGGATCAAAGTATCTTTTCCATCGACAAACTACCTGATCCTGTTTATTATGTTGATGACATTAAACAATATAATCTAAAAGAAGGTCTTGCCCTCAACAAAGATGAAATTGCTTACCTTGATAATCTGAGCGTGTCGATTGGAAGAAAACTAACCGACAGCGAAGTTTTTGGTTTTTCACAGGTTAATTCTGAACACTGTCGTCATAAAATATTTAACGGTACTTTTATTATTTCAGGTGAAGAGAAAGAGGCAACTCTTTTTCAAATGATTAAAAAGACAACTAAAGTCAATCCTAATAAGGTTGTCTCAGCATATAAAGATAACTGTGCTTTTGTACAAGGCCCTGTAGTTGAACAATTTGCTCCGGAGACACAGGATAAATCTGATTATTTCAAAATTAAAGATTACGAATCTATCCTTTCTCTCAAAGCTGAGACACATAATTTCCCTACTACAGTTGAACCCTTTAATGGAGCTGCCACAGGAACAGGCGGAGAGATAAGGGATCGAATTGCAGGCGGGAAAGGGGCCTTCCCTATCGCCGGTACTGCAGTATATATGACATCATATCCCCGACCTGAGGGTGACCGGCCATGGGAAAAAATTACAAAGGAAAGACCCTGGCTATATCAGACTCCTGAAGATATTCTTATAAAGGCTTCAAACGGAGCAAGCGATTTTGGTAATAAATTCGGTCAACCCCTCATTTGTGGTTCAGTATTTACATTCGAACATTTTGAGAATTTTAAAATGTTCGGATATGATAAAGTAATTATGCTTGCTGGTGGAATTGGTATTGGTAAGAAGAAAGACAGTGAGAAAGATATCCCCGGGAAAGGCGACCTAATAGTATTACTTGGTGGTGATAATTATAGGATCGGAATGGGGGGAGGCGCTGTTTCATCAGTCGATACCGGGAAATATGATAGTTCCATCGAACTGAATGCAGTGCAAAGGGCAAATCCTGAGATGCAGAAAAGAATTTATAATGCAATCAGAGCGTTAGGGGAATCAGATAATAATCCGGTTGTTTCTATTCATGACCATGGTGCAGGTGGTCATCTCAACTGTTTATCAGAACTTGTTGAAGCTACAGGAGGTAAAATTGATATCAGCAAATTACCAGTTGGTGATCCGACTCTATCAGCCAGAGAGATAATAGGCAATGAATCACAGGAACGTATGGGGCTGGTAATGAAAAAAGCGGATATTGATACGTTAAGGAAAATAGCCGAAAGAGAAAGAGCTCCAATATATATAATTGGAGAGGTTACAGGCGATCAGCAATTTACTCTGCAAAATCCAGTTACCGGGGAGAAGCCAATAGACATAGCTTTGGCATCACTCTTCGGTGGCCCCCCAAAGACAATAATGAGCGACACCAGTGTTGAGATTGGATACAGTAATTTTAAATATACTTTTCAAAAGATACAAGAGTATGCCGAACAGGTTTTGCAGATTGAGGAAGTAGCCTGCAAGGACTGGCTTACCAACAAAGTTGACAGGTCAGTGACGGGACGCCTTGCAAAACAACAATGTGCTGGTTTGCTACAGCTACCGTTAAATAACCTGGGAGCTATCGCGCTTGACTATAGGGGTAAAATGGGTATGGCTACCTCTATCGGACATGCTCCGGCTGCAGGTATAATCGATCCTTCAGCAGGCTCAGTACTCTCAATAGCAGAGGCTCTTACAAATATTATTTGGGCTCCCCTTACCGATAAGATAAAAAGTATTTCCCTTTCTGCTAACTGGATGTGGCCATGTAAAAACCCTGGCGAAGATGCCAGACTTTATACTGCGGTGAAGGCAGCCAGTGATTTCGCAATTGAACTGGGTATTAATATTCCTACCGGAAAGGACAGCCTTTCAATGACCCAGAAATACAACGATCAGGTTGTTTTTTCTCCGGGGACAGTAATAATATCTGCATCAGGGGAAGTTAATGATATCAGGAAAATTGTTGAACCGGTAATAGTTAACGACACAAATACTAGTCTGCTGTATATTGATATGAGTAGAGATGACTTAAAACCCGGAGGAAGCAGTTTTGCACAGATCCTTAACAAGCTAGGCTCTGAGGCTCCAACAGTAAAAGACCCTGCCTATTTTGCAGAGGTTTTCAATATCATCCAGAGCCTGCTACAAAAAGGTAAAATTCTTTCGGGACATGATATCTCTGCAGGAGGAATGCTTACAACCTTGCTCGAAATGTGCTTTGCTAATATCTCCGGTGGAATAACAATCAATTTGTCTGCGATCAATGAACCAGATACAATAAAGATACTTTTCAGCCAGAATCCCGGAATTATCATACAGGTAAGAGATGAAAGTGAAATAGCTGAAATTCTTCTGGAAAAAGGGATAACCTATTTTTCAATCGGACATCCTGTTAAGGACAGGTCTCTGTTTGTGACAAATAATCAAGATACAATAATATTCAACATTGACGAGCTTCGTGATAAATGGTTTAGTACATCTTATCTGCTTGATCGCCGGCAATGCGGTCCGGACCTTGCACTTGAGCGGTTTAACAATTATAAAAAGCATGCATTGAACATAAATACCAATAGTTTTCCCGGAACATTTAAATCACTTGGTATTTCGCCTGTAAGAAGAGATAAAACAGGTATAAGGGCTGCAATCATCAGGGAGAAGGGAGTGAATGGAGACAGGGAAATGGCTTATGCACTTTACCTTGCCGGTTTTGATGTTAAAGATGTTCATATGACCGACCTTATTACTGGAAGAGAAACTCTTGAAGATATCAGCATAATAGTTTTTGTTGGGGGTTTCTCAAATTCCGATGTATTAGGTTCGGCAAAAGGCTGGGCAGGAGCATTCAGATACAATGAAAAAGCAAGGATCGCCCTCGAAAATTTCTATAAAAGACCCGATACTCTTTCGCTAGGGGTATGCAACGGATGCCAGTTGATGGCTGAGCTAGAGCTCATATATCCACATCATGAAAACAAACCCAAACTACTAATTAATAAATCACATAAATTTGAATCAGGGTTCATTGGTGTAAAGATACAGAAGAATAATTCAATTATGCTTGGTGATATGGAGGGTATGGAATTGGGTATATGGGTTGCTCATGGAGAGGGACAATTCAGTTTACCATATCCCGAAAACAAATATCATATTCCACTAAAATTCAGTTCGCATACTTATCCGGCTAATCCAAACGGTTCAGATTATGATGTTGCTGGTTTGTCATCTGAAGATGGTCGTCACCTGGTTATGATGCCGCATCTTGAAAGAGCTTATTTTCCATGGCAATGCGGCTATTATCCTGACAATAAGAAACATGATGATGTTACACCATGGATAAAAGCATTTGTAAATGCAAAAGAGTGGATCAGCGGGTTGTAGGAGTGAGAAAGACTGAAATTAATTTTGTGTTCTCAACAACTGACGATTCGACATTCTTATAATTCTTAGGAAGTATTTTATCACTGATTACCTGTATACTATAAAGGCCGGTGTCCTGAATATAAAGAGAACCCATAAAAGAATCAGCTCTGAAATACGGGTAAGTGACCTCCTTTGAATTATGAATTACTTTATCGCATTCGGGGTGGGCCTCAAGTCTCTTATCATGAATACTTAACATCACCGAATTATTATAATGCAGATCATTTGTATCCTTTGTAGCACTCGATAACCATACATTAAAACGTCCTGACTTTGAAACAACTACATTCCATTCAGCCGTATTACTGGCAGGATTAACCATATCGCTGTAACAGTCTGCTTTGTCCATCTTCAATGAAATAGTTCCATCATCCTGCTGCAAAATTTTATTTTCAACAATTTTTCTCTTATTATTAGTTTGCCCGGTTCCATTCGTGCATGAATAAACAATGGCAGCTATAATCAGTGCCATCAACATAAAAATTCCACTTCTCATTTTTCAGTATCTCGCTTAATTAGTAAGTTGCTATATAACGTAGCAGAAACAATTTCAGTATATGACTTTCATTGAAATGGCAAATTAACTTCAAATATTTCAATAATAAAAAGAAAAGGTGGAAATGATTATTGATATCAGTGTCCTGGTTTATGGAGCGGGGTTACTTTCTAGGGTGTGAGTTCGTGGGATAAAGAATTTTGTTTTCTGGTAATATTATTCCCTGTAGGCTCAATTATAGCTTCAGCTACTATCTCCGATATATCTGCAACTCTTGTTTCAGTAGCTTTGGAAAAGGTCTTCTTGCAAAGAGGACATGATGTGGCAAGAATATCAGGGTTGCTTTTTGTAAGTTCTGTGGCAGCATCACGAGCAATTTTACTCCTTTTCTGAGAGCTGATTTTCATATTTGCCAGGCTACCTCCGCAGCAGAGTGAATTCTCATCTTCGAATTTACTTTTCTCAAGCCGTGCCACATGCCTGAGAACCTCTTTTGGTTCATCATAAACTCCTGAGCCTCTTCCCAAATCACAAGGAGTATGGTATACAACCTTCTTACGTAAGAATCTCATCTTAAAAGAGTTATCAGCTATCAGGTTTCTAATGAACTGCGTATGATGAAGCACTTCCACATCAAGATAATAACTCTCCTTAAACACTTTATAGCATATTGGACATGACGTAACAAGTGTATGTGCACCTGATTTCCATATAATCTGCGAATTATAATTGATTAGCTCCCTTGCCTCCTTATCCTGACCGGCAAGCATAAGCGGACGACCACAACAAACACCTCCCTGTTCATCAATAAAATTATAGTTCACTCCTGATGCATCAAGGATTTTTACCATGGATTTTTTAATAGTTGGAGTGAGATGAGTCATACAACCGGCAAAGTATAAAACATCAGCTTTTTCCGGATTGGTCTCAGGAAGGAAACTATATACTTCAGAACCATTCAGGTTTACTGCCGCTACACTCTGCCTGCTCCGAAAATAACCACGGTATATGTTTCTGAAATCATATTCAGCCTCACCTGCTCTTCGCTGGATCATCCTTATTGGTGAGAGTTCTATGCCTACCGGGCATTTCTGATCACACCTTCCACACATCAGGCAGTTATGTGCAATATCGGATGTTTCTTCATTATTACGAATCGCTTTCATCAGATAGGCTGACTGAATATTAGTAATACCTGCCGAAAAATTCAGCTGACAAGCATCTATGCATATTCCACATGAAGAACATGAATAAGTCTCAACCTCAGAATAGCTTCCCGCTTTATCATCTGTTTTTATTCCGGAGTTTCGCATAAAAATCAGGAATAATTCAGTCGGAATATGCATATACCTGGTAATTGGAAGCAGAACAAAAAACGTGCCCAAAGAGAGGGAATATAACCACCAGAACGGATAAGCCAATTCCTGAGCCGGAAGAAATGATGCCAGCCAATGGCCCAGTGTTCCTGTCATAAAGCTCCCGTTACCAAAGGCACCACTTGTAAAACTTTCCGCAAGCAGACGACTGGGAAAAATGAGCCATAATGAGGTGAGTGCAATCCTGTCAAGTGTCTTTAGTCTGGTTGTCTTCCTCACACCTACAACTTTTGAATAGAATCTTTTAAGGATAGCCAGTAATAAGCCTGACAGGATAAAGGCCAGTATGAGATCCATTAAAAATCCATAGACTGCTTCAAAGCCCATCCTACCATGTTCTGGATTAAAAAACCTGAAAAATATTGCTTTATATGGTGCATTGAGGTGCTTAGCTCCGAAAATATCAGCCTCAATAGTTCCAAACAGTATAAGTAAAAACCACCCAAAAGCGAGACTCATGTGCATATAACCAAGCCTAAGGTTTGTCTTAAGAATCTTCCTGTGTATGAGACTCTCAAGAAATATATCCTTCAGACTCTTAATAAAGGTAATTCCAAAGAAACCCCGTTGCAGTCTTAGCTTATCAGGACGTGACAAGCCACGGAACCAGATCACACTTCTTATAACAACATAAAATAATATGAAATACAAACCAATATTAAACGGTATTACAAACGGATCAAATTGCATATTCGTCATATTTTTGGAATGCCTGTCTGGCAAGAACCACCACATTTCTTGTATTAACCCCGCGGGGGCAGACAAGTATGCACTTTCCGCAGAGCATGCACTTTCCTATATTCTTCCGAACCTCATCATTTTCACCACGTTTTATTAATATATGAAGTTCTCTGAGACTGAATCTTGTAAAATTACCCGTAGTACATGTAGCAGAGCAGCCACCGCATTCAATACATAACCTGAAACTTGGTTCATGCTCTAAGATATATTCTGCAATCCTCCTGTCGTTAGCTTCATAGTCTATCTGTCGTCCTTTTGATATGGCAAATCCAAATTTTCCCATTTTACCTTCTCCCATCTTTTAGATAATCCATTACATCTAATACAGCGGCACGGGCATGTGATATTGTTTCAGTAATATTCATTGGTGCTGTACATGTACCAGCATAAAAGAGGCCATCAATATTGCTGAGGTTACTTCCGAAATGATTATCCCTGCTTTGAAAAAAACGGTTCTCTCCGGTTTTAAGTCCGAGGGCTTTTCCAATTTTTTTACTTCCTTCAGATATCTCCATTCCGGCCATTAAAACAAGCATATCGAGCTCCATTTTAAGTGGTCTGCCAGCCAGAGTATCCTCAACCTTAACGATTAGACTGTTAGTGAACGATTCCCCAACCTCAGACACTTTGCCTCTTATATAATTAACTCCATATTTTTCCTGCGATTCCATATATAACTCCTCATAGAGTGCTCCTCCCATCCTTATATCCATATAAAAGCAAAAAACTTTAGATTCAGGAAGCCATTCACTAATCTCAATAGCCTGCTTAACTGCAGTTACACAACACAATTTGGAGCAATAAAGGTTCCCAACTTTCTCATCGCGTGAACCTACACAATGAACAATACCTATTCTTCTTGGAATCTCACCATTATTCATTTTCATATCACCGGTACGAAATCTTTTTTCAAGGTCAGCGGATGTAATTACATTATCATAAATACCATATCCATATTCTTCTTTCCTCTCACTTCTAAAAAGATCAAAACCTGTTGCAATAATTATTGCATCAGCGGTCATCTCTTTCCCTTCATTGGTTTTAATAATGAATTTCTTTTCGTTTTTTTCTAAATGATCAATTCTGCTCCCTTTATAAAAGGTGATATTATCATTATTAATCTGATCATTCAAGTATGTAATCACTTCTTCACCGTCTCTCCTGTCGGGGAACAGGTGGTACCAATTTTTAAGATGTCCGCCTGCCTCTTCCTCTTTTTCAAATAAAGTAACATTATAACCTGCTTTAGCCAGTTGACCAGATGCTTCCATTCCTGCGGTTCCTCCTCCAACAACTACAACATCCCAATTCATTATCAAGCATTTATAAGTTTTTCAGGTAATGGCATCTGCTTACCGTCTTTGGTTTTATATTTATCCGTACTATCAAAATCAATTCCAAGTTTATTAAGTAAAGGTTCCGATTGAACCATATGATATTGCAGCCCTAAATCCCATGGATTGAACCCTAGAACAAGTCCGGCAAGCTCTTCATAAGTAAGTACAGGAATTGATTCACCATTTTCACCAAATGATGTTCCTTCCATCTCTTTAATAGTATACTGCCATTTATCCATGAACATTGTGCATCCCGGGCAGTTTGTTAACACCATATCCGGCTTATAGGGTTCCATAGATGAAAATTTCTTTGCTGTGTTGGAAACAGAATAACCCCTGTTTGCCTGAACCAGATATTGCCTGAAACCAAAACCACAGCAGTGCCTTCTCTCGGGGTAATCTATAACCTTCCCTCCCCAGGCCTCTGCCATTCCACTTAGAACATTAGGAAATTCAGCACCACCCACTCCTGATTTTGGAAACATTTTAGCATAATGACAACCGATATGCTCAACTATTTTAAGAGGTTCTCCTGTCTTCTTATTTACAAGGAAGATTTTTGCTTTATCTGCTATTTCGCTTCTGAATTTATAAATAATGTCGCTTGTATGAGCCACATTTTCCGGAATATCAAATTCTCTTCCAGTTGCCTTATAAAGGTATTCACGGGTTTTCTCCAGTTCTTCCGGAAAGTGTTTCCATGTTTCCAATATCTCTGTATAAAGCCCGAAAGATGTGACACATGAAATAGCAATATTTTTATAGCCTGATTCTTTCATTAGTGCAAAATGTCTGGCTATCACTGTCATTATGGTTGAAGATGGTACTATATCACTATGATATCCTATTCCGGTACAGGTTGTATGAGCAGGATTCTCATAGACATCTTTTCCGAGAGTATTTCTCATAAAATTGAGAAAAAACTGCTCTGACCCAGGGAAAAAACTCTGACGGATACATGATCTAACATAAAAAAAGTGATCATCAGCTATCTCTTTCTGGTAATCAGACCATATTCTTTTTTTACCTTCAAGATTCATCTTCTGTCAATTAAATATCGTGAGTATTATGTTTCCCATTGTTTGCTGTGTACACCTCAACAAAATAGTCGTTATCGGTGCCTTCACTTTTAAATTGGAGACCCATCTCAGAGGCTTTCATTTTAGAATGTTCCTCAATCAATTCGAAAAATTCCGTTCCACCCGTTACATCAAATATCTTCTTAAGCTCATCAAGTGCTTCCTGCGGTATCTTTCTTAATGGTCCGGTTCCAATACCATTAACCTGACCACCAAGTCGTTCAAAAACATCATTAGTGTTATCAAGTATATATTCCCAGATCGGTCCTTGCTCAGGATGCATTTTGGGATTGACGGCATAAGTTGCAGCACAATAACCGTACTTGAATATATTTTCACCTACTGTTCTTTTGATTGCCAATTGCTGACGTCCCTTTTCAGATTCTGTAAAGTATCCAAGTTTCTGGGAAAGTGTACGAAGAGCCATAATGATGAAACCAGGTGTATTCCCACGCGGGCATCGTGTTTTGCATGACATGCATTCACCACAATACCAGATTGTTTCAGATTTCAGAAGAGCGACAATTTCCTCATCATCCTTTTTCTGTACTGTATCTACAATTTTTCTGGGGTCATAATCATAAAACTCGGCAGCAGGGCAGATGGCAGTACAAACTCCGCAATTCATACAGGCATTCAACCCCTCTTCAAACCTGATATCCTCTTTAAGTATGTCATAAAGATTTTCCATTCCCAAGAATAAGTGATACCTGTTAATAGATTAACACAAAAGTACCTCTAATATAAAAAGGACGAATGATGGTTAAAACCTATTTATTAAGGGGTATTTATACTTATAATAAGTATGGAATGACTAAAGTGTGAAGTACTTAAAGTTGAAGAGTTGAAAGGTTGAAGTAAAACCTATAAGAGTGCAAGACCTACAAGACCTGCAAGACCTGTATTATAGCACTCAAGGCACTTTTCTTATCAACCATTAATTATGTTCCCAAGTTTATGGCCACTCATTTTATTATTCTTTTCCAATGGAGGAGGAGTATTTTTATTAATAAAAATTGCAGCTTTCTGAGTACCATTTTTGTTATCACGGATTGTGTTGTCTTCTAATAATACTTCTGTTGCATTGCCATTAAAGTGAAACCCAAATCCCCCCTTCAAAGTACCATTATTCTCCACTACATTCTTAATAAATGAATTACGGTGCGGTGAATTCTTTGCATCTTCATTACGAAAATATACACCATCTCCGCCATTCTCGTAAATATGGTTATTTGAGAAAACCACATCGGTATCTTTATGTCCCGTACTAATACCACAATCGCTGTTATTATGAAATTGGTTATTCTTTACGATGCTGTGATGTACTCTCCAGCAGATGAACATTCCAACTTTATTATCATGGCTGTTATTACCCTCTATCAGTGAATTTGGGGAACCTGTTCCCGGATGTAACCCCATATTGGTGCATCCGCTGATTTCGCAATTTCTGACGGTTACGTTTTCTGTGATCTGTACACTCATTCCAACTTCAAAACCAGATGCATCATCAACAGTCAGTTTAAGTTCACCAAAATCTGCATCAATAATAAACCTGGAATGGTACCCGTCAACTCTTTCAAGCAGAGTCTCAGAACCGGATCCAATAAGTTTAACATTCGATTTAAGCCGGACCGGGGCTTTCATAATGAATTTTCCTGCATTCAGTTTGACAATACCCCCTTCAGATGGGAGTGCATCAATAGCGATTTGAATGGCTTCGTTTGTATAGCCCTGTATTTCTGCTTTCGTCCCTCCTACAGTTATTATCCTTTCCACTCTTAAAGGGGTTACCAGAGCATCTACAATGAAATTATCATTCTGAGCAAACAGAGCGTTAGGGAGCAAAAGAATAAAAATTAGAAAATTTTTCATAATATTCCTATTTATTTAATAATCAAAAGTAACCCTGAAGGTATCCTCGAGAACACTAATCTAAAAAATGATTTTCCCGGAACAATATCTGAACTGAATTCAAGCCCTATCCCTAATCTCATTCTCCATATTCTGCTCCATCAATGAGGTAACACTGCCATACCTCCATACTTTTAACAGTATCTTGATTAAAAACAGAAATTGTGACAGCAAAAAAAGCAGGAATACCCCAACTCCCGTTACAGGTTTCATTCCAGGAAGAATACCTAATACAAGCCAGAAAAATAAAAGCTGGACTATTAACAATATTATCATTAAAGGGTAAGATGATAAGAAGGTACTGAAGGTCTGACAAAATCCAAACCCTATTGCCTTGAAAGGCCTGTTTCTCTCCTGAATAACCTGCCATGCCCTGGCATAATCTGCAACAAGTAAGAGTATAGTCAATAAAAGAAAGAAAATTGAAATAACAATAATACCAGTTTTGATTACAGCTATACCTGAAGATGCCTCAGCCTTTCCAACCATCGCAACCGGTAATGCAATTATTAATAGTCCCATGATTAAAATAATCAGACTTATTATCAATGAAATAATCAGAAATGTCCAGAAGTTTTTTGCAGATGCCCTGAAAAATCCTCCAACAGAAAATTCAACTGAGGATCCTTTCAGGCTATAAAATAATCCTCCTGTAAGAAATGCATTTAGGAGAAATCCGGCAAGAACCGCCATAATAAAACCTGACCTAAAATAGGATATCAGGCCTCTAAGAGATGCACCCAGATCAGTAAATGCTTCAATATTAAAACCATCAACAAGCTTCTCTGTGATCATGCTATCACCAAAACCCGATTTTAATGCCCCTTTCATTGGAATAGCCAGAAGACTTGCCAGGAAAAGTAATAGGAACCATACAATTAACAGACCTTTCCATGATTTGAGTGACCGTTGAGCTGATGATTTTATGGCAATGAATATTTTCATAACATATTGTATTACAACGAAATAAAATTAATTAAAAACTGAATGAACGATAATAATTTATTGGATAACCTCCGTACCGGAATACGGTCAGGGTCCGCAGTCATTGAATTATTGATGTAGTTAACATCCATTTTGATTTTAAATTCAGGATCTATTTTTACCCATTGTATGGTTCTGTTACCCGTATATGTAAAGTCTTTAAATCTGCTTTTGCCGTCCCAGTTTTCCAATATCTCATCGCCATTACTAAAATGGACAAGCACCTCCACCGGGAGGGTCACCTCCCCCACCCTTCCAAGTTCAACTATCGATTTGTAAACGGAATCAGAGGTAGCTGAAATCAAATCTATTGAGTCGCTTTTCTCAACATTCTTAATCGCATTGTAAACGGAATCAGAGGCAGCTAAAATTAGATCTGTTGAGTCGCTTTTCTCAGCATTTTTACTTGATTGTCCTTGTTTTCTATTACTGAAATCAAACACTTTATAATCGCATATCCCTGTTCCATAGATTGTCTGATCAAAAAACCAGTTCATATCCGGACCAAATTTGTTTCCATGGTTACGGGTAACAACTTCATTCACAACATTAATAAAATCTCTGCCTGAAGGGTGTTTAAAGGCCCATCTCTTGTAATACTCCCTGAAAATATCATTTGTTGTCTCTTCTCTGACAATACCCATCAGGGTGTACAATATGACGGCTGTTTTCTGGTAAGACATCATTCCATAAGTACCATGCGGATAGTTCCATGAATATTCAATATTACTAATCGTTTGTCTTTCAGGTGAATTTACATAGGAGATCCTTGCAGAAGAGATATCAGAAATTTTTAATAAAGGGTGATCTAATAACCCGGAATTATTGCCATAATAATGATCAACTATTCTCTCCTCCCAGAAAGAATTTATACCTTCATCGAGCCATGGCTCTTCAAACTCATTACTAGTGTCTTGACAAATTAATATAGAAACATTATCTTTGTGGCAAAAACCACAAAGCCATGAGTAAAATGACATTAAAATTAAAAGACCGGGAGTTTCTTACAAATTTGACAAAGACCGGGAATAGGAATTCTCGTGAGT
>DATKUO010000115.1:0-5023 GCA_035530515.1 Bacteroidales bacterium
GAGATAATAGCAGCTATCCAGATTTCAAAATAGTGATAGGGTGTAAAAGAAAGATTGAATGCAATATTATCAAATTGAGCAGTACTTTCATAACCTAAATTAAGATATTGGGAAATTTTAGCGTAGAATTGCCAATCGCAATTGGTATCAGTAAATACCATAGTTTTGAAATTCAGCAGAGATGACAAATAAACAAAATACAGAAATATACTTACCAATAATAAATATAATCCTGATTTAATACACTCCTTAGAAGAAATTACAGGAGATAAATCATTGATTGGCTTTAATTGTCGAAAATATCCATAAGCGGCAAGAACAAGAATGTACATCCAGCTTACTGTTTTGCCGCCCGTAATTAATATTGAGTAAATTGATATTATTAGTATTATACCAATAACCAAATTTGAAAACAGCAAAAAAACAGTAAATTTGAAATCTGTTTTTCTTTGAAACAAAGAATTAAAAATAAATCCTAAGCCAAAGCAGAAAGCAAGGAATAAGGGTATAATCAGATAATAGTATAACAATTTAAAGCCCATACTAAACTATATTAAGATGAATATGATTCATCATATTCATTCAATTTGAATTAAAAAATTTCATAAGCTTCAAATATACTCTTGAAAAAATATATCCTAATAACTGACTGTATATATAAGTGTTAAGTTCAAATCGTTCGACAGGTTTAAGTCTTTCTGTGATCACTGGCAAGTACTTTTTGTAGAATTGACTTACAAATGTCTTATTTGCCAGATATTTTTTACCTCCCCGCCGTAAATAGTATCTCCAGCTTTTTATCACCCTGTACCATGCCCAATCATCCATAACCTCTTCCTCAAGATTGTGCTTCATAAGAATTGCAGCGATCTCATCGGTATATGGCATAAAAACCTCAGCTGGCCATGTATTGGTGAGAGACTCATTGTAAACAATATAATGATATAAAAGTGTCGACTCAACCACTATCTTTATCTCCGGATTGTTACAGATCATTATTATATTGGCAAGATAATCCTCGCCGCAATTGTACCGTGCCGGTACATACACTTCTTCAAAAACCTCTCTCCTGATCAGGCGACCCCAGATATTAGGCTGGATTTGTGATGTGAATATGCCTTTCAAATACCCCACTCTTCCATCTTCCGTAATTCTGCTTACCCAGGTTGTCACTTTCTGGCCATCTCTCCTCTCATACTGTGTACCTCCTATTACTATATCAGCATTCTCCCTAAGGAGCACTTTCATTAATGTTTCAATAGCATCGGGTTCAATGTAATCGTCAGAATCGAGATGGAAAATAAAATCTCCTTTGGAAGAATCAAACCCCCTCCTCCTGGTTAATGGAAGACCTTCATTATCTTTCTCTATTATTGTGATCCTGGTATCTTTTTTGCAGTATTCTTTTGCAATTCTCGCGGAATTATCCCTGCTCCCGTCAATCACAATAATGATCTCAATATCTTTCCAACTCTGACCAATACAGGAATCAAGACACCTTGGAAGTGATGCCTCCGTGTTATATACAGGAATTATTATTGATACCTTATCCTTCACAATGTTTCCTTTTCGCAGAAATGTTCTTTTTAAACTCCACAAGCTTCCTGACAGCCTGCTTCTTCACGATGATAATTTTAGATGGCAGATCGGTCGGATTTGTAAATTTCTGCCAGGTTTCCGGAAGCAAATCCGCCGACATTATGAATGGATGCAGCTTCCCTATCCAGTTTTCTCCAGGTGCAGCAACAATCTTTTCAGGGTCAGGGTTAAGCCATGCTCCCCACCAGCTGAATGAGGAGTTGCTTATTATATTGTTCTTACATTTAGTCTGCAGATAAAGGTCAATTACCGGCGGTTCATCATCAATAAAATGGAAATTAGCTCCCCTGAAATGTCTTCTGCACCAACCAATGTCATCACTAATGACTATAAACAGCTTATCCCTTCCAATAGAATCTATTGCTTCATTATAATATATCATTGAACAAACCGGGTGGAGGTGTGGCTGTTTTACATAATCACCTCTCCTGACATTTATTGATGTAACACCTTGCCTGAGCAGATCTCCATATTCCCTGCTGATATAATCTTCAGTTTTCCCATCAATCGAAAACAGATGCCTCACCAATTTCTCATCAAAATACTTCTCTGACTGAAAATATCCATCTAAAATAATGTTATCGGTAAACGGGATTTCACGGAAGGAGAGATCGCCGGTTTCAGAATATTTCAAAATATTGTCCGGAACTGTATCTGTAAATTCGATGTTCCTTAGAATATTGTCACTAAATTGACTGAGATAATTCCTGAGAGTGCATTTATCCGGTTCCGGAAGAATAAAATCAGGGATATAAGCCTTATAATCTGTACAAAGCCTTGAGGCAAGCGAATGACCTGCAGCTATCTGGAAAAGGTTATTGCCTACACGGCCTTTCAGAACGCTATAGATCATATAAAAAGACTCAATACACAGGAGGCAGGACGCAAGGTTTTTGGATGGTTAATGAACACCGGATTAATAATTCTTCAAACAGATGCTCATTTCTAAATGCTTTCCCCCTGATTCACTCATCATTTATTTTTACAACTCAATTCTTCAAAAGTTCTTCTTATTCCCTCTTCGAGCGGACACAGGTCAATCTTTATGAGGTTATTTAGCTTTGTTGTATCAAGTACGATCTTCGGAACATCAGAAAGCATTGGATCTTCGTTTTCAACCCGGTTCCGCCTGCCCGACAGGTTATCAAGGATTGATATTATCTGCCTGATGGATGTTCCCTCCCCGGATCCTACATTTAATATCTCGTTACTTATGCCTGCCTCTAAAAGCAGACGGACAACTTTAGCAAGGTCTTTCACATAAATATAATCCCTGATTGCAGATCCATCTCCTCTTACCACGAGTTTCTCATCTCTCAGGATTTTCCTGATAAAAACATTAATTATTCCCTGGTTGTCTGAGGTCTGAAAGGGTCCGTACGGATTTCCAACCCTCAGGATAAGGTAGTTTACACCGTACAGCTCCTGGAACAGGTGGATGTACTTTTCTATTGTAAGCTTTATTGTACCATGAGACGATATGGGGTATGTCTGATGCAATTCATTGACCTTTTCTTCCTCTGTTGTTCCGTAAACACTCCCCCCGGAAGAGAAGAAAACTATTTCAGGAATTTTATACTTCGCAAGTAGCTTGAGGAGATTGACAGTAGGAATAAGATTAGCCTCTATATCATAAGTGATCTTTTCGTTCGATGAGGCAGGAATGGTGGTGGAAATAAGATGTATAACAACATCAAACGGTGTTTCTGAGAGAAGTTTTTCAAGACTTCTCTCATTCTGAAAATCATCATTTATCAGCCTTATCCTGTTTCCAAACCTGTTAGTCTTTCCAGCAAGATCGTAGGTAATGATATTATATTTATTGCTACCTTCAATAAATTCACCGACAAGGTTAGTGCCGATGAATCCGAGCCCTCCGAGAATAAGAATATTTCTCATTAAACAAGTTTTGAATATTCATTCAATATTGCCTGTGACCATCTGTTTATATCAAAGGTCGATATGACATATTCTCTTTGTAATTGTTTGATTCTCTTTTTTTCCGTGGGATTTATTCCAAGTACTTTAAGAATGCTGCTTTTCAATTCTGTTATATTTTCACTTATGAATGACCCAGAAAAAGGTATATCAAGAGGATGTCCTTCTATCCTGCTCATTATCAGAAGTGGATTGCAATATGCAGCTTCAAGAACAGAATAGGTAAATCCCTCCTCCCTGCTGGAGGAGAGAAAAATATCGGCTGAATTATAATATGTCGCCACATTCTGCACCGGTCCTTTAAGTGTTATCCAGGAGGGAATGGTTCCTTCAAGTTTATTTATCTCATTTTCAATAATTTCCTGCCCCCCGGCCATAGCAATAACTAGTCTCAGATTATTACCATCTTCAACAAGCTCCTTTATTGCCCTAATAGCAATATCCACCCCCTTTCTGAAAAAAGTCCATCCGAACATGAGAATGATCTTTTCCTCAATATTTTGCCGCAGTTCCAGAGACTCATAAATATCGAGGTGCACTGGATCAAGTGAGTTGTAAACAGTTACTATTCTCCTTTCCGTGATACCGGCATTGATAAGGCTTTTTTTAACACCCTTGCTGGAGGCGATATACAGATCGAAGGTAAGCCGGGTCACCATTATTTTGAACCTGAAATAGATGTTTCGCGGTAGTACCAGTTCATTCATGTAATTTGCAATGAACCTTACTCTTCCTGTAAAAAAAAGCTTCAGTATGACGAGGGAATAATTGTAGGCCAGGAAATGAGTATGAATTATCCCAATTTTTTCCTTCCTGATTATGTCCTTTACTTTTTTAATATTTGAGTACTTTACTTTTTTTGAGAAGAAGGATCTGTCGATAAAAAATACAGCACCTCTTTCCTTCTGAAATTCAATTACCCACGGAATTTCCCTGGCAACTTCAGGGAAGATGAAAATTGTCCTCATCCCTTCTCTCTCGCAATGTGAAGCAAGGTTAAGTATAGACGGAATAAAGTTTCCCCTGTATGGGGCTGCATAATCAATTAAAAGAAGAATATTTCTCAATTATATCAATCCTGATTTCAGGGCCATCCCCTTCTTGCACAAAAGAAAATTAAATCCATCACATTTAATAATCTGATCAACTCTGATCAGCCCTTTAGATTCATCAATATTAAAATAGTAATAGTCTTTACCCTGGAATATTTCATTCAATCTCTGTGCAATTTCTTCGGTCAATACTTCGATTAAAATTGTTGGCTGGAATTTCATCAGGAAATTTTTAAATCCCTCTAAAACCTCAATTTCATGTGTCTCAACATCAATCTTAATCAAGTCAATTCTGGTCAGATTTTCATTTGAAATGAAAGTATCCAGCTGGATGGTCTCTATTTCAACCGGGTAAAAGTTATTGTCGGGGTAAAGGTTCCTGTTAACCGTAACTGACAGAATATTGGATTTAAGACTATCATAAATTATGCCTC
>DATKUO010000116.1:0-23179 GCA_035530515.1 Bacteroidales bacterium
TCATGGCAAACTTTAATTCATCCATTCCAACGAACTGGGGCCAACGAAAGCAGTAAGTACAATAACTATGACATGTTTGTCCTGCACTTGGGAAAAACAATACGGTTTCTCTGTATTTATGTTGGATGCCATAAAGCTTTATTCCATCAATCATTGGTACATTAAAGTCTTTTTGTCCTGCAGGATTGGGGTTAAGCTGTAACCTGATTTTATTACTGACCTCCATCTGGGATTTCTTATCCGGTAATTGTTCTAATGCTGCTACCATTTCTTCAAAATGATGTGGCAATAACATCTCTTTTTGAGGGAATGTTAAATTAAAAATTGGGTCATTTTCATAATTAGCCCAGTCAATAAGCTCATCTATAACATAATTATTTACTTTGAAGGGTAAAACAGAACCTACTATATCTATATTGCGCTTACTTTCCCTGGATAATTTACTAATTTGAGGAATAGTTTTATAGTTACTTAATGAAAATGTTTTGTATTTCATTGTCTTAATCTCCTTTCTTATTAATTGCCTCCATACTTACCGAATCTTAGCTGCATCTACTTAAAAAAAGTTGAATCGTTAATAAAATCCTCATCATGATGTCCCAGTTCTTCTTCCATATATTCGTTCTGGATGCTTTTCACACAATCGACTGAAGGCAGGTATGACTTTATATCCAGCACCGGCGTACCCTCAAAAGCATCAACCCCGGATATGTACAGGATACCGTTTTCTATTCTTTCAAGTTTTACAATGGAAAACCCTATTGGATTTGGTCGTTTGGGACTACGTGTAGAAAACAGGCCGAAATCATGATCTTCGGTTGATGCCGGCGGATTTACAGTGGGTTCCCATCGCTCCACTTCGCTGAAATGGAAAAGCACAATAATGTATTCAAAGAAATTCAGGGTTTTTAAAGCGCTTCGATATGGGGGAAAGATTTCAATCGTTCCCCTGGTCTCGGGCATTAATATACCCTGCCTGGGAGCTCCCGTTTTGGGTGTATAAGGAGTGTGGAAAACCCCAATCGGTTTATAAATTATTTGCTTGATTGTATCCTGTCCGTTCATGTTATAAACCATTAAACTATTAACTATAAGGAACAAAAATAAACTTCGAATCATTTGCTACTGCTTTACTGCTTTCAACAACCTGACATATTTTCTTAGATGGAGATGTTCAGTGAAATTTTCGAAACCGTAACTTTTAAGGATATCTTTCCAGTCGCGTTTAATATAATCAAATGCATAAATACACTCTACTTTCTTAAAAATAAACCGGTGAAGTCCAGGCATTTCAGCTATATCGAATTCTGCAAAATCAAGAATAAAAAATGCTCCATCTGGTTTCAGATGATCAAAAGCATTTTTTATGACAGCAGCTCTCACTTCATTTGGGAAGCCATGAATAACAAAACTGATAAAAACTTTATCGTATATTTTCTGCAGATCAATTGGCTGGTCAATACGCTTGTTGACAAATTCAACACGTTTATCATCTTTGAACCTGATGCGGAATTGTTTTTCCATATCCTCTGAAATGTCCAGTCCGGTAATCCCGCCTTTATCGTTTAAATAGGAGCTCATCAGTCCGGCATTTCGTCCTGTACCGCAACCCAGATCAAGTATCTGGTCAGCAGGTTTTATTTCCATTTCATGAATCACCTTATTAATAAAACTCTTATATATTCCAAGAGAGCCTATGTTCATTACTCTATCGTAATTTCTGGCAGTAAAAGGAGTCAGTTCAACGCCTGATTCGGGGTAAATTTTTGCATTCATATAATTAATTTATAATTTTAAATATTTTTAAAAACCCTTGCCAGTGAAAAGCCTGGAGCATCTATCTGTAAATCGAGAAAATACCCAAAAGGTGTTTGAAAAACTTCATAACCGACATTTCTCATACGTTCTTCGACCCTGCTAAATAACAATTTCGTAAAATTCGGGTCAGCTTTGCTTTCCGAGAGATGTGCAAATGAATGCAGGATAACCTTCTTTACCTTATTTTTGCCACATATCCATTTTAAATTTTTCACCAGTTTTGTTATTACATCATTTTCTCTTTCAATATCTACATACTCTGCTTGAATAAATGCAACCTGCACATTTTCAAATTGATAGGAAGCAATAACTTCATCTGCATTATCTACTGTTTTAATCGTAGGGGTATAAGAAAATTCTTTGCAATATATAAACAAGGCTTTCATATGTTTACAAATTATTTTTTAGTTGATTGTGTCATTTCTTACAATCGATTTTATATATGAAGTAAATTGCAAAAGAAATGATGAACATAAACATACCAAAAAAAGCCTGAAACCCAAACCGGTTTATGATCCAACCCCCGGCAAGGGGAAAAACAGCAGGTAAAATATTTCCTGCCCCGGCAAAGCCAGCGTATAATGCACGGTTTTGGTGACCAGATACTTCCAGTAACACGCCATTCATGGTAATAGAATATAGGGAATAAATAATCCCCCCTAAAATAAAGAGATACTTCAATGTAGTAACATTTCCTATATTAATAACGATAAGTGCTAGAAACAATGAAAGCAGAACGTTACTATATAGCAGCCACTTATATTTTATCTTTTTTGCCACAAGTAAAACCATCATGCTAACAATCACAACACCTATTACTTTAAACAATAAAAATGAACCTGTATCACTACTGTTCGTGTCGAATATCTTTTTGGCATACAATATTACAAAGGGTAAGAAAGATATAGCAATTCCTTGTGTATTTACAAATCCAAGGAAGTATATAAGTTTTTTGTTATTAGTCAATTCTGATTTTAATACTTTTAAAAATTCTCTTAATCCTGAAATTTTAAGAACCGATGGCACCTGTTCTTTTACATTCCAAAATCCTCCTGATGCGATTAAGAGTAAAATCCCTCCGATAAGAAACATATATGCATAGTTCACAGGGAAGTTTGAAAGGGTTAATGTTTTTTTTGCCCAAAATGCTGAAAACAAAACTACACTACCTGCGATAATTTGTTTAACTGAAAAAAACTTTTTTCGCTTTTCTTCGTTAATTGTCTTCCCTAAAATATCGGTATAACTAATATTCGCAAAGGCCCCACCAAGAGAGAAGAGCGTTATAAAAAGAAAAATAAACCAGAGAATAAGGTGTGACTGTTGTGATTTAATAAAAAAAAACATTAATCCGAGGGCTAACAATGATAATACCCTTGAATTAATACCAAGCAACAAAAATTTCTTTTTGAAAGGTTTGTTGCTGATATAAGGGGCAAAAATAAGTTGTGTAAAGCTTGATCCCCCCAACATAATAGCTGACATAATGCCTACATGCATTGCATTTCCACCTGATTCTATAAGCATTGCAGGAATGACTGTATCCACATCCATGAAGTTTTGGGCAAGAGCAAGAAAGCCTGCATGCCAAAGGAACGAGTAAAAATTACGCTTAGATATTTGGCTCGGCAGGGTCATATTAGAAATCCTCGCAGGGAATATTTATGTAACCAAATCGGGCTAATTATTCTTTGTTCCATATTATTCTTCCTTTTTGATAGCTGTTTTTAGTATCCCTTTTTTTAATGTAAAAAGTTTAAACTCATCAGGCTTGTTATTAAGCTCGTCCTCAATCCATTTTATATGTTTGGACAAGATTAGGAGAGTCTTCCCGGGAATATCTTCAGAAACAATGACAGGTATAAAGTACTGGTTGACCAACTGAATGTTCTTACCAAATTGTCTTGATACTAGTACGTCTATATTAAACCCTCTTAAAAAATCTATAATTGCTCCTCCTTTTTTCTGTGAACCATGTGTTTGCTCTTCATCGAAATTTTTAATCCTATTGGCTTCCTCCTGCAGGAATATGAAATCATTATTAATCCATTCATAGATCAAATACTTATCGGCATCACCAAAATGTTTGGGCTCAAAAGCATTAGATTTATTTACTGCAAAAGCAAATTTTATTGATTTACTATTCATATTTTTGCAAATTATGGCCATCAGCTTTCAACCTTTCCATGCTTCACCTTCTAGTTGTAAAAACAGGGCCTTTTCTTCCAGATATTTTGCCTGACCTGCCGGGTTGCACGATATACCTTTATAACCAGGAACCAATTCATTAAAGGATACCCGGCCAAACTTACAATGAACTTTTTCTACCTTAAAACCTGCATTCATTAAAATCACTTCTAACTGGTTAGCTTCTTTATTGAAGGCTGTACAATTAGCTATACCAATTTTAGTTATTTGCGCTTCTTTTGCATAAGTATTTACAATTCAATTATTTTAATTTCGGATGTCATTTCTATTACTTTGTTATAAACGGCGCTCACTCCGCAATATCTTTCTTCTGAAAGACTGATAGCCTTCTGCAACTTGTCAATAGGCAGGTTTTTACCTGTGAATTCATAGATTACATTGATTTTGTAAAACTGTTTTGGATGTTCATCTGTAAGGTCACCTTCTACAATTACATTGAATTTTTCAACTTCTACCCGCATTTTTTTCAGGATGGATATAACATCCATAGCGGTACAACCCCCCAATGAAGCTAGCATAAACGGTTTTGGCCGTGGACCGCGGTTTTCTCCCCCCACAGTGGACTCAGCGTCAATAATTATCTTATGCCCGTTAACATCTGCTTCAAAAGCCATGTTGCTGAGCCATTTTGTTGTTACAATTTCTTTACCCATTTTCCACTGTATTAAAACATTGTAAATATAAGGTTAATAAATCTGAAAGCCCCATTACAACCGTATAAGATGTAATGTGTAAAAATTGAAATCTTTCTTCCATTTTCTTTAAACCGAAAATTAAATTTTATCGGTCTCAACAATTTTTGCCAGGATTTCTGCATAGGGAATAAAAAGGTATTTCTTGCCTTCAAATTCAGTCTCGGTACCGATATGTTCTTTGTAGAGCACCCTGTCGCCAACAGCAATCTCTGCATTCTCAACTGTACTTATGGCAACTACTTTCCCAATGGCTTGTTTTTCTATCGCCGAATCGGGAATTATTAGACCCGATAATGTTTTTTGTTCTTTCTTTTCATCAGCTATTTCCAATAGCACATTCTGATTTACCGGTTGTAATTCGTTCATTTTAATTAAGTTTTATTATTAGACAATTTATTGAATTTTATTAATTCACTTAAAGCTACCCGTTTATGCCCAACAACTGGTTTATACGGGCTTTATTAAAGCCGACTATAATCTCACCATTAATATCGGTCTGAGGGACTCCCGTCTGTCCGCTTCGTTTAACCAATGCTTCGGCAGCCCTCTGATCGCGAGAAACATCAATATCGTTATATAAAACATTATGTAATTTAAGATAAGTTTTGAGTGTGTTGCACCACGAACAGGTAGGTGTCGAATATACAGTTACACGCTTTGCCGGTTTCTCTCCATCCTTTCTTTCAGCATGAAAAATTTTATCTTCAAAACAAGCTTTATATTGATTGGCCTCAATACAACCTTTTATTATATTAATGAATACTCCATCTCTGAACTCAAGCAAGGCAGGGACTGTTGAAATATCGTATTTCTCATGTATATCGCGCACGCTGGTTACATCTGCATAAAATATGTTCACATTTTTAATTTTTTCTGAGCCTGACAGAATATTTGAGAAGGCACAGTCGCTTTTTTCATTACCTTTTTTGTAGAGTAAGAGGAAGGCTTTCTCCTTTCCTTTTATTCCGGAAATCAATTCTTGGTATGAATCTACCTTTATCATATATTAAATAGTTTTAATTGAACTTCTTAAGTATTCTATTGCATTTAACGCGGCTATTGTCCCGTCTGCCACAGCAGTAGTTACCTGGCGGTATTTTTTTACAATGCAATCACCCGCAGCGAAAACACCGGGAATATTGGTTTTCATATCAGCATCAACTATTATTTCATTTCTATCGTTGGTTTTTACAATATCCTTCAGAGCATCCGTATTAGGCAGATAACCCACGAAAATAAAGACTCCGTCAATTCTCATTTCTGTTAATTTGCCGGTTTTCAGATTTTCAATACTCACCTTCTCTAATACTTCAGTACCCTTAAACTCCCTTAGTTCAGATTCCATAATAAAACTGATCTTCGGATTCTTTTTTGCTTTCTGTATGGCATGTTCAAAAGCCTGGAAATGATCAAACTGATGAACGATGGTGACCTTCGAGGCGTAGCTGGTAAGGGTTACCGCCTCTTCAAGAGCAGAATTTCCTCCTCCTACCACAATCACTTCCTTGCCGGTAAAAAAATCGCCATCGCAAGTGGCACAATAGGAAACGCCTGTACCTTTAAATTTTTCTTCACCTGGTATGCTTAAAGAGCGGGGTTTCCCTCCTGATGCAAGTATAACTAATTTTGCCCGAAAGCTGCGACCATCTTCAAGTTCAATGGTTTTTATATTACCCTCCAGTTTATATCCGGCTATTTTGATATTCGACTTTATTTTACAGCCAAAATCTTTAGCCTGCTTTTTCATGGTATTGGCCACAATATAACCTTTGGTTGGCTCAACCCCCGGATAGTTAGCAATCTCGTCGGTTAAAACCATTTGTCCCCCGATTGCACCTTCATTCAGGATGAGTGTGTTTAGCTTAGCTCTCGATGAGTAGATGCCTGCAGCTAAACCAGCCGCTCCGGCACCTAAAATCATCACATCAAATATTTCGTCCATATTATTAATAATCTACATTGCAAATCCGAGCCTAATAGTCTATATATAATATAAAATACTATGCAAAAAATTGATCCATAACAGATACAATTTGTTCCTTGTCCTGAATACTTGAAGTAGCTGTCACCATTTTATCGTTTTTATAATACACGTTGAAAGGGAGTCCCATAAACCCCCGACACATTGGGGCATTCCTGATAGGAGAAGCCTCCGGAGTATCAAATCCCATTACATAAAATTTAACATCTGGTCGTTCTTCTTTCAATTCTTCCATTGCATCGTAAACAGGGATACACATGGGCCCCATACGACCACAACTAACCATAACATTTTCATTTTCATTAATTATCTTTTCTAATTCAGATGCTGTTTCAATCTCATGAACTGTGGTTTCTAACATTTTCATACTTTATTCTTTTTAGTTAAACATTGATTTTTGATATACGTTATATATCTATTCTGTAATCTCTTTTATTATCCTTTCATTCGACTTTAAATTACCATTCAAATAATCTTCAATTAATATTGCAGGTGAATTTATGGCAACACCAACAAACAGGTTTATCTTACTCCCTGCAAACAGGGTAATAATTCTTTTATCAATCTTATGAACGACAACATCCGTAATCCCCTGCTGTGCGGCCCATAAAGGCAAGTTCAGTATATCCTGCTCAGGTGGAACTTCAGTTGAACTATTTTTAATATTTCCATCATCAATATCATACATTTTATAATAATTACATTGACCGAAATACTCGCTTAGTTTGTCTTTTACTACCGGAATCGCTACTCGCTTCATTTTATAAAATTTTGATGCAAATTTATCTATAAGCCTTCTCGCGAGCAAGTCACCTGAGGTTGACGATTCCTGTTTAAAGAATGAAATATTTCAGGTTTTTTCCTGTCAAACCTCACCTGCTTAAATTTAGAGTTATGTATTAACAATATTGTACATATTTATTGGAAAGTCTCCGGTTATTCAGATTCATTTGATATTTTTGTGATATTTTTATTGAAATAATCCGGTAAGCGTGTCAGAAAAGAAAAATATAATAAGTTGCAGGGATTGTGAAATTTCATCTTTGTGTTTTCAGAGCCTATTCCCTGATGAGCTTGAGTTCTTAAATGAAAAAAAAATACAACTCACCTATCTGAAGGGAGAAAATATATTCAAACAGGGCGCTTTCACACCTTACGTAATGCATGTTGTGGAAGGTATTATTTTAATCTATCTTCAAACAGGGTTTGATAAACAGGTTAATATACGACTGGCCAAGACCGGTGATTTCCTTGCATTTTCTTCGGTTTTTGGCGTAAATATTTATGCTTGTTCGGCGATTGCCTTAAAAAATTCCAGAATATGCATGATCGATAAAGGTGCTTTAAAACAACTGCTGCTTAAGAACCCTGATTTTGCCATGAGAATTACATCAGAAAATTACAGGAACGAAGCTTTACTGCTTGAAATCATTAAAAACGTCGTTTTTAAGCAGATGCGCGGCAAACTGGCGACTGCTTTAATATATCTGTTCAGTAATGAATTTTCTCATGAGGATATTTTTCATTATTTAACCCGCCAGGACATTGCGGACTTTGCTTCAATCTCTACAGAAAGTGCAATAAAGTTTTTAAAAGAGTTTGAAAAGGAAGGAATATTGAAACTTAAGGGCAAAGAGATAAAAATAGTTGATAAGGATAAGCTGGAAGAAATTGCGAGAAGGGGATAAATTATGGTCCGTTTGTCTAGGGGTCAGGACGGTAGATTCTCAGTCTACAGACGACGGTTCGATTCCGTCACGGACTACAAATAACAGAAATGAGTTATAAGTTTGGGTGTATGTTTGCCTGAAAGACCGTAAATGGTCAGATTGGCAACATCAGGATTGGCTATGTTTTATTTTATTAGTGAAGCAAAGAGGAAAAGCAACGCTTCAATTGATTTTACCAGTCATTTATAACCTGTACCGTCATGCAAAACCGTCGCAGATTTATCAAAAACAGCCTGCTTGCAGTTACCGGAGCAGGATTTGCAGGTAGTTTATATTTTCCGGAAGAACAACTTACCCGTAATTTGGAAAATAAGTTCATTTACCGGACTCTCGGAAAAACAGGCATTAAGCTGCCTGTCGTTAGCATGGGGACCAATAATACCAGTAATCCAGCTCTGATAAGAACAGCTCTTGAAAAAGGAATAAAATTACTGGCCACGGCCGGAGCTTATCAAAACGGAAATAATGAAAAAATGATTGGGAGCGTCATAAAGGATTTGCCGAGGGATTCATATTTGATTTTGACAAACTCGTTTGATATAAACTGGATTGAGACAAAAACCGGAATTATGAATTCTGCCTTTACATATGACAAATTGCTGAAAAATGTAAAAGAAAGTCTGTCAAGGCTGGGTGTTAATTATGTTGATATTTTCACTCAGCCATTTGCTGCCACTCGTGAGTCTGTTTTTCATGAACCGGTAATTAAGGCAATGGAAGCTTTGAAAAAGGAAGGACTAACCAGATTTATAGGAATCGCAACTCACAGAAGTGAACCGGAGACTGTAAGGGCAGCAGCGGATGCCGGGATACACGATGTTATAATGACAAGTTATAACTTCCTGAAAACAAACAGGGAAGATCTGGATGATGCAATCCGTTATGCGGCTAATACCGGACTTGGAATTATTGCAATGAAAACAATGGCAGGAGCTTACTGGGATAAGGAACGAGCCAGTCCCATAAATACAAGGGCAGCTCTCAAATGGGTACTTCATAATACAAATATTCATACATCTGTTCCTGATTGCGGTGACTTTAATCAATTGAATCAGGATCTGGAAATAATGTCTGATCTTCAGCTCACAGAGGATGAAATAAAAGACCTTAAGCCACCTTCAGGCGCAAATGTTTCCGGGCTATATTGCCAACAATGCGGGGAGTGTCTCGCCAAGTGCCCACATGGAGTCGATATTCCCACTTTCATGCGGAGCTATATGTATGCCTTTGGATATAATAATGTTCCCTACGCACAACAGACCATTTCAGATGCCGGGTTTAACACAAATCCATGTTCGGGATGTACAACATGCAATGTCAGTTGTACAATGGGATTTAACATAAAGAAAAAAATCATGGATATTTTTAAAGTTACTAATGAACCGTATAATTGTTAAACTTCTTGAAACTCATCAATAATGATTTTCATGTGAGGTCTGATCATTAAGCTGGGTTATATTGTCTGAATCACACTCCTTGCATTGATTGACCGGATGATCTGACACAATTGTTTCGTGGCATTCATCGCATCTGTACCAGTAATCCTCTGTCTGGTAAGTCCCGCCATGGATGATGATTGCTTTTCCTTCGACAAAAGCTTTTGCAATATTTTTGCGGGCCTTATCATAAAGCCTGGTAAAAGTCGGACGCGAAATATCCATTTTTTTTGCTGCCTCTTCCTGTGTGAGATTTTCATAATCGGCAAGCCTCAAAGCTTCATACTCTTCGTACAATAAATCAACAGATTCCAGTTCACGCATGGGAACACCAAATGGTTTATATCCTTCCATTACCGGAGGCATTTCTATTCTTCTGTTTCGTATTCGGTTCGGCATTCTCTTAATATTTTTGTTTTGTTAAATATAATTATACAAATTTAATCCGTAAACGCACATATGTTCGTTTTAATTTTATTTTTTTAACCTTGCACCGCATCTGGTCCGTAACTCATCCCTATAGCTATCTGGAGGCAGAGCACGTGACTCTTAATCATGGGGTCGAGGGTTCGATTCCCTCCAGTCCGACATTTTTAACATCATCACCCGTTTGTACTGATCAGTAATAAGGATTTTTTGTTAATAATTTCAACCTTTTTCCCGGAAAGACTTATTATCCCATCCTTTTCGAATTCATTTAATACCCTGCTTACGCTCTCTCTGCTCGAGTCAACAAGATTTCCTAAATCTTCCTGAGTGATAGGGATAATAAAGTTGTCTGATTTGTAAATTTGGTCAGCCAATTCCAGTAAGACATCTGCAATTTTTCCTCTCAGCTGCTTTTGTGTCCGGTTTGCGCATCTATGGAACACTTCCAACTCATTCCTGCACACCTCTAACATGATTTCATAAGAAAAATCAGAATTCCCTTTTAATAAATATCGAAATGCATTAACGTCAATAAAACAAACTTCGGCAGCCTCAATAACCGTAACAGAATATTGATTTATTTTATCACCAAAAGTTGTTGGCAATCCTAAGTAACTGGGAGCCTTAACGATACGGACAATTTGCTCATAATAAGGACCTGCAATATGAATCTTAGCCAATCCGGTCCGCAAATAGGCAATATTTGTAGAGAAAGTACCTTGTCTTATCAAAGAGTCACCTTTACGGAATTTCACCAACGCACAACTAAAGGAGAGCTTTTCAATTTCAGCATCGCTTAATTTTGATGCCGCTTTCGACTTAATTGCACATAATTTACATTCATTTCGCATTCCGCAAAGTTAGAAAATTGTGAGGTATATCACAAATTAAAATAAGCAACCTCACAGTTAAACTAATCATTAAGAAAAAAGCATTGTTTTCCTTTGTGAATTAATTAACAATAAAAATTTAATGCTATGGAAAACAAAAAATTATGCCTTGCGCTATATACTGGTAGCGTAGATAAATTAACTGCTGCCGGCGTTATTTTGGGTGGCGCTGCTGCTGAAGATATGGATGTCGACATCTTTGTACTTTTACAGGCTGCTTTTGCATTTAAAAAAGAAAATGCAATGACAAACGACCGTGTTGCTGAAATTACTGATAAAAAAGATGATTTTTTAGCATCGCTACAGCGCCTGAATACTCCTCACTGGACTCAAGCTTTTAAAACAGCAAAAGAGATGACCAATGTTAAAATCCATATTTGTGGTTTTGCCGGGAAAGTTTGGCATGGTGAAAAATTAGATGACTTTATCGACCTCGCCGATGATATCTGCGGTATAGGTGAATATATATCTTCCGCAGAAACAGCTGATATTAACCTGTTTATTTGATTATATCATTTATCCGGATGTATTTAAACGTCAACCATTTCCGAAACCATCGATTATTACAATTCAGGATATAGTGGCATGGTTATTTTTTTTGCTGATGCTGGTAAAAGCAGTATTAAGCTAATTATTCAACTAAAGAGAATTATAAATTTTAAAATTTAAAATCATGAATGCAGAAGAATTAACACAAGTAAAAATTGATAAGTCAGTTGATGCTCGCGGAACCTCCTGTCCGGGACCATTATTAGCAGCCAAAAAGGCCATTGGCCAGATAGAAAAAGGAGAAGTAATGGAAGTCCTTTCTGCTGATGAAGGGACCAGACGCGACATCCCTAAATGGTGTACCAAAAAAGGTTTTGAATACCTGGGAACCATTGAGGAAGCAGGCTTTTTTAAAATCCTGTTAAGAAAATAATTATGACTGGTGGAAAAGTAAATAATAGCCCGAGGATTTTGGTGTTTTCTACCGAAAAAATCTCCGATCCGGCTATTGATATGGCGGGCTTAATGAAGTTACATTATCCGCCCTCTGTTTATACCATTCCGGTGCCTTGCTCAAGCGCTGTTAAGCCCCGCTGGATATTGCATGCCCTTGAGCAGGGCTTCGACGGAGTATTTATCGCTGCCGACGGCACCGATTGCCCATACGGAGAATCGTGTACCGAAAAAACCGGACAACTGATGAGTGTCACTCAGAAAATGCTAAAGGAGAAAGGGATGGATCCTGCTCGTCTGAAAATGGCAGCCATTTGCTCCGTATGCAGTGAGTCCTTTGTAAAACATGTAAAAAGTTTTACCGAATATTTAAGTAAATCTTCAAATTAATGAGAATGCAGGAACCAGAGAAAATATTAGAATACGATGTTCTTGTGGTTGGTGCAGGCATTGCAGGTGGAGAATCGGCGTTGAACCTGGCCAATCTGGGCTACAAGGTGCTGTTAGTGGAAAGAGAACTTTCTATTGGCGGAAAAATGATTTTACTCAGTAAAGTGTTTCCTACCCTTGATTGTTCAGCTTGTATTACCACACCAAAAGTTTCCGAAATTGCACGACACCCCAATATCACTATTTTTACAGGTGCCGAAACCCGGAAAATAACAAAAAAAGGAGAACACCTTTTTGAAGCAATTGTCTTGCAAAAACCGCGCTATGTTAAGGTTGAAGATTGTACCGGATGTCAGCTTTGTGAAGAAGCCTGTCCCGTAAGCGTAACTGACGAATATCAGTATGGGCTTGTGGGACGAAAGGCTGCTTATATCCCTTTTAGTATTGCTAGCCCGCGTGCCGCTGCTATCGATATAGAAAACTGCACTTTATGTGGTGCTTGTGAGCGGGCATGTCCTACCAAATGCATCGATTTTACGCAAACCGAAGAAGAGTTTTTGGTGAAAATAAAGTCGGTAGTAGTAGCAACGGGATTTGACCTGTTCGACCCATTGAAAATTCCGCGTTACGGATACGATAAATTCAAAAATATAATTACCTCAATGCAGATGGAGCGGCAGTTAGCACCTACACGTCCGTTTAATACTATTTTACGACCGGGTGACGGCAAAATGCCTGATAATATAGCTTATGTGCTGTGTGCCGGATCGCGCGACAAATCGGTAGGAAATCCAATTTGCTCTCAAATTTGCTGTATGTATTCCATCAAACAGGCTCAATTGCTAATGGGAGCATTGCCTATGGCTGATGTTACCATATATTACCTGCATATAAGGGCTTTTGGCAAAGGCTTTAACGAGTTTTATGGTCAGGCGCAGGATATGGGGGTGGAATTTATCAAAGGGAAAATCGGTAAAATAACCGAACAAGATAACGGGAACCTGATTTTACGTTACGAAGATATTAAAACTGGAACGGTAAAAGAAGCTGAACACGATATGGTTGTTCTTTCGGTTGGTATTTTGCCTAATCAGGGTATTTCTGATGTGTTTGATAAAGAAGCGCTCGAATTGGACCCTTTTAATTTTATCAATCAATCAGATATTCTGGCAAGTCCTGCAAAAACAAGTATTGATGGTGTATTTGTGTCTGGAACCGCTTCCGGGCCCATGGATATTCCCGATTCTATTTTGTCAGGAGGTGCAGCTTCCGCAGAAACAACCAGCTATTTAAGGAGGGCCCTGTTATGAAAAAGAAAATAGGCGTATATGTTTGTCATTGTGGAGGAAATATCTCCGATTATGTGGATGTGGAAAAAGTACGTCAGGCTGTTGAAAGAGATGAAGGCGTTTTTCTTGCCAAAACCACGATGTTTGCCTGTGCCGATTCTAACCAAAAAGAGATGGTGGACGATATTACAGACCAGGAACTCGATGGAGTTGTGGTTGCCTCCTGTTCGCCTAAATTACACCTCTTAACTTTCAGAGCCGTCACAGAAAGAGCCGGTTTAAACAAGTATAATTATGTTCACGCCAATATACGTGAACAGGTTTCATGGGCACATTCCGATAACAAAGAGGGAGCAACTGAAAAAGCCATTCAAATAGTAAAGGCGGCAATCGCCAAAGTACAGAACACGGAATCCCTGGAACCGATAAAAGTAAAAGCAACAAAAGCAGTTGCTGTAATTGGAGCCGGGATAGCTGGAATGCGTGCCGCCATCGATTTAGCCGAAGCAGGCTCAGAAGTCTTCCTTATTGAAAGAGAATTTTTTGTAGGAGGCCGTGTTTCACAATGGGAGGAACTTTGGTCCACTGACGAAAGCGGAAAAGATTTGGTAACTCGTTTGTATGATGAGGTAATGAAGCACAAAAATGTGACTCTTTTTACTGGTGCTGAAGTGTCAGAAAATAAGGGGAGTGTTGGCAACTTTAATCTGAAAGTTAAAGTAGAACCACGCCTTATTAAATTCCAATGCAATAGTGGAGAATTGAAAAAAGCCATTGATGTTTGTCCGGTCACTGTGCCTGATGAGTTTAACTTTAACATTACCAACCGGAAGGCTATTTATCATAACTATCCAAGTGAATACCCACAATTGCCGGCTATCGACATCGAAAATTGTACACGCTGTGGGGAATGTGAAAAAGTGTGTAAAAGCATCGACTTTAGTCAAAAAACGGAGTACCTCAATTTTAAAGTAGGTTCCATTTTACTGGCCACCGGTTTCGACCCGTACGAACCGAAAAAGGGAGAATTTGGATATGGTGAAATCGATAATGTGGTTACATTTCCTCAGTTCAAAAGAATTATACACTATTGCGACGATAAATTGACCTATAAAGGTAAAAAAATTAAACATATTGCATATATCTATTGTGTAGGTAGCCGTCAGGTAGATGGTCCCAATAAATACTGTTCGCGCTATTGCTGCACCTCCAATATCTACCAGGCCATTACGGTTAAGAAGAAATATAAAAATATTTATAACTACCACTTTAACAGAGGAATAAGAACTTATGGAAAAGCGGAGATATGGTATGATGAATCATCGCGTCTCGGGGATATTTACCTTCAATCTTTCGAAAACGATCCGCCCGTAGTGGAAAAAAGAGGTGAACAGACTGTTGTGAAAATCAAGGATATTCTCACTATTGATAAAGAGTTGGAAATGGTCGCCGATTTAGTGGTACTTGTTACCGGAATGGTTCCCCGGAAAGATAATTCCATTGCTAATCTGTTAAAGGTACCCAAAGGAAGGGACAATTTCTTTAACGAAATACATATGAAATTACGCCCGGTTGAAACGGTTATTGATGGAGTAACCATTGCAGGAGCCTGCCAGGGTCCAAAAAATATTATGGAATCTATGAATTCGGCACTGGCCGCTGCCACCAAATCGTTCTCATTGATTAATTCGGGAGAACTGGCACTGGAACCTACTATAGCCAGGGTTGATGAAAAAGCTTGTGAATGGTGTGGAAAATGTGAAGAAGCATGTCCGTACAGTGCATTTGAGAAAGTTGAAAATAATGGAAAATTTATTGCAAAAGTCAATTCATCTGTATGTAAAGGATGTGGCATGTGTCTGCCAGTTTGTCCCGAGAATGCCCTCAACCTCATTGGTCTTACTGATGTGGATGTTGAAAGCATGATTGAGGCTTTAGTACCTAATACTTAAAAGAAAAATCATGGAAGTCGAAAAAGGTAAAACGGCAAAATATCTTAAAGAAAAACGCCCTGTTCCAAAGGAAGTAACCGAACAGTTAAAATATTTTACCAGAACAAAGAAACAATTGCTCAATGCCTTAAAAGAAGGAGATAAAACAATACCACAACTTTCTGAGGAGCTGAAGCTTCCCGGGAATGAAGTAGTGTTTCAATTAATGAGCTTACTGAAATACGGCTTTGTGGAACCCGGTGAAATAGATGATATGGACGAGTATTTTTATTATAAAATAAAGAGTAATGGCAAGGATAAATCCTGAGTTTACTGATGAACTAAAAAAATATGGGGCATTTGATCTCAATGCCTGCTACAATTGTGGTAATTGCACAGCCGTTTGTAGTTTATCGGATGAAAATAATTCATTTCCGCGAAAGATGCTTCGTTATAGCGTATTGGGTTTGGAAGGCGAAATAAAAGCCTCTCTTGACCCCTGGCTCTGCTACTATTGCGGTGAATGTAGTACTACATGTCCCCGGGAGGCGGATCCCGGAGAATTGATGATGTCCCTTCGCAGGTGGCTTACTGCGAAATATGATTGGACAAGTCTGGCAGGGCTTCTCTATAAATCTTTTACATTATCCCTGATAGCATTTATTTTATTAGCATTTGGTGTGGTATGGTTTGCTGCCTTTGAACATTTTCATTTAGAGACTATACTCCATTATGGACATTATTTCGAGATGTTCGCTATTGCTGCTGTTTTTGCCGTAATCCTCGTGCCGAATATTATTCATATGTGGTGGTTAACCATTTTGAAACCTAAAATTAAAACTTCTTTCTTCTCCTATCTTAAGGCTTTATGGGATTTAGTCGTTCATATGTTTACCCAAAAAAGAGCGCTGGGATGCGATAACAATATTTTTCGCTGGTTTGAACATTTTATTCTTGTGTTAGGTTATCTCTCTTTACTCTTTACTACAGTATTTCTTGATTGGTTTTCAACCACCAGCGGTTTTGTGATCATACTTGGCTATGTAGAGAGTGCAGTAATATTTGTTGTAACATTCGACTTTGTACTTAGTCGTATCAAAAAGAACAAAGAGATCAGTAAACACTCGCATCCGAGTGACTGGTTTTTTGTTATCTGGCTATTTTTAATGGGTCTTACGGCTTTTGCTGTTCGTCTTTTTATTGATACGGGTCTAATTGAAAATAATATCTGGCTGTATCTTTTTCATTTAATTATCCTTGTACAATGGGCTTTGATAATTGTCCCTTTTGGTAAGTGGACTCATTTTTTATATCGCTCATTCGCAATGTATTTCGCAAAATTAAAAAGTTAAATTTTTCCTAAAGTACTTGACTTTATGAAATAATATTCGTATCTTTACTTATTCTTATATGAGAATTATTCTCAACAAATAACGGTTGTATTGAATAAGGATTACATAATTAAAACATTAATTAGCTGTAGGTTAAAAGTTACTCCACAAAGGATAGCTGTTCTTGATGCAGTTATTAATCTGAAAAATCATCCCATAGCAGAAAATGTAATCGATTTCATTAAGGAAAATCACCCTAATATTGCCACAGGTACAGTTTATAAAACATTGGACACTTTTGTAAAAAAGAATATAATTCATAAAGTTAAAACAGATGATGATATAATGAGATACGATGCTGTCCATGAAAAACACCATCATCTATACTGTTCAGATTCCGAACGAATTGAGGATTTTGTTGACGTTGCTTTGGATAAAATCATTGATGATTATCTGAAAAGCAAGAAGATACCTAATTTTAAGATTGAAGATGTTAAGCTTCAGATAGTAGGGAAGTTTACTGATAAAAATCTAACTAAAAAAAATTCTAAATTATGAAAAGCAAAAAACTAACAAGCAGTTCAGGTGCTCCGATAGCCGACAACCAGAACATTATGACTGCCGGTAAAAGAGGCCCTGCTCTATTGCAAAGTATATGGTTCCTGGAAAAACTGGCTCATTTTGACAGGGAAGTTATTCCGGAAAGACGTATGCACGCCAAAGGTTCAGGAGCTTTTGGCACATTCACTGTTACTAACGACATTTCAAAGTATACCAAAGCAAAAATCTTTTCAAAAGTCGGGAAAAAAACTGAAGTTTTTGTACGGTTCTCTACAGTAGCTGGGGAACGTGGAGCTGCAGATGCTGAGAGAGATATTCGCGGGTTCGCAATGAAATTTTATACCGAAGAAGGAAACTGGGATCTTGTTGGAAACAATACCCCCGTATTTTTCCTGAAAGACCCCCTGAAATTCCCTGATTTAAACCATGCCGTAAAACGCGACCCTCGCACAAATTTGCGCAGTGCATTAAATAATTGGGATTTCTGGACAAATTTACCCGAAGCCATACATCAGGTAACAATAACAATGAGCGAGCGAGGCATCCCGCTTTCTTATCGTCACATGAATGGTTATGGAAGTCATACTTACAGCCTCATTAATGGTAACAATGAACGTATCTGGGTTAAATTTCATTTTAAAACCCAACAAGGTATTAAGTGCCTTACTGACCAGGAAGCCGAAGCCATAATAGGTAAATGCAGGGAAAGTCATCAGCGCGATTTATTAGAAAGTATCGACAAGGGCGAGTTCCCAAAATGGAATTTAAAAATTCAGGTAATGACCGATGAGCAGGCAAAAAAATGTAGTTTCAATCCATTTGATCTTACTAAAGTATGGTCTCATAAAGAATATCCGCTTATTGATGTAGGGGTAATGGAGTTAAATAAAAATCCGGAAAATTATTTTGCCGATGTGGAACAAGCGGCATTTAATCCTACCAATATTGTACCTGGCATTGGATTCTCACCTGACAAAATGTTACAAGGCAGGTTGTTTTCTTATGGTGACGCACAACGTTATCGGCTTGGGGTTAACCACCATCAGATCCCGGTTAATAAATCACGTTGCCCATTCCTTAATATGTTTCATCGCGATGGTCCAATGCGAATTGACGGTAACTATGGTTCAACTTTGGGATACGAACCAAATAGCTTTGGTGAATGGCAGGAACAACCAGAGTTTAAAGAGCCACCTCTTGAAATTGATGGAGCTGCTGATTACTGGAACCACCGGGAAGATGATGATTATTACACACAGGCAGGAGATCTTTTCAGATTAATGAACAAAAACCAGCAACAGGTATTGTTTGATAATACAGTCCGGGCTATGGGCGATGCTCCCAAAAAGATTAAAGTCCGTCACATCGGGAATTGTTTAAAGTCTGACAAAGCTTATGGAGCAGGGGTAGCGAAGGCTTTAGGAATTTCCTTAAATGATGTAAAAAGTTAAAAACAGAAAATTAAATAGAAAAATGTAATCAAATTTCAAATTATTATGGGACAAAAAGGAAGATCAATAGTTAAAATGGATGTTGATAAATTAATCAACCTGTTAAATAAAGCATTAGCTGATGAATGGCTCGCATATTATCAGTATTGGATAGGCGCTAAAGTTGTAAAAGGACCTATGAAGGATGCTGTTATAGCTGAGTTAACACTACATGCAACAGAAGAACTGGGTCATGCCGAATTACTATCTACAAGAATTCTTCAGCTTGGTGGCACACCTGTATTATCACCTGAAGAATGGTCTAAATTGACTAATTGCGGGTACGACATACCGAGTGATCCCTATGTTGAAGAAATACTAAACCAGAATATTAAAGGGGAACAATGCGCAATACGTGTTTACAGCGACCTGCTTGACATTACCCGTGAAGGAGACCCTGTAACCTATAACATCATATTACAGATACTAACTGATGAAGTTGAACATGAAGAAGACTTGTCATCTTTAAAAGAAGACCTGGACTTAATGCTTGAAAGAAGAAGGTAAAAAATAATTCAAAATGAAAAATGCAATCCTCTTTCGCCAAGGCTTCGGAGGACAAAGAAATGTAAAGTGCAAAACGAAAAACAAATAATTTAATAACTAACAAATTAAAAACATGGAAGAAAATGAAGTAGTATCGATGCCACGTATTGGCGACAAAGCACCTGAATTTAAGGCTGTTACAACACAGGGCAATATTAATTTTCCATCTGATTATAAAGATAGCTGGGTAATTTTATTCAGTCACCCTGCCGATTTTACACCGGTTTGTACATCCGAATTTATGACCTTTGCAAGTATGGAAAAACAGTTTACAGAAGCTAACTGCAAACTTGTAGGTCTTTCAGTTGATGGTCTCTACAGCCATATTGCATGGCTGCGTACCATCAAAGAGAAGATCGAGTATAAGGGGATGAAAAATGTTGAAGTAAATTTCCCTTTGATTGAAGATATCACAATGGAAGTTGCGAAAAAGTATGGTATGATGCAGCCAGGGGAAAGTTCCACCAAAGCAGTAAGAGCAGTATTCTTCATTGATCCCAAAGGCATTATCAGAGCAGTTATCTACTACCCTCTGAGCATGGGACGAAATTTTGACGAACTATACAGGGCTCTCATTGCAATGCAAACTGCTGACGCCTTTTCAGTTGCCACACCTGCTGACTGGCGCCCGGGCGATGATGTAATAGTACCAACTGCAGGATCTTGCGGAGTAGCAAAAGAAAGGATGGAAAGCAAAGAAGAGATGAATTGTTACGACTGGTTCTTCTGCACTAAAAAACTCGATAAAGAGACAGTACTCAAAACAGTATTGAAGAAGTGAAACAACCCTGTTGTTAAAAAATTAAATATTGAACTCTTAGTATCTCTGAAATTTCTCTGAATTACTTTTTTGAGTAACACTGAGAAAAACAGAAGTAGTCTTGATTACCAGGCTGATACAAAGCAAGGGATTAACCATTTTAATCCCTTGATGTTTTTTGGAAGAATGGTGAAATTATAATATTATTTATTTACTATAATATGAACGAATTTGATATTAAAGCAACAGGATGGGATAGTAACCCCATGCATTGGAATAGATCTGAAACTATTGCTAAAGAGATTATTAAACTCATGCCTATAAAAAAGGAGATGACAGCTCTGGAATATGGTGCGGGTACCGGTATAACCAGTTTCCTGCTCAAAGATCATTTAAAAGAGATCACCCTGATGGATAACTCATCTGAAATGGTAAAAGTGATGGATGGAAAGATCAAAACAACTAAAGTGAAAAATCTCAAAACACTGAACTTCGATCTCGAACATAATGATTATGAAGCAGGAAAATTTGATCTTATTTTCACCCAGATGGTACTGCATCATGTCAAAGATATTGAGAATATTATTGCTAAATTCCATACCCTCCTCAATCGTGGAGGTTTTCTGGCTATAGCCGACCTTTATCCCGAAGACGGATCATTTCATAGTGGCAAGTTTTCAGGTCATAAAGGATTTGATCCTGACAAACTTTCCAATATAATCAGAAAGAACTATTTTCAAAAAGTCTCTTACTCCCCTTGCTATACCATCAACAAGAAGATATCAGAAAACGAAACCAAAATATTTGATCTGTTTCTTCTGATTGCAACCCGGATTTAAAGCAATAGTTTGATTTGATTGTTGTAGTTATGGAAACAATAATCTTTAAACCTCTAAATTCTATTTGGCTTAAAGCTTCTGTAATTGGTAGCTTCTGGGCATCTGTGGAAATAATACTGGGGAGTTTTCTTCATAACCTGAAGATCCCTCTGTCAGGTACAATCTTATCGTTCTTAAGTGTCTATCTGATCATAGCCTTCATACAGATATGGAAGGAAAATGGTTTGATTCTTCGGGCAGGATTAGTTTGTGCCCTGATGAAATCGATCTCCCCAAGTGCAATCATACTGGGGCCAATGATTGGTATTTTCACTGAAGCACTAATACTTGAATTTTTTATCTGGTTAGCTGGCAGAAATGTTTTTGGATATCTGATTGGCGGAGCTTTTGCAGTCCTAAGTGCTTTATTACATAAATTATTCAGCCTTATAATATTATACGGATTGAATTTCATTAAAATACTCTCTGACCTTTATCAGTTTGCAGTTAAACAAATTCATCTCAGCAACCTTGATCCACTACACCTTATAATCGTTATTATTGTTGTATATATGGTTGCCGGCTTAACTGCTGCAACAGCTGGATATATAACTGGTAAAAAATACCTTAAGAACAGAAACTTGATAACTGATCGGACCAGCATTGAAATTCAAACTAAAAACCAGTTATTCTCAGAATCTACAAAACAACAATATTCCGTCTATTATCTGATATTGAATATCAGCGCTGTAGTAATAAGCCTTCTTCTGATAAACCTTGAATTCACTTTACTGTCTCTCCTTTTTCCACTTCTTTATATCGGATTCTGTATATATCATTATAAATCTTCATTGAATCGATTAAAAAAGATCTCAATCTGGTTACAATTTGCCTTTATCACGATAATTGCTGCATTTCTGTGGAATGGTATTTCAGAAAAAAGTTTTTTCACTGTCAGCGGATTATTGATCGGGATTAAAATGGTTTCCAGGGCAGTTATTATTATTATTGGTTTTGCCACCATAAGCATTGAGCTGAAAAACCCTTTAATAAAATCGGTACTATATAAAAAAGGACTTGCAAACCTCTATCAATCAGTTAATCTGGCATTTTCTGCCCTCCCCGGAATTATTTCAGGTCTACCAGAGTCTAAATCTATATTTAAGAAACCTAACATGTTCTTCCCTGGCATTATCCACCAGGCTGAGACCTTACTTACACAGTTTGAAAAAACAGATTCGCTTAAACCTGAGATAATAATTATAAGCGGTGAGAAAAGAGAGGGGAAAACAACTTTTGTCGGCAGGTTAGTTGATAATCTGAAGGATCAAAACATACAAATTACCGGTTTTCTCTCAATTGGGATTCACGAAAATGGTGAGCGAACTGGTTTTAATATTGTTGACCTGCAAACATTTCATGAAGCTATATTGTGCACCAGAACCAGGCATGAAGGATGGCTGAACTATGGAGATTACTATTTTAACCCGGTAGGTATTTCTAAAGGAAATGAAATCCTCAATATTAATAATTTAGAAAATAAACAGCTTATAGTAATAGACGAGATTGGTCCTGTTGAACTGAACGAACAAGGATGGAGTGGTGCTATTGAAACTTTATGCCACACAAGCAGACTCCCTCAGCTTTGGGTTGTGAGGAAATCACTCGTTAAGAAGATTATCAGAAAATGGAATACCGGTAATGTATATATTTTCAATATCAGTGAAGATACTCCCACAGATGTTGAAAACAAGATACTTGAAATTATTCCTTCTTCTTGGTACTAAGACCAAAAGTATCCACCCTACCAAACCCATCTTTAAACTCCGCTTAGGCTGAGATAACTTTGCGACCAAAAGATTATGGATAAGAAGAGTAAAATGTTTACTTTGGTTGGGCAGTGGAGGGAATCAGGTTTGTCGCGTAAGGTTTTT
>DATKUO010000117.1:0-44021 GCA_035530515.1 Bacteroidales bacterium
TTTACCATAAATGCAAATGTTTTTACCGTAATTTATGTTTTAATTTGCATTTTTACTATTAATTCAAACAAAAGATATTAACATATATCACTGATTATTAACATTATATGTATTATAAATGACTTTATCAGCAAGCCCTAAATAGCTGTATTTTTACTGATTTTGCAAACGTTAATGTAAATATATTAAATCCAAAAAGTTCATGTTGTCAATGGGATGTGGTGCAATTATATTATCTCTAAATTCTCCTGATTAGTTATTTTTTCGCAATAGAGGCATTTAAGAGTAACATTTTTCTTAGACACTACATGGAATCTCGTAGTTACAGATTCAAAGTTGGTAATACATTTTGGATTCATACATTTTGCTATACCAACAATGCTATCTGGGACCTCAACAACCTTTTTTTCTACAACTTCGTACTCTTTGATAATATTTAGTTTGGCATCAGGAGCTACAAGAGCAATCCTGTTAATGTCTTCATTTTCAAAATATACTCCTGATATTTTAATAATAGCTTTTCTTCCCAGCTTTTTGCTCTCCAGGTTTGTCCCGAACGTTATCTGGTTATCAATACGATCCAGTCCAAGTATCTGAATTACTTTAAACAGGTTACTGGCAGGTACATGATCAATAACTGTTCCATCCTGAATAGCGCTAACGCTCATTTGTTTTGGTTCCTTCATTGCTCTGCTCTTTATTATTTTATCCCTAATAGTGAACATAAAATCGCCTGACGTGTAAAGACTCCATTCAGAGCCTGTTCAAAATAATATGCCTTTGGATTTTTATCAACATCCTTATGAATCTCATTTACCCTGGGTAGTGGGTGTAATATCCGCATATTAGGTTTAGTGTTTTTGAGCATAGAATTTCTAAGAACATATATATTTTTAACTTTTTCATAATCAATTGGATCAGAAAAACGCTCTTTTTGAACCCGTGTCATATAAATTATATCAGCTCGCGAAATAATATCTGTGAAATCATTATGTTCGTAATATTTTAAGCCCAGATTGTCAAGGTATAATTTAAATTCATCAGGCATCTTAAGTTCTTCAGGTGAGATGAAGTTGAATGTGGTATTCCACCTCGACATAGCCATCATGAGAGAATGAACTGTTCTTCCGTATTTAAGATCGCCTACCATAAAAATATTTAAGTTGTCGAGTGTACCCTGAGTTTTGCGTATCGAATATAAATCCAGTAATGTTTGCGTAGGGTGTTGGTTTGCTCCATCGCCGGCGTTTATTACAGGCACTGTAGCAACTTCACTGGCAAACCTTGCACTCCCTTCAATTGGGTGTCTCATAACTATAAGATCGCAGTAATTGTTGACTGTCCTTATGGTGTCATTCAGTGTTTCCCCTTTTGAAACACTAGAACTTGAAGAATCAGAAAATCCAACAATTTTACCTCCTAACCGGTTTATCGCACTCTCAAAACTTAATCTGGTCCTGGTTGATGGCTCAAAAAAAAGTGTTGCAATAACCTTACCAGCCAATAATTTATTGTTGGGTTGTTTCTCGAATTCTTCAGCCAGATCAAGAATCCTCAGAATCTCCTCGGTTGAAAAATCATCTATTGATACTAAACTTCTGTTTTTCATTCGTCTGGAACATTATTGCACAATTAAGCCAGCTTATCCAATGTCATAACCATTTGCTGTAAAATTTGACTAAAGGTATGAAAAATCGGACAAATTTTTATAATCCTAAAACTTTTTAACCAATAGTTACAATAAAAACCTTTTTGTTGAATTACCTGTTTACAGAGTCTTGATAAAACTGTATTTAAGCCCTTCAATTCGGGAAAGCCTTGTAAGAACTTTTTCTTTGAATGAGACCCTGAAATTAATTCTAATATTACATTCAAGATCAAACGATTGATCAGATTGATCAACATTTTCCTCCTTAAGTATCTTCATTACATCATTCATTGATGTATATGGATAACTAATTTCATAGAACTCCTGCACCGTACACTCAATAATTTCAGCATTATTGATAGCAGATGCAGCTGCAGATCTATAAGCGTTTATTAATCCACTAACTCCTAACAAAGTGCCGCCAAAATATCTGCTAACTACTATAAGAACATTTGTTAACCCAAATGAATTTATCTGTCCGAGAATAGGCCTGCCTGCAGTACCTGATGGTTCACCATCATCATTTACCCTCCAAATAACCTTTTTCTGTCCAATCATATATGCATAGCAATGATGTCTTGCTTCATGGTGTTCTTTTCGCAGTTTGTCAATGATAGGTTTAATATTTTCCTGATCGGATATAGGATATGCCGATGAAATGAAACGGCTTCCCTTTTCTTTGTAGATACCCTGTGAATATGATTTAACTGTGATATAGCTATCAGATTCTATCATTAATTTATACTTCCAATTATCTTTGATGTTCCAATACAATATTAATTAAATCTATTAGTCCGATTACTGATTAAGGTAAAAAATAATACATTTGTTAGTAATTTTAAATATTTATGGGCGTTATATTAGATGAAAAGGATTTAAAGAAGCTAATTGTTATTGGCGACCGGATACTAATTAAACCAAAAATTCCCCAGTCAAAAACAAAAAGTGGTTTGCTATTACCTCCAGGGGTGAATGAAAATGAAAAAGTACAGATCGGATATGTGGTGAAAGTTGGTCCAGGCTATCCAATCCCTTCGGTAAATGACAATGATGAACCGTGGAAAAACAGATCTGATGAGCCTAAGTATGTTCCTCTGCAACCGAAAGAGGGTGATCAGGCTGTTTACCTTCAGAATAGCGCAATTGAAGTTGAATTCAATAAAGAAAAATATATTGTTATACCACATTCGGCAATTTTACTTCTACTAAGGGATGATGGACTTTTCGAATAATAAGATACGAAATGGGAAATGAAGTTCTGAAAGGACGTAAAATTCTCATTGTTGAAGATGACTTTTCAAGCAGATTATATCTTAATAAGATACTTGAAAAATCAGGATTGATTTTATTGAATGCCGGTGATGGGCAGGAAGCAATTGATATTGCTCTTAAGAACCCTGATATTGATATTATTTTGATGGATATACAGCTTCCTATTATTGATGGTTATGTATCTGCTAAAAAAATCAGAGAATTCCGGGATAATATTATAATTATTGCTCAAACGGCTTATGGGCTTATAGGTGATACGGAAGAAATTATTAACTCTGGGTTTGATGACTACATAATTAAACCGATTTTATCAAAAAACCTTATTGAAAAATTAATAGCTCACCTTCCCGAAAAATAATAAAATAGAATAACAAATTTAAAATGATTATTCAGGGTAAACAGCAAAGTGTCTGAATTCATTTTTGAATGCTTCTATTTCATTCGCCCATCTCTCTTTCTCAATTTGTACATTATTTCTGTTTATCAATGACTCCCTCATACCTTCATCTCCAGATAATATGTCGAAAGGTATCAGGTTATATTCATACTCATAGGGTGGCATATTGAACTTGAGAGAATCGGGTGGAGATGTTTCAATAATTGCATCAAATATTTCTAATGCAGTAACAACCGGTTTGTATAGATTTATATCAGTAACATGTATCTGTAGCCCATTACAAAGTTCACCACTGAACTTATGAAAAGTAGGAATGTAACTATGAGTTCTGAAAGCACATCCTTTAATTTTACGGTTCTCAAGATTATTTTTTAATTTTTCTGAATCAATAAATGGGGCGCCAAATAGTTCAAATGGGATGGTCGTTCCTCTGCCTTCAGAAATATTAAGTGCCTCGATGAGGACTGTCCCCGGGTATACAATAGCTGCCTGGAGAGTAGGCATGTTTGGTGATGGTAATACCCATGGAAGACCGGTTTCACTGAATAACAAAGACCTCCTCCAGTTTTTCATCCAGACAATGTTAAGATCACATGCCGGGTAATATTTCTCCTTTATCCATAATGCTATTTCACCAATTGACATCCGGTGACATAAAGGAATTGATGCTCCGCCCACGAAAGTAAAAAAATTTTCTTTCAATACAGGTCCATCAAATGGGAGCCTGCCAATAGGATTTGGTCTATCTAAAAGCCATATTGGAATACCCTTTTCAGTACAAGCTTCAATACATAGCTTAACTGTCCAGATATATGTGTATAGTCTTGCTCCAACATCCTGTAAATCAATCAATAGAACATCTATGTTTTCAAGCATTTCAGGTGACGGTTTCCTGTGCTTTCCATATAAACTATATAGAGGGATATTAAAGACAGGATGCATCTGATTTTGCCATTCAATCATATTGTCCTGTGTTTGACCATGAATACCATGTTGCGGACCAAATATTGCAGATAACCGGCAATCATTACGTAAATAGAATATTTCAGTTATATGTTTAAAATTTTTTGTAATACTCGGAGAATGACATAGAATTCCAATTCTTTTTCCTTTCAATGCTGAAGGGAAATGATCCAAAATTATTTCAAGACCTGTTGTTACCATATTCTAGAATTTACAACAAATATAATTAACGGTACGAAATGATCAATAACATAAAATATATTAATTATAAATGGTTAAACTTTTATAAGTTTGGAGATTGATTAAATTCTTTATGATGAGTAAAATCTTTTATGGAATTTCTCAACTTGAAAATAGTAAAATGGATGGTTATGATCTTGTAAATGAATAATATATATTATTAGTATGAAAAAAAGGACATTAGGCCTGCTGCTTTTAAAATCTTTACTGATACTGCTCCTGTCATCTTGTTCAGGGACAGGTTCTAAGAGTATCAGTATCCTTGAAACTACAGATGTTCATGGAGTTATCCTTCCATATGATTATATCGAAAAAGAAAAAATAGACGTTTCTATGGCATCCTCTCTTGCCTATATCAGGCAGATAAGAAAGGAAAAGGATGCGACAATTCTTCTTGATAATGGAGATAATTTGCAAGGGCAGCCGGAAGTATACTATTACAATTTTATTGACACTGTGTCACCACATTTTTTGACTGAAATAATGAATTATATGGGATATGATGCAGGAACTGTAGGTAATCATGATATAGAGGCAGGTCATGCCGTTTATGACAGGTTAGTTAAAGAATATAACTTTCCGCTGTTAGCTGCAAATGCAATAGATATAAAGTCAGGAAAGCCATATTTTAAACCTTATTATATCATAGAAAAAAGAGGACTTAAAATTGCAGTTTTTGGACTGGTGACACCGGCAATTCCAAACTGGCTGCCACAGGAACTCTATGCAGGAATTGAGTTTCAGAATATGGTTGAGACAGCAAAATTGTGGATGCCAATAATCTTACATGAAAAACCTGACTTGGTAGTGGGACTGTTCCATTCCGGTTGGGACAGATCCAATGTAACTTTTGAAAAAGGTGATCAATTATATGAAAATGGCTCCGCGGCTGTTGCCTATAACGTTCCCGGCTTCGATGTGATTTTTAATGGCCATGATCATAGAGTTGCCAATGAACAATTTATTAACATGGTTGGAGATACCATACTAATACTTAATGGTGGTAGCCGTTCGGAAAAGATAGCCCAGGCAGATATAGTTTTTTCTTCAATGAAAATTAATGGAAATAGAGAGAAAAAAATTACTGGTAAGATAATTAATGTATCTGATTTTGAACCCGACCCGGAATTTATCTCCAAATTCAAACCACAACATGAAAAAATTGATAGTTATGTAAATCAGGTTATCGGTAATTCATCTGCAACCATCTCATCACGAGATTCATATTTCGGATCTTCGGCTTTTGTTGACGGGATTCATTCTATTCAACTTGAAATAACAGGAGCCGACATCTCTTTTGCTGCTCCATTGTCATTTGATGTTCAGATTCCTGAGGGTCCAATAACAGTTGGTGATATGTTCAAACTCTACAGGTTTGAAAATATGCTTTATACAATGACTTTGTCAGGAGAAGAAGTTCATAAGTATCTTGAGTTTTCATATTCGAAATGGTTTAATAAAATGAATTCTCCAGGGGATGAATTGCTTAAATTACGGACCGGGAAAGATGGAAAGCCTCTATTAACTAATGGAAGAGCATACCTTAGAAATCAACCTTACAATTTTGATTCAGCTGCAGGAATTGATTACACTGTAGACGTTACCAAACCAGAGGGGAAAAGAGTAGTTATTAAGAGGTTTACCGGAGGGAAACCATTTGAAAAGAGTAAAATGTATAAGGTAGCCGTTAATTCATACCGTGGAAATGGGGGAGGAGGACATTTTACAGAAGGTGCAGGAATTGATAAAGATGAACTCAGATCCAGGCTATTGTCATCAACAGACAGGGATCTGAGGTATTATATTTTAAAATCAATCGAAACAAAAAAAACTGTAACGCCGGAACCATTAAATAACTGGAAAATAATTCCGGAAAGATTTGTTAAAGCAGCAATTCCCAGGGATTATAAAATGCTTTTTGGTAATGGGAAATAAAGTTTATGAAGTCAATCTTTTTTTGAGAGAAATTATCGATAAGTGGTATTATCTGTCTAAAGCTAACAGAAAAAATGGCTAAAAAATCAACTGTAATATCAAATGGAACAAAATTACCACTTGTTGAAGAGTTTTTTTCTTTACAGGGCGAAGGTTATCATATGGGTAAAGCAGCATATTTTATTAGGTTAGGAGGTTGCGATGTCGGATGTAGCTGGTGTGATTCTCCTTTCTCATGGGACCCAAAGCTTCATCCAATGGTTGAGTCAGATATTATTATTGACCATGTTGTAAATTCTGGCACAGATTCTGTTGTTGTTACGGGAGGTGAACCGCTTATGTGGAATCTTAATTATTTATGTTCCGGATTGAAGAAAAGGAATATTCTTACTTTTATTGAAACATCCGGAGCATATCCCTTAAGCGGAGAATGGGACTGGATTTGTCTCTCACCGAAAAGAAATATGCCACCGGTAAATGAAATTTGTGAAGTGGCCGACGAGCTGAAAGTAATTATCCAGAATAAGAATGATTTTGAGTGGGCTGAGAAATATCGTAAAATGGTTAGCAAAAAATGCAGATTATTTCTGCAACCAGAATGGAGCAGATTCGAAACCATTATTCCTGAAATTATTGAATATATCAAAAAGTATTCTGTTTGGCGAATATCTCTTCAGGTGCACAAATACATGCATATACCGTAGATCTTTTATGAAGAATCTTTTTATTATTTTTTTAGCTTCAACTTTCTGTTTGGTCACACTTACAGGCTTTTCACAAGGTTTTCATACATCTTCCAATAAGGCCCTGAAGGTATATAAAGAGGGAGTTGAAGCGTATGATTACTTTAATTATTATAAAGCTGAGAATAGTTTTAAAGAAGCCGTTTCTATCGATCAAAAGTTCTATGAAGCTTATATGATGCTTGGAGAACTGATGTCGAAACAAAAAAGATATTCTGAGGCTGCAACTAATTATAAGGCTGCTGTAAAGATAGATTCGATGTTTTTTAAGCCTGTTTTTTTCAATATTGCTACTTCTGAAATGATGTCAGGCGATTATCAAAATGCACTTATTCATTTTAATGTTTATCTCGCTCAGAAAGGCATGTCAGAAAAGAATATAACCAATGCAATAAAAAACACAAAAAACTGTGAATTTGCTTTAGAAGCTATGAAGAACCCGGTACCTTTTAGTCCTGAAAGTGTCGGAAGTTCAATAAATACACAGGATGATGAATACTGGCCCTCAATAACAGCAGATGGTCAGACAATGATGTTTACGCGACAACCCGCTCATAGAGATGGTACTGGTTCTATTAAACAGGCTCATGAGGATTTTTACATAAGTTATTTTACAGATCATTACTGGCAAAAAGCATTTAATGCAGGTGCTCCGCTTAATACACTTCAAAACGAAGGGGCTCAAACCATCTCATCTAACGGAAATTATATGTTCTTCACAGCTTGTAACAGGTCTGGAGGATTAGGCAGCTGTGACCTATACTTCTCAGCTTATAATGATGGAAAATGGTCAGAACCATCAAACCTTAGATACCCGGTGAACACATCCTCGTGGGAATCTCAGCCCTCCATAAGTGCAGATGGAAGGATTCTGTTTTTTTCAAGTAATCGCCCGGGTGGCTATGGAGGAAAGGACCTCTGGTTCTCAATACTGAATGAGAAAAACTTATGGTCCAATCCTGTCAATATGGGGAAAGTATTAAATACTATGGGAGATGAGATGTCGCCATTTATCCATTTTGATGGACGAACACTCTATTTCGCATCTGATGGCAGAGTAGGCATGGGAGGATTTGATATTTATATTAGCAGGATGAATGATGACAGCACATGGACAGAACCACAAAACCTGGGCTATCCAATAAATTCATATAATGATGAAATGGGACTTGTAATCGAATCAGGTGGGCAAAAAGCTTTCTTTTCATCAATAAGAGATAAGTTAAATGGAAAAGATATTTTCTCTTTTTATCTTTATGAATCTGTTAGGCCAGCACCAGTATCATATATGAAGGGTAGAGTTTACGATAAGGAGACTGGGAAATTATTAAAAGCTGATTATGAATTAATTAACCTTACAACAGGTAAGATAACCATAAAAAGCTCTACTGACAGATCAGGGAATTTTCTGGTCTGTCTACCTTCCGGTTATAATTATGGGATTAATGTGAACAAAGCTGGGTATCTCTTTTATTCAGAGAATTTTATGTTTGAAGGAGAGCATACCTTTATTGAACCATTTGTAAAAAGAATAAGCTTGAACCCTATTAAAATAGGAGAAAAGATGCAACTATCAAATGTGTTTTATGAAATTGACTCCTGGCAATTGAAGAAGGAATCAGTGTCAGAATTAAACAACCTGGTGGACCTTCTTTCAGATAATGAAGATATAATTATTGAAATTTCTGGTTATACGGATTCAACGGGATCAGATGAGCATAATCTTGAATTATCCGAAAAAAGGGCACTGTCAGTTGTTAATTATCTTATTAGCAAAGGAATACCTTCAGAAAGACTTAAGCATAAAGGATACGGAAACCAATTTCCAGTAGGAGATAACGTAACTATTGAAGGAAGAAAACTAAACAGAAGGACAGAAGCTAAGATTATTGAGAAGAAAAAATAAAAAATGGCTGCCTATTGGTGAGACAGCCATTTGCTCTCATGCTGATTGCATTCAGACATCGAAAAAATGCGTTTATCAGATAGCGATCATTGAATTGACAAATTTATTTATGTTAATGTCGGAGTTAATTACCACCTTGGCGGGGATAGAGAAATAAATTCCTGCTCCCGTCAGACCATTGCATTCAATCCAGATAGTTCCTCCTAACATTTGAATAATTTTCTTGGCCAGGGTTATATTGATCGCTGTATATGTATCATTATGACGAAGAAGCGATTCATTCAGATCCTCTGAGTGAAAAAATTCCTTGCTTTTGAAATAACCCTGGCCTGAGTCGAGAACATAGAAGGTTAATTTGTCATCCCTGAAAGAATAACCAACCTTAATATATCCTGATTTTGTGTTTTTTATTGAATTTTGAAACAGACTGCGAATAACCCTGAAAACCCTGTTTTTATCAATAAAAACCTCTGCAGAATTAGAAAACTGGATCTCAGTTATGAGTTCCACATTATTATGATCTTCTTTATTTAAAACATCCCTGAATTCTGAAAGAAGGTCATCCAGAACATTATCGAGGTTACATATTTTTGATTCGGACTTCGAATTACCTGTATCAATTATAGCCGAATCAAGAAAACTATCAAAAAGGCTTATTAGTTGTTCACATGAACTTAAAATCTGATTACTGAATTCTTCACGTTCAGGATTGTCATTGTCACTTTCTTTCATTAGAAATGAAAAAGCAACGATTGCATTCATGTGTGTTCTCATTTCATGCGACATCCCTGTTAATAATGTAGGACAGTTAATCAAAATATTCTCTAATGAATTCATAGCTTTCCCCTTATCCTCTTTTATTAATTCCGAATTTTCTCCAGCGCAAACATCATTATCAAAAAAATCAAACATATAGTGGTATATTATCTTAACTTATTTTAATTTTCTTATTATCTTTTTTGCACCATCCTTATATATACCACCCTCTTCATAAATTATTTCTAACTGTTGTATAGCTTTCTCCATATCATCAGTCTTTATGTAACACAACGCCAGGTACCATTCAGCATTTTCTATAAAGAGGTTATTGTTGTCGTTAATAACTATATCGAATGATTGTTTTGCATCCGGATATTTTTTGTCCTCAAAATTTGAAACACCATTTAAAAAGACCGATTGCATATCTTTGGGATTACATTCAAGTACTTTTTTGAAATGGACAGCTGCGTTCTCATAGTCATTTGTATTGTAAAATTCCAAAGCCAAAATGAAGTCAGTATTTAATTCTGTCTGAACTGACCGCTGTGCACTAGGAGGCTCATAAGCTTTATAATATTTGCTTATAATTTCCTTATTACTAAGCTTTTTCCCTGAAAACAGAGTAATACTACCTATAAGAATCAATCCTGAAATCACAGCGACGTATTTCAGATAAAATTGTTTCCCGGGACTTTTAGCAGGTACATCTGTTTCTTTTTTCCTGGCAATTTCAGAGAGTTTATTCCTTAAAGAGATAATGTCACGGTTCATGAGAACATCATCAGTACGTCTTCTGAGATTAACCTCATTACTAAGTTTTTCGTTTCCATCAAGCTCCTTTTGGAACCATTTTTTTTCTGCTTCACTCATCTCTCCGGCATTGTACCTTTCGATGAAATATGAAAAATCAATTGTTTTCATAGATTCTATTTATAACTATAATTTAAATTTTCATTAAAAACAAACCACTTAATTAACTATTATACAGTCAACTAATTCGTATTTTGTTCTCAAAATACTTTGCAACAAGCATTAAGCTTCAAAACCTTTTATATCCAAACTTTAAGTATACCGATGTTATAACAGTTTGGTTAGTTATTCTATATTATCGGTTCCTGTGTTAGCTAAACAGAAAAAATATTTTTGTTGTCAGATTCTGACAGGTGGATTATTTGGCAATGAAATTGGGTCACTTTCCCCACCACGAACACAAATCATCTCTTCATTTGAAAGTTCAAATTCATTGAAAATGTCTTTTGTCAAATCAAAATTCAGGGTTTTCATAATTCTTTTTTTTAAATTGATACTAATTCAGGGTAATTCGCAATTATTTTATCTTCTATACTATTACATGTCGGATGATATCATTTTGTGACATGAAAAAATCAATTATTTTAAATATATTTTTCTTTATTCAGATAATCAGGTAGTTAGAAAAGTGAAAAGTACTCCTTAGTATTGATTTGGTTATATAAGCTTAAATTAGGATATTTATGATGTTGTTATTAAGAAAAGTACATGATAAAGAAAGATCAACAACTAAAGCTGTTTTTATGCTTTTTTATGCTAATCGTATTCATGCTTACTAATGCCAGTCCAGGCTCTATAGTTTCTTTTACATCAATATCAGAACAAGATCCAACTGAACTTATTCTCCAGGAAGAAAATGGTATAATATCAACCGAAATAAAGAGACTTAGTATTTCTCTGGAGAGGCTACTAACAAAAAGTGATTACGATAAAAGTAGTAATGTTGTTGATAGTATAATTCAAATAATCGATTTTAATAATATAAGTAACCAAAATGTGTTGTCTGAACCCTATTATTTAATAGGTGTATATTATATGCTAATTAAAGATTATTATGAGTCAATTAAATATTTGAATCTCTCAATAGATATTAAGGAAAATATTAGGGAGTACGATAGGCGATTTATAAATGCCCTTTATAATCTTGGCGTAGCATATTATTATCTCGGTGATTTCACAAAAAATGAATATTACTCATTGAGATCTCTTGAAATTGAAAAAGAAGTTTTTGGCGAGTTTAATCCTGATTTGTTAAGTTCATATTCAACCCTTATAATAGCTTATATTGAACTTCAGGAGTATGAAAAGGCTATTAATTACACAAATATTGCACTGGCAATTGCCAATAAAAACCTCGCCATCGCTTCTCCTGAGATTGTGGCAAGTTTATATATTAACTTAGGCGTATGCTATAACAGACAGGCTGATTTCTCAAAAGCAAAGTTATACTTAGATAAAGCCGAATCGATATATAAGCAAAATGACTTAAGCCGTAATGATAATTACATTAATTTGATGAATAGTCTGGCAATAACCAATGGAGCTCTGGGATTTGCTGAGAAATCTGATGAATATTATAGCAGGGGCATTTCCATGGCTGTGACTAATAGTTCCTCATTAGCCTACAATATTGTAAATAGTTATGCAATTATCCTTGGTAATTCCGGAAAAATAAAAAAAGGAGAAGCTTTACTTGCCGATGCACTTGCAAGATCAAAATCGAATAACAGAGATAGCTCGCATAGCTATTTTGATGTACTCAAAAACTATGCAGAATATTTAAGGGAATATAAAATTGATAATAATAAATCGTTAAAATATTATACCAGTTGTTTGGATTATTTAAAAAAGAACGAACAGAACCAGCTATTTAAATCTTCAGTACTTATAGGATACTCTCTTTCACTGACAGAAGCAGGAGAATCGGAGAAAGCACTTGAGATAATACAGTCTTTGCTTTTTTCTGAAGGTGAACAAAAAATTACACATGGTCCATTTGATAATCCGGCTATTGAACTTGTACAACCTGATAAGAAATCTTTAAAGTTACTTAATGCAAAATACAAAATCCTTTGGGATCTTTATAGGAGATTATCTGATATCAAAATACTTATAGCTGCATCCAATACATCTGAGTTAATAGTCTCATTGCTCGAAAAAGTCAGGATAAATATCAGTAAAGAGGAGAGCAGGTTGGTTCTTGGTGACAAATACAGAGATTCCTATCTAAATACTATAAGAGATTTGAACATTCTCTATGCTAAAACTTCTGACTATCATTTTCTCGAAAAAGCATTTGAATATTCAGAAAAAAGTAAAGTTGCAGGGTTACTGGCCTCTACCAGGGAACTGAAAGCTTCTCAGTTTCATATACCTCACGATATAGCGGATCTTGAAAGAAAACTTCAAAGGGATATAAGCCTCTATCATGCACGTATTGACGAAGAGAACACAGTTGAAGTAATTGATACAATTCTTATTAATAACCTGCGAGAGAACCTTTTAAAAACTACAAGAGTACGGGATTCCCTTATTATTGTTTTTGAAAGGAAATATCCCGATTATTATACATTAAAGTACAATACCCAGGTAATTGGCCTTAAAGATATTGCTAAAGTAACCGGACGTAAAGGAAATTATTTAAATTATATTGTATCAGATACATTATTATATATTTTCGTTGCAAACAGGAAAAACCAACAACTATTATCATTCCATGTTGATTCCTCATTTTTCAATAATATCAAGCAATTCCGAAACCTATTGTCGATGCCATTGCCTTCGGATAATGCACATGATGCATTTGAAAAGTATCAGTCAATCGGTTATGATTTGTATATGACCCTTATAAATCCGGTAAGAGAGTACCTGATTTCTGATAAGATATTAATCTCTCCTGATAATATCCTTTCATATTTGCCATTTGAAGCACTGCCAACGGCTTCATTTTCAGGAAAAAGAATTTTATACCGTGAACTTGCTTACATGATGAATGATTTTGATATTTCTTATACATATTCTGCAACTTTTATGGCTGAATCTGAAAGAAGAAAATGTAACCCAGGTAATAAAGTGATTGCATTTGCTCCTGATTATTCAAAACCTATTGAAATCAATTCAGTGTTAATGAAACGACAGGCAGAAATGGATTTTCTTCCTAATCTTCCCTATGCCAGAATTGAGGCAGAATATGTATCAGATATTACAGGTGGCAAACTTTTAATTAATAATGAAGCAACAGAATCTGCTTTTAAAACAGAATCAGTTAAATATGACATTATTCATCTGGCTATGCATACTATATTGAATGATAAAGATCCAATGCATTCTAAGCTGATTTTTAGTTCAGAAAATGATACACTATATGACAGCTATCTTAATACATATGAAGTATATGGAATACCTCTGAAGGCAAAAATGGTAGTGCTTAGTTCATGCAATACGGGTTCCGGCCTCCTGTCATCAGGTGAAGGGATATTGAGTCTGGCCAGAGGCTTTATATATTCAGGTAGTCAGTCAGTTGTGATGGCGATGTGGGAGATTGAGGATAGATCCGGTACCGAAATTATCAGGATGTTCTATGATAATCTTAAGAAGGGTAATTCTAAAAGCGTTGCATTAAAAAAAGCACGAATAGCCTACTTAAAAAAGGCTGATCAGTTAAGATCACATCCCTATTTCTGGGCAACTCTGGTAATTTATGGGAGTAATGCTCCTTTGTATTATACAAGACAGTTGATTATTCTTGCTGTTATTGTTTTCATGATTATATTAGTCTCAATCATGGTCTATTTAAGAAAACGTAAATATTCCTGATATTCAGGATCCTTTTTGACTTTCTCCAGCAGAACTTCTTTGCACAAGTATTTCTTTCTTCTTGCGTATATCTCATTTTTAAGATCCATTTTTTTTGCGATCTCTTCATATGATAGCCCTTCTGAAAATAAACTTAGAACTGTTTGCTGATCCGGTTTGAGTTTTTCAAAAGCTCTACTCACAATCCTCTCTAGAATTAGGTCATTCTTATCTTCAAGCTCTTCATCTTCTACAAGATCAAATTCCAATTCAGTAGTTCTCCTTTTTTTCCTTAGCTGAGCATTCCAGACATTCCGTGCAACACCAAAAAAATAACCTTTAAGATCTGTTGTCAAATTTAAATTATCTTCTGTTATCTGTTTGTATAGTATTATTATTGAATCCTGAAAGACATCAGAAACATCCTCTGTTGAACCGCTATTTTTAAGTACGTAATTTTTTATGGATTGTAAATAGTTGTCATATAGCCAATTCAGGACCTTGTCATCCTGCTTTCGCACACCCTCAATTATGTTTATATCTGAAATTCTTAAAGTCAACCCCTTATGATTAGAAGAATCAATTGGCAAATATAATATTTCCACAATCCAAAACTGTTTTTAATATCTCTACAGGTTTTGAATTTATACAGATTGCGGACTAATCTTATTCAAAATATAAATATCTTTACTTACTTATAAACAAATTTCCTTCAACTAAAAATGTCTTTCCCTTTTGTAAAACAACCCGATGCAATGGATTGCGGACCTGCTTGTCTTAAGATGATTGCAGGGTTTTACAAGATGAGTTTTTCACTTGACTCTCTTCGAAAGAAGTGTTATATTACCAGGGAAGGAGTATCATTTCTTGGACTTTCTGAAGCCGCAGATTCTGTCGGATTTCGGACTATTGGAGTTAAGATCCCATTGGATATGTTGGAGGAGAATGTTCCATTACCATGCATTGTCCATTGGCGTCAGAAACATTTCATTGTTGTTTATAAGATAAAAAAGAATAAAATATGGGCTGCAGATCCGGCTTTAGGATTAGTAAAATATAGCCGTGAAGAATTTGTAAAAAACTGGACCTCCACAATTAGTGATGGAAAACCGGCCGGGCTTGTTTTGATAATTGAACCTACTCCGGCACTCTATGATATTGAACATGATGCTGAAGTAACTACCGGTTTTAAATTTCTGTATAAATATTTCAGATTATATAGGAAATATTTCTTTCAGCTGGTTTTGGGTTTACTCCTTGGAAGTTGTATTCAGCTTATTATTCCGTTTTTAACGCAGTCAATTATTGATATTGGCCTGAATAATAACGATATAGGATTTATATATCTGATTCTTTTTGCTCAACTTGCATTGCTAATTGGCAGAATGTCTGTAGAATTTATCAGAGGATGGTTACTACTTCATATTGGTTCCAGGGTAAATGTTGCTATTATTGCCGGATTCCTTCAAAAATTAATGTCGTTACCAGTCTCTTTTTTTGATACAAAACTGACTGGTGATATTCTTCAACGTATTGAGGATAATAACAGAATAGAAGAATTTCTCACTTCTGCAAGCCTGAATATTCTATTCTCGTTTTTTAATCTTTTCATATTTGGTATTGTACTTTTTATCTTCAGTATTAAAATACTTTTTTTATTTCTTACGGGATCAGTATTATACATAGCCTGGGTTTCAATATTTATGAAATCGCGAGCGAGGCTTGATCATCAACGCTTTAAGCAAATGTCTGCATCAGGGACCAAACTAATTAACATAGTAAACGGAATGCAGGAAATAAAGCTCACTCAAAGCGAATTAAGCATGAGATGGGATTGGGAGAAGCTTCAAGCCATCCTTTTTAAATTAAAGATTAAGGGATTAAGTATTATTCAATATCAATCAGCCGGAGCTACATTTATTAATGAAGTAACTAACGTTTTTATTACTGTTGTTGCCGCTACTGCAGTTCTTAAAGGTAATATGACCCTTGGTATGATGCTTGCCGTTCAGTTCATAATTGGTCAGCTGAATGTTCCTGTAAGCCAGATAATAGGTTTCTTTCGAATGTCACAGGATGCAAGAATGAGTCTCGACCGGCTATCTGAAGTTCATCATATGGATAATGAGGAACCAAATCCTGAAATGAAGGTACGTAAGCTTCCTGATAAAAAAGATATCTATATAAATAATATTTCTTATCAATATGAGGGACCACGCTCACCTTTTGCTCTAAAGGATGCCGACCTGTTTATCGAAGAGAATAAGATAACCGCAATAGTAGGGACAAGTGGTAGTGGTAAAACTACCTTACTTAAAATGTTACTTGGGTTTTATCAGCCAGTTAAAGGGGAGATACTCATTGGCGATACCAGGTTGTCCAATCTTAGCCTGAAAATATGGCGGGAAAAAGTTGGAGCCGTTATGCAAGATGGGTTTTTATTTCCTGATACTATTGCAGCAAATATTGCTCCCGGATCAGAGGATATTAATGAGGAGAGATTGATAAGCGCAGTTGAAATTGCCAACATAAAAGGATTTATTGAGTCACTGCCACTGGGTTATAATACCAAAATAGGAGCAAATGGTCATGGATTAAGTGAAGGGCAGAAGCAACGCCTTCTAATTGCCAGAGTAATTTATAAAAACCCCGATTTTATTTTCTTCGATGAAGCTACTAATTCGCTTGATGCTAACAATGAAAAAGTTATTGTTGAAAACCTTGCCGGCTTTTTTAGAGGTAAGACAGTAATAGTTGTTGCTCATAGACTAAGTACAGTGAAAGATGCTGATAAAATAGTTGTTCTGGATAGTGGCAGAATAGTTGAAACAGGTACTCATGAATCGCTTATCGGAAAACGAGGAGCCTATTATAATCTTGTTAAAAATCAACTTGAATTAGGTAATTAGTTGAAATAAATGAAAGACCGCAAACCGGAAATATTATACTCTGATCCTGTTAAAGAGATTATGGGAAATCCTCCTAAAAAAATTCTCAGATGGGGAACTACTGTTATGTTTTCAGTATTTGTACTATTTATTCTCTTTGCATGGTTGATCAGGTATCCAGATACAATCCCTGCACAAATTGAAATTACTACTGAAAATCCACCTATAACACTTGTATCAAAAATTTCTGGCAGAATTAAACGTCTGAATATTAATGATAAAGAAGTAGTTTCAAAAGGACAGATATTAGCAGTTATGGAGACTGCTGCATCAATTTTTGAGATAGAAACTCTTAGAAAATTTATTGAAACTACTACAAAAATTAATTCTCTGTCTATAGAATCTTTACCAGAAATGGCTGAGCTTGGTGAATTGCAGATATATTATGGAACCTTCAGAAAGTCATTGTTGGAGTATCAGAATTTTATTAAAAACGACCTTTATGGAAATAAAATTAATTCTTCGAGAGACAAATTATCTCAGATAGCCATCTACATTAATGGTTTGAGACAGACTGCAAAACTTTACTCTGAGAATCTGATCCTCGATTCGATAAGACATCAACGATCTCTTTCACTTTTCAAAGCTGATACAGCTATCCCTGCTGGTGAATTGGATAAATCCGAGCAAACCTTACTTAGGCAGAAGATAGATTTAAATTCGATCCGGAATGAAATCTCAGCTAAAATAATTGATCAGACAAATGAGGCAGAGCTTCTTAAAGAATATTCTCTAAAAAAAGCAGAGGAGACAGAGTATCTTTATTCTTCTCTGAATGAGTCATTTGGAAATTTATATGCTCAGATTAAAATATGGGAGAATAACTATCTCCTGATATCACCTATCGGAGGTATTGTAACTTTTACAAAATTCTGGAGTGAGAATCAATCAGTAATTAAAGATGAACCTGTTCTTGCTATAGTTCCCGAGAACCCAGGGAGATATATTGGCCGGATAAAACTTAAAATGCAAAGATCAGGAAAAGTTAAAATCGAACAGGATGTAAATATTAAACTTAGCAGCTATCCATATCTGGAATATGGAATGGTTAGAGGAAAGATAAAAACTATTTCGCTTGTACCAGCAGGTGATGCCTATACTATTGAGGTAGATCTTCCTAATGGGCTTACTACTTTATATAACCGCAAACTTGATTTTAATCAGGAAATGCAAGGTACAGCTGAAATTATAACAGAAGATATCAGACTTCTTCAAAAAATAGTTAACCCTTTCAGGTATCTGATTTCAAAAAATAAAAGATAATTATAACTCATTACTTATTAATGAGTACGCTCAGGGTGCCCTGATATAGCCTTCCGAATATATAATTTATCTTTAAAACATCTGTTCAATCTACAATGAAAACTAATTTTCAGTACCAGTATAGTTTTCTTCTAAAATGACTTGAATTGGCTTAATGTCTGATTCTCACATTTATTTATGCTAAAACTTTGAGTTTTATTAAATATTTCAATATTTTCGTACTCTGAAAATTCCATGTATTGCCATGGTGAAGGATGCTGATAAAGAGCTGAAATATAAAAGGATTGAATATGACCAAGAAAAATCCGGATGACTCTGTTCGTGAAGAACAACTCGGAGCTATTGATAAAGCAACCGAATCTGAGGATGCCACACAAGCGGAAAACGCGAAAGAAATTAACTCTCTGGAGGAAGCTGAAAAACCAGACTTAGAACCAAAAAAGGAATCAGAAGAAGAAAAGGCTGAGCATGCAGACCAGGAAAAGTCTGAGAAAATAGATGAGGAAGAATCTGTAAAGGAGGAGAAGCAAGAGCTATCTGATGTTGAACTTCCTCCGGTAGATTATTCTGGCTATTCCAAGCATGAACTGGTGGATACCCTCGGGCTAATCGTAGAGAACCGTCCTACGGCAGAAATCAGGGATGATGTAGATCGAATTAAATCACTATTCTATAAAAAATTAAAACTTGAAGAGGATGATAGAAAGAACAAATACCTTGAGAGTGGTGGAAAAATTGAAGATTATAGAGCATGGATTGATCCGGATGATGCACGTATTAAACAATTGCTTGAAAAGTATAAAGAGAAAAGAACAGACTTAAATAAGATTCAGGAAGCAGAAAAGCATGAAAACCTTAAAAAGAAATATGATATTATTGATAATATCAAGGATCTTGTAAACAGGGAGGAATCAATAAACAAAACTTTTCATGATTTTCGGTCACTTCAGAATGAGTGGCATACAACAGGTGTTGTACCTCAATCTTCTTTAAAGGATCTTTGGGAGAATTATCATCATTCAGTTGAGATTTTCTACGATTATATCAAAATAAATAAAGAGCTCAGAGATCTGGATCTTAAAAAGAATCTAGAATCAAAAATACTCCTTTGTGAGAGGGCTGAAGAGCTTCTTCTTGAACCAAACCCAATAAATGCTTTTAGATTATTACAAGACTTTCATAACCAATGGCGGGAAATTGGCCCCGTGCCTCTGGAATCGAAAAATGAAATTTGGGAAAGATTTAAAGAAGCCACCTCTCAGATAAATAAACGACATCATGAATATTTTGAGAAACAGAAGGATGACCAACGGAAAAATCTGGAAACAAAGTTAGCTCTTTGTGAGGAAGTTGAAGCTGTCAATTTACTCGAAATTAAAAATTTCAAAGATTTTGATGAAAGAGCAGATAAAGTTGTTGCCTTACAGAGAATGTGGCGCACGATAGGCTTTGCCCCGAAAAAACAAAATAGCAAGGTATATATTAGATTCAGGGAAGCATGCGATGTCTTTTTTGAAAAGAAAAGAGGTTTTTATGCTGATAATAAAGAACTGCAATTGAATAACCTTCAATTAAAGACAGAATTATGTATAAAAGCAGAGGCAATGGAGGAGAGTTCTGAGTGGAAAGCAACTTCCGACGCTTTGATTAAGCTCCAGAAAGAGTGGAAAGAGATAGGACCTGTGCCACGTAAACAATCAGAGAGATGTTGGAAAAGATTCCGCAAAGCATGCGATCACTTTTTTAACAGGAAAGCCGATCATTTTGCTCAACTCGATACCTCCTACGAGGATAATTTAAAGACAAAACTTAGCATTGTAGAAGAATTGGAGAAATTTGAATCAGGGACAGACGTGCCGGCTGCCTTTGAACGGCTCAAAGATTTGCAAAGGAGATGGACGGATATAGGATTTGTTCCATTTAATATGAAAGATGAGATAACCAATAAATATAGAAATGCTCTTAATAAGAAGTTTGATAAACTAAAAATTGGCGATGAGGATAAGAGTATCCTTAAATATAAAACCAAACTTGATAATCTTAAGTCAAACCCAAAAGCCTTCAGAAAGGTACGGAATGAAAGGGATAAATTCTTTACTAAGATAAAGCAACTGGAAAGTGATATTGTTTTATGGGAAAATAATATTGGTTTTTTTGCAAAATCAACTAATGCTGATACAATGATCAAAGAGGTTGAAGATAAGATAGAAAATGCAAAAATAATGATCAAAACGCTTGAAGAAAAAGTCAGGATGATAGACCAGTCTGGTCTTGACGATTAATGAAAATGATAAAATAGTCTAACTAATAAACTTTTTTGCTTTGGCAGACGTAAAATACATATTTGTAACAGGAGGTGTAACTTCCTCTCTGGGAAAAGGCATTATTTCCGCCTCTCTTGCTAAACTGTTGCAAGCCAGAGGATATTCAGTTACAATTCAGAAGCTAGACCCCTATATTAATGTTGATCCGGGAACACTTAATCCTTATGAACACGGGGAATGCTACGTAACTCTGGATGGAGCGGAAACAGACCTTGATCTTGGACATTATGAAAGATTCTTAAATGTGCCTACAAGCCAGGCAAATAATGTCACAACAGGCCGGATTTATCAATCAGTAATAAATAAAGAACGTAAAGGAGATTATCTTGGTAAGACTGTCCAGGTAATTCCACATATTACCGATGAGATAAAAAGAAGGATAAAACTGGTTACTTCAGGTAATAAATTTGAAATCGTAATAACAGAAATTGGTGGCACAGTAGGCGATATTGAATCACTTCCTTATATTGAAGCTGTTCGTCAGTTAAAATGGGAACTCGGAACACAGAATTGTATTGTTATACACCTTACTCTGGTACCATATCTCTCTTCATCAGGTGAATCAAAAACTAAACCAACACAACATTCTGTTAAAGTACTTCTTGAGACAGGAATACAACCTGATGTATTAGTGCTGAGAACAGAAAGAGACCTTAATGAAGACCTGAAAAGAAAAGTAGCTTTATTCTGTAATGTTGAAGAAAATGCTGTAATCGAGTCAGTTGATGTTTCAACTATCTATGAAGTCCCAATCAAAATGTTAAATCAAGGACTTGATAAAACAGTCCTTAGAAAACTTGCACTACCTATAGAAAGTGAGCCTCCGCTGTATGAATGGAGGGAATTTCTTACAAAACTGAGAAATCCAAAATACTCTATAAAAGTGGGGCTGGTTGGGAAATATGTTGAACTTCCTGATGCCTATAAATCAATCGCAGAATCATTCATACATAGCGGAGCAATGAATGAATGCGAGATTGATGTTGAATACATTCATTCAGAAGAAATTACTGAAGATAATGTAACAGAAAAATTGAAAGGACTTAATGGCATACTCATTGCTCCCGGATTCGGATCAAGAGGTATTGAAGGTAAAATATTTACAGCAAAATATGCCAGGGAAAGCAATATACCTTTTCTTGGAATATGCCTGGGTATGCAATGCGCTGTTATTGAATTTGCCAGAAATGTTCTGAAATTAGAAGGAGCTCATTCAACAGAAATTAATCGTAAAACAAAGTATCCGGTAATTGATCTGATGGAGGAACAGAAAAGTATTATTGATAAAGGGGGTACTATGAGGCTGGGAGGCTATAAATGCATTATTAGCAAAAATTCAAAAGCATACGAAGCATATAAGCAAACTGAAATAGTGGAGCGACACAGGCACAGGTATGAATTTAATGACAAATATTTTGATGATTTTAAAAATAACGGGATGGTTCCCGTTGGAATTAATCCTGAATCAAACCTGGTAGAAATTATTGAAATACCTGATCATAAGTGGTTTATTGGAGTACAATTCCATCCTGAGTACAGCAGTACAGTTATAAAACCTCATCCACTATTTGTTAGTTTTATAAAGGCTTGCATTGAATAGATATCTGATAAGCATTGTATTGCTTTTCAACTATTATATATTAAAATATAAAATTTAATTATACTTGAAGAATGGATAAAAATACAATTACGGGCCTTATTCTGATCTTTGCAATATTTATTGGTTTTAGTCTTATAAATAGCAATCGTCAAAAGAAAGAATATGAGAAAGCTATTGTCGTTGCAGAATCTCATTATGCCAATGGAGAACTGGAAGCAGCAAGGTCTGAGTATATCAATGCTTTGAGATTTAAACCTAATGAACCAGATGCAATTTCTAAAATCAATGAATTAAATATCAAGCTTGGTATAAAGCCAGAAGCACAGGAGATTGATACAGTAATATCTCACGAATCACTCCCGGCAGCTGTTTCACCAAATATCCCTTCCGCTCCGACAGATATTAATCAATTTGGAGTTTTTGCAAAAGCGGCTTTAGGTGAAAATGAATTTATTACTCTTGAAAATAATAAGGTTGAACTAAAAATTTCTCTGAAGGGCGGAAGAGTGTATTCTGCCAGGTTAAAAGACTATAGGACTTATGATTCTCTTCCTTTGATATTATTTTCAGGTGATTCAACTGTTTTTGGATTTAACTTTTTTACTTCTGACAATAAAGCTGTTAAAACCAACAATCTATATTTTAAACCTGAGTCGGAAAGAAGATCATATACTGTAACCACACAACCCCAGAGTGTTAGTTTGAGGTTATTGGCCAGCGACGATAAATATATTGAATATAAGTACACACTGGCACCTGATAAGTATATGGTTGACTTTGATGTTACTTTCAAATCGATGGAAAGTATTATAGGCTCAAATCAGAACAGTCTTACTTTAGACTGGAAGATGTACATACCACAACAGGAAAGAGGAAGGGATAATGAAGAAAACTATTCAACGATAAAGTATAAGTATTTCCAGGATGATGTCGAAGATTTGGGACTGAGATCAAAAAAAGAGACAGAAAAAAAAGATATCACTACAAAACTCAGATGGATCGCTTTTCAGGATCAGTTTTTTTCTACAGTTCTTTTAACAAACGATTTCTTTATTAATGGCTCCGTATCATCAACACGGACAATTGGCTCCCCAAAATATATAAGATATTATACTTCAGAGGTTGGTGTCCCTTTTAATTCTGAGGCTTCAAATTTAATCAGCATGAAGCTCTATTATGGTCCTAACCATATTACTACTCTCAGAAAAGAAGGCTTTGAGCTCGAAAGCCTTGTATTCCTGGGTAAAAATATTATAGGTTGGATAAACAGGTTTGTAATCATTCCAATCTTTAACTGGCTCGACAATTTCATTGGTAATTATGGAATTATTATATTAATACTGACATTAATTATCAAACTAGCTCTATTCCCTCTGACATTTAAGTCAACCCAGTCGCAGGCAAAAATGCAGGTTCTGAAGCCAATGGTCGCGGAATTAGGAAAGAAATTTCCAAAGAAAGAAGATGCAATGAAGAAGCAAAAGGCAACTATGGACCTGTATAAAAGGGCAGGAGTTAATCCGATGGGTGGGTGTCTTCCAATGATCCTTCAGATGCCTATCCTATTTGCCATGTTCAGGTTTTTCCCTGTGTCAATTGAATTACGACAGGAACATTTTCTATGGGCAACTGACTTGTCAACCTACGATTCAATTTTGCACCTTCCATTCACAATCCCGATGTATGGTGACCATGTGAGCCTGTTCACCTTGCTTATGACAGCATCAACGTTACTTACTATGAAGATGACAGGGTCAACTCCTGGTGCAGATCAACCAGGAATGAAACTAATGATGTACATGATGCCTGTTATGTTTATGTTGATTTTGAACCAATTCTCCTCAGGTCTTACATATTACTATTTTCTTGCAAACATGATCACTTTTGGGCAGAATATAATATCTAAAAAATTTATTAATCCGGATGCCGTTTTAGCAAAACTTGAAGAGAATAAAAAGAAGCCTGTGAAAAAGTCTAACTGGCAGCAACGACTTGAAGCTGCCGCAAAACAACGTGGAATTAATCCTTCTAAAAAGTAGACAATTGTAACTAATTTGTTAAATAATATTAATTATTTACACTTCTTGGAAAAAAGCCTTAAATTTATTTCTTCCAATTACATGGGGAAATGGGGAAAAAGATAAAGAATAAAGATTTAGCCGCCAGACTAGGTGTATCTAGTACGTTAGTATCACTGGTTCTGAATAACAAAGCCGATCAACAGGGCATAAGAAAGGATACTCAGGAAAAAGTACTCAATCTTGCACGGCAGATGGGCTATTTTGAATCACTGCACGAAAATAATGAAACATCAGCTGTTAGTGAGAAACCAGGGGTTATGGGTTTAATTGTACCTTCTCTTAATGACCCTTTTGTTATTCAGATAACTCAGCATCTTCAAAAATCTTTTTCAAGAATAGGAGTAGGTTTCTCAATTGTGACAAAAGATCCGAATGATCAGAGGTATGATAGACTTATTGGTGCATTTAAAAAATTTTATAGTGGACTTATTCTTCTCGGAGATGCAGCTGATGACAATACTATAAGGACATTACGGGCAACGGATTATCCATTTATTCTGCTTGAAAAATTTGTCAAATCGTTACGACTTAATACAGTTTGTACTGATACCAAAGCAGGAGCCAATCTGATTGTTAATCATCTTGATAACCTGGGTTATAAAAGCGTTATTATTGTATCTGACCGAAAATCATTTCGTAATGATGTATCAGATATCCAGAATATTATTGATGCATTTGATCAGAAACATGATATTGCCAAACCCATTGTAGTCGAGTTAGATAGGCCTTTTGGTGGAGACGAAATAGACTTTGCTCAATTTGAAAAATATCTTCGTCCTCCTTATCGGGCAGATGTGATGATAATTATGAATGCAAATCTGGTTTATCCATTAATGACTTTACTTCGGAACAAGAAATTGCGCGTTCCACAGGATATTGCAGTTGTTTCAATGGAGGAAGGAACCGGATTCGATCTGATGTTTTCACCAATAACATGCCTTCGGAAACCTTTGTCAGGAATGGCTGCTAAAGTAGCAAACATGATATGGTCTGAAGTTAAGAACTCTGGTAAAGGAAAATTCAAACGACAGGTTAACATCTTTCCCGAACTTATTGTCAGAAATTCATGTGGGAGTATCTGAAATGGGATATAATAATGAAACCCTTGACTCGTTCAGAATTGCATATTATGATGAGATAATTGATCGGGTAAAGCAAAAAGACGTAATGGAAGCTGCTTTGGAGATCAATCAGTGGTGCCATGAAAAAGTGAGCTATCTGTCGGCAGATTCCAGAACGTCTGCTCCTATGAGTACAATTCTTTCAGCAAGAGGCAGATGCGGAGAAGAATCAACATTTACGGTAGCTGCCCTTAGAACAGCTGGCATTCCTGCAAGACAGGTATATACTCCCCGCTGGGCTAATTTTAAAGATGATTTTAATTATAAGAAAATTTCAGTTGCTGAAACAGACACATTAATATTATTATGTACGTGACAGTCTCAACTGTTCTGTTCATAATATCTTTTTGTTAATAATTGTTAATATCTAACCCCAATGGATCAGGTCGTAGAATAAAAAATTATTTATCTTTGCTTTGTTTTGGTGTTACAATGAAATAAAATCATTGTAATGAAAAGGGAATGCGGTTTGAATCCGCAACAGTACCCGCTGCTGTGATGCCTGATCGTTTTAACGATGATGGTTTTATGAAATCCTGCCACTGTCCCGCTTTGTGGGATGGGAAGGCTTCATAAACCGGGATAAGTCAGAAGACCTGCCAGATAAGTCTGATATTCAAAGCTTTCGGGAAAAAAAGCGCCGGATCACACATTGATTCCTCTCTTAATTTCCATCTATTGCTGTGATTATCAGACATAATTTCTGATGAATATGTTTTTGTATTTCAATTATTCAATGTGCATGATATTAATGCCAGATAAAAAAATCAATATTTGAAAATCGCTTTAATATATATTACCTTTTTTCTTTCATTGCCATTGCATGGACAACTATCCTCTTATTCTGATACAATTAATATAAAAGAGGTTGTAATAAGCAGGAAGAGACTCAATTCATATACTGCAGGTTTTAAGAAAGTTACTATCGATTCTTCAGTACTCTTGAATCATAATCATGGGACACTGGCAGACTTACTTGAAGATAACTCAACGATATTTATTAAAAGTTACGGATTGGGTGGAACAGCTTTACCTTCATTCAGAGGTACAGGCTCAAACCATACACAAATTGCATGGAATGATATAAATATAAACCATCCTATGTTGGGACAATCTGATCTTTCTTTGATACCGGTTGGCTTTATTGATGACATAGATATCTATTATGGTGGTGCTTCAATGGGATTAAATAGCGGTGGTATAGGTGGTATAATCAATCTCAAAACAAAACCAGTTTGGAAGAAAGAAACTCTGATCTCGGTTAATCCCGGTATTGGAAGCTATGGAAAATATAGCGGATTAGTTAAGGTTAAAAGTGGTAATAACCATTTCCAATCTGTTACAAAAGCCTTTTTACAATCATCGGAAAACGATTTCAGTTATTTAAATTCAGATGTCAGCTCAGAACCTGTTTGGGAAAAAAGGTTAAACAGTCAGGTCAGACAACGCGGCTTTATACAGGAACTCTATTTCAGGAAAACAAAAAAGATTCTTTCTGCAAGATTGTGGTACCAGTCAGCATACAGAAATCTTCCTTCTTCAATGTTATCTCAACAAATCAATTCAGGAGAAAAGCAATTCGACGAATCATTACGAACAATGCTGAATTATAATCTGGATAGGGGCAGATTCGACTATTTTCTTACCGGATCCTGGATGCTAAACAGACTGAATTATACAAACCAACTTGCTTCAATAGACTCCCGCAATCTTTCAGAAGCATTAGTCATTAAAACGGGTTTGGGAAGCCGTTTAGGAGAAAGCATAACACTTAAAGTTATTTTAAATGAGGAAGTAAATGTAATTAAATCAAATAATTATAAACAGAATGAAACTCGCAATAATGCTTCTATAACTGCATCTGCTGAAAGAAATGGGAATAACAGGGTTAGTGCAATGATACTCATTCGTGAGATTTTTGATAATAATGTATTACTTATTCCTGATTTTTCAGCCGGATTTCAATTCAGGCTAATAGATGCAAAAGAATATTTTCTGAAGGCAAATATCTCCAGGAATTCTAAAATACCAACAATGAACGACCTTTTCTGGCTGCCAGGCGGCAACTCCGAATTGCTAAACGAATATGCATTCATTTATGAGCTAAGTTACGATATGAAACAGAAAATTTCACCTGGATTCGATGTCCATTATAATCTTTCCGTCTTCCGTAACACAATCAAAGATATGATACAATGGCATCCGGGTGAATATTCTTATTGGACTTCAGATAATATTCAGAATGTTAATTCAACAGGACTGGAGTCATCCTTATCAGTAGACTATAGATTAAATAAAATTTCGTCTGAATTTATTGCAGGGTACTCATATACAAAAGCAACCACTGTCAGTTCATATAATAATAATGATATTCATATAGGAAAACAACTGATGTATGTTCCGGAAAATCAAGTAAATGCTTCTCTTCGGATGAACAACCATAATTTATATTTTTCGTGGGTTTCAAATCTTGTTGGAAGAAGATATATTACTGTTGATAATTCCGGATATCTGCCACATTACTTTCTTAATAATATTACATCAGGCTTTAAATTTAATCTTAGAGGCAATTCTCTTGATATTAATTTCACTGTTAATAATCTGTTTGGTGTTAATTATCAGACTATTGCCTATTATCCACTACCTGGACGTTCATACTCAATAAAAATTTTATATATAATAAGTAAATAGTTACTCTATGAAAAAAATGTTTATAATGGCATCTCTTTATATTGCTATAGTTTCATGCACAAAAGTTTCAGATGATCCAGCTGGTTCCTTTCTTACAGGCAGTGGTGTTTTTATTATTAATGAAGGAAATTTCAGATGGGGAAATGGCTCACTCTCTTTCTATTCGTATGACTCCTCAAAGATATACAATGATCTGTTTCTTAATATTAATGATCGTCCCTTGGGAGATGTTCCAAATTCCATGAATATTATCGATGATAAAGCATATATAGTAGTAAATAACTCAGGAAAGATAGAAGTCATAAATTTAAACACTCTGGAATCAATAAAAACCATTAACGGACTAATCTCACCTCGCAATATTTCATTCGTTAATAATAATAAAGCATATGTTACCAGTATGTATTCTGATTCCGTTGCAATTATCAATCTACTTGATAATTCAATTTCTGATTATATAAACCTGAGGCGATCATCAGAAGCAGTTATCATAAGCGCTAATAAGGCATTTATTTCAAACTGGATTGGAGGTAATGAGGTTATGGTTGTCAATGTTGAAAATAATGAAGTGATTGATTCTATTGAAGTTGGTCAGGAACCGGAAAGTATGATCCTTGATAAAAACAACAAACTTTGGGTGCTTTGTAATGGAGGTTGGACAAGGGATTATTATGCGGAATTAGATGTCATAAATACTTTGACAAATAGCATTGAAAAAACTTTTGTGTTTCCTAATAAACAAACTTCTCCATTATGCTTAAGGATTGATGGCAACGGAGAGACTTTGTATTATCTTGAAAGTGGTGTAAGGCAGATGAATATTGATGCCTCAGATTTGCCATCTGCTCCTTTAATATCAGAATCAGAACATTACTTCTATAATCTTGCAATAAACCCGGTAAGCAGCGATATTTTCATTACTGATGCTGTCGATTATTCGCAACAAGGTTATGTTCTGTATTATAAAAAGGACGGGACATTAATTTCAATTCAGGAAGCAGGTATCATTCCGGGGTTTATGAGCTTTAAATTAAATGATAATTTTCAGGTTGAATGAGTTTCCATTTAAAAATATTAACACAGTTGAAATTTTTTTCATGGATATTTGTATCTCTGTTTGCAATATTTATCTCATCCTGCAGTAGCAAAAGAGAGAAAATGAGTGATGAAAGCTATTTCTCTGAAAATCATGTCATTTCAAGAGCGGAGAGATTTTCACTTGAAAAAATGGATGGTTATTCTATACTTACCATTATTAACCCATGGCAGGGAGCAAAAAATATAAATCAGGTCTATTATCTGGTTAAAAGGGGACACAAAATACCAGATGAAGCAGATTCTTTAACAGTTGTTTTTGTTCCTCTTAAAAGTATAGTTTGCATGTCGACAACCTATGTAGCAATGATTTCAGCTATTGGCGAGGAAAATACTATTTCAGGAGTATCAGGTACGGATTTCATTTTTTCTAAGAACCTAATTAAGAATATTGAATTGGGTCTGGTGGAGGATGTTGGGTATGAAGCCAATTTAAACAAGGAATTAATACTTAAGATATCTCCAGACCTGATAATGATGTATGGAATAGGAAGTGAATCAGCTGGTTACCTTGGAAAGATAAAGGAGTTGGGCATAAAGGTTATCTTCAACGCTGACTATCTGGAGGCAGATCCTTTAAGTAAAGCTGAATGGATAAAATTATTTGGAGCGCTTTACTGTAAAGAGAATGTTGCAGATAGTATATATGAATCTGAAGTTGTATCCTACAATAAGATTAAATCCTATATCAATCAGAATATTAAGAGTAGACCAAAAGTATTATTAGGATTACCGTTTAAGGATACATGGTATATTTCACCGGGTAATTCTTTTGTAAGTAAATTAATAGAAGATGCTGGAGGAGGTTATCTATGGGAAAATACTGAATCAACCATATCAATGCCCTTTGGAATTGAGAATGTATTTTTACAGGCGATGAATGCAGAATTCTGGTTCAACATTGGAAACGTAAAAACAAAAGATGAAATTTCAATGATTGATCAACGGTTAATGGATCTTCCATGTTTCAAAATTGGTAATTTGTATAATAATAATAAGCGGATTACAATGAATGGGGGAAATGATTATTGGGAGAGCGGGAGTGTTTATCCTCATATCATTCTGAAAGATATGGCCTCAATAATGCATCCTGATTTGTTCGGTGATCATGGACTATATTTTTACAAACATATATATTAATGCAAAAGTCCCTGAAAATAAATAAGCAGATTGAGAGAGGAAATATTTTTGCTTCCGGGAAACGGCATAAACTAATTTTTACCGGACTTTTTTTTCTGGTTATCTCTTTCCTCATTCTGGATATTTTTTTTGGATCGGTCAGTATTAAGGCTTCAGATGTTCTTAAAGCTATATTTGCCGACACAGGGAGTAATCTGGAAACCATTGTGCTTAAATTCAGATTACCGAAAGCTATAACAGCTTTAATTGTTGGGATAGCACTGTCGTTGAGTGGATTGCAAATGCAGACTATTTTCAGGAATCCAATGGCAGGACCATATGTACTTGGTATTAGTTCGGGTGCAAGCCTGGGCGTAGCTTTTGTAATATTAGGTTTTTCTGCGAATATATCTCCTGCTAATCTGGCAGGACTTGGAAACTGGATTCTTATAGCTGCTTCGTGGGCTGGTGCTGGCATAGTAATGTTATTGGTAATGTTTATCTCTTCACGAGTTAAAGATATTATGACAATTCTTATTCTTGGAATAATGCTTGCAAGCGGAATATCTGCAGTCGTTACAATAATGCAGTATTTTAGTAACGAGACAATGCTAAAAGCTTATGTTATTTGGACAATGGGGAGTTTAGGTAATCTCACTTCAAGTCAGCTTAACGTGCTACTTATTTCTGTTTCAGTAGGTGTACTACTGAGTCTTATTTCAGTTAAAATGTTGAATGCATTATTATTAGGTGAAAATTATGCGAGCAGTATTGGACTTAATGTAAGATTTTCCAGGGTAGTTATATTTGCTTGTACAAGTATTCTGGCCGGAAGTGTTACAGCCTTTTGTGGACCAATTGGATTCATTGGAATCGCGGTACCCCATATAGCGCGGATCTTGTTTAGAACATCAGACCATAAGATATTAATTCCAGGGACAATCCTTACAGGTGGAGCAGTTATGCTGGCGAGCGATATTATTTCTCAGCTCCCCGGATCAGAAAGTGTTCTTCCTGTGAATGCTGTGACTTCATTGATAGGTATACCTGTCGTTATCTGGGTAATCTTGCGTAATCGTAAATATTCAGATCTATTTTAATAAAAACTCAGATGACAGAAATTTTAGCTATCGACTCTCTTAAAATCGGTTTTATTTCTGGAAAACATGAAAACGTTCTTCTTCCACCTCTGAATGCTTATGCCTATAAAGGTGAGCTTATTGCTATAATCGGCCGGAACGGAATTGGTAAAAGCACTCTCCTGAAAACAATAACTGGATTGCAACCTTCTCTGGGAGGAAATATATTTTATAGCAGAAAAAACATAAAGGATTATTCAAGAATGGAGCTCGCCCATAGAGTATCGTATATTTCTACTGAAATTGTAAAGGTTAGTAATATGAGCGTATATGATCTTGTTGCGCTCGGACGATTTCCACATACAAACTGGATAGGTAAAATAGATGCGAAAAATAATGAGATAATAATGGATTCAATTGAAAAAACAGGATTATCAACACTTAGAAACAGGTTTGTTTCCGAACTGTCTGATGGAGAACGCCAGCGAGCCATGATAGCCAGAATCTTTGCACAAGATACAGATATAATGGTAATGGATGAACCTACTGCGTTTCTTGATATAGGAAGCAAATATGAGATTCTTCATCTTATGAAGAATATATCGCAGCAAAATGATAAAACAATAATTTTCTCTACTCATGATCTCCATATGGCAATCAATCAATCAGATAAAATTTGGTTAATACTTGCCGATAAGCTTATTGAAGGAGCTCCTGAGGATCTTATGATTGAAGGCGCATTTGATCATATTTTCGACACTTCTACTGTCCAATTTAATGCTGAGCATGGTACCTTTACATTCAGAAGGGAAAGTAGGGGAAGCATTTCTGTAGTGGGAGAAGGAAAGCTAAAACACTGGACTGAAAGGGCAGTAATCAGAGCAGGATTTTCTCTGTCTCTAAGTAAAACAGTCCCACAAATTCTAGTCCCTAATGAAAAAAACAGTAAATGGCAGTTTTTAAAAAATGATATATTAAAAGAATTCGGATCTGTCTATGATTTGATCACTTATTTAAGAAAAGAGTACATTCTTCCTGGTTGAAAAATCTCCTGTAATTGTCAATGAAAGGACCTATTTCCTCTATTACAATCTTCTTGGCAATTATTTTTTTGCTTTTATCCAGGATATAAACCATGGGTGTTGACTGAACGTTGTAATAGTAGTCAAAATGAGAGCTTCTCTCCGGATCCCATCCATTTATCCAGTTAAGATTATTATCCTCAATATACTTGGCCCATTTTTGTTTATCTGTTGTGGTGCAGACTGCAAAGATTTCAATATTTTGATTCTTTGCTTTTTCATAATAAACCTTCAATTTTGGTGTAGCTTCTTTGCAATAGCCACAGTCAGGCTCCCAGAAATATAGTATAGTGAAATCTTTCCCAATATCATATAAAGAGACAAAAATCCCCTCATAGGAGTCCATTACAAGATTTTCTCCCTTCTTTCCAATCAGGTTGGGTCTTATCAGCTCTACTTGCTTACGGAGATCATCTTTAAATTCTGATGACACCCAATCTGCTTTACCTGAAAGATATATATCATCAGCCAGTTTAACAACAACTGCATCGTGTCCCATAATTTCACTTTCCCTGAAATGGTTAAACAGGAATACAGAAATGAATTGAAAAACCTTATAGTTGTCACTACTCTTTTTAATTAGAATGTCAATTTCCTTATTAATCGAATCGGGTGATTGAATAACAACGTTTGTGAAGAATGCATTAAGCCTGGCATACAAAATTGGAGTCCTTAAAAGCCTTTCGTCTGTCAGGTCAATGTTGTCAAAAAAATGGTTCTTGTTATAATTATACTTCATTACCCACCTCACCGAGTCAGGGTTTGTGATGAATGATGGAATTGTAAATTCAGGAACTTCAAGTGGGAGCAATGCTTTAACAAGTGTTGCCAGCAGATTCCCGTTATTTGAACTTATAACATTATTTAAGTACAATTTCATCTCAATTTCCTGGTGTTTCTGAACGGTAGAAAGTATTTTCAAAGAATCATTGTTTTGTTTATTATTTTGAATTCTTTTTGCTATTGCGCCAGCTTCCTGTTGCAATGCCATCCATTTTTTCTGATATTCAATGAATGCAGAATTTTCGACTGATCCAGTAAATTTAAGTGTGTTAAAATAATCATTATATGAGCAGTTAAGGCGAAAGTATTGGTCATCAGATAGCAGAATTTCAAAATATTTTCTGCCAGGAAGCACAATCATATATATCCCCTGAGGTAAAGCTTCCTGTCCAGCCAGCTCTCCATGGCTCGTTTCATCAAGCTTAATGGTATCTTTAATGTATTGTTTGTCTCCCAGATGGTAAGCCAGGAATACTGTTGAATCATTAAGTCCATGTATTGTTATATCAATTTCATAACCATTTTTTTGTTGACTGAATGTTAATACTGATATCATTGACAGCACAACAGTAGAAAATAATTTTCTCATTATTTATTTTGATTATTAACCATTCCTGCAAAAATAGCTATTGCAATTTCTTAGCCAAAGTATGTTCAGTAAATATTAAGAAAATATATTGTACTTTTGATATATAAACCTTGGCGGAAAGATGAACATTTCAGTACTTATACCTGTATTTGACTATGATATTGTTGCATTTGTTCACAGCTTGAAAAGTGCTTTGGGTAAAGTTCCTGAGTTCTGTGAAATACTAATTGGTGATGACGGTTCTTCATCTGAGTATAGGAAAAAATACCTATCTCTTGAAGGAGATGGTGTTAAAGTGATCATTTCAGAAAAAAATATCGGTAGAGCTGCGATCAGGAATAAGCTCGCGTTAGAAGCAAAAGGAGATTTTTTTCTATTTATAGATGCCGATGCAATGTTTCCCGGTACAGCTGAAGCTTACATGCTTAAATGGTTGCCCAAGATAGATGCTTCAATGGTATTCTGTGGGGGAATATTATATAAGGACAGTCCTCCGGGAGATCCCGACAAACTTTTAAGGTGGAAATACGGAAAGATGAAAGAACAACGTAAAGCAGTAGAGCGAAATAAGCATCCCCATGCAGGTTTTACTACATTTAATGTTCTCATAAATAAGTCAGTCTTTGCTAAAATTCGTTTCAATGAAGATTTAAAACAATATGGGCACGAAGATACACTGTTGGCTTATCAATTGAAAAAAGCGAGAATAGATATTCTTCATATCGATAATGGCTTGGTCCACGAAGGCCTTGAATCAAACAAGGAGTTCCTTAGCAAAACAAAACTGGGTATTGAAAATCTAAGTAAACTCTATGATAATGTAACTGATAAAAAATCATTTTCTGAGGCTGTAAGAATACTCAGGTTCTATAATAAACTCAGATTTTTCAGATTGACACGAATTTTAGCAAAGATATTTATCATTTACAGAGATCGTATGGAGATAAGGCTTGATTCCAGCAATATCTCCCTCAAATTATTTGGGTTCTATAAAATTTGTATGTTTTGCACATATCGTGAAATCCATAGAAGAAAAAATATTCTTCCGGGTTTTTAATAATTATAATTTCCAGTAGCAACATAGCCATTGCGAAGGGGAGCGTATGTCTCTGTTACTAATTCTATTCGCTTTATGCTTAACTTATTGGATATGAGATTATTTTTGTAGACTATAATTCAACTTTCATAAGATCAATATTTCCATCCAATCTTGTCACTGCCTTAAGTACAAAATTGAACCTGTTTGACATTGTGCAGAGAAAAAAATCAGTAGGAGGGGAATAAGATATATTTTCAGGATTGAAGAAACGTTTTCCTGAACTGTTTTTAAGATCAACAATTCTTTTCTCAAAATTCTCTTGTCTGTTTGTTAATCCGGCAGCAATCATTTCGGCACATAAGAGGTCCTCTTCTGCTGAAATAGTTGCTCTGTAACCCATGGCAACAAGTGTGACAAGATCAGGTTTTAAAGTATTAATGTATTTAATTATTGATTTGGCATTAACGAAACTTCCAGTTACAACTATAAACGAATATTTTTTTCCAATCCCATTACTCACCCTCAGGTATTTTGTATATTTGATCCAAAGAGTTGTTCTTTTCGTAACTTATTGAAAAAATAAATATTATGGAGGATCCTGTTTCCTGGTCTATCAACAAGCTAAAGCGCCTGAATTATGCTATCTGGCATACTCCGTTTTCAGAAATTTCCAGGGGAAAAACTTTCCTGTTTAAACAGCTTAGGATTATATTGCTGGCTGCGCGAGGTTTTTCCAACGATAAAGTTCAACTCCGGGCTTCTGCATTAACATTTTATTCGCTACTTTCTGTTATTCCGGTTTTGGCTATTGCGTTTGCAATCGCTAAAGGTTTTGGCCTGGATCAGAATCTTGAACAAATTATGACTGATAACCTCCAGGCTTATCAGCAGGTATTGGATCCATTATTACAGAAAGTAAGGAGTGCTCTTGATGAAACACGGGGTGGTTATATGGCTGGGGTTGGTGTGATAATCCTTTTCTGGTCGGTTATGTCATTACTCAATCATATTGAAAGCTCATTTAATCATATCTGGGAAATTAGATCTTCCCGACCATGGTACAGGAAATTTACTGATTACCTTACCATTATGCTAATTGCACCTGTTTTTATTATACTTTCCAGTAGCATTACAGTTTTTATAAGTACTGAACTTACTGACTTTATGACTAATGCACCTATCCTGAAATTTTTTAAACCCGTAATTAGTTTTCTGATCAAATTTGCACCATATTTTCTTAGCTGGATTACTATGACAATTTTATTTATTATTATGCCAAATGCAAAAGTAAAATTTGTGCCAGCATTTATCTCAGGTATCGTTGCAGGAACATTCCTGCAGGTAATTCTGTGGCTTTATATCGATCTGCAGTTTGGGATTTTAAAATTGAGTGCTATTTACGGTAGCTTTGCCCTTGTGCCCTTATTAATACTTTTTTTGCAGAGTAGTTGGATAATCGTGCTTTTAGGTGCTGAGCTATCATTTGCTAACCAGAATGTTTCACGTTATGAGTTTGAATCAGAAGCATTAAATATAAGTAATTACCAGAAGCGGGCCCTGATAGTTATGATAATGCATATTATAATCCGTAATTTTTCTATTGGAGAGAAACCGATCAGTGCCGAAGATATTGCTACCACTCTTAAAATTTCTGTCAGACTCTCACGAGACATACTTGAGGATCTCAATAATGTGAATCTGGTTTCAATAATTCATGAGAACGAGCAAAGGCAACGATTATACCAACCAGCCATTGATATAAACAGATTAACTGTAAGTTATGTTTTTTCAAAGCTTGATAAAAAAGGTGTTAAGCAGAGAATGATTACCAAAAGCAAGGATTATGATAAAGTGATCTCAATGCTCGAGAAATTTGACAGACTAATTGCAAAATCAGATTCCAATATTTTGATCAAAGATCTTTAATCTTTCTTTCGGGATTTCTTTTTCTGTAAAGTTCATTAAGTACTGAAGTTTTCAACATAGCTTATAAAATCCGTGAATGATTTCCACTTATGAAAAAAATAATGGGGAAGAGGAAGAATAATGTGTTTTGTATTTATCTCTTTCTTCCAGTAACTATTTAGATTTTTTGATGGAAATACCCTGTCTATCTCACTTGTCGCAGCATAATCCCATCTGAACCTTGGTTCTCTTTGTTCCATAATCCGGTTATATAGCCATCTTAGCTCATCATGTAATGATTTAAGAGTTCTGTGAGGAATCCTATCGATATTCTCCAGGTATGTTTTTTTATCCCCAAACATTCTTAAATAGAATTTTTCCATATTCTCCTCAGTAATATTATTTAAGATCCCTTCAAATACATTCAGAGGTATCCCATACTTGTCATCCGCAGGTACTGGAGTGCCATTTACTGCAATTGTGACATCAGGTATAATGCCTGTTTTTAATGAGAGATTTTCAGCAGCCCAAATACCTAGAGACCAGCCAATTAATGTAATTTTTTCATAAGTCTTCATTTCCGGTAGCACAAGAGCTTCATCGGCTGAATAGTTATAAAATAGTATAAAATCAAATTCATCGTTACATAAAGGACTAAAAACATTTTCATCGGTTCCCCATGCTCCATATAATACAACAAGATGATTATTTTTATCTCTTCGTCTGATATAAGTCTTCATTATCCTTTATTCAGGTTATTGATAAATATGTTTAGTAATTCCTGAAATTACTGCAAAGAGATCAAAGATAACTTAATTATTGATGAGAGTCATTTAAAATAAATTGACCTTTATATGTTATAACGGAGAGTAAGGACAAAAAAAAAGAGGAGTTAGGGCGGTCGTAAAAATCACGGAATGGGCTTTATTTATAAGATAAATCCCGTGTCTACTGTCTGATAAAAGAATGGAACCATGGTAAGCTGGCGCTATTCCTAAGATTCCTGATGTGAAAGTCAATGTCTGCAATACAATCCTGTTGATCTTCACTTCCAACCCTTGCTCAACTCCTCTTAATACCAATAGCATGAGCATAGAAGCAAATATACAATTTTCAAATCAAATTGTCAAATTTTTCTAAAAAATAATGAATAAATTAATATTAATTATTGATAAAATATTGCTTAAATTTGATACTATTCAGAAAAAAACTGAACTTGTTGCCAATGGTTGCTGAGCTTGAAAAAATACAATATGATAATGATGGTGGTTTCAGAGCCGCTTATATCAGCGACACATGTGGCTTATGGCATTTCCATCCAGAGTATGAGCTGGCATTAAATATAAAAAGTAATGGTACCCGTATCATTGGCGATAGCGTTGAATTATTTGATCTTTATGACCTGGTTCTTATTGGAGGAAATATTCCACATTGCTGGAACTATTACATGAATGACAATACTCTCCCTGAAAAACATGGAATTGTGGTTCATTTTAAGATTGCCTCTTTCGGGGAAGCGTTATTGTCGCAGCATGAATTGCATTGCCTTAAGCAATTATTAAATGATACCGAGAGGGGAATAGTATTTTCGGTTGAAGATGCTATGAAATCAGAAAAATATCTTGTTCAAATGATTAATAATAAAGGAATCGATAAGTTAATCGATTTTTTAAATATTATTAAAATATTATGCTCATCGGAAAAGAGAGGCTATCTCTGCTCTGATAATTATAAACTTGCTTTTGATGAGAGAGGTAATAAGAAAATGACAGAGATATATACTTATATCAGGGAAAATTATTTTAAACCCATTTCTCTCAGTAAGATATCTAAAATTGCACGGATGACTCCCTTCGCATTCAGCAGATTCTTCAAAAAAAACTGTGGAGCAGGTTTTGTTGAATACCTCAACCGGGTAAGAACAAACAAAGCATGCTATCTTTTACGTGAGACAGAATATCAGGTTCATGATATTGCAGTCGAATGCGGTTTTTCCAGTATCTCTAATTTTAATAAGCAATTCCGGAAAGCCGAAGGTATATCCCCCAGAGATTACAGGGCACAATTCAAATAATGTCCTTAAAAAATTGAATTAAACAATTCTGTATAACATATAAAAATTGAGATATGGCAATGACCTTGCTGGAGAAAATACTTGCTGCCCATTCAAAATATGATGAAGTACATCCGGGTGAAATAGTTGATATTGAGATCGATTCCAGAGCAGCACGAGATTTTGGTGGCGCTAATGTGGTTAAAAATATCAGAGATTTTTCGTTATCTATCGATGACCCTGATAAAACCTTATTCACATTTGACTGTAACCCGACAGGTTCTGATCAAAAATATGCTGTTAACCAACATATATGTAGACTTTTCGCGCGTGAAAATGATATAAAAGTGTATGATATTGATGCCGGAATAGGCACTCATATACTTATTGAAGAGGGCTATGTATTCCCGGGTGCTACAGCTGTTTCAACAGATTCTCATGCAAATATTCTTGGTGCAGTAGGAGCTTTTGGTCAGGGAATGGGAGATATGGACATTGCAGCAACCTGGCATACAGGGAAAGTATGGTTTAAAATACCACCTTCGGCCAAAATTAATTTCGTTGGTAAAATCCCGGAAAATGTCAGTCCAAAGGACATTGTTCTTAATCTGCTAAATATTTTTGGAGCTAACTCCCTGCTGGGTTACTCTATTGAAATGTATGGTTCATCAGTTGATAATCTTAGTCTTGATGACAGAATAACTATTTCATCTATGGCTACTGAAATGGGAGCTATAATTATTCTGTTTCCACCAAATGACGCCATTACTGATTATTGTCGTAATCGCTCAAAAATTAGTTTTTTACCTCTCTTTGCCGATAAGGATGCAGTCTATGAAAAAACATTCAGCATTGATGTGACAAATTTTCGTCCGATGGTGTCACGTCCTGGAAAACCACATGATACTGTTAATATTTCTGAAGTCAATGGTAAAAAAATAGACTCGGCATTCATCGGCAGTTGCACAAATGGCAGAATGAGCGATATGCTTAAAGTCGCTTCAATACTTAAAAACAGAAAGGTAGCTCCGGGAGTTATTCTGAAAATTGTTCCGGCTACCGATTTAATATGGAAAAAATGTCTTAATGAAGGACTTATCGATATCTTTAAAAAAGCAGGTGCTCTTGTATCAAATGCCGGCTGTGCCGGTTGCGCAGCAGGACAGGTCGGACAAAATGGGGAAGGAGAGGTCACCATAAGCACAGGCAATAGAAATTTTCCAGGAAAACAAGGAAAAGGTGATGTGTTTCTTGCATCACCGGAAGTAGTAGCTGCATCTGCAATCGCAGGATACATTACAACACCAAATAATATTCCTGATGAACCGCTATTGTTTCACATGCCGGAGAAACAAACAAAAAATCGGAAGGTGAATTTGCCTAAGAAGCCCACTGAAAAAAAGAAATCTGTTATTGAAGGAAAAATATGGGTGATACAAAAGGATAATATTGATACTGATATGATATTTCATAACCAATATCTGGCGATCACTGATATAAAAGTAATGGGCCAATATACCTTTGGTAACCTGAAAGGGTTTGAAGATTTCTCAAAAAAAGCAAAACCAGGTGATATTATCATAACAGGAAAAAATTTCGGGTGTGGAAGCTCCAGACAGCAGGCAGTTGACTGTTTCTCTTCCCTTGGGATACAGGCAATAATAGCTGAATCTTTTGGAGCGATTTATGAAAGAAATGCTATAAACGCCGCATTTCCTATAATAACATGTAAATCGTTACAAGAGATGGATATAAAAGATGGAGACAGAATTAAGGTGAATCTGAGAAGTGGTGAGATAGAAAATATACGAACAAAGAAAGTATATGCAGCAGATCCATTTTCTGATGTGCAGTTTGAGGTTTACCAAAAAGGTGGTTTGCTGGGCAATCAATAATCCAAATAATTAGTTAAAATGAACGCACAAACATTTGCTGAAAAGATATTTATGGCTCCGGCTGGTACAATAGTTTTTGCCAGACCAGATATAATATTAACCCATGATAATACCTCAAGTATCTATAAAACATTTCAAAAGATGGGAGGCATGAATGTATATGACCCCAACCAGATGCTTGTCGTACTTGATCATAATGCGCCTCCTGCTGATGCAAAACTGGCAACACAGTATCAGGAAATAAGAGATATTGTTACTAACCAGGGGATTAATAAATTCTACGATGCAGGGAAAGGTATATGCCATCAGATAATGTCATATCACGCACGACCCGGCATGCTTATTGTTGGTAGTGATAGCCATACATCAACTGCAGGTGCTTTCAATTCATTTGCAGCTGGTATTGATCGTACAGAAGCCGCCGGAATATGGAAACGGGGTGAGACATGGTTCAGAGTACCCGAGTCAATAAAAATAATTCTGTCTGGCAGGTTGAAGGAAAATGTATCAGCTAAGGATCTTGCGCTTTGGATTATCGGAATGATAGGATCTGATGGGGCAAATTATATGTCAATCGAATATCATGGCGAAGGAGTGAAGAGCCTCAATATTTCAGATCGTATGACAGTTGCAAACCTGGCTTCAGAAATGGGAGCAAAAAATGCTGTATTCCCTGTTGATGGTGTTCTTGAAGAATATTTTAATGAAAAGATTTCCGGGATATGGGCTGATGCAGATGCAAAATATTTCAGTGAAATAAATATTGATCTGAATGATATCTATCCGGTTGTGGCTGCTCCTCATAATGTAGATAATGTAAAATCAGTAGCTGAAGTTACAGGTATTGTAATTCATGAAGGACTCATAGGAACGTGTACAAATGGTAGGATTGAGGATTTAAGAATAGCTGCCGGAATATTGAAAGGGAAATCAGTTAAAGAAGGCTTTCAGCTCCATATAATACCTGCTTCCAGAAAGATATTCCTACAGGCAATTGAGGAGGGTATTATATCAATCTTCCTTGAGTCCGGAGCAAACGTATTAACTCCGTCGTGTGGTCCCTGCCTTGGCACAGGACAAGGAATACCTGCCAACGGACATACAGTTATCTCTACTGCAAACAGGAACTTTCCGGGGCGAATGGGTAACAAAGAGGCACAGATATTTCTTGCCTCACCAGCAACTGTGGCATTCACATCCCTTATCGGTGTGATTACCGACCCACGGAAGACTCCTGGTAATGAAGAATTACCTTCTAAAGTAACTCAGAGCAAAACGTTTGAGATAAAACAAGGAGAGAACAGGAAGATTGGTACTGTATGGAACTATGCAGATGTTGATAATTTTAATACCGATCAGATGTTTGCAGGGAAACATACTTATAATGTTTTGAGTACAGATCCTTCTGCAATTATACCGTTGCTTTTTGAAGATTTTGATCCGTCTTTCTGTAAAAATGCTAAAAAAGACGACATAATCATTACTGGTGATAATTTCGGATGCGGTAGTTCAAGAGAACATCCCTCAGTAGGCCTCTCTTTTATTGGGATAAAAGCTATTATTGTTAAATCGGTTAACAGAATATTTTACCGTTCCTCAGTTAACCAGGGTCTGGCACTCATAGTGCATAAAGAAGCAGTTGATGCGTATACTTCAGGAGATATAGTTGATATAAACTTCGATATTGGAGAAATTTTAGTCGGATCGAAGAAGTTTATTTTTGAACCATTGCCTGAAAAACTAAAGCAGATTATTGATAAAAAAGGGCTTGTTAATTATATGAAATCAATATAAAACTACGTAGTTTACTACGTAGTTAAATTCTTTTTATTCAATTAATGTTGCTCTCAATTTAAAATTGGGTTGGAGAAATTGAAAAAAAATGTATTTTTGCAGCCTGTAAAAGGTTCCGTAGCTCAGTTGGATAGAGCAACCCCGCCAAAGCGGGATGGGTCGAGCGTTCGGAAGCCAATTATTAACGAGTGGTTGAGTTTAAAAATATAGGTTCCGTAGCTCAGTTGGATAGAGCAACCCCGCCTAAGCGGAATGGGTCGAGCGTTCGGAAGCCAATTATTAACGAGTGGTTGAGTTTTAAAATATAGGTTCCGTAGCTCAGTTGGATAGAGCAATCCCGCCTAAGCGGGATGGGTCGGGCGTTCGGGGCCATTTAGTACAGAGAGTTTGAGTTTTAAAATATAGGTTCCGTAGCTCAGTTGGATAGAGCAATCCCGCCTAAGCGGGATGGGTCGAGCGTTCGGAAGCCAATTATTAACGAGTGGTTGAGTTTTAAAATATAGGTTCCGTAGCTCAGTTGGATAGAGCAACAGCCTTCTAAGCTGTGGGTCCCGCGTTCGAGTCGCGGCGGAATCACAACTGATAATCAAGAGATTAGAGTATACTTCTGTTCTCTTTTTTTATACCCGGGTTGAGCATAGTTTGAACTATTTTGTAATAATATGCTTAGACCCTATTTCTATCGTAAAATTAAAAGTATGAGCTTGGCAGATTTGGAAAATCCGGTTAAACTCCTCGCATTAGTCTACAAACCTGAATAATTCCTCTTCCATTATATCGTAAACTATTTTATTATGGTCAGTAAAGATGGAAGTCATTACCAAATTGTGAATTGTCATGGCAATTATCTTCGGATATTCAGTATTTATTCGTCATGAGTTTTGATAATGCCTGTTACATAGCGTTTTCTAAGATTAGTTAGGGCTTGCTGATAAAGTTGTTTGCAATGCGTATAATGTTAATAATCAGTGATATATGTTAATATCTTTTGTTTGAATTAATAGTAAAAATGCAAATTAAAACATAAATTACGGTAAAAACATTTGCATTTATGGTAAAGTATAATTCAGATAGGCAGCTGACAATTGAAGA
>DATKUO010000118.1:0-36644 GCA_035530515.1 Bacteroidales bacterium
ATTTCGGGTGTAGTAATTTCAGTTTTTTTGTCTATCATTGTACAAAGGGGTTTTTTGTTGTAACGACTTTAAATATAGCTATTTAAGTTATAAATAAAGAACAAAACCCCCTTTTTTATGAATAATTCAGGCTAAAAATAATATTTTTATTTTTAAATCAAATGCTTTAAGTGTCAAAAGTGTGTGTCTGAGTGTGGCCTAACTAAGATATATAATTATTCAATGCTTTACGAGTTATATTTAGGCCATTGAAGTCGAAGTATCTCTCTTGCAGGTGATTGAGTGGTTTAAATATAACGGCCCGGCAATAAAGAGGGCCGAGCGTAAAGTCCCGACATGCTATGTCGGGATAGCGAGGAGCCAGCCTGCAGGGCAGGCCTGTTACCTGGCGCAGCCATCCGGCTAAGAGTCCTGGTACTTTAGCCGGGAAATTGTCACGGTGGCGAGACGGGTACGGCGCAGTTTTTGTCATCATGATTCAATTTTTATTGCGTGCAGGCGCGATCGGGGTACAAATTTTATAACGGATACTGTTATCATCACCGGTGATGGGCTTTATAAAGGGCACTGGCGCAGTGTCGCGATGCAATTTGTCTCAGAGCCAGAAATCTGTCATGGTGCAGAATTTTGATTGCGTGCAGATGCGCGGATCCGGGTGCTGGGTTTGGTACTGGTCCCGGTAAGTGGATCAGAGTCATGCAAAAAGCATGACAAACAACTTACCTTTAGCATTGTCCGTGTTATGGGCCAGGCTTATTTTTTGTCTCAATAACAGTAATTTGTCTTGTTATGAATTCATTGTTTTTTTAGTTATAAGTTGTCCCCCAAATTGTCATGTTACCAGAAGTTTTTTTACATAAGCGGGAGGGAGAAAAATTTTAAAATTCTTTTTGACTGTTAAGGTGTAAGCTCTTTTGCAAGTTTTGGTTTACGGGGAGGCATTGCAGGACTTGCAAATGTGCTTACACCATTGTGGTAATTATTATTATTTTTTTATCTCACAGACATGATTCCTGCAATCAGAATGCCCACGAGATATACTATGATAATTATTAAATCGATTAAACTAATAGTTCCATTCATACGTCTCAGATTATTTAATATCTGTATTAATTACATACAGGATTTCGCCATCTTTCACAATTTTTCGGCTGCCATTGTCCCAAATAGCTTTTTCTGTCACCGCTAATATCCGGTCTATAATATCGTCCATTCTTGTAACTAAAGGTAGATTGTCCCTTGTAAAATTTACATACTGATTATTAAACGGCTTTTCCCACTTTTTGGGATTCGGCATTCCAAGTAAAAAATAATCGGGGATGCAGGATATCCCATTCATGGTAGCTATCAGTCCTGCGGCCGTTGCAGCATTACAGTCGTTATCGAAACCTGACCGTACGGCAAGGTTTAGCGTGCTCATGAAATCACCCTGCCCATAAAGTATGGCCGAAATGGTAAGCAGGCTATTGTGCAGTCCGGCAATGCCTTCAGCCGGGACTCCGAGACTTTTATTGTTTAGATATCGCAAACGATACTTATCGACAATCAATTGCCATGATTTTTCCCAGTCTTTATTTTCTTTGTGCCATTTAATCACATCTGTTAATCCTTCATAAAAAGGGCCTTCTTGTGGAATCGATTTCAGGGCCAAAGCAACAATTTTTTCAACGTCCTTTTCAAAAAAGGCGGCACTGTACATTACTGAATAGGCCACGGCAAGCTGAACGGTCCAGTCGTCGTTGGTTATACGGGCACATCAATCGGTTTTTTTAGCTGCCTTTTTTGTCATGCCCGGGAAGAACGCACCCCAAATTTCATTTTCAATCTGCGCATCAATAAAATACCAATTATGGTTATTCTCTTTTTTACCTGTTTCAGGTGGTATTAGGCCTTCATCCATTAATTTGCGTGCAATGGCATTTCCACCCCAAATATGGTGGTTTATGTGCTGCTTCCACATTTCGGTCATCTCGGGATAGGTGATATCCAGTCCATATTTTTCAACAGCATGCAGGTAAACAAATTCAATATCCGTATCATCATCGGAAGGCGCTCCACCCAATGCCAAGGCAAAAATGTCTGTGTATCCTCTTCTGTCATTGCAGTGAATTCTAAGATTTTTTAGGGCTCCATTCAAAAGTTCCTGATCTGTCCTGCAACTGTAATACTTATCAATATCAACAGGAATCAGGCCGGTCTTGTCGTCGTAAAGACTTTCGAAAGGATATCCCATGAAGTTTCCAACAATCTGACCCATCCAATAACCTGCAATCTTTGCTTTTAACTCTTTTTTGGAAATTGTACGTTCCTGCGCTACACCAATAGAAGTAATTACAATGAGTAGCCCTAATGCTAAAACTGATTTCATATACTTTTATTTATTTGAATGAAACAACATTTCTGAAGGTATCTCCATCTTTTCTCCACTACTGATACGGTACAATACCTTAAAGCTACATAAACCTGCGCGGTCAAAGAAACGGACACTGATCGGATGAAATCCCTTTTTCAAGGCAATCTGTCCCCATTTTTCTTTTTCTCCATGAATTCCATCATTATCAACCACTAATTTATCACCTATCCATAACCTGCTGCCATCGTCTGATTTGGTATAGAATGTATATACTTCATCTTCAGGGACATTTATAAATCCATTAAAAACCAGGCAGAATCCGTGTTCTAAACATTTTGGTTTAAGATTAATACCATTTGCTACTCCCGCACCAACAGGTTTTAAAACATCTGTCTCAGGCAATATATCCCACTCTCCTTTAAAGCACTGATAAAAAATCCCTTTTAATTTATTACCGACAATTTCTGATTCCCGGATATCCGACACTTTCTTAAACTCGACCTCTGCCAGATCGCTGTTACTTCCTTCGCTGTTAATTGCTACTGCTCTTAAAGTCAAATTTTTAAAAATGGGAAATGGGAGCACATATTTGAAAGAATTTTCATCAGGAAGACTATCATTTAGCGTATAATATATCGTAGCATTATCGGGTTGAGACAAATCAATTGTTGTTTCTTTATAAAATAACCCACCATCGTGATTTACAATGATTGGAGCCACAGGAAATACTAAACCGTTGCATGTTATCTTAACAGCCATATAGGGTTTTCCTAGCAGTTTCACAGAAAATTTTTTTTGAAAATTTTTGCTAAGGATTTCAGAAGTCATGTTCCAGGTATCAATTATTTCAACCTGATAGTTCCTGTAATCTGGAAGGTCAAAAGACCATTCCAAAGGCTTTTCCTCATCAAAATAATAAAGATAACGTTCCCCGTATTTTCCCGCAGCATATTCATTAATAGGTTCATAACCCCCGATAGGGGCATCTTCGAGGTATTTCTTAAAGAACTGTATCCTTTCTGCACTTTCCCCATGAAGTACACCTCCTTTTGACCACCAGAGAATCTCATCTCCCCTGTCATAGGTTTCTCCATGCCCGGCATAGGTACCCGTAATCAAACTTTTCCAAAACATGGCAGTCATTTGTTGTGGAGTAAGCCTTCCCCATGAAGGTTTGATATTTCCTTCATAACGGCATTCATCATAAACGAGTGGTTTTTTATATTGCTCACGCCATTTCTTTGCAGATTTATAATCGGTGGACTGAATACTGGCATGTGTAATCCAGGGTTTATCATGGTTGTAAAATCCCCTGCAATTATGAATTCCCAGCATATGTTTGTAAGGATCGTTTTTAAATACCACTTCACATAAGTGATCCCAATCGTACATAGTTTTCGACTTCATTAAGTCGTATTCATTGGCCATTGACCACCAAACGTTGCGAAAGGCACTTAGCCGTGCGACGATATATCTAAGATACCGGGCATCGGTTTCTGCATCCATCTGTGCGTACCCCCAACGATCATATGGGTGAAATAGGATCAGGTCGGCCTCGATACCCAACGTCTGAAGTTGCCTGATACGTTTTTCAAGGTTTAGAAAATATCCGGGATTGAAACGGGAATAATCATTTTTACCATCTTCTGTTCTTGGGAAAACATAAAACTCGGGTTCATTTTGGTTATAAATATAATCTTTGGGAAAAACACACATCCTGATTTTGTTGAAAGGAGAACTTTTTAACGTTTCAAGGGTTTGTTCCTGTAATGCCGATGTCTGATGAGTCCACGCGTAACAAGTGGTACCTATTTCATAATATGGAGTACCGTCCTCATAAGCAAAATGATAGGTATTTCGTACCCGAACAGGGCCATGATTAGTACCTAAAGCTTTTACACATTCGAATTTGCCTGTTACTGCATTTAATGACGGTTTATTGCTATGGGTCGTGTACCTCCATATCCCGGTTTTATTTGGCATGAACCTGATTTTGTATACTCCATTCCTGTCATAAAATCCGTTTACCGTTGTTTCAAATCCTTCACAGAAGAAGGTAGCTTTTAAATCAATGTCAATGTAAGGATTACCAATTTTAGGCCCTTTAAGGTTGATTTCATAGATATCCCATTGTTCCGTCTTTTGGGCTGTTGCGGATAAAGCAAGAATAATATTAAGAAATACGATTATAAGAAGAGAGAATTTCGATGATGTATTTTTAAATTTTGTTTTCATATTTTTTCATAATATTTATTCAATAATTATCTCGCTCATGATATATTGTTTCTGAATTTCATTATCGTAAGGTAACCGATATAAAGAATTGCCTTTTTCATCACCGATCGATATAGCAATATGATAATTTCCTGGTGCAGTGTTTTGGGGAGGATTTAAAGAAATTGATATCGTTTGTTCCTGAGCTTTATCAGTGCTTTCAGCGGGCATGAGATTTTTAACATTGGTTCTTGTATCAACCATTGAATAGATCATTTTTCCTGATTCATCCAACAAAGAAATAGCGACATACCCCCCTTTATAACAGGGAGCAACACCAGCATTCCTGATTTTAATATAGGAAGAAATAACTTCCCCCTTTTTTATTTTTGCAGGATAACTAAATGACGTAACCTGAAAACGATACCCCAGCCTGAGATTAATGGCATTGATCAATTCCTTGTTGCCCGGAAGATTTTTTCCGTTTCCATTGAGAAACTCATCGGGCCACCAATGTATCCTAAGATGTGACGCGTGATATTTTTCTACAGCTTCAAGAAGCAGTTCTCCGCTCTTCCAAACACCTTCTCTCACGGAAGCCCCGTAATGTTGGTGTTCGATCAGTGTTGGCTGGTTTCTCCACACTTTTTCCATCAAAGGCACACACAACGGCCTGGTGGAGTCGACCAAAACTGACCAGTCACTCAATCCGCAGTTATTATTCAGCATCCAGTTTACTCTGGCGGGGCGTTCAATGGTATCGGAGCGACGTACAAGAATCAAATCATCATTAATGAAGAGTTGTGTCTTATCGAAATATTTTCTCCATAGATTCAGGTGCGACAATGCAGCAGAGTCGGTAATTTCAGGCGCTTTTATATTTATTCCTGCCCAGTTGTGTCCCTCGCCCCATGTGCCCAGTGAACCAACTTCGACAAATGACACTTCCGGCCTGCCATTATATCTTTTTGCCGCTTCAGCGATAAAGCATTCCAATCTCACAAGCATGATGGGATCATCCCACAAGGGAACCCAGTAACCACGTCCGGGATATGTCCAGCCTTTTGCACCCAGATCTTTTAACCATAACGGAGCTGATTGTGCAAGAGTAGTAAGGTTGATCCAGCAGAAAGCAGTCTGTTTGCCTTGCTTAATCCAGTATTTGGCAATTGAATCCGTATAACTCCAATCGAATATACCATCCCGCTTTTCGATGCGGGCCCACCCGATTCGGAAAGAAATGGTATTGCAACCAGGGAACCAATCCAATACATCGCCTTTCTTCAATCGGTTGCCGTAATTAGTACCATCATCGGTATAATAGGCCAGGTTCCAACCCATAAAAGGGTTGTTGAGTGCTTTCCCATTATCAATAGGTTTAACTTTAGTAGTCTGACTATATGCTGATAAATAAAGGAAAAGAAAAAATAAAATAGTTAAATTTTTCATTTTTGAATAATATTACGCTGATTATCTGGATATTTAATTCATTATTTACCAGACACTTCTAATGTTAAGGGATTATCAAATTCCTTGTTTATCCATAAAATAAGGGTGGAGCCATTTGCCGTATTTGATAATCCGTAACGAAACATTTTTTTATCCGATACTTTTTTGCCGTTTATGCTTATTTTCAGTTCAGTTTTATCCCAATTGGAAATAACAAAGGCTGGATTAACTGCCGGATATTTCGGTGAGCATTCCAACCGGATACTGAAATTATTGCATCCTTCCGGTTTGGTACATTCCAACTGGTAAGCCTTTTCGGCAGGTTCATACCCAATTGCAGAAATGCCCAACCCTTTCACTGACATTTTTGGAGCATGACTCCATGATTGTGTGAGTGACACCAGACCGGAAGCCTTTTCTTTGGTAAGGCCAACCAGCATAAGCCTGGTCTCTGAAAACTCTGTTTCTTTGTAAGCTTTCCACTCCCAAACATGTGAAAGTGAAGAGTGAGAGGCCCTGTCACTATCCATTGCATAACGCCCATCAGAAGGTTTAGTTGCAGTAGGCCAGTGGTTCCACCATGGGAACATGGAAATATCCCGACGGAATTCACCACGATAGAAATCCCATTTCGGTTCGTCATCAGAATTAATAATTGTAAAAGGTTTGTACAATGAACGTGTATTTATTAACTGGATATTTGCATCAGGTAATTCAGATAACCACCTTTCTTTTTTATTGATTACATAGGTTGTCCCTTCTTTTTTTGCATCCGGAGCAACCACTTCCCATGAATAGGTCTGCTCCTTCCCATACATGTTTGCCATGATAACTGCATCCGGATATAAAACGTCTTCGGGACGTTGACCCTGTCCCATCACAATAATTGCCTCGTGCCATTCATGCCTTGAAAGGGTGTTGCTACTGTGCAATGTTTGTGATCTGACAGCAACTCCATCCGGATAGATCGTATATATTTCATCGACCCAGTCGCCCCAGCCGGTTACAGAATCAACGTGAGCCATGGTATACCAATTATCAATCGGGGCATATCTCCAATGTACCATACAACGGGCTGGTGTGTTTTCGATAATTTCCACTTGTGAATGTTCACATCTTTTATCCGACATGGGTTCCTGACATCCCTTTTCATTCCATGTTTCAATGAATTCGTCATCAAACCAAATCCCGTTTTCTGTTACCCAATGAGGGATATAACTGGTGCCTCGCCAAAATACAAAATGACCATCTATCTGATCGAAAGAAACTACTACATCAGGCAAACCGGATACCCGCCAAAAATTATCCCAGGATTCATAAAATTTCAGGCTTGCATAAACTGCCCCAAATTTGTGCAAAGCGGGCAAGGTTGGTAATGGACGTTTTCCCAGGTCAGGTGCTTTTATGTTTGAAATTTCTTTCCTGACAGATTCAAAATCATCTTCGGTTAAAGCTTTGTTCCAAATTTTTAGTTCATCAATCAACCCATCAAAAAAATGCTGAACTGGTTCTGTACCAATCTGGCGAATTGTACCTTCAGGTCTGATTTTTTGACTTGTTATACCAGAAAGTAAGACTTCATTATTGGCAGGAATAAAAGCTGAATTTACTTTTTTACGGGCTATTTGTTTCCCATTGACATAAAGGGTTATATATATTCCATCATAGATCCCGGCAAGATGTGCCCATCTTAATAGAGGAATAGTTTCACTGCCATCAATTTGAATCCACCCATTTCTTGTTGCAATTTTAAATCCGGGTTTGCCAAGGGAATTAATTCCCAGCGAAAAACCTTTGCCAGACAACATATTCTGTTCTGCCAGAGGACAAAAATTGGTGGGGTAAGCTCCCATCGCAAGCCAACCCTCAACTGTGAACGAACCAGATAAAACTGGTGTATTCCTGCAGGAAAGAAAGGCAGAATAGCCATCTAAAAGTAAGGATTTTCCATGAACCCCATCTTTCAAAAGAACATAAGTGCCTCGTATTGTATCCAAACGATTGGTAATCTGGTCCTCTACTGTTCGAACATGCAGTTTATTATTCACATTTATTTCATCAAACGACAACCACATCACGGGTATATCCGCTTTCTGGGAAAAACCTGCAAAAACCAAAAAACACAGTGACATTATAAATACATACCTAATGGAAATTTCAATCTTTGTCATCTTTGTATATTGTTAATTGTGAAGTGCTTATTTATTTCATTACCGGACATTCTTCAAGCTTCCATGTTCTGTAACCATTTAACTTTTGCCTTATAGTATCTCCATAAGTTTCAATTATGCCGTCGAATAGAGAGATAGAAGGTATGGTAAACTCTGGTCTGGCACTTTTAATGGTAGGTGAATTACGAGACCATCCGATTTCGTGGATACCTGCACTTCCATTTTCGGCGGGATATGAAAGGTAATAGAACTGGCGGGTATATCTTAGCATAAAATTCTCTAACCCCAGAGGGCCGCCGGAAGTATGGAACATATCAAACAGTCCATAAATTGCATCGTACCCATCTTCGCCCATAATCATTTTTTTAGGGTATTTTGCCCTTATTTCTTTAGTATATTGGAGCAGGCCTTCATAGGGAGAATAGTCAGGACAGTTGTCCCAGCGTAAAGCCCCGTCAAGAAAAACTCCGTCAACATCATAAGTATCGAAAAGTTCTGCCGTTTTTTCGGTCATATATTGCCTGTATTTGGGGTGACCAAAATTCATGATCAACCCCATAGTTTCAATCGACAAATCCATGTTCCAGTCAAGCCAGTTTTGTATTTGTGGATATCCATCGGAGCCTTTTAAAGATGCATCCATCATATCGTGTTTTTTCAGAAAATCGAAAGTCGCCAAATTTGGGCCACCTAACATTAGTACCACTTTCACACCCAATTTATGTGCTCTTTCAACCAGTTTTATTAATCCTTCTCTTCCACCCATCCTTTCATCGGGTTGATGCTCGGGATATGTGCAATAATACCTGCCATCCCAGGCGGGTAAAAAAGCCATTACATTTTTACCATCCATTGTTTCGCAAATCCATTCAAGCTGATCACCCATTTGCGAATAGGTGTTAAACATGTGTCCAGTCCAATGAATACCGTGAAAAAAAGCAACCAACTTTAATTCGTCAATCCATTTGGTATCACCTTTTTTACTGTAAGGGATTAAATTGAAGTTCTGCTCCAGGTCCTTACACCTTTCTTTTACAACAGATAGTCGTGTTTGACCAGAACCGATCATCCATTCAGGAGATTCAATTGATTTTGAGAGTTTACGGGTATCTTCATCATGACTTAAAAGAATAACCGGTTCTTTGCTTAAATAGTCATAAGAACAAGCGAACCCCTTTCGACGTAGCTCCTTGTCTTTGGAAAGTACAAACCACTCTTCTTTTGGTGTGGTGATAAATACAAGTGGCATGGTTGCACTCCTGGAAGGATAACTGACCATGATGTTTGCTTTATTTTTAAATTCATTGACGCCTTTTGCCTGAGGATATTCTGAGACAAAAGATGTTACGTTTATTCCTTTTATAAGAACCAGGATTGTTTTACAGATTTCAGTTTGATGGCTTGCTTTGGCAGAGACGGATAACAGGGAATTACCCAGGTTGGTAATTCTTAATTCTATTTTGCCAGGGCTGCTTAATTGCCCACCTGCCGAGGATAAAACATCACAACTTAACGTTAATTCCTTTGATGATGTTTTTTTTATATGCAGGCTGCTTCGATTAGGACAATAAATATTGTTTTCTGTTGATAAGCGAACGGCAAAGCGGAGATTGTCAAATTCCACGTACGGATCTTTAAAATCATATCCGATTGGCCCGAATTGGGCAATGGTATTTCCTGCGAAAGCAATTAGTAAAGAAATAATTAATAATAGTTTACTTCGTCTCATCGGTTAAAATTTTATTTCGGTTACTTTTCTATTTATTCTTCAAATTATGATATGGTACAACACCTTCCGGATTTTGAAAATAGTAAGGAAATTCATCCCATATTGATTTGCCAGTCAAGCTGCGGGGATCTTTGGTTTTGATAAGGTATTTATCAAGGATTTTTGATAAGCGCCTTTTATCTTTTGCGTAATTTGAGTTTGAAATAAGGTTTGTAAGGCAGAAAGGATCGACAACTACGTCATATAGTTCTTCATAGGGGCGTTTTGCCACTGTAAGCTCAAAAAGTCGTTTAACGCCTTTCTCATTCTTATTATCAATCAGGTATGTAAGGCTCGGTGACCTATCAATATCTCCATATAGCCAGTCATGGGCCGATCTTATATCAGGTGCGCCTACAGGCCAACGGTCTGGTTCAAGGTTCCGGATATAAAGGAACCTGTAATCGCGTACTGACCTTTGCGGATAAGGCAGATCGTTCTCTCGGCAAACAGTATGCCGCTCTTTGCCCGCAAATACATATTTGCGGCTTTTATCAATCAATCCTGAAGATGTTGAATTAAAAATTTTCAGCAGGCTTTTACCCGTCATCTCATCCGGGACTTTAATACCGGCACATTCTAACAAAGTCGGAGCAATATCGGTGAGACTAACTAAGTCCTCACTAATTCGCCCTCCTTTTTTTATCCCTCCAGGCCAGCTTATTGCCATTGGCATGTGGATTCCATATTCATAAAGGTTATTCTTGGCAGACGGAAAAGCCATCCCATTATCGCTGGTAACAATGATGATGGTATTATTGAGCAGATTTCTATTTTCCAGCATCCTAATCATTTTTTCCAAATTTTGATCTACCCATTTTATTTCAAATAAATAATCTGCAATATCGTTTCTTACTTCCGGGACGTCAGGCAGGAAACCGGGTACTTCAATTTTGTCAAGATCAATACCATGCCTAACACCGGAATTTTCTTCAAAGGCACGATGTGGCTCAGAACTGCCAAACCAGAAGAAAAATGGTTTGTCTCCATGGCATTCATTAAGGAAATCAGTAAAATTTGCAGCGTAATCATTGGTAACGATTCCACTTGCCGGAGGCTGAAGTTTTTGTTTGTTGTATCCTTTCCCGAGTGGATATTCCGTCCACCCATGAACCTTATAATCGTTAGGTTCCCATCCCTTCTGGGTATACCCAATGAAATATCCATTGTCTTCAAGCAACAGGGGGAAACTCACTTTCTCCAGCTCTTTTGGCACCGCGCTGAACAGTTGAGCAGCCTCGCCAAGTCTCCACATTTCCTGACCGGTGATAATAGATCCCCGCGAAGGTGAACATGAAGGTGAAGCACAGAAAGCATTCCTGAAATAAATCCCATCACGGGCAACTTTGTCAAATGCAGGGGTAGTTATTGCTTTTTCTCCGGCAAAGGAGGTATGTACCCAATTTTGATCGTCTGTTATACAAATCAGGATATTGGGCCGTTTTACGTCCACTGATTGTGCATTAACAGCGCTGAAGGGTAATAAGAAGAAAAGTAGGTCTGTAATTGTTTTATTACATAGCATTTTGTACTTTCTTTGGTTTTAAAATTTAAATTTCCACAACTATTGTTTCTTAAATGTCTTTCCAAAAAGAGAGCTTACTTCATAATTTTGTCCAACGGTTCATTAAAAATTTCAAAGTCATGATATTTAGATTTATCATCCGATGGTATTTTATAACCTCTTACCCATATCTCATTATCTTTGGAATATATTGCTGTTATATCAAAGTCCATGTTATCAACCTGATAAAATGACTTTTCGCCTTCACCTGGAATCATATAGGTGGGAGTAATAATGTTTTCAACAATATGAATGATATTTGATGCATCAAATTTATCAAATGGAACCAAGTAGTATTCAATCTTTTGCTTTCCGTATAGCCGAACATCATATGGAGGGCGACTTATCCAGTCCCAATGTATTCTGTTGGTAAAACGATCGTTACCCCATGCGATTACATTTCCAACTAATCCATTTTCCACAAAGTGTTTTGTCGTGCCTCTATTGACATAGACCAAGCCATTGGAGTATAGCCAATTAATTGGGAATAATGGTCTTCCCTGTCTACCTTCCGTGTAACCAAAGGGAATATCATAGTAAATTTCTGAACCTTGCGTGGGATAGTAAATATTCATTTTGCTCTTATCAATCCACATATTGCCCACTTCGTTGCCTGTGAAATCAAATTCAACCTCAACTTTGATGAATGGGGTATTTTTAAAATAATAGTACTTTTCAACAACAGGGATATCACCCAACATTGTCTTCCTTTCCATAATGTCGCAAACCGGGCCCGTATAATACTGAATCTCTGCCTTTTGATTATTTACCCATTGGCCTGTTATTCGTGCCCTGATCTCTCCGCCAAGGTATTCCGAACTGTTTAGAAGGTTTTTTCCCTTAGCCGTGGTCAATTGCCTGATCAATCCTTCCCCGGAAAACTCAACACTATAGTACTTCATATCTATCTTTTGTGGCATGTCTTCTTTAAGTGAGGGAGATGAACCTTTCACATTTTTAAAACTCCTGAATCCCCCCGATGGTAATTCTACGGAACCAATAGACCTTCCACAAAATTCCTGAAAGTCAGAAACTGATACGAGGGATTTTTTTCCTTCCAGTTCAACCATGCATTCCCTTGGTCTTGGCAAACCATTAAAAACTGCCATCGAATTATTATTTTCAGCAACCAGCTTACCAGTTATATCAGACATTATTCTGTTATTATCCCAGATAGTGTTGTCGAGCCGGTTGATACTTTTTCTTCGCAAATCAGTAACTTCGATCCAACTTACATCATGATGTTCTGATTTCAGGATGGTTTTCCAATTTTCTCGTATTTCAATATTCTTATCTAAACTTAAATTGTCCAGTATCCCCATGCTGTTAATTTCTTCGGTCAATACTGATGATTCTTCAGCCTTTTTATTCTTGCGTAACAATTCTTCAGCCCATACCCCTTCGGTATATGACCAGTAGGTAAATATCCTGGCTTTTGCTCTTGGTGGGGCAATAGCATATCTTTCATCCAGGGCATTACCCAACCTGACAAAATCGAATAATGAATGATATTGGTCAAATACAGCCTGATCAATTTCTTTCATATCAGGAAAATAATGCCAAAGTTTAGGCCCGCTATAAAGGTCCTGTTGGAACATGCTCCTGCAAGTTTCTTCATTTGGAACTTGTACATTCAGGTATGTTGGAATCATGGATCCGTCCAGTCCCACATAATTTACGAATTCATCTCCATTCACAAGTCCAATCCTTCCTTGCGAAGTTGTGAGTTCTATTGGGCCATCTATGATTTCAATTGTCGCGGGGAAACGCGGGAGATAAACATATTTGTAACCAAAATTCCGAAGTAATTGGGGTAATTGAAGATGAAGACCAGTTTCCTGTCTGGCATAAACATCAATTTTCTTACCAATCAAATTTTTAAAGATTTCAAGACCGTACTCAAATTGCCTCCAGTTACTTTCCGAACCAAATACCTGCAGATGAGCCTGCGAATAAGTCCCATCAAGAAAATCTAGTGAACCTTTTATATATTGTTCTTTCATCCCATCCAACAGCTCAGGGAATGCGTTTGAAAAGGACTTCAATTCCAAGGCTGACCACTGGTAATTCAATTTCAGATCTGGAAACCGGGTCAACGATTGTAAGTTACTTCGTACCCTCTCCGCATAATCACTTGCACATTCAGCACCCCATGGAGGAATTCTTTCTGCAACGGTCGGGTTTCCCCTGTCCTCATCAATCAAAAGATACATAGGATGCTGACAAAATGCAAGCTTCCATCCAAGATGTTCCTTAATAAAAGGATCTTTTTTTATCTGTCCCCAAAGATCATCTGGCATCTTTACAGGTCCTGTGGTTGTATCCTGCCCTGATGGTTTTAAAACCTTTTCCTGGGCTAACACTGGGTAAAAACAACTAGTTATTGCAAGTATTGTTAATACTTTGAATACAAGTATTTTAAATTTCATTTATTATACTTTTTAAATTCCTATGTATTTTAGTAGCTGTGCCATTTCTAAATTTAAACGATTAAACTGCTGTGCTGATGATAGCTGACTATAAAAAAACAACATGAGAAACCACAGCTCTTCAAAATAATATTGATTGTATTTTTGACTGAATTCATTGCCACTTTTGGTTACTAGTCTTTTTTAAATCTTATAAACAATATATTATGGTATTACATTAACTATCACTCTTTGGTAAGCACGAAGTATAGGTTTCCCATTATCTTTTACATTGAGAATGATATGTATCGTTTTTGGTTCATTTACTTTCGGTGCAATAAATTCTGCCTTAGGCAAACTGCCATGATTTATCTCAATCACTCCTTCATAAGTTCCGGCTTCTTTATACTGCCACCACGCAAATGTTATCGCATCACCATCCGGATCGCTCGATTTTTTCGCATTCAGTTTAACTTTTTCACCGCTTTTTACTGTAATATTATTTTCCCCTTTCAGCATTATTACGGCAGGGTGATTTGCGTCCTGGTAGCTTGAACTTACACCCCAGTCCATTCGAGCCTGAAAATCGCTATTCGCATCCCTTATCCATCTTTGCAAGGATTTGCGTATATCTTTGTCATCCAAAGCATCAATATACACATTTTCAAAACCTTCCAGTTTTGAAAATCGTCCTCCCCAACCACCATAGCCGGGCTCTTCATTATTTCTTAACCCGCTTGCTACAGAATACAGAAAGGCAGGAGAATCGCCTTCACTAACATAGTCTTGTGGATAAAGTGCCCCCAACGGGCCATGGTGATTCTTTACATTGTTCTCAATAAAACCCTGCGTGTTTTTCTGACTACCATAATTCCATGTGCCTGAAAAAGAGCCACAAAACAACATTTTTACTTTTGGATGATAAGTCTCAATATAATTACCTGCTCCGTCCTGATACCAGATATTGTACATAACAACTTTTGAAACAGCCCTTTCGTATTCGGACGGGTATTCCGATTTTAATTTATAAAATGCACGTGCCGCAGTATTTCCCCCGCCCCATGCCTGAATATGTACAGGTCTGTTATCTTTTTCCAGTAATACCTCAACAATTCTGTCTGATCCTGGGGTATCATTCCAATTATCAGGCTTATATATCACCTCCTTTCCCGGAAACACAGGTTTTCCGGGATACGCTTTTAAATGATTTTCATCTTCATCGCCAATAAAGCATACACTCCGTATCTTATTTGCCGAAGGATAATCAGGGTTGTGTATAATTAAATTTGGATATACTTGTTCATAGGCATCAAGCTGCTTTTCTAACCACAGTTCATCGCTATGACCATTCCGTTGAAACACCGAATTGGTTTCGATAATTGCCAACAGCTCTATATCACATGTGTACAAAAGAAACCGAATCATGGAACTGTGGTCATCAATCTCTCCATCGGTCATTTCTATTACCCTTGGTTTTTCTTTTGTTTGTTTTGCTTCAGAAATATTTAAAACACAAACAAGTAGGATGAATGATAATATTTTCTTCATAATAATTCAGTTTATTTAATCGGCACAAGATATGCTACAAATCCGCCTCCGGGGGCCATTTTAATTTTTACTATTTCGTCTTTTTCAACTGTTGTCTCCGATTTTATCAGTTTGGTGACATCAATCCCGGAATCAGGGTCATCGGCAAACGCAACCATTTTATATTTCCCAGGTTCAAGGAAATCTAACGAAATTTCCAGGTCACGTGCATAACTATTTGTCATCGATCCGATAAACCAATTATCTGCCGATCTTCTTGCCATGGTAATGAATTGACCTATCTGACCATTGAGCACTTTAGTATCATCCCAAACTGTTTTTACTATTTTCAAAAATTCAATTCCAGCTTGCCCTTTGTAGTTGTCAGGATGATCGCAAGCCACCTGAAAAGGACTGTCGTAAATAACAAACTGGGCCAACTGAAAGCATCGGGTTCCCATTACATTGCTGGGCAGCTCATTTGCAAATGTTTCACCATTTCGGTTTCTGAATCCTCCCGGAGTAAAGTCCATCGGCCCGGCCAGCATCCTGGTAAACGGAAGGGTCACACAATGTTCCGGGGTCACTCTCATGGACCATTTGTTGTATTCATTCCCAAGAACCCCTTCTCTGGTCATAAGATTTGGATAGGTCCGCCTAAACCCGGTTGGCTTGTATGCACCATGAAAATCAACCATCAGATGATGTTCGGCAGCAATTTTAATTATCTTATGATACCAGTTTACCATTTTCTGGTCATCACGCGCCATAAAATCTATTTTTACACCTGCTATTCCCCATTTTTCGTACAGAGCACAGACTTTATTAAAATCAAATCGGTCAACATCAGTCCAATACAACCACAACCAACATCTGACATTTTTCTTCTTGGCATAGTCCAAAACTTCAGGCATATTAACTGCATCAGAAACTGTGGTAATATTTGCATCTGGTAAATTGTATTGACCATACCACTGCCAGTCGATTAACTGATAAGGCCAGCCCATTTCTGACGCCAAATCGATGTATTCTTTTATGGTTTTTGTATCCATTTTTACCCTGCCGCTCCACCAGTGATCCCATGCCGATATTCCCGGTTTTATCCATGAAGGATCTTCAATGGCGCATGGTTCATTCAGGTTTACAATAATTTCCGATTCAATAAGCCAGCCGGGAGTTGCTCCAATCATCACAACTCTCCAGGGTGTTTTATGCGATAACTCCAGAATTACTTTATCCCCATCTTCCTTTTCTCTTGGCAAAGGAGCCAGTTGGGTTTTTACGCCAATTTTGTCTTCTCCAACAACAGGCTTTAAATACATACCAGCAAAATTGGTAAGGTTAGCTTCAGTAATGGCAACGTAACATTCATCATCAACCTTTACTGTCATAGGTAACCCAATAACCCATTCCTTCTTAAGTTCGGAAAGAGTATGCTCAAAGTATTCATTTTCCTGGTGGCTTTCGTAATCCTTGTGATTGGCAGCCCAGCATGTAAAATCATCAGCAAAATAGAAACTGGTTTTTTCATCCGTGATTATAAATTGGTGCTTCTTTTGTTCACCCAAAAATTCGGTCCTGAAAGCAATTCCATCGTTGTACGCACGAAACGTTAAGTTTATCTTCCGATTTGGGAACCGGCTTTCTATCAACTGTAATTCCAGTTGTTTGCAATGATTCAGAACTTCAGTTTTTCTTTTTAGTACTGGTTTCCACGTTTCATTTATTTCTGAATTTATTGATTCAATGGTTTTCATATCTGCTCCCAGAGGAGGAGCTTTCTCAAACGTGAATCCAATAGGGGAGTCCAATAAAACGGCTTTTCCGTTGAAAAAAACGGAATATGATATTGATTTTCCAATATTCACTTTGGTTTCAACCTTATGATCGGGCGAAACTACGGTGAATTGTGCGGTTGCCTGATAGGTAACCAGGCAAAGTAGTATAAATAAAAAACGAATTGCATTCATAATTTTTCTTTTAGAACCTGAGTGTAATTTTTCAAAATAATTTCCTTTTCTATATCACCAAATTGTATTTTATGACTTCCAGGTTTCAATTCCAGCAAATCAATTCTTCCGTTAATTTGCATATCCTTCTTAACGGCTACCGAAACGAAACGTATAAATTCTCCATCGATAGAAAATTTAACAGGAAAAGTTGTAATTCGGGTTCCTTTTCCCTTGGATTGACTTGCAGAGAAATTGAGATAAACCTTTTCTTTTTCGATTGAAATATTCAAATCGGTAATTTTAAAACTGAGCGACTCTTTTTCCCCTGTTTCTAAATTCCAGGAAGCCGGATTTATATTCAGCCCTTCTGCCACAACATATGGAGGTTTGGTTAATAGATCCTTACGGAATTTAACTTTAATATTTCTTGTTTCGCCCGGCATCATGGTAAGTGCATTATCATCCCAGAATGACGGCAGAATTTCTTTGCCGAAAGTTCCATTTGTAAATTCCAGCATTGCATTTATAACCGGAACATCAGATTCATTTTTCACTTCAATAACATATTCTACTTCACCGTTAACCTCTTTCATCCCAATAACTTTACAGGATAAATCGACTATTGGGATTAACAATAGATTATGCCATTTTGTATTTTTTTGAGTCCAGGTAACTGTCCTGTCCAACAATTTCCCAGACTGGTCAAAAAGGTTCATTGCAATAAAATATAAGTTAGTATCACAAATCATTTCATTTATAGATTCGAGGTGAACTGTTTGATTTGCCAACACATCGGTTTTGAGTTGCTTCTCTGCCTTTATAATTCCATTTCCCGATAATACTTTTATATCGATCGTCGCATCTGTTATATCTTTGTCTAGTGTGCTAACCGCCTGAATACCATCATCAGCATGGCTAAATTGCACATGAATAGGTTTACATGCTGATTTCATGCTGTAATATCCTGCATTGGGCCGAAGGGTCCAATCGTAAATTTGCCACATAAAACTCGGCCAGGCTGCGTTTGATTTCCAAAGAACTACAAGGTTGTTTCGAGGCCGTGATTTATTCGCTGCTTCAAAAATGGTCCGATAAGTCTGGTTACTGTACAAATCGCCCCATTTTAAAAATTCTGCAATCGAAGAGCATTCACCCATACTCTCCTGAATTAATTCAGCATAATTCTTAAACTTCCCATTTTGTTTTATACCAGTGGCATCATGATATCCCATTGTTTTATTAAATGGAAAGGTTTCCTTTTCCGGAATATTGAAGTCGGGAATGCTTTTGGCTATGGTATTAATTGTTGGAGGAGAAGGCAATCCTATTTCGTTTTTACTCTCAAAGGATTTTTTTTGATCGAATAGTTTATAGTAGGTTGGTAATTTTACCATATGCCATGGGCCACCGGTAAAAGTATTGATGTCAATTGCACTCCATTCCGGCTGTTCATGCGATGAAGGCAAGAATATCCTTGTTCCGTCCATTTTTGGAAGTATCTCATTCTGTAACGCTTTACCTGTATTCTCTTGTGGTGCGGCTTCATTACATCCACACCACAATAAGATACTACTATGCCCGCGGACCCTAGAAATAAAATCAAACATATTATCCATATAAATGGTTGAATCGCACGCTTTGGGATGCCAGTCCCACCCGGAAGCATAGTTTTCTCCTGTTGCTGATGTCCTTGAAAAGTCTTCCCAAACCAGTAATCCAAATTCGTCACATGCATCAAAAAATACATCGGGAGGCATAATACTGCATCCGTTCACACGAACAACGGTTGCATTTCCTCCTGCCATCAAACGCACCTCATCGCGATAACGCTGTGCACTACAGCTTAAAAGGAAGTCTGAAATCCAAGCACCACCAGTTATCCTGATCGGTCTCCCATTTACGGAAAAAGCCCGTCCTCCACTCGGCAGCGTATAACTTTCAACTTCCCGAACACCAAATCTGCTATTGGCAATACTGCTTACCTGCCTATTAATTTCAGCTTTTACCTCAAGGGTATATAATGGTTGACTGCCATAGCCAACAGGCCACCAAAGATCAGGATCGACCATGGTGAGTTTTGGTAAATCTTCGGGTTTCAGAATAATTTCCTCCCGACTTTTAGCTTTCAACTTTATTGTTGTATCAATATTGGCAATTAACCAGGCTTGATTTTCAGATTTGATCTTTATATTAAGTTTTACTTCTTCACTATTTTCTGTGGCATTAGAAACAAAAAAACGGACCGTTATATTTGCTGTAGTATCATTATCAAAAATAACATCGGTAAAAGCAGCCGGATCAGCCACCACTACCGGACCTGATGAGTTGATTGAAACATGCTGCCAGATTCCTATATTCCTGTCACGTGCAGCGGGAACCCAATCCCAGCCAATGGTAGAATATTGTGTTACATTACGCAAGATTTCTCCATCGCCACTGTTTTTACCAAAGGATCCATTCAGGCCTTCGAGTTGGGCGTAAACCGGATCGCCCGGATAATCCAGTTGATGGATGCATATTGCCATGGCATTTTTTCCCCCGGGCGTTGCATAATCGGTAATATCGAACCTGAACCTTCGAAACATACCAACCACATCTTTTGAATTCGCAATTAGATGTCCGTTTATCCATACATCAGCCCGGTAATTAATCCCATCCAAATTAAGCCAAATCCTTTTTCCTGCATAATCTCCAGGAATTTCAAATTCTCTTCTAAACCAGTAAGGTTTTGTCCATGGATTAATACTATCGGGCAAGTGACTATATTTTTTCAGGTTGTACCGTTTGTTAAAAGCATCGTTGGCATCAGGTATCCGCATATTGTTCAATCCTATATATGGATCGGGATAGATGTCATTTCTTATAAGAGCACCCAATACAGTCGTTGGAACAGTAGTTGGATACCAATTAACGGTTTTATATCCGGGCAATGAAATTGTTTTCCCATCAAGCCCAATAATTACTGATTCTTTCATCTGCCAGTTGTCATGCAATACAATTGCATTGGCCGGAATTGCATTCAATGGTTCATTGTTCACCCCTGAAAAAGATACATTCGCCTTTTCAGCAGGTTGGATACAGCATTGGATCACTAATATAAAAGCTAGTATGGTCAGTTGGCCTATTAATTTATTCATTCCATTTCATTTTTTCCCGGTAAACTATTTTAAGTTTTGCTATTGCTTGATGAATGTTCAGATTAATGATTGGGACATTGACTTCCGTTGAAATCACAATTCACAAGGTAATTGAGATAAAAATTGGTGTATGCAGAATCTGTAGTTGTTTTTTTTGTAATGTCCATACCTGCATAAACATTATAACTCCAGGCAAAACCTCCTGAATACCCCAGTTTCCATAGTCTGGTATAAGCCTCTTCCAGTCCGAATTCTTCAGTTCCCTTGAATTTGCCCCTTCCATTATTTATCATTCCTTCTATCGGGGTTTCCCCACAGATGAAAGGTTTTAAGCCCCCTCCATAAGCAGTAACAAATTCCTGGGGGGTATGCAAATACGGCGACCAATCTTCTCCATGGTTGGTTGGGTAAAATTGAATCTGGTGGATATCCATGATTCCATTTATTTTTCCTCCTGCGCTAATTAATACTGAATCTGAATATTGATAAAGACCCTCTGCCACACCTGAAACAGAACATATTGCCCCCGATTGATGGTCATGAATCGCTGAAGCAACCCGGTTAACGAATTTTTGAAAGCTGGACAAATGTACCTTAACATCCGACCATGTTCCTGTTTCTGCATCTTCGTCATAATACATTCCTGATGCTTCATTGATTATACAGTAGCCAAATAATCCAGGGTGAACACCTATCCCTTCCGTAATAGGTGTAATGACATGGTCAATATAGGCTTGTGTTGCAACAGAATCTTCGTACATAAACTTGTTATTGCTCACTCTTGTAACGTTTTCAGGTGTTTGACCATCCCATCCATATTGTAGAAAATGGGCGGTAGAAAGGACTATTTGCAAAACAATACCGTGCTTATATGCCAGATCACAGCCATCTTTCAAGTGTTCAACAGCACTGTCGCACATCCCGACAACATAACCATCCGCATCCCATCGTAAATCTTTTCCTTTTAGAAAAGCATTCCATCGCATAGCGGATGCCCCAATTGCTTTAGAGTTCACAATCTGAGTTTCCATCTCGGCATGGTCGTATAAAGAGAGCTGACAACCGCTATTTGGTTTGTTATCGACCATGCCGGCAAGAAAGAATCTTCTCCCTGAGCAGTCATTTATTCTCAATAGGGTTCCATCCACTATTACAGGGAATCGATTAGAAGGAAAAGGAAGTTGTCCAACTGATTCACCGCACAAATAAACCAGGCTTGTAAGCCCCACTAACATAGAAAGTAGATCTTTCCCCATAAGAAATAATTTATTAGCTTATACTACACCACTTTCGTTGTGAGATTAATCTGTAATAAATAGCAAATAACATACTCTCTATTATATTCCATAATCACTCGTTATTTCTTCTATTTTTTAATCAAAGCATTTTGGTAAAAATCTTATTCTATTCGGGTAAAATTTATCGTTAGCAATTGGAAATCAGCTTGCGGTTCTTGCTTTACCAACACTTTATCAAGTTCAATTTTCAAATCATGAACATTCTGTTTAAGTTGAATGACACCAATTTTTGCATTACCAATTTTATTCATGTCGCCATAAGCGCTTTCCTGTTCAAACAGAGTGTCGAACCAGGCGTCTTTTTCAATTCTTTTGAGCGATCTTGATATTCTATCCGGACCGGCTGAAACTGTAAATCTATATCCATGGGATGGCTGTATCCTGTAAACCAGGTTGATTTGATATTTCCCAGGGGTACATACATTCATTTTATATATTGCATAATCACCTTCTTTTTTCCAATTAGCCAGGTAATGCCCGTGGGTTTCAAGCAGGGGACTAATTTTAGAGGGAGAACAGGCGTATATTTTAGTTTGCTCCTTTCCTTTATATCCAATCTGGTGAACTGGCCCTCCAAAAGCATGTGGCTCATTTTTCACTTCTTGGAACCAATGCTGCAATTGATTCTTAAGCTTTTTTATAATATCTTCTTTGTCGTTAATAGCGTTGGTTTCCCTCGGATCTAAAAACATATCGAATAAGAAGTCATTAGAATTCTGCTGAACAAGCTTAAACCTGTCATCTCTTACACTAATCGTCTGATCAACTACAGACAGATTTTCTTTAAGCTTACTGTCAATAGGATAATAGGGCAGATTTCTTTCTCTGTTTTTGGCAAACTCTTCAGGGAATCTTGGGTTATGCGTGCTACGGAAAATATTTCTATTTTCCGTTCTCAAAGAATTTGGTTCTAATGGTTTTAAGTCTTCACCATCCAAAGACACATTTATTTTCGTTGCATCAATACCAGCTAAATTTGCTATGGTCGGAAAAATGTCAGTAATGGAACAAATGCCATACTGTATATGAGGGACTGTTTTTCCTTTCCATCTTATATAAAGCGGAGACTTGACCCCGTTTTCCCAGATAGTTCCTTTAGCTCCTCTCAATCCCTGCGGGTTTCGAAGTCCCCAGTCTTCATCACTTAATTTGCCAAACCGTGAACAATATTGTATTGGGCCATTATCACTTAAAAAAATTACTACTGTTGATTTGTCAACTCCTGTCTCTTCTAATGTTTTTAAAAGTCTGCCCACATTAAAATCAACCAGATCTATCATTCCATAAAGGGTTGACAATGCTTTTGATAGCCCTTTATTCGTATATTTTTCTGTATATTCATCAGGTGCATACCACGGTTCATGAGGAGCCATATAAGCGACATAGGCAAAGAATTTTTTATCAGAATTACGTTTTATAAAGTCAACCGCAAAATCAGTAATTCTGTCCGTTGCCCATCCTTTGGTTTCCACTCGTTTGCCGTTAAGTAAACCAACGTTATTGAAGTGATTATAAAGAGTAGCATAATATGCTTCATCAAAGCCTCTGTCCCATGGAAAATATCCATCAGTTTTCCCTGAATGCCACTTTCCCCACATACCCGTCACATATCCGGACTGCTGTAAGAGTTTAGGAAACATAACTTCGTCCAAATTAACATAGTCTCGTCCGCCATGTACTCCTGAAACCCCGGTTTTCCAGAAATCACGACCAGTTAGCAAGGAAGCCCGGCTGGGGGCACAAAGGGCATTAACATAGAAATCCTTATAGGAAATCGCTTCTCCAGCAAGTCTGTCAATATTGGGGGTTTTAATGAACCTGTTTCCGTTAACAGCCAAATCACCTACTCCCAGATCATCAACCTGGATAAGTAATATATTTGGAACTTCCTGTGCATAGCTTAACCCGGAATACATGGTTAAAGGCAATGACAAAAATATCGTTTTCGAATAGTGGAAAAACTGGTTTCCAATGTTGCTGGACAGATAATCTTTAATTGAATTTTTCATTGTGGAAAATGCTTTTAATAATTAATGAATAAACTAACTTGACCAGTCTTATGAAAATATGTGTGGATTGACTTAAAGTTTCAGTTTTCCACTTCTAAAGTCTTTGTTTTAGGATTCTTATAAATATGAATAATATCCTCTTTCTCATTTCTGAATATCATTCCACCCCAGGCCAGGAACCATGTCCAAAGAGGTTGTTGTTCTATTATTTCTTGAGTTGGCAGAATACTGCACTCACCTATTCCGATGGGTTTTTCTCCTGCAATTTCAACGATTTGGTCATAAATGCGCTTGCTGTATACGACAGAGGTATCTTTTTTTGGATAAATATCACACGCAACCATATCTACGAAATCATTGCCTGGATAAAATTCGGTAAGTCCGTGCTTTGGATTATCGGGCGACCAAACCCAAATAAGGTTGTTTAGTTTATGTTGATGGGTGTAATAGTTGTAAAGCTGTTTCCATAATTTAATAAATCCCTCTTCTCCCGGTCTGCCGCCCCACCAAAACCATGAGCCGTTCATTTCATGATATGGCCTGAACAATATCGGAATATTCAACTGCTCCAGTTTCTTCAGGTAAAAAGCAAATTTATCCATCTGCACTTTCCACTCTTCATACAAAGGAGTGCCAATAGTAGTAAGCTCTTTCCACTGTTTGTCTGTAAGTTTGCTAATAACGCCACCGTTAAATTGGCAAGGTTCTCCGATTAAAGGATTTGCCTGATGGTAGGTCAAAGTGATAATTGCACCTCGTTTATATTGCTTAATTATTTCAGGAACAAGGTATTTTCGGTAAGCAATATTGTCGATATCGTGCATTGAATCGGCAAATCCGAAATCACTTCCCCATATAGCCGGATATACACCTGTTAATTCGTTTACGCTGTCGCCAACTTCCGACATCTTTCCTAACACATTGTGCTGCCCGGCAACTATTACTTTGCCTTTAATGCTATAAAAATAGTTCAGCAGTTCTACTGCCTCTTTCGAGGCACTCGGGTTTACTGGTTTAACATACCTGTTACAACTTGCTTGACAAACAAATAGTGTAATAATTAATAATACCACAGCAGTCCTGTCTTTTTTCATATAAGTCTCCCATTAGAGTCCAAAAATCTTCATAAAGCATATACTACAGGTTTGCCTGCAATGCTTTATAGGTCTTTCCAAAAGAATTTTCAGGGAAATCCCATGCCGGTATACACCACTTTCCCCTTCGCAGGGAAAAGGGTGCGAACAGTATCAAACTACTTGATTCTTATATAAAAATTCGTTTTTATCTCAGGGAATGGGAATAAAAACTTCCTTTTCATAAACAAACTTCCTCATGTAGATATTTTCAATTGAGATGAAGTCTTTTGGCGCATTTGCAGGAATAGTAATTACAATGCTATCTGTATTTTTACTTTTTATCACACATCTTAAATTGCCTATACTAACATACAAAACGTATTCCAGGTTACTTCCTGTAATGCTAACCTCACCCCCAATTTTTTGTTGCATTGGAGATACGGAAGTTATGGTTGAAACAGGATAGTCAATGTCGTAATTTTCAGACCATTCCTTTTCTTCGCAGCTAACCAGACCGAAAAAGAGGAAACAGGCAAACAATATCAGACTTATGTATTTTATATTCATCATTTTATTATTTAAATGTTACTTATTATACTTTTAATAACCTGGATTCTGTTCCAGGTTCCAATCATCCACATCAAATTGAGGTAACGGAAGCAGAGGAACACGAATTCCGTTGGCTCCTTCAATAGTATGCTTAAGCGCATTGGCTCTAATGTTTTCAAAACGCATTTCACTCAAGTCAGCACCCGGGCCTGGAGCGGAAGGGTCCAGGTATGTATTTTTTGCATAGTCTATTACGTCAAAATATTGACCTGTCCTGATCAAATCCCATGAACTATAACCTTCACAGGCTAATTCCAATTTCCTTTCACGCCAGATTGCATTTAATAAATCCTGCCCGGAAGAAGTAATGTCAGGTACACTTGCACCAACAAACGGGGTATATTCCAAAGGCTTGCCAACTACCCATCCCTGGCAATATGTACTGTTTTCGGCTCTTTTTCTAACCATGTTTAGGTATTCGCGGGCAATTGCTTCATTTCCGATATGAAATGCTGCTTCAGCATGCATCAATAATACATCGGAATAACGTAAATATCGGATATTATAATTTGAAGATTTTGGCATTGTTTTCGGCATTTCGTAGATAACAAATTTACGGTTTAGGTAATTCGACCCTTGCTGGTCGCGCGCATATCCCTGTATCTGGCCAAAGAGAATAAAATTATTATAGCCAATACCGTAGCAAGTGCTTGCCCGCCTTGGATCTGAGTTTCCAAATGCATTAAACAGTTCTGATGAAGGATTGTTAAATCCCCAACCCGAATACGAAGTTCCTGATTTCCTGTTACCCATTAATAAAGTAATCGTTGATCCTGTTTTTTCCGGCTGGGCGTCAGCAACACCTTCAAGCCCCTGGTATTCAAAAATTGATTCAGAGCTGTTTTCATAATCACTGGTGAAAACTTTAGCATAATTGTCAAGCAATTGATATTCCCCTGAAGATATCACTGCACTTGTTTGTTGGTAAACATCGTTCCAATCAGTGGTTGTATTTTTATTATCGGTACCGATTTGATACATATAAAAACGGGATAGCAGGGACCGGGCTGTTCCATTCGTTACCCTTCCTTTGTCTTTGCTGGCATAGGTGCTTTTATTCGGCAATAAGCGTATGGCTTCCAATAAATCTTCTTCTATTCTCAGGCATACCTCATGAAAAGAATCACGTTGTTTTTTGCCATATTCGCTGGGTTGTATATTTTCTGTTGCGATAGGGACACCACCGAAATGCCGTAACAGGAAGAAGTAAAAATGCCCCCTTAACAAAGAAGCCTCACCGAGTATCCTGTTCTTGAGACCGGGGCTTACATTTTCTGACTTGGGTAAATTATTCAAAACAAAATTACAACGTTGAATACCGGCAAAACCTTTAATCCAAAGTCCGGCAGAAATCTTGCTTGATGGATCAGCCTCCCATTTTTCGATAGCCAGTAATTCAGGCATATCAGAAGGTTTACTTCCTTTACGGACATTCCCGGAAGCAACATCTCCCATCATCCATTCGTAATGATGCGCCATCCAAACCATATCTGGTGAATTTCCTTCATTTTGTATTAATATATCGTAACATCCATTAATGGCAGATATGGCATTTTCATCTGAATAGAAATATCCTTCAACAGCCTCACTGCTAAGAGGGAGCATGTTCAGGAAATCCTCGCTGCATGCGAAATGAAGGAGCAGAAAAACAAACAGCATGTAATATTTTATCTTTTTCATCTTTTTCATCTTTAATAATTGGTTCATTAAAATTTAATATTAGCCCCCAATACGAAGGTGCGCAAAAGAGGATAGGTACCACTGTCAAATCCGGGCATTAAAGAACTACCATATGAGAAGCCTACTTCCGGGTTAAGACCTGAATAGTTTGTGATTGTAAATACATTATTACATGAGAGGTATAATCTTAGGTAACTTAAACCTAAATGTTTCAATGTATTTTCAGGCAAAGTATATCCAAATTGTGCGTTGGTTAACCTAAAGAAGGAAGCATCTTCAATATACCTGTCATCGGCCCTGTTGTTCTGGTTGGGATCCAGGTTATGCATCCTGGGCTGATCCGCATTGGGGTTCTCCGGTGTCCATCTGCCCATTCTTGAAGCCAGCATGTTGCCTCCGGTCATTTTGGTTTTTTCAAAGTTTGCAGCCATTTCATTCCATACATCTTTGTCGAATTCACCATTACAGAACAAGCTGAAATCGAAATTTTTATATGCAAGATCAAAGTTTAGCCCACCTACCAGTGCTGGCCATGGGTTACCTATTTTTACGCGGTCGTTACCATCAATTTTCCCATCGGCTGCATCAGGTATTCCATCACCATCCGTATCAACCGTGAGCTGATCAACAAATTTAACATCTCCCAGTGATGCGTTATTAGTGGTAGGCACAGCTTCCTTGTAGGCATCCAACTCAGCCTGATCATTAATTATACCATCGGTCTGGTACCCGTAAAAATAAGCCATTGGTTCACCTTCTTCCGTACGGGTCGATTTTGCAGGCATAATTGGCTCGGGCATGTTAAATACTTCATTTTTTATATATGAAAGGTTGAAAGAGATACTGTATTTTAAGCCATTACTGCTTCCTCCGTTATAACCCAATTCAGTTTCGATACCTGAATTTCGCATGCTTGCGGAATTTACCAGGGGACGACGTTGTCCAACATAATAAGGTATTGGTTTACTTATTATCATATCTTTGGTGTCACGTACAAACCAATCCAATGAACCTACAAACCGGTTATTCCGGGTTGCAAAATTTAATCCAATGTTGCTTTGTTCTGCAATTTCCCAATGTATCTCTTTGTTTGGTACATTTAACTGAACTGAACCATCATAAATAGTTTGTGGATCCCCAAACACTGTTTTATACTCGGAATACACCAGCCCGGCATAATCATTATTTCCGGCACTGCCCTGGTTACCTACCTGTCCCCATCCACCTCTTATTTTCAGGGAATTAAATGTGCCGCTTAAACCATCCATAAAAGATTCTTCCATCATATTCCATCCAAGTGAAAATGAAGGGAAATATCCCCACCTGTAATCATCGATAAATTTCGATGAACCATCGGCACGTAAAGTCGCAGTTACCAAATAGCGGTTATTATAATTATAATTTGCACGGGTAAAATAGGACAATATCGAACTATTTCCGGCACCGCCGTATATTCCCATTCTCACTTTCTCTGTTGCTGAGCTGATGTAATACAAATACTCATTATCAGGAACATTATAAACAGTTGCTCCAATATTAGCATTCTCATTTTTTTGGGCTTCAGTTCCAAGAGTTAGATTAATGTTATGATAATCCAAGCTTTTGTTGAAGGTAAAATAATTTGACCACGCCCACGATTTAGATTCGGAGCGGCTCTCATTTAATGAAGACTGGGCACTATATTCCAGCCCGGAAACATAATAAACCGGATTGTAATTTTTAGAGTGGTTGTAATTTATATTTGTACCATACTGCGAACGAAATGACAAGCCTTTAACAAACAGGTCGTCCAGTTGCAAATAAATTTTACCTGTAAAAGTACGGAAAGGAGAATCAAGATAATAATCCGCCCCCTGATCAAGCACACGTGCCGGATTTGGATTATCCCAAACCTGTGCAACACCATAATTGTTGGTATAAGAATCCCATGCAGGCACCATTGGTTCTTTGGATATGCCGCCAAAAGGACTGCCGTAATTTGCACTATTGGTATGATAGTTTAATTTAGTTCCAATTTTAATATGCTTGTTAATTTTATAGTCGTTATTGGCATGCAGGAATATCTTTTCCGAAAATCCTCTTTTAACAATACCGGTTTCATGCGTGTATGTTGCCCCAATATCATAAGCACTGTTTTCTGATCCACCGCTTACAGAAACATTATAATTTTGGTTAAACCCTGTTTTCATAAACTCATCCTGCCAATCGGTTCCTTTAAGATTATTAGCAATAATATAGTCCATCATGGCCCCTAATTGTTCTCCCGGAATCATACCGTCATTCGCCAGTGCCTCTTTATATAAAATAGCATATTGTGTGGCATCCAGCATATCATAACGATCGATATCCTTTTGCAGGCCCATGTAAACATTTGCACTTACTGTCGGTTTTTTCCCTGTTATTCCGGTTTTTGTAGTAATAAGGATAACACCGTTAGCGCCTCTCGAACCATAAATTGCTGTTGCTGATGCATCTTTTAAAATCTCAACACTCTGTATATCATTGGGAGCCAAATTGTTCATGCCACCAGTGGGGAAGCCGTCAATTACATAGAGGGGCTCTGCATTGTTGATCGTTGCAATACCCCTGATCCGAATAGTAGAACCAGCTCCCGGCCCCTGGTCGTTAATGACCCGAACACCAGCCACTCTTCCTTGTAAAGCCTGCGATGCGCTTGAAGCCGGAAGCTTTACCATTTGTGAACTTGTTACCTTTGAAACAGCTCCGGTGAGATCGCTCCTTTTCATCGTTCCATACCCAATAACTACAACCTCTTCCAGAGCGGTTGCCGACTCAGCCATAGTTACGTTAATCTGGGTTAATGTACCGATACTGATTTCCTGGGTTTGCATTCCGATAAAAGAGAATGTCAGGCTTTTTGATCCCGGAGGAATATCAATACTGTATTTGCCAGTAACATCTGTTAAAGTTCCCTGAGTTGTTCCGGTAACAACAACGTTTACACCAGGAAGAGGTGCCCCATCTTTGTCGGTAACAGTACCGGTAATTTTTTGTTGCTGCTGCAGGGCGTCAGATATTGCTGTTACATCACTAGGAGTAATGATGATCTGCCTGTCATAAACCACGCTATTCACCCCTGTCCCTGAAAAGAGAGAGGTAAGGATTTCTGATATTTTTTTGTCTTTAACCGATATTGAGACCTCCCTCTCCACATCAATCAATTTTGCATTGAAGAGGAAATAGAATTCGCTGTTGTTTTCAATTTCCTTCAGAACATTAGCTACAGTGACATTGTTTAAGTTCAGAGTGAGCTTAGTGTTTTGTGAGTACGTGTCATTAGCATAAGCCTGAAAAACTGTAATAAATATTAGCAAGAGTGTATTTCTCATAAGCTTAAATATTTTCCAGGAGTATATCTTTTTTATATAACCTCCTGCATTGGAACAATATTTTTTCATAAATTTGTTTGATTTAGTGGATTAATACCATTGTTTTGACTAGCATTGGAAAAACTACTGAATTGTAAGGAAAGCGTGTCCGCGCTTTCCTTATTTTTTGCTTTTGTTTTTACCATAGGCTTTAATCGTTAAGGTTAATAATAGAGTTGTTTATATCATTTTTTAGAGAAAATCTCGATAGTCCGTTTTTCGAATGTTCCATCCGGTTTTCTCTCCCTTGCAATATCTCTGTATCCTATTGGAGCAGTAAGCTGAAGAAGTCTTAGAACTTCATCAAGGGTTTCATCCTGAAAAGTGCCATAATAAATGTAAGAGAGAAGCAATTCATCATTAATCATTATATTTACATTATACCAACGGTTTATTTTGCGTATGACCTCATCAAATGGTTCATATTTGAATGTCAGTTTGCCATCTATCCAGGAAAGCTTTTCTGCACTGTTTACTGCAAGAATTTTACCTGAATCTGACAGGGAATTATATATACATGATTCATTGGGTTTTAATATTCCTATACTTTTGATGATATTATTCGTTTTCTTAAATACTTCAACTTTACCACTCTCAAGCGTAACTTCCGTTGTTTGCTCATCAGCATAAGACATTACATTGAATGTAGTTCCATACACCTTAACATCAATATTTTCAGTTGATACAACAAAAGGCTTTCTAGGATTTGAAATAACATCAAAATATGCTTCTCCGGTAAGTTTCACATCTCTGACTTTGCCTCTAAACTGTGTCGGGAATCTCAAAGAGGAACCTCCGTTCAATCTTCCTGTTGAACCATCTGGCAGATAAAAGTTCGTTCTTGTGCCATATGGGGCATAAATTTCAGAGTAGGACTGTAAATTCTCGTTTGAAATATTTTTAATATGATAAAGTAAAGAGGCAACTAATAACGGAATAAATAAGATGGCCGCAATCCTTTCTAAATAATTAATAAACCCGATCTTTGGTTTGATTTTATTCATGAATAATTCTTCTTCAATCTTGATTTTATGATGTATCTGATCCAGAATATGAGCACCGCTGTATCCCTTAATATTAGGTTCCAAAGGTGTTTCATCCCAAAAGCGGAGGGATTTTTCATATAATTCATGCTCAAGATCAGAATTTGAAAACCATCGCTTAACAATGGTTGAATCTTCTGAAGAGACATTCCCTTCCAGATATCTCATTAGCATCTGAATATCAATGGTTTCTTTTTTTTCTATGTTTTCTTTCATAATCTTTTTTTATGAAGATAATGAAGCTAGAAGTAATTAACCTTCCAGCTTCATTTCACCTAACCTAACGACCCAATTGAAATTAACTGTCGAACTAACAATGTAACCATTTATCATAAAACTATCCTAACTGAGAATAATATCCAGCAGAGAGCCTATCTTCCCAAACAATAACTTAATTTATAATCAGTCTAAATAAGAGATGCTTAATAGTAACTAATCAGTCGTAAGTCGGAAGTCCTGTAAATGTAGGTTAGGAGTTAATATTTTGATTCACTAAAACGCTGGAGACTAAACTCTAAACGATATAAACTTGCGGACTAATCAGTTATCATTATTTAACGTGAGTTCGATATAAAGTTAAAAAGATAAACCCATTGATTGATCGATTATTTCCAGGTTAAGAGATGGTTTTTTAGGCAGATAGGAATAAGCAATTAACCCAGATAACAGGTTGATAATAAAACCTTCCTGACTTCTATGACGAGTATGTTCTATTTGGCATATATTTTTGAGTTCATCAAACACAGACTCAATAAGAGCTCTTTTGCGGAGCAGGATTTTGTCTGAAAGATGCATCAGGGCGTTTTTCATGTTCTTTCTCAGTTTAGTGATTAGGTGTATTCCATCGATGAAGAGTTTTTCGAAGAGAGATTGAGATATATAACCTTTATCTACGATGAGCTTACCATAGATCTTTGACAAGAGGTTGCTTCCAATTAGAGGTTGCCTGTCATCAACATTACCTGGAGTGAGCACAAAATCAAGTATCTCTCCTTTGTCGTTGATTACAAAATGTAACTTTAATCCGAAGAACCAGCCAATGCTGCATTGCCCTTTGGTAGCGAGTCCTTTTAGCACCTTGTTTGAATGTGCTCGTTTGATATGACAAGCTCTGATTGGTGTTGAATCGACAAAGGAGATACCTGTACATTTACCCACGCAACGTGTTTTTAAAAAATCGGCTATTGGTAATAAAGACTTTTGCATTAATTCAACAAAACGATTATATGATACAAGACCGGGAAATTCACTTTGCATATGCTTGCATACATGAAAAAGATAATAATGTTTAAAATCCCTGTAACGCATTAAATGAAAATAAATTACAATGGTCATTACTTCGCTCTCATTTAAACTGCATGGTTTGATCCGTTTTCTGGAACCATCCGACAGTTGGTGTGTTTGTAACTCGTTGATGAATACTTTATTAAAATCATCAATATCACAAAATATTTCTATAAGTTTGCTTTCAACGTCTTTCATGGATTCTTTCTGTTTTTGTTGGTTTGCACTACAAATTTGGAAAGAATCCTTTTATGTAATATACTGAATAGCAAATAGTTATTAACAAATGACAATTAAATTGTTAATAACCAGTCATTTATGTAATTTTCTTATGTCGAACTCACATTATTTAAGAAATAACCAGAAGAAAAGAATAGACAATATGTGCCCATCAGAGATTGATTTTCTTAAGAAAGTTTTTGCCATGGTCAGATAATTATCCACTGTCTTTTTTGAAATATTCAATTGCAAGGAAATTTGTTCATTGGTCAGTTGTTCTTTTGTGCTTAAAAGAAATATTTCTTTTTGTCGGGAAGGTAATTTTTCGATTAGCAAATTCGCGGTTTCAAGCAGATTATTGTATTCAATTTCAAGATTAGTGGAGTTGTCTTCCAGGATTATGTTTTTGAGGACTTTTTCCAGCTGCTTTTTATCTGATGCCTGTTTCCGGAATTTTTTACAGGTGGCATTGTAAGTGATCTTAAAAAGGTATTTGCTGAAAACATAATATTCATTGATCTGATCCCTGTATTTCCAGAGATTCATAAATACTTCCTGAACAACATCTTCAGCTTCCTCTTTATTTTTTAAATAGCTTATTGCGAAGTAGTAAACTTTTTTATTGTATTTTTTGAAGATCGAATCAAATGATAAAACATCCCCCTCTTTGAGTTTATTAATAATCAGTTTATCATCTGGATATTGGATCATTTTAATAATGATGTTACAAAACAATTTAGTGTTTCCCAATTATACAAAGAAACCCATTAGTATTAATATATAAAGGTAAAGTAAATATTCGCCAGGCAGCTCTTTTATCTGGTCATTCATTGAGACTTGCCAGCGCCCCTTATATTGTGGGATGCGTTCTGATAATTTCGCCAGGAATGTAGAAGAGCCTAATCCTTTGGTTGTGCACTTATTTTTAAACTCATTCAGATAAAAACTAATATTAAGACCATGCTCCTCCAGTAAATACCAGATATCATATAAGTCTCTGGCTTGCATTCGCTGGATTACCGAACGCATTTTTTCAATCAATACCTCCTCAAGAGGATAGCAAAGAAGCTGATAACCTTCAATATCAGAATAGACCTTGAATGCTTCTTTATTCACGGGTTCAAATTCCATCTTTTCGCTTCTTGAGATATCGACTTTTGCTTTTTTATTACTCCTCTGTCCGCCCAATGGCCCGATATAGCTGATATAGAAGTTTATTCCACCATCTTCATGCTCTTTGTTGTCAAAGATCTCCAACGGTATATTTGCCTCCTCGCGCACGAATTCAAATGTTTGTTTGAACCATTCAAAAATCTGTTCATTAGTAACATTATCGTCAAGTAATGTAAAATCAAGGTCTTCGGAATAACGGTAATCATCAAAATAGAATTTCTTCAGAACAGTTCCTCCTTTGAATACAATGACTTTTGAAAGTTCTTCATGTTAAGCAATTCCTTTCAGTATCCATGATAGAACATAGTCTTTTTCTATCTGCTGGTCACGGACTCCGGCTCCTCTTGCTTTTTGCTGTATTTCTCCAGGTTTTATCATGTATAAATGGCCGATTTAATAGTTTCAGTTTCCAGATTCTGTTGAATACTCCACCTGCTGATCATTTTTCCTGTTTTTGGAAGTTCGGTATCCAGCAAAACATAAGAAGCTGTTTTTATTTGTTGGAGTTCAATAATGATATTGTTCTTTATTTCAAGTAATTCGAGAAGAAATCCCATTCTTTTTATTACAGCCTGAGATTTGAATCTTTTTACATACTCCAATAGTCTTTTGAAGTTAATTTGATTTTTCGAAACATGAATTGCCCTTGCAATCTCAACGATACCACCTGCGTAACCCGGATTAAAAAGACAGTCGATTATAGTTTTTTCTAGATCTGAACATTTCACTTTATTATAACTGTCAATCCATGTTTTTCTATAACCGAAAAAATGATTCTCATTGTGGTAGATAAACTGGAATGGAACATTTTTAACATTGATAATTGCAGGTCTCATTTGCTTCGAAACAACAACCTGTTCTTTTAAGGAGGGCTGAGTTATTAAGTCAAGAATCTCCAAAGCCGAATAATAACCTATATAATAATTGTTCCCGCCAGCAAGGCATTCAGCTGCAAGATGCCAGTCCGGCATGAATGATCCCGACTCCTGTTCATAAGGAATAATAAAATATTTATCTTCTTTCAATCTCATCAGAAGTCCTCTTTTTGTCATATCACTTAGCAATTCTCTAACTGCACTTTCTTTTGAGCCTGGAAGTGCTTTAAAAGCTTCTTTACAATCAAAACAAGACATGTCGTTTCCTCTGAGCCAGGAAAGAAGTTTATTGGATTGTTTTGAAATATATTTATTTTTCATAGTAAATATGTCAGGTTAAACCTGACTACAATGATACGAAAGATAATTGGATAATTGACTTTTGTGATCATTAAATTTATTATTTGTAGCAGATTTGTCAGGATAAACCTGACTGATGTGATATGAAACATAATTATAATAACTGTACGAATAAATGGCTCTTTTGCTTTTGCAAGAGGGGGTGGATTGAGGGGAGGGACAAAAGCAAATGTGCCATTTATCGTGGTGTTTATGAATTTTAAAATTTTTGTGCGCAGGCAAAGTCCCGATAGAAAGCACCAAGTTCTCTTGTCATTGTTAAGCTGTCAAGAGTGTAGAATATTTTTTATTCTGCACTTAATTGTCATGTTATCAATGGCTTGCCCATAACGGCCTGGTGGTCGGATAGGTCGGGCGGGTTGCCCCGCCTTTCCCTCCTAAGAACCGTACTTGCGATTTTCACCGCATACGGCTCAAGCACTTATAAAACTGCGTTAGCAGTCCGGTCGTTTTCCTTAGCTAATTTACTGAAATTTTCAGTTTAACAAGTCGATTTCTCTCTCTTTCAGCAAAGTAATTATCCCACATCCTGTTATAAGGATTAGAGATGCTGATTATTTTCCTGTGCCGGACAATTTTTGTGGCATCGAAACGAGTCAATTCAACCTGTTTACTGTTACAAGTGGTCGCAAATATCCAGTTTTGGTTACCTTTGGATATAAAGTAGTGTTTTTTAATCCATAGGGAGCTTTTATTTGGGTGTCTGCGTTTAGCCCATCTCCACAGAAGCCGGAACAGCTTTTCATCCAATAATGAGCAGGTTCTTTTCGAGACTACATGGCGGTAAAAATTTGCCCATCCTCTGATTTTAGGTGTTATCATTGCGATGAGTCTTTCCTGTTTTACTGTTTTATTACTGGTTATACACTCCCTGATTTTGGCGTGGATACCTTTGATCGATTCCTTAGAAGGTTTGATCAGGCATTTGCCATGGTATTTCCGAATGTTAACCCAACTTGCGCCCCCGGGCTGCTTCCTAAAAAATCTCATTTTATAAAAGGCTGATTAAAAGAGCATTAACATTTCAGCAAAAATTATTTTTCAGAATTTGATTTTGTAAACTACTGATATTCAGTAGTTGTATTT
>DATKUO010000119.1:0-11291 GCA_035530515.1 Bacteroidales bacterium
TTCTGCATCTTACCTGTCACCCGAAAGAGCCCTTCCTGCAAAGAGAATGATCCTCTTTGACCTAATGCCTTCAAACGACCGGTTAATGTATCTTGATCTATATCTTCCTTCAAACTCAATAAATGTTGTACCAATGGGTCGCAGGTAAAATTCTCTATTCTACTCATCCTATACACATCTGCCATAGATGCTAACACAACAGCCAGCATAATTTGTGTCGTGCTGAACTTCGTTGCGTTTTGTTTTACGGTTGGAAACAATCTGTCTAACAGCTTTCCAATGCCCTGTGCCTGAATGTATTTTGAAACTACGGTCAACCCCGTGTAACTTGTTAGTCGTTCCTCTGTGAAATTTTTTCGGCTTTCCCTGCCCTAAATTCTATGGTATTATTACTTTTGTTCTGCATCTGTTGGGTGAGTGTTAAATTTTGTTCTAACACACTAAATATAAGCATTTTATCTGACAGATGCATCTTTTAATTTAGAAATTTAGGTTTCATATTGTAGATTTTGATTAAGATTCTGCGGAAAAAATAATTTTTTTTTCTATATTTTAAAATCTTATGGAAAATTCAAATCAGCAACTTATTAATGGTATCCAAAAGGGTGATATTACTGTTTTTGAAGAACTCTACAAAAAGTACTACATTTTCCTTTGTCTTGTTGCCGAGCATATTGTCAGGAATCCTTCTGATGCTGAAGAAATTGTATCGGATGTATTTGTCAAGCTTTGGAATATCAGAGAAAAAGTTGACATCACTACTTCCTTAAAGGCATATTTGGTCAAAGCCGTTCATAATACCTCTCTCAATTACCTTGAACGGCATAGAATAAGCAATAAAATAACAAACAGCTTAAGCAATTCAGATTATGAATTACTTGCCTGGGATAGTGATTATCCTCTGGCGCAACTATACGAAAAAGAGATTATGAATATTATTGATCAGGGTATCAACAAACTTCCGGATGCGTGCCGGGAAATATTCATACTCAGCCGTAATGAAGGTATAACGTATTGCAAAATTGCCGGCAAGCTCGGGATTTCGGTAAATACCGTTAAAACCCAGATGAAAATTGCACTTGCCCGACTGCGCGAAAATCTAAAGGACTACCTGATGATTCTTCTCTTTTTTATGGGGATTTGAAAAATATTTCATTTCCTCTTAACCCTCTCTTAGTTTTTTCCTGTCTTTATTATATAGGGTTCATATAAATTGTACGGAATTTTGGAGGCTATTTGGTTAGATAGGGTTAGTTAGGCAAAGGTTGATAAGTCACCATCAATATCTTGAAAGGTGGTGGCTTATCTTATTGTTATTTAATATTATGCAAACGAAAGAAAACAAACAATCGCCGGACGATTTAATTCCTGGCTACCTGAAAGGAGAATTAACTGCTGATGAGACAAAGGAGCTTATCAGCTGGATAAAATCAGAGACCGCCAATAAGCGATATTTTGATGAATGTTGCGAAATATGGATCACAGCTAAAGCATCTCAAAAAAGTTACGTTTATAATTTTAACAAGGGTTTTTGGAAATTCAAACAAAAAATCAAAATCGGTGAAGAGTTATCTATTGGCTTAAACAAGATCAGTTTATTCAAAACACTAACCAGGTATGCGGCAATATTTATCGTTGCTTTTTCGTTGAGCGGGCTCTTGTTTTATTATATAGGTAAGAATCAGGTTTCAAATCCAGAACCGGGCTTTAGTGAATTAATTGTTCCTATGGGATCCCGCGCCCAATTCTCTTTGTCAGATGGAACTGCAGTTACATTGAATGCAGGTAGCAGATTAAAATATGATAACCGTTTTGGTATAGAAGACAGGGTTGTACAGCTTGAAGGAGAGGGATACTTTAAAGTTGCAAAAGACAGTATAAGACTCTTTACAATTAAAACTTCGCATTTAAATGTCATTGCTTTGGGAACAGAATTTAATGTAAAAGCCTATTCGGACGACAAAACAATTGAAACTACACTAATAGAAGGTTCCATAAAAATAGAAGAGATAACTGACAAAAGCGTGGCTGAAGTAATGGTACTTAAACCAAACCAGAAGCTTACCTTTTTCAATGAAGATTCAACAGCAATTCCCAGGTTAGTTGTGGAAAATGTTAATGTAGCACCGATTATATCATGGAAAGAAAACCGTTGGATTTTTGAGAAGCAGAATCTGTCGCAGATAGCAATGGAGCTGGAACGCAAATTCGATGTTCAAATAAATTTTGAGTCTGAACGATTAAAAACTTTCCGGTTCACAGGAATCATAATTGCTGAGCCCATTGAACAGGTACTTAAGGTTATGAGCATTACAGCTCCGATTAATTTCAAACTCAGGGGCAGGGTTGTTACCTTATCGGAAAATAAAAACATTGAAGAACTTAACAAATATCTGTACAACCAGCAATAAGTATAAATAGCCATAAGTATAAGCTTATAAAGTTTTGCCTATGAAAAGATAAAAACGTACCCTGAAACAAAGCGCAGGATGCTGAAACACCCCGCGCCAGGTTTTTACAAATTTTCCCCAATGTTACTTTCTTCAGGAGAACATTGATTTGTCAAACTTTAAAAACATTACAAAACTATGAAAAAAAAACTTCAAAACCTTATTCCTCTTTCGAAAACGGGAATAAAAAAACTTCTGTTAACCATGAAACTAGCTTTGATCATCGTTTTTCTAACCGTTTTGCAAGTTAGTGCAAATGTGTACTCTCAGATTACTGTCAATATGGATGTTCAGGATAAATCTATTCGTGAAGTGCTGAAAACAATCGAGCAACAAAGTCAGGTCAGGTTTTTTTACAGTGACGACTTGTTGTCCATGAACGAACAGATTGATATAAAAGCAGATAACAAAAACATTATAAGCGTGTTAGATGATATTTTTTCAAAATCTCCACTGACTTATAAAGCTTATGATAATAATCTTATCGTAATAGCGCCCAAGGAACTGTTACAACAACAAAACAGAATTACCGGGACTGTTACCGACAAAGATGGTACACCACTTCCCGGTGTAAACGTTGTTGTACAGGGGACTATTATCGGTGCAATAACCGATATAAATGGCAGTTATACCATAGAGGTACCTGACGCATCCGCAATTCTGAGATTTTCTTTTATCGGTTATGATATACAGGAAGTTGCTGTAGCAGGAAAAACAGTTATTGATGTTGCATTGACCGGCGGAGTGACAGGCCTTGAAGAAGTTGTAGTTATTGGTTACGGTATTCAGAAAAAAACTACAATTACCGGATCAGTGAGTGTTGTAAAGGGAGCAGATCTTGCCAGGGTACCGAGTGCTAATATTTCCACTTCCCTTGCAGGAAGGTTGTCCGGAGTAAGCATGAGGCCCAATGGTGGGCAACCTGGTTATGATAACCCGGACATTTATGTCAGGGGAATCGCTACTACAGGGACAAATAATCCATTAATCATTATTGATGGTATTATAAGAAATAACATAAACCAGGTTGACGCTTCAACTATCGAATCGGTAACTGTTCTGAAAGATGCTGCTGCAGCTTCACTTTATGGATTAGGTGGTGCTAACGGCGTTATCCTGATTACCACTAAAAAAGGGGCATTAGGAGTACCAATACTGACATTAAATAGTTATTATGGCTGGCAACAACCAACTTACTTTCAGGATGTTTTACATGCTAAAGATTTTATGAGACTGTCAAATGAAGCATATCTGAATGAACATCCCGGGTCGACTGCTACAGTATTTGAACCTGATCTGATAGCTAATTATGATGCTTTACACGCAGAAGATCCTGACCGTTATCCGAATAGTAATACTGATGATCTGGTGGATATGTCAGTTCCTATTCAAAACCATAATTTTCAACTTAGTGGTGGTTCTGAAAGTACGAAATATTTTGCAAGTATGGGATATTACAAACAAGATGGTATTTTTGATGCTATTAATTACAGGCGCTTTAGCTATAACATGAAGGTCGAATCAAAGCCTACTAATTCTACAACCTTATCTTTTTCTCTCCTCGGTTCGGTTGAACGTACCAACGACATTGATGCTAGTACTACATCAAATAGTCTTTTCAGAAGCCTTTACAGATTTGTCCCTACAAGGCCAATCTATTTCAGTAACGGTCTGTGGGGTGAATGTTTGGGCAGCGCTCCTGTAGGTGTATTTAATTCAGGAAGTTATAAAAAAGATGATGCGAATGCGATTTTAAGTACCATTACTATCGAGCAGCAATTACCTTTTATTAAAGGATTAAGTGTAAAAGGAACTTTCAGTTACGACACGCGAGGCAATCTCGTAAAGGGATGGCACAAACCTTTTTATTACTGGGTCCAAAATCTCAATACAACTCCTTATACTTATACACGGCAAGTAGGAAACCAAGAGTCGACCAGTGAGTTTTATACATTCCTGTCTCAGACACATGAGCATAGAACAAATATTACCTATCAGGGCTTCGTTAATTACCAGAGATCATTTGGTCTGAATGAAATTACAGGATTGTTCGTTGCAGAAGCACGAAACGATACATATAATATGTTATTTGCCCGAAGGAATAATTTTGCTATCCTGGTTGATGAAATGAATATGGGTAGTTCAAACAAACTCGATTTCGACAATACAGGTTCATCATCTGTAGGTGCCCAGATTGGATACGTTTACAGGTTAGGATATATTTATAATAATAAATACATGCTTGAAGCATCAGGCCGTTATGACGGGCATTATTATTTTGCCCCGGGTAAAAGGTGGGGATATTTTCCTGCTTTTTCAATAGGCTGGAGGATTTCGGAAGAAAATTTTATGACGAGCCTGGCTTATATCAATAACCTGAAAATCAGGGGTTCGTGGGGAAAAGCAGGTAACCTTGCCGGTTCTGCATATCAGTATCTGAGTGGGTATACTTTGTATGGAAACAGTTATGCTTTTGGTACCGGCCAAATGGTTCAGGGAGCTTATTCACCTCGTGAAGCAAACCCCAATATCACATGGGAAATATCTACAAATTTGAATGTTGGTTTTGAAGCCTCATTATGGAATAGTTTGTTAATGGTTGAAGCAGACTATTTCCTTGAAAGAAGGACCGGTATGTTGCTGGCTCCGGCGATAAAAGTACCAATTGAATATGGTTTAGCCCTTGCCGATGAAAATGCTGGGGAAATGAAAAACCAGGGTTTTGAGTTGACTCTTGGGTCGAGGTATGAATTTCAAAACGGATTAAGATTAGGCTTTGATGGTAATTTAAGCGTTGCCAAAAACAAAATGACTCAGGTATTCGAAACTGCTGCTACCTTTAATAATCCTAACCGCAGTAGGACAGGCAGACCTTATGGTACTCCATTTGGTTATCACTCACTGGGTTTGTTTTCTACTGCTGATGACAAAAACGGTGACGGTATAATTGACATTACAGAATATCCCGTTACTCAGTTTGGAGCTCTGCATCCCGGAGATATTAAATATGAAGATATCAGTGGCCCAGGTGGTAATATGATCCCCGATGGTAAAATTGATGGTAACGACGAAGTCTCAATTGGTTACCCTGTTTATCCTTTAATGAGTTTTGGTTTTACTCCTAATGCTGAATGGAAAGGATTTGATTTGAGCTTGTTCTTCCAGGGTTCTGGAATGAGCTCATTTAGAATCGCGACCTTCCAAACGATTCCGTTTCAGAATGCCAATAGTAACAGTGATTATGAATATTTTAACGACCACTGGACGCCAACGACCCAAGATGCTACATATCCAAGAGCTACCTCTGGCCCTTATCCAAATAATACACAGGATTCGGACTTCTGGATGAGGAATACATCTTTCCTCAGGCTGAAAACCGGTACTTTAGGCTATTCACTTCCAACCAGTGTAATACAATTTTTGAAGGTTAAGAGTGTAAGGGTATATTTTTCAAGCCAAAATCTATTTACCCTCAGTAAGCTTAAGTTTATGGATCCTGAAATGAGTTATACCAGACGTGAAACTGGATATCCAAACATGAAGTCATTGTCTTTTGGTGCAAATATAATCTTTTAGCTATCTCATTTATAAAAATTGAATACTATGATAAAGTTTAAAAAAATTAGAAACATTGCGTTTATAGGACTAATACTTATAAGTACGTTATCGTGTGAACAGGAAGATTTCCTTGAAACTACAAACAAGTCAAACCTGTCAGACGCTAGTATGTGGGCCAGCGAAAGCAATGCTGACATCTTCTTAACTGACTGTTACAGTCAATTGTACGCGAGAAGCAATCAGGCTCAAAACCTGGATTCGTTTACCGATGATAATGATCCAAACTTTTACTACACAGCATTTAACTGGAAAAAAGGCATATGTGTCTCTTCAAGTAATAGTTTTTCTATTTGGCGGGAAATATCGGGTCCTGCTAATGATGCAAACTGGCCTGCCACATACAGTAAAGTTAGAAAAGTGAATACGTATATTATGCAGCTGAACAATAACTCTGCAAATTTTTCGGCAGAATACCTTGCAAAACGTATTGATGAAGCTAAATTTTTAAGAGCCTATTTTTACAGCGAGTTGTTTATGCGTATCGGAGGTCTTTCAATTATTACAGAACCACAGGATAGGGCCACTATGACTGAAGATGAGATTTATGTACCCAGAAGCACCTTTGAAGAGACCTTTAATTTCATCATCAAGGAATTAGATGACGTAATCAATGCCGGTAATTTAGAAGTTAAATATAATAACGGCAATGCTAATGCAGGAAGAGCAACCCTGGGAGCTGCCCTTGCATTAAAAGGATGGCTACAATTGTTTGCAGCCAGCCCGGCTTATAACTCAGCTAGCCCTGCTGTTCCAGCAAGCGCTGATAATCTACAGTCTTTTGCAACACCAAATGCTGCCAGATGGGCAACTGCTGCTGCCACTAATAAACAATTCATTGATACCTATGGACATAAAGGCACGGGTCAGTATAATTTATACCCAAAAATGTCTGAGTTCTGGTATGAAGCAAATGAATATAATAGTGAAGTCATATGGGACAGGCAACATGTTGGTAATGTTATGCCAAATTTTTATGATAGATTTGGTGGTGGGCCAAAATGGGGACCTGATATTGATAACTGGTGTAATTATACTCCCACCCAGGAGCTTGTTGACACGTATCAGATGGCTAACGGTAAGGATATTACCGACCCGACTTCCGGTTATGACGATCAAAATCCTTATGTAGGCCGCGAAAAGAGGTTTTACGATTTTATCGTTTATGACGGAGCATCTTATAAACAAGACTGGATGCCAGAACCATTCATAGTCTATACGCGTATTGACCGGGTAAATCCTGCATTAAACGAGATTGACTTAGCTGCAACTGATCAGAGCAACACAGGTTATTATTCCAAAAAGAGGTTGGATAATCTGCATAAACCAATGGGCAATATGAGTGGAATCAACTATGTTTACTACCGTTACGGAGAGGTTCTGCTAAATTATGCCGAAGCTCAGAACGAGGCTGTAGGACCTGATGCATCTGTTTATGAAGCAATAAATGCTATCAGAACCAGGCCGGGGACTGACCTTCCCGAATTGACGCCCGGTTTAACCCAAGCACAGATGCGTGACGCAATTAAACGTGAACGCAGAGTTGAACTAATGTATGAAGATAAGAGATTGTATGACCTATGGCGTTGGAAAGATGCGATGGTAAATTTGAATACAGATCTGACTTGTATGGTTATCAGAAACTCAGTGCCTGAAGATAACAGCGGAGTGTGGGGTTATACAAGAACTTCGCTAAATCACTCGCATGTATTTACGCAGAAAATGTACTTTAATCCAATTAACCAGAGTGTAATTGATCAGAATCCAAAAATGATACAAAACTGGGGCTATTAATAAAATAAAATGATTATCCGTATTGATAAAATATAGTATTTTAGTGAAAAAGTGAGAAACTATGGGAAAGGCTGATGGTTGTTGCGGTTGAGAATACATGGTATGGCAAAATTGTTTATGTTAACGGATAATAATTTAAAATAATTTAGGGTGTGTAATAAAATAAGTTGTGCAATCATATTTATTAATGGTTTGATAATCAGTATTGTATGTAAAGTTTTACTGTAAATGTTGCACTTGGTGCAAAGCCTGGCTGGAGTGATATTATTTTGGATAATTCATGGGGTCCTTTAATCGGGTGTATTACAATCCCACGAGAATAGAGATGGTAAAACGAGGAGGAAGAAGGCAGTCTTAACACTTCATAGTACCGACGAAAGCCGGGGAATCAGTCCCATGAAAGCCAGTGAGGAGGAAAGGTTGTTATCTGGAATCGGGAGTGTAATTTGGTAACATTAAATGAATCTATTTCATAAAGAAGATGTCAACGGGAAAATTGCAGATAACAGAGCGGGCAAGAAAACATAAAGGAGAAGCCCTGCATAGCCTGCATCATTTCATAGACAACGCCCTGTTGGAGGAATGTTACAGACAAAAGAACAAGAACAGTGAAGCGGGAGTCGATGGAGAAAATTGGTATGAATTCGACAAAGAAGCAACGGTAAGGATACCAGAGCTGGTACGCAAATTCAAAACAGGCGAATATAGAGCACGCAAGATACGCAGGGTGTACGTACCGAAGGGAGACGGAGGCCAGCGACCGCTGGGTATAAACACTGTTGAAGACAATCCCCCTACTATTGAAAAAACAGTTGAGTTTTTTAGCTAACGAAATAGAGGGAATAAAGTTGTGATAGAGCAAAAATTGAAAAATATTAACAAGCTGAATATTAAAACATTAACTTTGACGTTAGTTGGAAGGTATTGCAGGGAGGGGTAAAGAAAGTATTAGAGCCCCTCTACGAAGAGGATTTTAAAGATTTCTCGTATGGATTTCGTCCCGGACGCTCCGCCCATAGGGCGATAGAGTATATGTATAAAGAAGTAGTTAACAAAGGAATATGCTACATAATAGATGCTGACCAGAAGAATTACTTTGGAAGTATACCACATGGTCTGTTAAGGGGATTCATTGCTCCCAAGGAGAAGGATGGTGTGATAAGGAAAATGATAGACAAATGTATGAAAGCAGGGGTACTTGAAAACCGGCAGGTAAGCTACCCGGAAGAAGGTACGCCACAGGGGGGATTAGTTTCCCTCCTGCTAAGCGACATGTATTTGCACTACGTTTTGGATGGATGGTTTTCAGAACAAATACAGCCCTTAATAAAAGGGCAGAGCTTCATAGTCAGGTATGCTGATGACTTTATTCTGGGGTTTGCCAATAAGCAGGATGCGATGCGGGTAATGGAGGTAATGCCGAAACTGTTCGGCAAATACCAACTAACTCTGCATCCGGACAAGACGAAACTAATCGACTTGGAATGCAAAAAGGGCAAAAGCGACAGGAGTTTTGATTTGCTGGAGTTCACGCACTACAAAGGTTTAAGCCGTAAAGGTGAGCCGGTGTTGAAATGGAAAACCAGTAGTAAAAAGCTTACTAAAGCCATTATCCAAACGGAAGATTGGATAAAGCAGAACCGTCATAGAAGCCTTAAAGAACTGATAACTGAGTTAAGTGTAAAACTGCGCGGGCATTACTCATACTACGGGATTAACTGTAATTATAAAGGGATCAACAGTTATTATGAGCAGGTAAAACACAGGTTACAAAAGTGGTTAAACCGGAGAGGTGGCAAACATAAGTGGACCTGGGAGAAGTTTAACACTCTGATCCCTAAGTGGCTTCCTTTGGCTCGACCTAAGATTTATCACTCATTTTTGACAACTAAACCGATTTTGGAGGAACCGTATGCGGGGAAGCCGCTCGTACAGATCTGTGGGGGAGCGGGGAGGTAACAATCCGCTCTACCCGAAAGTATTATATCATATTATAACCAAAATTAAATCGATATGTCAAACAAATCATCAAGAAGAGATTTTATTAAACGATCGGCTGTTACTGTAGCTGGCGTTATAGTGCTTCCACAGATCATTCCTTCGTCAGCGTTTGGGATGGTAGGGAGGATTGCTCCAAGCGATCGTATTGTAATAGGTGCAATCGGTACCGGGGGGCAGGGTATGAGCAATATGAGAGACTTTCTGAAACTCAAAGATGCCGTACAGTTTGTAGCAGTCTGCGATGTGGATGCAAACAAGCTGGCTAAAGCCAAAGAGACTGTTGACACGGCGAATAAAAATAATGATTGCCGTACTTATGGCGATTACCGAGAATTCCTTGAAAAAGAAAAACTGGATGCAGTTTCTTTAGCATTACCTAATCACTGGCACGGGATAATTTATACTGAAGTAGTAAATAAAAAGTTTAACGTATACGGTGAAAAACCTATTAGCCGTACGATACACGATGGTCAGACTGTTGTCAAAGCTGTTAAGAAAAACAACATTGTCTGGCAGACAGGCAGCTGGCAGCGCTCTCAGGCTAATTTCCACCGGGGAGCCGAACTAGCAATTAATGGCAGGGTTGGAAAGATAAAATATATTGAAGTTGGACTGCCAGACGGAGTTAAAGGAATTGGGACACCACCTATAATGCCGGTTCCCCCTGAACTGAATTGGGATATGTGGCTCGGACCTGCTTTAAAAGTACCTTATCGCGGTGTTTTACATGTGAACTGGCGCTGGATTCTAGATTATTCCGGAGGTCAGTTAACCGATTGGGCAGGTCACCACATCGATATTGCCAATTGGGGTGCAGGGCTTGAACATACCGGTCCGATTGAAATTTCCGGAGCAGGTGTTTACCCGGTTGAAGGAATTTATAATGTACCGGTTGAATATGATCTCTTGTGCAAGTATGCAAATGGCATTGAGATGAGGGTAGCAAATGGATCGCGACTTCCTCTTGGCACGGGAACTACATGGTATGGCGACCTTGGTTGGATTCATGTTGACAGGGGACACACTGCCTATGCTACTTCTACCGAAGCAATAATTTCCGCTTCCGATCCCAAAATTCTCGATGAGGTGATCGGCGAGAATGAAATTCAATTATACAAGAGCAATAACCATTGGCAGAACTTCATTGATTGTGTTCGCTCAGGAAAGCCAACCATTGCTCCGGTAGAAGTAGCATACCGGGCAATATCTGTCGCCTTATTATGCGAAATTGCCATGACAACAGGGCAGACAATCAAATGGGATCCGGATAAGGAAAAGATAATCGGCAATCCAAGGGCAAGCCGCTTATTGAGCCGTCCTTATCGTCAACCATGGACTTTACCAACAGTTTAATCCGATATGAAAATGAAAAGACAATATTTATTTTTACTATTAGTTGCAGGTTTATTAACCTTCTTCAGTGCCTGTAAA
>DATKUO010000120.1:0-12202 GCA_035530515.1 Bacteroidales bacterium
GATAAAACCTTAAAAGAAAGTGATAGATTAATAATTAAATCTTTCTGTCAATTCAAATCGTCACGCTAGAAAAATCGCTGCAAATAATTGATTATCAAATTTTTCAAAGAACATTTTATTAATTAAACGAGACACTAGTGATTACAGGTATCTAATCCGGATGGAGCTATCAGATATAGTTTCATTGGTTATAAATCACTAACCATTAATATTAATTCAAGAAGTATAATTGATATTCAATTGGAATCTGAGTCAGTTAATTTGGACGAAATCGTAGTTACGGCAAAAAAACAGACTCTGATCCTTTAACGGGGGTATCTATCAGAGACAGGACAACGGCATCAGCAAAAGTAGATATGTCGCAGTTGCGAAATGTAATCGGACTGTCTGTTGATAATGCGCTTCAGGGACAAGTAACTGGATTGGATATCATGTCAACAGGTGCACCCGGCAGTGGGTCTTCAATTATAATCAGAGGGATAGGGTCACTTGGGAATTCCAAACCACTGATTGTAATTGATGGAATAACTCAGGATATAAAGATTGGGAGTGATTTTGACCTCGCATCATCTAATCAGGATGATATTGGCGCCTTGCTGAATATTGCTCCTCAGGATATCAAATCTATTGAAGTTTTAAAAGATGCCACTTCCACTGCCGTTTGGGGTTCCAAAGGCGCTGACGGCGTTCTGCTGATTGAGACTAACAGGGGGAGCAAAGGAAAAACAAGTTTTAATTATCAATATAAACTTACAATACAAAAACAACCTCCACCTATTCCAATGCTCAATGGAGATGAATATATAACCATGCAACTGGAAGAATTACATAATGCCAGTGGAATTTTTGTTGTGCCCGATGAAATTGCATATAATACCGATTATATTGATTTTTATAACTATTCAGCAAATACAGATTGGATTAAAGAGATTACACGTCCTGGAATAAATAATGATCATTATTTTAAAATGAGCGGGGGCGGAGAAAAAACTACTTTTTTTACTTCCCTGAATTATAGTAAAGAACTCGGTACTACTTTAAATGAAGGTTTCAAACGATTATCGACTCGCATAAATCTGGATTACACTTTATCAAAGAACTTACGCTTTTCTGTAAATTTTAATTATACAAACAGCTATAAGGATGCCAATTACGTTTTCAAAGGTGCTGCTACAAGTAATATCCGGGCAATGGCCTATCTGAAAGCGCCGAACATGAGTGTATTCAAACATGATCAGTATGGAAACAGAACTAATGAATATTTTAACCCGATTAATAGTTATCAGGGAAGCGGAATTCAATATTTTAATCCGGTTGGAATTGCGAACCTTAGTGAAAATGATGAATCAAGTGATATCCTCCAAAACAGTTTTGTGTTCAACTACAAGATGAATAAATGGATAAATTTTACTGAAACTATATCATTTCAGTATTCCAATGTCAAAAAAAATCTTTTTTTACCCTATACCGCTGTTGGAGCTGATTGGCTTGATTCTCGAATCAATTCCAGCCAGGAGGGAAATTCAGTGAATGACAGGTTATCTGCCAGGTCCCAATTAATCCTGACACCGATTGTTAATCCTACCCATTCACTCATTACAACATTACTTTATGAGATCAGCCAAAATTCAGGAGAATGGACACAAATTAACGGGAAGAATGGCCCAAGCCTTGATATCATTGACCCTGCCGCCGGTCAACCCATTGCATCATTAAGTTCCGGATCCAGCAAATTAAGGGCATAGGTGCATTAGGTAGTGTTAATTATAAATTAAAAGATAGATATATTACGTCACTTATTTTAAGGACTGATGCCAATTCTTCGTTCGGATCCAATAACCGCTGGGGTTTATTCCCCAGTGCTTCTGTTGGTTGGAGGTTTAGCAAGGAACCATGGTTTGAATCACTCAAATTCCTGAATGAAGGGAAAATAACCCTGGGATATGGACAAGCCGGGAAGGAACCGGGTAATCCCTATGACAGATTTGGTATATTTACTAATGCTAATCCGAGTGTTTACATTTCTTCACCTGCAGTAATACAAACACAGATTCAGCTTGCCAATCTGAAGTGGCAGACGGTTGAATCATGGAATCTTGGTTGGGAAAGTTCACATTTTCAGGACAAATTATATATTTCTGTAGATTTATATAACAAAATCACCAAAGATATTTTGTGGAAGAATTATAGTATTCCTGAATCTTCCGGATTTGATCAGCTTAAGTTCTTTAATGGCGGAAAACTCGAAAATAAAGGATGGGAGGCATCATTTCGTTATGTTATTGTGCAAAAGTCAAATCTCATGTTTTCCGTTAGTTTTAACTTATCTCATAATTTAAATTCTTTCCTGGAATTCCCTGACAACTTTAATAATATTGTGGGTAGTACTATCGCTAATGGCGAATATCCCCGGATGGCACAATTAGGACAACCTATTGGCTCATTTTACGGTTTTAATTATCTGGGAGTATATCCAACTAATTCCGACGCGGTTGCACACGATGCTGAAGGGAATGTCAAGATGGATTCAAACGGTAATCCTATCCGGATGACTTTTTCAAATGGATATAAATTTCAGGGAGGTGATGCAAGGTATGCTGATATTAATTATGATGGGGTTATTGATATTAATGATGTAGTTTATCTTGGAGATTCAAATCCACTTTATACAGGAGGGATGGGTTTCAACACTTCATGGAAAAAATTTAGTTTATCCTGCCAGTTTTTATTTCGTAATGGATTTGATATAGTAAACGAGATCGCTCTTAAAACGGAGGGTATCCTCGATAAAAATAATCAAGGCAAAGCAGTTTTACGTCGGTGGAGAAAAGAGGGAGACAATGAACCTAACATGCTTCCCAGGGCTTATATGGATAGTCCGGCAAATAATCTTGGATCGGACAGATATGTTGAAGCAGGTGATTTCTTAAGGTTAAATAATTTATCTCTTGAATATTCAATTGATAAGGAATTAGCTCAACGGTTTGGACTGGATATGTTTGAGATTGGAATAAACTTAAGAAAAATTTGGACGCTGACAAACTATTCGGGACAAGACCCTGAGATTAGCCAAAGTATTGATGATCCATATTGGTTTGGGACTGATAACGGAATTACTCCAACACCTGCAGTTTACTCATTTTATGTTAACGTTATGTTTTAAATTATATATTTAAATACAATCATGCCGACGCAAAGATTTAACAATTTTAAATTGTATACTGTCTTAACCGGGATATTATTGTTCACAGGCAGCTGCAGTGAATACTTCAACCTTACTCCCCCCGATGGACTTGTATTGGACGAATACTGGAAAACCAAGGAAGATGTTGAAGCCACTCTTATGGGCGCGTATCAGCAATTTGCAAAAATGGATGAGAACCTTTTTCTCTATGGAGAGATCAGGGCCGACTTGATAATACAAGACAATAATACACCTGCCGATCAGCGAAATATCATAAGTGGAAATATATTTGCTACTAACTCATTATGTTATTGGGGCGATTTTTATAAAATAATAAACCATTGCAATAATGTAGTTAAATATGCTCCTGAAGTTTTGAAAATTGATAAAACATTTACAGAATTCAAGATGGAGGCATTCATGTCTGAAGCCATCTTTCTCAGGAGTCTGGCTTATTTTTATTTAGTGCGTATCTTTAAGGATGTTCCTTATGTGTTGGAACCTTCAGATAATGATAATGTTAACTTTTTCCCTCCAAAGACTTCAGGAAAAGAAATTCTGTCGAACATTAAATCCGATCTGAAAGAAGTCCGGCTTAAGATCCCTACCACCTACAATACTATAGAGGAGATTAAAGGCAGAGCAACCCAGGCAGCTGTTGATGCTTTATTAGCTGATATTTGTCTTTGGAATTTTGAATATGATGAATGCCTGACTTATGCTAATAATGTGTTAAACACTAATTCATATTTCTTGCAACCATCCAGTAAATGGTTTGAGCTGTTTTTCCCAGGCAATTCCCTGGAGGGAATATTTGAGTTACAGTTTGATAGCCAAAACGGACAGAGTAATTCATTATATCAGAATACTTATGTTTTGAATTATTACGAGGCCAGCACTTATGCAATGGATATTTTATTCCCGCTGTTATCACAGGAGATCATAAGGGGTAGAGGGTCAATATCATCGGAATCAAAAGGTTATAAAATATGGAAGTATTGTGGAGGCGCTCCGGATCAGAACACTGTAAGGCCCGGATCGATCAGCGGAAGTTGCAATTTTATTATTTACCGCTACGCTGATATATTATTGATAAAGGCAGAATCATTGTCTCAACTGGGAAGATATGATGAAGCCCTTACTTTGATCAATGAAATTCGCAGAAGAGCTTTAATGGAAGAGGTTAATTCTCAAAATACTCCTGAAAGTTTTGAAGATTTGATTCTGATAGAGAGAGCAAAAGAATTTGCTTTTGAGGGAAAACGATGGTTTGATTTATTGCGCATGGGAAGAAGAAATAATTTTGCACGGAAAAAGAAACTTATTGAGATTATCGTGCAAAATGTCCCCTCTACTCAGAAACTGGTTATTGCTTCCAAACTTACTGACCCTGATGGCTGGTACTTACCTGTTTCCAGTAGTGAACTGGAATCAAATCCTAATTTGGTTCAGAATCCTTTTTACGCTAATTAAATTTCAATTCGAAGATGAAACACTTAATATTTTGTTATGATGAATGAGGTGAAGGCAAAGATAGTTGGTTTGTGTATTTTTTCATCCCTGGTTTTGTCCCTTTCTTATTCCTGTAAGAAAGAGGTCAATAATTTTCGTACAGAAGAGCAGTTTGTCTCAATAGCTAAATATATTTCATCCGATACTACTCAGTTCAATATTTTTTTTAAGATGATAAAAGAAGGTAAGCTTTTAGATGCTCTAAGCTCATATAACCCTAATGGCAAATCCTATACACTCTTTCTCCCTACTGATAGTGCTTTTTATGCATATATAAAGCAGAATAATAATTATAGTAATATTACCCAATTATTGACTGATCATGATTTTATAAATGTTCTGGTCAGATATCATGTTGTTAACAGTGAATTCAGAACAAATGATTTCCCTTTTGGCGCTTTGCCAGATACTACTTTATCGGGCGATAAACTCACAATAGGGTTTTCAAATGATCTGGATACTACAATTTATAAAGTAAATAATGTTGCCCCTGTAATTAATGCAAACATTGAAGCAAGTAATGGCTATATTCATATAATCAGCAAGGTACTGGAGCCTATAGTATTTTCAAGTTATGATCTGATGAAATTAAATCCTGATTATTCTATAATTACTAAAGCGCTCGATACTACCGGATTAAAAGATAAAATGGGTTTTTATACAACAAATGATAATGGCAATATAATTAAGAATATCTATACCATGCTGGTCGAACCTGATTCAATCTACCATAAATCGGGTATTTATTCCATTGAAGATCTAATCTCCCATGTCAAACCTATTAATGGCAATTATTCCAGTGAGGATAATAGTTTATATCAGTTTACTGCATATCATATTCTTGACGGGAGCTATTTTCTCGATAATTTTGAAAATTCAGTAAATTATAATACATGGGCTTCGCTTCCTGTTCGCGTAGATGCCAGCTTCATCATTAAAATAAATCAGGGTGTCGCAAATTTTGGTACCATAATTTCGGGAAAAGATACTTCAATCATAAATTACATTGAACCGAACTACAATGAAAGCAACATTCTTTCAAAGAATGGTCCCATCCATATTATTTCAGAAGTAATGAACTTATATAAACCTGCCAGATCTGAAAGGATATATGAGTTCTATGAAGAACCATTAATATACAATGTGAAAAATGTAGTGAATACATATCAGTTTACTATGGATAAATTCACTGTTTTGACCTGGCAGGGAGTGAATGAAATTAAGTATATTAAATCAAGCTCTAATGCTGAAATGTCGACTAATAAGGATTATATTCAAATAAATGGTGATTTTTCAATTTCATATAATATTTCAAAGTTGCTGCCTGGTAGATATAGTGTCAAGTTAATGGCCAATGCTTTTAGTCAGCAAAATGCAATTATTCAGATTTTTATTGATGACCATAGGGTTGGTGGTAATGTGAATTTAACTTCAGGAGGGACAAGTAAGAATCCGTATTATGAATTTGTGCTCGGGGAATATGAATTTTCAACTTATACAACACATATTATTAGAATTCAGAGTCTTATCCCGGGAAACTTTATTTGGGACTATATTAAATTTACTCCGGTTTAGTAATTTTAAAAATTTAATCTCATGAGGACAAAATATGTTGGAATATTATTTTTTTTAATGATATTGAGTCTGACGTCCTGTAAAAAAAATTGGGACGAACATTATAATACTATTAACGAAGCTACTGCAAACCAAACAGTATGGGAGATACTAATGAATAATCCTGATTATTCGAAATTTACCGGTTATTTGCAGGCGAACGGCTTGGATACATTATTCAAATCAGGCAGATCCATTACTGCCTTTGTGCCGGATAATGCCGCGTTTGATAATTTTAATGCCGATACTTCCGATCTTAGTTTAATCCTGAGTTATCATATTTCCGAAACTGTATTTAATACGCGCAACGTTGAACTTTCTAAAGAGTTGGAAACTTCTACAGGCAAATTTGCACTGATCGAAAATAAAAATGGAGATTATTATGTCGATGGAGTTAAGATCTATTATTCAAGTCCATTGTGCTTAAATGGAAGGTATTACGAAGTTCATGATCTCCTTTACCCAAAACCAACGCTATATGAATATATTTCACATAATAGCAGAATCCTGAAGGATTATATTGATCAATTTGATTCTGTTTATCTTGACCTTAATTTAAGTACCCCTCTTGGGTATGATAATTCTGGTAATACAATCTATGACTCGGTTTTTGCATATATAAATCTGTTTAACACCTTCATATTTTCCTGTTCCTGTGGAATTCAGACAAAAAACTGCTACTTTTCTTCTTTTCGATAAAGAACAATATAATAATGCACTTGATGAAATGGCTTCCAAATTAGGTGGAAATTTTCATTCTTATGCTGATATTCCCTCAAGCTGGCAATTTAAAGTTCTATTACCGATAGTGGTAAAAAACGGGCTGTTCGAAGGTTCATTCCAGCATGAAAATTTTTGCGCCGGAAAATTAAAAAATATAGTAGGTGATACCGTCTATGCCAACTGTAGTAACATAGATCCCGATTCCCGTTTTATTTGCAGTAACGGAGTGGTGTTCAAATACCTGAATTTTAGTGTCCCCGATTCTTTATTCATAGGTAAAAGTAAAATACAGGGAGAGAATATGGTTCGCTCGGTAGGGGCAGGAGTTTTTAACTGGAATGACTGGGTAAAGATTACCGGATCAAATATTACCCCGGTGAAACAAAAAGTTGCCGGTGCAGATAATGATTCAATTATTAACCTGAGTTTTGGCATCAATTATAAAGGTAGTTTCACGATGGAATATTACTTTAAAAATTTGTTTCCTCAGAGATATCGATTTCTTTGGAGAGCAAATTCAAGGCCTTCAGGTCTTTACGAGATATATGTTAATGATGTGTTCATCGGGAAAATTGATTTGTATGATTTAAGAAAAACTGTCGTAAGCGTAACCGGAGAGTTATTTATTCCTGTGAGTGGATATAATAAATTCGATTTTTGGGTAAATAATATCACCGATTTTGGAGATGTGAAAGTTACCATAAAGTATATAGGAGCCGGTGGCTCAACTACTAACGGTCTTACAATTGATTATATCTCTTTAATCCCTGGTTAAATCATTGGATAACAACTTTTAATTTATGAGAAAAAGTAAAAAATATTTAAAGATTAGCTTATTGATATTTATTCTTTATTATCCTTTTTTTTGTTTTGGTCAGAATAATAAGATAATGGGTAAAATTCTGGGAGTTCAGAACAAACCTCTTCAGGGAGTTTCAATTAGTATAGAAGGAAGTTCTCTAAGCCCTGTAGTGACGAATGATGATGGATCGTTTGAAATGGATGTCGAATCGGGTGACTCCTGGTTGATTATTAATCCGCTTGGCGATTATAAAGGAAAACGAATATTTCTTAGCGACAGGCAAAATTTAAAAATTTATCTCAATAAAACAGAGATAAATTCTGATTATGATGAACTTTTATATACCGATGGATACAGAACCAGACGTAATATGATTTCTTCCATATCCACATTGAATTCACAAAATTTGAATTTTTCTTCCTACTCTGCAATGAATCAGTATTTCCAGGGAACAATTGCCGGTGTGAACATGATTGGTCATTCCGGTCAACCCGGATCAGGAGGTTCTGTTTTCATCAGGGGGATAAACTCACTAAATGCTAATAACCAGCCTTTATACATTGTTGATGGTATGCCTCTTGAATTTGGAGGTACTTATAATTCCCTGATACAGGGAAATTCATTCAATCCCATAAATTTTATTGAACCCATAGATATTAAAAATGTGACCATTCTTAAGGATGGATCAGGCACTTCTCTGTATGGGGTAAAAGGAGCAAACGGAGTTGTTCTTATTGAAACACTTAATCCACGTGAGACACAGACAACTATTGATTTTTCTTTTAAAACAGGAATAAATTTTAAAGGAAAAGAAATTCCACAACTAAATAGGGAAGAATATAAAACCCTGGCTAATGAAATTTTACTAACCTCAAATTTATTGGAAGAAAACCTTCCTGATTTATACCCGGGCTTATTCTATACGCCTGCAGATAAGGAATATATCCGTTACTTTCATAATTATAACTGGCAAAAAGAAGTATTTACAAATTCTGTGATGAATGATGCATATTTAAGTGTGAAAGGAGGGGATGCTATTGGAAAATATGGCCTTTCAGTCGGTTACCTGGGGCATGAAGGGATTTATAAAAATACCAATTTTAATCGCTTTACAACCAGATTTGTGGGTACTTTTAATATTTTCGAGCGGTTAAGAATGTATATTAGTGCAAACCTTGCAAATACAGATGCTAATTTTAAGGAATCGGCCTTATTACCACAAGCCAGCCCAATTCTGACCGCTTTGTTTAAAACTCCCATGCTATCCCCTTATAAATATGATTTAAATAATAACCAACTTCCTATTATTGATGATCCTGACGAATTGGGAGTAAGTAATCCCACTGCAGTAATCAAAAATTATAAAGCCAATAATTCAGGGAACAGATTCCTGACCTCTGTCAGAATTGAAGGAGATATCTCAAAAAAAATAAAATGGAATTCAATTCTTGGGTTGAATATTGCCTCTAACCGGGAATCAGCATTTCTACCGAATTTGGGGATGGATTTGTATTACTCCGGGGAAGTATACAATGCTTCCAAATCTCTTAATAATAGATTTCTTTCTTTATTTAATAACAATTATCTCTCATATTCAGGCATATTTAATAAAGTGCATACTCTTTCGGTTATGATTGGCAGTAAATGGCAAATTAACAAACTGCAAGAGGATTGGGCTATCGCAAATAATGCAAATATTAATGACCAATATACAAATCTGCAGTCTGGCGTTTCCTATTTGAGAGATGCCGGAGGCAGGGTTTCAAACTGGAACTGGCTTTCAACATATGGAAAAATTGATTATTGTTACAGGGATAAATATCTTCTGGAACTCAACATATCATCTGACTTGTCATCAAATATCGGGAAATCAGCAGCCGATGTCTTTAAAATAGGTGAAGTTCCATTTATAATGTTTTATGCAGCAGGTGGTGCCTGGAGATTATCTAATGAAAATTTCTTAAAAAATGTTTCTGCAATAGAAGACTTTAAACTAAGATTTTCTTATGGAATATCCGGGAATGATGATATTGGTATAGGAACCATATACAATTATTATGAACTATCATTGTACAGAGAGACTTCCGGCGTAATTCCTTCAGCTTTTGCGAATAAATCATTGACCGCCGAGAAAAATAAGCAATTTAATATCGGCACTGATCTTAGCCTTTTCGCGGACCGGGTCAGATTTTCATTCGATTATTATGATTATTACTCCCGGGATCTTCTGATTTACGAAAAAATGGATCCGTATATAGGATATAGTTATTATCCAATAAATAATGGATCTTTAAATAACAGAGGTGAAGAATTATCTCTTTTTACCAGGATTGTGGATGCGAGTAATTTTAAATTTGATATTGATATGAACATCTCTTCCAACAGAAATAAAATTACTTCCATTCAAGGCGGGCAAATAGTTTCAGACCTGGACGGATGTCAGATTATAAATTCTGTAGGTAATCCGGCTAATAGTTTTTATGGGTATTCCTATGAGGGTGTATTTTCTACAACCGGTGAGGCCAGTCAGGCTGATCTGGTCAATGATAGAGGAATGTCTTATGGGGTTGGTGATGCAAAATTTAAGGATATCTCAGGTCCGGAAAATGCTCCGGATGGTGTGATAAACCAATATGATAAAGTTATTCTGGGATCTTCTAACCCTGATTATTTCGGTGGATTAACTACCAGCTTTGCATTTAAAAGATGGGGATTACATTTCTTTTGGCAATTTGCCCACGGAAATATGGCTTTTAATTATATAAGATATCAGGATGAAAAAATGACTGACCTTTCCAATCAAAGTGTGTCGACTTTGAATCGTTGGGAGTATGAAGGTCAGCAAACTGATGTACCCAGGGCATTGTGGGGTGATCCGATAGGGAATAATGCCTTTTCATCCCGATGGGTCGAAGATGCATCTTATTTGCGCCTTAAGCAATTGTCTCTTTCATATACGATTTCAGATAAGGTACTTATCTTCAGGAATATACACGCGTATGTGACGGCTGCAAACTTGTTTACTCTGACAAATTATCTGGGTTATGATCCTGAGTTTTCTTTTTCATTTAGCTCGCATGATCAGGGAATCGATTACGGATTAATGCCGTTTTATTCCAGCATAATACTGGGAATAAAATTTGGATTATAATTAGCAGTTTTTAAATATTTAGAAAAACATTAAAATGCAAAAAATTCGAAAATTCTTTGAGAATATGCGCATTATCAGAAAAGGGCTTGCAATTGCTATGTTTTTTGAAGTGTTGGCTGTACTATCATGTCAAAAGTTATATGAACCTGATTTGGGCCTTTATATTAAAGATGAAAATTATTTTAAAGATGAAAGCGAATACAGATCTGCCGACCTTGGACTATACTCGCTTCAACAAAATTTAGTTGAACAGCTTGTTGTCCTCGGTGACCTGAGAAGTGATTTATGTAAAATAACACAAAATGCTGACAGAGAATTAATTGAGATTAATAACTTTAACGTTTCTGAAAATAATAAATATGCTTCCCCCCTGAATTTATATACTCTTATTGCAGCATGTAATAACTTTATCAGAAAAATTGAATATTACCACCCGGAAGTGATGGATAAGAATGCTCCTGTCACAAATTATGACAAATATTATGGCGAAGCATTATGTATGAGGGCATGGGCCTTTTTCAACGCGGCAAGAATTTATGGAAAGATCCCCTATATTCCATACTCATTAACAAGTATTAATGAAATTGTAGATTATGTAAATTCACCAAAATCAATCACCGACTCAATAGATATAATTTACGGAGCAGACGGATATCATAACGACACTATCATCAGAACAGAGCCGCTGGTGATTCCTAATGCCTTTATTGATTTAAAATCAATTATTGACACACTTACAAATGAATTGGCATCTAAAGTTAAAGCAGTAGGTGTGAATCAAAGAATTAATAATGGCGATGTAACCTGGGATGTAACAGTATGGAATCAATATGCTATGGATGTATTAATGGGCCAGATGTATTTATACAAAGGAGATTATTCCAGAGCTCTGCAGTATTTCGATCCAATTGTATACAATTATGAGGGGACAAGCAATATTAAATTTGGCCTGGATAGTAAGTTCTCATCTGATAATTGGAAAAATATTATTTCAGGCATTGATCCTGATGAACATATTTTGGTATTGAAATTTGATAAATCAAACCGACAACAAAATAATTTACAATACTTGTTTCAATGTCGTTTAGTTAAGAAACCAGCTATAAACAGGCATGAAAGGTTATAATATAGGAATAATATCACGGTGCTCTGCACCTAATGTTAATTTTATTAACTCTGTTTCTACAAATATCTGGCAGCTCTGCTGCTTTGCATT
>DATKUO010000121.1:0-18805 GCA_035530515.1 Bacteroidales bacterium
GTCTTTACCATCTTTATCGAAATGCGTTATATACCCTCCGTTTGTTTTATCTATCATTCGGTTAGTCCAAAAGGGTAAAAGCTCTTCATTAAGATGATCGAATACTTCTTTTTTTAAAGCGATAACTTCTTCTCTGTTCATTTTATTAAATAATCAAAATTAGTTTTTAATATACCGGCAATTGCTCCTGAATTCTTATCAATATGTTACATTTTTCGCCAGTCACAATACCTTGTGGTATTTGAAAAAGCTTCGAAATAACTTTTCATTTGAAAATTTCAGAAATAGCCATGATTCGCCCCCTTGCTCAGTGATCGAGTATAACCCCCAATGTATCCGGACCCCGAACTTTATATCGCGGAATGCCTCAATGGTGGCCGCCGAAGGATGGTGGTAGTCGGCGTCAATGTTATCTTCGATCCAATCCTTAACACAGCGGTAATGCACGTCATTCTTAGGCAATGTGTAGTTCTCTGCAGGAACGGACACTTGCGCAAAAGAAACAGCACAGGCCGCTGCAAGAAAAATAATGGATAAAACTGTTGTTTTCATGTTGTATTTTTAAATTGTTAACGAATTAACTTATTATTATTTAACCACTCCAATAACTAATAGAATATTTGCAAACCTTTTGCTTTCGCCGGTTGCTATCACAAGACAGGTATCGTTTGATTTTACTTCTTCATAAAACTCAAAACGTTTAAGTTTTTTTAAAGGATTATCGGTTCCCAATATTTCTTCGAATTCCGAATGAATAGCTTGTAAGCTATCGTCAGGAGGTATCATCACTATTGCGGCCTCGATTGGAATATAATCTTTCAGTATATTTAAAACATCGGTTACCCTCAGCATTCCCGGAGCAAAATTAAGGAATACCTTTTTGGCTGTCGGAGGCGGACAAGTCGAAAAGGGGAAATTACTATCTGCAATCAATATTCTTGCGCCATGACCGTTACTTCCCAATATTGAAAGTATCTCCGGGTGTAATAATTTTGTTTTCAACATACCAATAAATATTAATTTCCAACTACTCAATTTATATTATTAAATGCATTAATTAATAAACAGAATATCAGGTTTATACGATTTCTTTATCCACATAAGCTTGCAATTCTCTGTTCTGAACAAGTGGCCCAGTCAGAAACAGTACGATAGCTAATCCTATTAGAGCTATAAGTCCATATCCTATAAAAACAGCGTTATATGCTATCGCATAATTAAAATGGGTTGACAGGTTTTTTATTGCTATGCCTGATACTGACTGGAAAATTACACCGCCCAGGCCTGCTCCGACACTTGCAACACCCCATACTGAAGCTGTAGCGCTTTTAGGTACTACATCAGCTGGAAATGCCATTGTATTAGCTGTATATGCAGCATACCCAAAACCTGCAATTGCCAGTACAATTAGTGCACCTGTAGGGCCATTTATAACGAAAGATCCCAATAACAGGGATAATGCCATTATTAACCCAAAAATACCAACAGATATTTTTCGTGCTTTGGGGATTTCAATTCCTTTTTTTATTATAAATTGAGTGAACAAGCCGCCTAAAATATTTCCAAAATCGGCAACAATAAACGGGAACATAGCAAACCATCCTATCTTAGCAAGATTCCAACCATAAACATCGGCAAGATATCTGCCGATCCAAAAAGTGATGAAATACCAAACCGGATCCATGAAAACTTTTGATAAAGTAAAAGCAGAAACAAATCTATTCTTAAATAGCTTTACAGGAGGAATGATTCGTGCTTTTGTCTCTTTGACAACCTTTTTGGGTGTATAATAAGTAAACCAGAATAAGGCCAGCCATGTATAACCAAGTACTCCAATAACCACAAATGTTATTTGCCATCCATAGGTGGTTCCCAGCCAGGCAATTAAAGGAGGCGCTACCACAGCACCAATAGCAGCTCCACTGTTAAAAATACCCGAGGCAGTTGATCGTTCATTAGGCGGGAACCATTCTGAAGTGAGCTTTATTGCAGCAGGCCAGTTTCCTGCTTCGCCAATACCTAACAAAAACCGGAAGAATCCAAATCAAAAGGAAGCTTTTTCTTGCTTAACTCCTTCATTTCTTGTATCATGGGTTTTTCGGGGCAGTATTGATAAGGAGAAAACTGATCAGGTTTTCCCATCAACATTTTTATTACACCGGGAGCTACATTCTCCAGAATGATCTGTGATTGATTGTTAACGCAACCAATACAGGACAGCAGCAGCAGTACTAAAATTAAAGTGTATCTTTTCATCTTACAAATAAGGGTTATACATTATATGGGCACCTCTTAATACTATACTAATGAATATCGCCTACCCTTCTATCTGTCAAATTAAACTTTCATATTTTCACGAATGGCAAAAGGATAGTGCTTTTTTAATACGTTTCAATTACTCAGATAACATTTTCTTTCCATTTGGGATGATTGTCCAATGAATTGTTTCAAGAATATCCCTAATTTCATAGAAATGAAAAGCCTCCCAGGGCATTTGCCCGCCTCTTATCCCGGGATATGTTTTCGCCCAGGAAATTGTATAAGTATCCTCAATAAGATCAAGTAATGGAGGATATTCATAAAACAACCATTGTTGTTCTTTTTGACCGTTGGGCATTGTAAACCTGACATCAATGGTAGCTGGCGCTTCAATTTCGAAGTTTCCCTGATCATCCGTAATTAATTCTGTTAATTTTTTATCAATGTTCCAAATTTCAACCAACGTTTTATTCAGGGGTTGTCCTGAGTTGTCGAGTACTTTCCCGTGAATATGGGAAATCACCGGTTTGGGAGATTGCCAACCTACTGCGTTGAAGAATACCGGAGCAGTCATGCTCACACCTGTGTTTTTGGCATAATCGTTATCGGAGTTTTGCAGACACTTTTCAGCATAAGCCATAACATCAAATTGCAGATCATTTTTCGGGAATACTTTGCCGTAGGACTTAACCACATACCATGCTGTCTCTGTATCATTAACAACGAATTGATGCATCACAAAACGCTTTTTTTGTTCCCGGAAATCAAGTTTCTCAACAACTTTCCCATTTCGGTACAGGACAAGAAAAGAAACATATTCATCAGCAGCGGGTTCGCTATAAACTTTCACGTCAATAGTATGCTTTCCCCCATCTGCCAACAAAACAGAACCAGGAGGAAGTTTCCTGTCAACAGTAAGCAACATAATGGCTTTTCCTGATAACATTGTGTGACCTACCCGCAAATTGTCAACCAGTGATTTACTATCAAAATCTTTCTCTCCAGTCCAGACATAAGTCATAGCTAATTTTCCAAGGCTGCCGCCGGCAACATTTCCATCGGTTTCGGCAACAGGGACTAACCGGTAACCAAGATTAAGCGTATTGAACCAAAGATTCTGATAAAAGAGATTATCTTTACAATCTCCCATCACTACAATACCATCATAAGATTGAGCGGCCAAAAGATCGAAAGCTAAATCTGCCGATGTATTGGTTGCTGGATATATCTCATTTAGTCCACCATGCCACCACCTTGTTGGATGTGCAGCTACTGTAAAGGCTCCTCTTGCCTTATTGCGCAGGCGATCAACAAATGGAGGATTCCATTTAGGATGAAGATCTCCACGTAAGTCTGTTAGATCTGATTTTTCTGCCTGAGTACTATTCACGAAATCATAGTAATCAACATCATGCCATTTCAGGTAATCACCAAAGGGATTTTTCAAGCCGGGATGATTAATATACCAGGTGTGTCCGTAACGAAGTTTCGGACTTTCACATGCAAAGTTCATACTAAGTTCAGGAGTAGATTTTTCTTTCAGATAAGTTAGAATTGAATCATAACTCACAGGTTTATCATCTTCATGAAACCACATTTGACAGACATCCAGATGGTCTATTCCCAATGCCGCACAATATGGATATATATATGGCGGGCAATTCCTTACATTTTCACCATCTAAGTGATTATGCCCATCAAATGAAAAGTATCCGGATTTATGCAAATCAAAGCGGGGAATTAGCGTTATCTTACAATTAGTGAGCTTATCTTCAGCTATTAATATCTGAGTACTAACTTCATCGCAATCACTATTCCAGGCAGTTATGGTTGCCAATCCGGCGGGAACATTTATTTTTATCGGTGAAAAAGCCGGAAAACCTTTTAAATCCCTTCGTTGGTACCAGCCTCCAAAATTATCATCTGCCGGGGTTTGTATCCGTACCCAGGCAGCCTGCTTCCCTTCAGAGCCTTTTTGCTCTATCTCAATTGTCAATTCTCCATCCGCATCCTGAGCTTTCAGGCTATATACACAAGAAACTGTCAACAATATCAGAGTAAAAAGATTCTGCCTAAAGGAAATATTTTTAAATATTGACATTGTTGTTGTTATCATAATAACCATGGTGCAATTATTTAATCAATGAGATAATTTTTTTACCAATATCCGTGTTTTCCATAATTCCTGTAAATTGTTCCGCTCCGGGACCATATGCAAAAACAGGAACCATAACACCAGTATGACCTCCTGTAGCATAACCACCTTTTATAATCCCAGTTTTCATATCGCCATTAATTATGGCAAGTCCGCCAGTTTCATGGTCGGCTGTTACAATAATTAAAGTTTCCCCATCTTTTGAGGCAAATTCAAGTGCCTTACCTATGGCTTTGTCAAAGTCAAGCATTTCCTGCACAACATAAACAGTATTGTTTTGATGAGCTCCCCAGTCTATTTGCGAACCTTCTACCATCAGGAAGAGCCCCTTTTTGTTATTATCAAGAATATTCAATGCTGTTTCAGTCGACAAAGGGAGATCCATTTTTCTTATAGGAAATGGTTCTGGTGATTCATAAACTGTTAAACCTGCCAGTCTACCTGATTTCACTTTTGCTATCTCATCCATCTCCTGTAAAACCTGATACCCTTTTTGCTTCAGGTCAATGATAAGGTCGAGGCCATCTTTCCTTTCGGAGAAGAACCGATATCCACCTCCGATAAAAACATCAATATCAGATCTCACAATATCTTCAGCAATTTCTTCATCAAAAGCACGAGAAGTTTGGTGTGCAACAAAAGAGGCAGGTGTTGAGTGTGTTATCGAAGAAGTTGCCACAAGTCCGGTAGAAAGACCTTTTTCTTCCGCCATTTCCAATACCGTTTTAACAGCAACGGTATCTCCTTTTGCATTAACGACCATGGCAATTGCCCCATTGTATGTTTTTTCCCCGCTTGAAAGTGCTGTTCCTCCTGCAGCAGAATCGGTAATGTAATCATCTTCAGACTGAGTCTTTGAAAAGCCAATATGCTTAAAATTCTCTAGGAATAAATGTCCACCATTTGCTGTTAGCCCCGCAAAAACATGTGATACACCCATCCCATCACCAATCATCAGGATGATATTTTTAGGCTTCTTCTTTTTAAAGTCCTGTTTAAAAGTTTTTACCTGGTATTTTTCACTTCCATGGTAAATTTTTACGGAATCTTCGTTATTAATCCACTGGTAGTTTCCCTGTCCTGAAAGTTGGTTAGCTACTATTAATAATACAGTAATCAAAGGCAATTTTATATTCATAACATATATTTTTTAATTAATTATTTTGAATTCGTTATTTTTTAAAAGAATAAAATCAGACCCTAAATCTTAAATTAAATATCTCCTGACACATTTTTTATAAGATTAATAGTCAGGTCTTTGAAAGAATCAATTTCAATATCAGCATGTTCCAAATTCTGATTGCCTAAATTTGGGTTCCGATAAGCGATACATCGCATATTTGCGCTTTTTGCAGCCAAAACACCGTTCATTGAATCTTCAATTACGAAACAATGTTCAGGTGAAATGCCTGTCAATTCTGAAGCTTTTAAAAATATTTCAGGATCAGGTTTTCCATTCCTTACATCATCTCCACTTACAATAACACTAAAAAAGTTACTGAGTTCAAATTCATTCAGTATAAAATCAATTTGAGTATGCGGCGAAGAAGATGCAAGCGCAAGGAGGAAACCGTTTTGTTGTAATGCAGATATCATTTCCGAAATATATGGTACAGGTTTTAAGTTCGTTCTGCTCTTTAAGTAATCGATGTAAAAAGATTGTTTCAGTTTAACCAGTTCGTTCGTCGGTTGAGAAAGACCAAATGATTTCTTAAGGCGTGTCCACATGACCATATCGGTTGTTCCAATCATGCTATGATGTTCTTCTTCGGTGACTGAAATTCCCAACATCCGAAAGATTTCCTTTTCGCAGGCCATATGGATGGGTTAACTGTCAATAATCACTCCATCCTTATCAAATATAACACACCTATTCATCCCTAACTATTTGTGTTTAATGTCTTTGTTAATTGCTGGCTTTTATAGCTAATGTTTTGCTTCCACCCTCCCAGATTATTTTCAATTTAAATTGCGTGTTGGATTTAATTTTGATCTGCGGTTCATCTTTTGTATTTGATCTTTTCTTGCAATGAAAGCTTATAATGCCATTCTTTCCATAAGGATATCTATTAACTCCAAATTCATCTGTTAAGCGTATATCCCATATCACAGTCTGATTTGGAACATCTGGTCGAATCCCAAAAATGTATTCGAAAAAGATGGCTGTGCCAGTAAGACCTCCTTCACCTACAAAATTTTTTTTGTTATTTCCTGATTGAAATTCAGGTGAATAATTCTCCCAAATGATACCTGTTTTGTCAAATACCTTGCTTACATTATTTACATGGTTGGTTGCTATCTCAAACGCCAGTGAATCTGCACCTATTTTAGTCAGGCCACGCAGGACAGAATAATTTGTCATAGCCCAAACAGCTCCTAACCAATATCCTCCAACAGGATCATAATCCGGATTATCTGCAGAAAGCGTTGGTATTCGATGAGGTCTGTTAAATTCGGTGGTATCTGACAAGTGTGCTAAAAATCGAGGTAATTCTATTTCAGGAACCACATTGGCAAGCAATGCCCAAAAGGTACCAATCATTTTTACATTTGAGAGGCTTCCATCCCTAAAACGGTCGACGTAAATTGCTTCATTTGAATTCCACATTTTAGAGTTGACATAAGTTGAAAGATATGTCACTTCCTTTTTAATCTCTTCTACATCCTCCGTACGATCCAGTATCTGTGCCATTTGGATTAATAGTTTACCAGCAAATATTTCTTGTAGTGTAGCATCTATCCATGACATGTGACCATGGCTAAAAGCATGGTGATATCCTTTGGGTAATCTAGGCAGATTGTCCATGCCACACCCCCAGCCACTGGAAAAATAACTTCCATCAGGCCAACTCCTGTAAACGTTATACCATTGATAATTGGCCAACAAAACAGGGAAAACCCTTTTTAACCTATCTACATCATTAAAATTGCAGAAATATTCCCACTCAGCCCATGGGAAAATATTAATTCCGGCGCTCGACGGATCAAAACGCTGAAAAGCATCGTTTCCGTTGTCCCCTCTTATCTCCCGACATATAAAACCATCTTTGTGTTGTTTGGCATAAAAGTTATCAAGTGTTTGCTGAAAATTAAAAGCTCTGGAGCCGTAACGGCAAAACAAAACCATAAAACCACAATCCTCAGTAAAAATATTATTGTTGAATGCGGGATCAATATATGGAGCTATAAAACCCTTCTCGCCAGTAACTTTTCGAATATTATTAAAAGCAAGTTCCCATGTTCTCCAATACATGTTTATTACATTAGGATTGTTCGGCCAGACAGGTTCAGGTAATTTACTTTTTATTATATTAAACTCTGGTGGTGTTAAGGTATCAGGTGTACTCTTAATAAACGAATTTTCCTCCACATATTTATTCTTTACATAAGTATCAAAATATGGTTGTCCATAAAGATTTATATTTGACAATACATACATTAAGGTTGATAAAACTATTATTAAAATTTTCATAACTATGACTTTATTTGTGGTTAATTTCAAAATGATCTTAGATGTTATAACTCCATTAACTATACCTTCACCCAAGTACGACTAATAGCTGATTTCTCAACAGCTTCCAGCACTTTCTGGCATTGAACGCCATCTTCGAAATCCGGGCTAAATGGGGTATCTTCAACAATAGAGCGGATAAATTCAGCAACCTCAATAACAAAAGAATCAGCATAACCGATACCATGTCCCTGGGGCCACCATCCTCCGTTATAAGGATGGACATCATGTGTGGTATTTATCTTTCGGAAACCTGCTTCTTTCGGTGATTGTGTGTTATCGTAATACAGAAGGGAGTTTTGGTCTTCAAAATTCCAGAAGATTGAACCTTTTTCACCGTTAATTTCAATAGTATTGTAATTTTTGCGGCCAGTTGCCAAACGGGTTGACTCAAAACAGCCAGTAGCGCCACCTTCAAAGTTTACCAAAAACTGGGCAACATCCTCAACAGTAACTTTACCTTTTGGGCCATCTGGATCATTCCCATTAACTGGTCGTTCTTTGATAAGTGTTTGCATGTTTCCTGTCACTTCTTTAAAATTTAAACCCGTTACAAAACGCGTTGCATCAATTGAGTGTGCACTAAGATCACCCAGAGATCCTGATCCTGCAATTTTTTTATCAAACCGCCAAACCATCCCAAAATTTGGATTAGTAATCCAGTCTTGTGCATAGCGGACAAATACATGGTAAATCCTTCCAATCCTTCCTTCCTGAACCAGTTGGCACGCCAATGCAAGTGAAGGTGTAAATCGGTAGGAATATCCGCAACAATGTTTGACACTTGCTTTTTCAACAGCATCCAACATTTCACGAGCATCGTATAAATTATTTGCAAGCGGTTTTTCGCACAGAATATGTTTGCCATTTTTAGCTGCTTCAATAGCAATTTCTTTATGCAAATAATTTGGAGCAGCAATGCTGATAAGATCAATATCATCTCGTTTAACCACATTGCGCCAATCAGTCTCACAGCCTTCCCAACCATATTTGGCTGCAAACACTTTTAATTTATCCATGGTATCATGAGCACATAAGCACTTCATGGTTACCTTAACCGGAAGGCCAGTCCACATGGCGGCATTGCGGTATGCATTAGAATGGGCAATTCCCATAAATTGATGCCCGATAAGCGCTACCCGAATCTCTTTTTTTAACACTTTTCGTCAGGATTAAATTGTTTATTTGACTCTTTATTTGCATGCGTCAATAAATTTCCTTGCGGCAGCTTCAATTTCAGAATCAGATGAATTAATGTTAATACCCCATCCGGCTCCCAGGCCACCATCCACAACACCAACACTGATGTTCATTGCACGACTCAGAATATCATCGGTTTTGGGATACGATCCTTTTGTATGTGGTTGACCCACGTTTTTCAAGTGATTTAAAACATGTTCCATGTTAGCATAAACATGCCAACCGCTCTGGTCGACCGTTTTTGATCCTAATATCTTAGAGACTTTTGCAGCCTTGCTTTTTGTATCGAAAATAACTGTACAAAGAGTTGCACAATCGCCTTCGGGATCGTTCAGTGTCCTGAATTTAAAACCACCTGCTTCATAGATTATACTCTTAAGTTTTTTTCTTTTTTGTCGCAGGGTATCCACGATCCTGTCGATCTTGTTTAACTGTGCAAGACCCACAGCGGCTGTTATTTCATTCATCCTGAAGTTTAACCCCAGTACATTTCTCGTACCTACCTCAACACCAAAGCGCATGGGTTTATGTCCCTGATCGTGCACTCCAAAAGCAGTCTCGTAAAGCGTCTTATCGTTAGTTACAACCAATCCTCCATCGCCACTATTAATAGTTTTAAATATATTGAGAGAAAATGCGCTTATATTGCCGATCGAACCTACTTTTTTCCCTTTGTATGAAGCGCCTGCAGCCTGGCAGGAATCTTCCAGAACTAGTAAATTATGCTTTTTGGCAACTGCCATAATCCTGTCCATATCGCACGGGTTACCCAACATGTGTACAGGCATAATAGCTTTTGTACGGGACGTGATCCTGTGTTCGATATCATCTGCATCAAGGGTAAGACTTTCGTCTATTTCTGCCAGCACAGGAACCAACCCTGCAAAAATAACCGATGAATAGCTGGCAACAAATGTATATGCAGGAACAATAATTTCATCGCCCGGTTTTAAACCTAAGGCTAAAGCTGATGCAACCAATGAGGCTGTTCCTGAAGAAGTTGCCAATGCAAAATCAACACCGCTATAAATAGCAAACTCTTTCTCAAGCGTTGAAACTTTATGTAAAAATTTAGGGTCGTTTTCACTCCCGTACCGGAAAAGATAACCGTTTTGCATTACTTCCATAACGGCTTCCATTTCTTCTTTTCCAAACCAATAAGCACCTGGTCCTGGCATAATAATATATTATTTAATAAATAAGGTCATGTTTTAGAATAATGTTGAATGTATATCTTGCTTATTATATGCTTATTAGAATTATCGTTAACGATATTTTATGGATTTTTAATTATCCCAATAGTCATTTTAGACAATTATCCACAATATTATAAAACAGAACCATAAATAATTACTTAATTAAAATCAATAGTGCTATTCATTATGGTCACCCATAAAAACCTGGCTATAGACGTACAATAGTCCCTATATCCATAGCCAGGTCTAGCAGCTTACACAATAATAATTTTAGTATCCTGGATTTTGTGTTATGATACCTTTCGAACGATCAATTTCTTCAGTCGGAATTGGGCAAAGGTTATGATAACTGTCATTAAACAGTGATCCTTTATCAGTCTGATAATTTGATGCATAAGCTCTCATAACATTACCAAATCTTTGTTGGCGAATTAAATCAAACCGCCTATGATATTCCATTGCCAGCTCAACCCTTCTTTCACGCCAGATAATAGCCCTTAATTCATCCTTATTACTGACATTTACCTGTGGCAGATCTATACTAATAACAATTTCCTGATGAGTCCTTTTGGGATCCATAGGGTTGGTATTCCTTGCCCTTTCCCTGACTAAATTAAGATAAGTTAATGCTTCTTGTGATTTGCCATTCTCGTTTAAGACTTCTGAGTATAACAGTAGCACGTCGGCATATCTTAAATAACGCATATTATACCCCTGATCATTTTCAGGATTGTCGCGTTCTTCAGGAGCCAAATAGATTTTTCGATTGTGGTAACCTGTTAGGGATTCTGAATTATCAATCACATCATTTCCGCTAAAAATATCACCAGTAAAGGTTAAAGTATAAATTAACCGGGGATCCCCGGTACCCAATTCGTTCTTTAGATCCTCAGTAGGACAATCAAATCCCCATCCCCCATTTTTTCTGCTCCAACAAAATCGGTTTAAACCGCTTCCTTCGGATCCACCGCTTGATGCTGTATTATTATGTTGAATCTCAAAAACAGATTCAATTCCATTTTCATATGGTTTCGTAAATATTTTACCAAAATCGTCAACCAGGGAATACTGATTTGATGATACGACGTTTGCAAGAGCTGTTTCTGCCTGTAAATACTTTTGTCTCATAAGGTTTGCTTTGGCCAGCATTGTATTAGCTGCTCCACTTGTTGCCCTGCCAAGGTCAGTTGCTGAATATTCACTTTTTAATGGCAAAACTTGGGCCGCTTCTGAAAAGTCCTTTTCAATCTGATCCCATGTAGCATCGAATGAGGCTCTTTCGACTTGCAATTCACTTGGAGACAAAGGCGTGAGAACCAACGGGACACCACCAAAAGTACTAGCAAGATGAAAATAATATAAACCCCTTAAGTATTTAGCTTCTGCCCTAATCCTTCCAACCAATTCCGGATTAAGGTCTTCGACTACACCTGACTTTTCTATAACAATGTTGCAGTTATAAATTCCTGCGTAACATACTGTCCAAAGTTGTAAACAAATGGCATTTGATGCTACGGCACGGAAACGAGACAATTCATACATTGAAGGCTGATCATTTATATCCCCTCCTCCTTTTTCCGAATCATCAGTCATAATATTACCTAATGCGAATAATGGAGTCTCAAAACCAGATTCCCCTAAATAATTATAAGCTACAGTTAACCCTTGCAGCAATTGTTCCGGGGTGTTATAAAAAATGTCCTCTGTAAGAACTCCATAAGGTGGCCTGCTTAAATAATCCTCACAACTCACCATCATGGTTAATATTAAGATTGAAACTATAGAAAATATATTTTTTCTCATAATTATTAATTTAAAAAGTTAATTAAAAGGTAACATTAACACCAGCCATTAGTGTCCGTGCCTGCGGATAACCACCGTAATCCACGCCAACATCTAAAAGAGTGCCACTCCCTAATTCCGGATCCAAACCCGAATATTTAGTAAACGTAAAGAAATTCTGGGCGCTGATATAAACTCTCAGCTCTGACAGAAAAAGTACTTTGCTTGCAGATTGGGGAAGAGTATAGCCTAACTGTAGGTTCTTGATACGCAAATATGAACCATCTTCTACATAAAACGAAGAGTTTCTGTAATTATCGCTGCCAGTATTCGACGATATAATTGGCTGAATATTAGACGTACCTTCCCCACGCCATGCATTATCATATGCTTCTTTACTCACATTAAAATACCCAGTAGGCGCATAGGTCCAATATTTTAAAAAACTATAAACTTCATTTCCAAAGGCCCCCTGAAAAAATATACTAAAATCGATATTTTTATATTTAAGACTGCAATTAAATCCTAATAAAAAATCAGGGATAGGGCTTCCCAGATATGTTCTGTCATATTCGTTTATTATCCCGTCGGGACCAGTTGGATTTCCTTCGTCATCGGGTGTACCTGCAATATCTTTAAACCTGATATCTCCAGGGTTTGCTTGGGGCTGAGCACCCTTAGCAACTTCATTTTCATTCTGGAATATCCCATCCATAACAAACCCAAAGAATGATCCTATCGGTTGTCCGACCTCTGTCTTAGTAACCAATCCTATTCTTGACTGACCACCAAATATTGCTCCTCCTGATCCTAGGCTCACTACTTCATTTTTAATTGTTGTAAAATTAAGGCCCACTTCATAACTGAAATCTGAAATACTATTTCTATAATTTGCCTGTATTTCAACACCTTCGTTTTTAACAGCGCCTGCATTGCTCCAAGGACTAGCTGGATAACCTGAATAATATGGTAAAGGAACATTTAAAAGCATGTCTTTTGTATTCTTAACGTAGTAATCTGTACTTATCGACAATTTATTCTCGAACAGATTTATATCTAACGCAATATTGGTTTGTTCCACTGTTTCCCATTGTATATCGGGATTACCTATACTGCTTGAAGAGTATCCCTGAAGTGGAACATCACCAATAGTATACCTTCTCGAATTTCCGCCATTTATTAATGATAAATAGGCATAATTGGCTATATTTTGATTTCCGATTTGTCCCCACCCCAAACGGATTTTGATATTATTAATAAATCTCGCATTCAAATTTTTAAAAAAGTTCTCCTCACTTAGTCGCCAGCCAATTGATGTAGAGGGAAATTTACCCCAATTTTTTCCATCAGCAAACCTTGAGGAGCCATCTAAACGATAAGTGGCAGTCAATAAATATTTATCTTTAAACGCGTAGTTTATCCTAGCAAAATAAGACAGCAGTGCATTTGAATTTTTTGTTCCGGTAATTTGGTCAGAAGTAGTAGCAGCCTCTAAGACCCTGAAAGTTTCATCATTGAAAGGAATATCTCGCTTTGAACCTGAAAATCCCTCATATTTGTATTCTTCGGAGGTAGATGCCACCATAGCAGTAAGACTATGTTTTTCATCGATTTTTGCTGTATAAGTTAACATATTCTCCCAAACAAATCCTATACCTTCAGAATAATTCCGGCTAACGGAATTATAACTTCTTTGTTCCCACGCAGCCATGAAAAAACTTGGATTGAACGCATATCCGTTTGAATTATTGAGGTCCAAACCAAAATTTGATCTAAAAATCAAACCATCAATGATTGTGAAATCAATGTATGCATTTCCTGAAGTTCTGAAATTTTTAGATGGATTAAATGTGCGGGCAGCTAAAGCAACAGGATTATAGGCATCTGTTACGCTAGTAAAGCCAAATTTATTAAATTCATAATTCGGATCATTTACATCTGCATTGGGATTAATTACCGGAACCATAGGATCCATATTTATTCCTTCTGAAATAAGGCCAAATGACCATCTGGCACTTTCTGAAATTACATTCCTTAAAGAATTCGTAATACCCAAATTAATCCCAGCTTTTATTCTTTTTGAAATATTTATATCAGTATTTGATCTGAATGAATAGCGACTATAATCAGATCCAATAATAAGACCTTCCTGTTTGTAATATCCACCACTCAAAGCATATTTCACTTTTTCAGTGCCTCCACTCACCGACAGAAAATAATTCTGAATAATACCCTGTTGAGTATATTCGTCCCACCAGTTAGTATCGTACCCATTTTGATATTCAGATTCCAGATTTGCCGGTACAGAAGTCCCTCCATTCTGATGTGCTGTCTTGATCATATCATAGTATTCATCAGAATTTAATTGGACAGGATCTTTCCAGGCAGACGATACACCAATATAGGATTCGAATATTATTTTAGTTTCTCCTGTAGTACCCCTTTTTGTAGTTACCAATACAACACCATTGGCTGCACGGGCTCCATATATCGCAGATGCTGATGCGTCTTTTAAAATTTCTATACTTTCAATATCTGCCGGATTTAAATTATTCATATTGTTAAAAGGCATACCATCAATTACATATAAGGGACCATTATCATTAACAGTACCCAGGCCCCTGATACGAACATTCACTCCTGCTCCGGGAGATCCACTCTCAGATGTAACCATAACACCTGCAACTCTTCCCTGAAGAATTTGGGTTGTATTGGATATAGGGGAAAGTGCAATATCTTCTGTTGATATTGATGCAATAGAGCCGGTGATATCCCTCTTTTTCTGTGTCCCATAACCGATTACTACTACTTCATCCAACCCAATTGCTGACTCAGCCATAGTTACGTCAATTTGGGTTAATGTCCCGATAGTGATTTCCTGGGGTTGCATTCCGATAAATGTGAATTTCAGGCTTTTTGATCCCTGAGGAACTTCAATACTGTATTTACCATCAATATCTGTTATTACCCCCTGAATTGTTCCGGTAACAACAACGTTTACTCCGGGAAGAGGTGCACCATCCTTGTCGGTAACAGTTCCGGTTATTTTTAGTTGTTGCTGCATTTTAGCAGATAAGCCTGTTACATCACTTTGAGTAAGGATGATCTGTCGGTCGTAAACGACAAATTTTGTATCTTTGTTAAGGATATCATTCAGAATATCCTTAATTGGCTCTTTGTCTGCTTCAATATTAACTTTTCGGGTTACATCGATTAGTTTATTATTGTACAGAAAATAGAATTCACTTACATCCTCAATTTTACTGAGAACCTCTTCGATGGTCGCATCTTTGAAATTGAGTGAAATTTTTGTTACCTGAGAGTAAGTCGGGGCAGCAAAAATATTCACTAAACAACAAAATAAAAGAAATGCTGAGATTTTCATGGTTAGAATGAATTTGTGCCAATTACTATTTAGTTTGAACAATCTATAGTAATCCGGATTTTTTTTCATAATTTTGAAGTGTTAGAGTTAATAATAAGATCTTCGTTTGTGTAATAAGGAATCGATTTATTGCCCTCTGACATTGAGGGAAGGTGTTACAGCACTTTTCCTCTTTTTTTTGAGGTCAATATTCTTTTTGATTTTCAGGGTATTTGCATAGGCGGTAGATTTAGGTTTTTAATAAGGGTAGTATTAATAAAGTCAATTACTTCAGATTCTTTTTTGGCTGGCAGGGAATATTATTACTTTTTTCCTTGGGAATGAGCCGTCAGGCAAAGGGTTACGTTTTACTTCAATATAATCAATGGGTGAGGATATCTTTAGCAATTTCAGGATTTCTGTCAGAGATTCATCCTGGAAAGTGGCCCTGAAACAGTAATTCTGTATCTCCTCACCTTTAATCTCAATATCAATATTGAATACCTGGCTGATCTTATTTACAACATTGCTTAATGGTTCATTCCGGAAAACCAGTTTTCCATCTTTCCATGCTATATATTTATAGGTATCTACATTACTGATTGAAGTAGTTCTGTTGATTTTATTGAATGAAAAATGCTGGTTTATATCAAGAGTAGAACTTTTAATATTTTTTTTGTCATCAGTCAGACTGACTTCCACTTTACCTGAGACAAGGGTTACCTCTGCCTCTTCGGCTGAAGTATATCCCGAGACATTAAATTTTGTCCCGGTAGCTTTTACACTTAAAGATGAAGTCTCAACAATAAACGGTTTTTTGAGATCACTTTCAACCTCGAAATAAGCTTCGCCTTTGAGGAATATGGTACGGTTATTACCTACGAACCTGTCAGGGTATTTTATACTGCTGCCTGAATTAAGCCAGACAGAGGTCCCATCGGAAAGCTTTAATGCAGATCTTGTACCGAATGCTGCAAATAACTCATTGTAAACCGGTTCCTGAGTTGTTGTGTAATTATTGGCACGAAATAAAAAATATAATAAATTACCTAACACAAGCGGAATTAATAAAACAGCAGCGATCTTATTCCAGTAATGCCAGAAATTTGTTACAGGAGATCTGAAAGTGACTCTTTTATTAATCAAATTAAACGCCTTGTCAACATCTATCATTTTTTCATTGTTAAAATGTTCAGAGTTATCCCAGATAATTTTTAACTGTTGGAAATACAATAAATTATCATCAGAGGCACCTAACCATTTCTGTAATTCATCAATTTCTTCCTGACCAGCTTCCCCTGTAAGATACCTTGTGATTAAAATTTCCCGGTTTTCCTGTTCTGTTGGTTCCATATGTATTGTAATACTAAAAGACGTTTCAGAGATCAGATACCACAATTAATAATAAGGAAATCTGAAATAATGTTACACCAGGTTAGTAGTAAATTCATAAAACAATTCCCCTGGCCCATCGGACTAAGGGGAATTGAACTAACCCACTAACTAACCTATGATTGAAAAAAACGTTTTTCGAGTTTTGTCAATCTTTTATAAAGACGAATCAGAAACGAATTACCACATTTGTCTGAATTTCAGGTTAGGGGTAATAAGTTATTCCGGTGGTCATTATTTTATTTATTATGACTATTGTAATCATGAATAAGTAAGTCCCAATTGTATAAAAATAACTTGTTGAACATCTCCTGATTAATAATTTCATTTATGCCAGTTGAGATTCCTCATTTCGCCGCTTTAGGTGGCTCTACTCGGAATGACAAGTCATTTTTTAAAGAGGGGGGTGGAAGCAGGGAGATTCGCTCACGCGAATCTCCCTGCTTCCTTTTATCCCTACATTTGCCCTGTCATTCCGAGTCCCAATACAAATTTGCACCCCAGGTTTTATGACAATAACACAAGTATCAGATAATATTTAACTTATAAAATGTTGTCATTAGTAATGCCAGTGAGGAATCTTTGTCTCTAAGTTACCAAACTCATCGACTTCTTTTGTTTCCTTTGAAGCGGGATTCTATACTCTGCTTTTCTATCGACAAAGAAAAATTCATTAAATTTATGTGCATGATTCCCGACACTCATATTATTTATTACCAATAGTCACATTACAGGAAATCAATTAAACTCTTTCTTAACAATTCCAATGCTTTGCTGATTCGTACTTCAACAGTTCTGACAGAAACATTAAGTTTGGCTGCAATTTCCTGATATTTAAGCCCTTCAAACCTGTTCATTTGAAAGGATTCCTTAAACTTTTCAGGCAAGTCGGATATTGCCTTTTCAATTCTCCCTTCCAATTCAGATCTGAGAACATAATTGTCGATATCATATTCATAAAGAGGTGAATTGTCAATAATATAAGTACTGTGATTATTTACTATTTTTCTGTGCCGGTGCCAGTCAATACACTTGTTTTGAATTGTTTTTAAGAGAATTGATTTCAAAGAAACTGTCACATTTAGTTTTTCATGATCCTCCCAGAGTTTGACAAAAGTATCCTGGACTATATCTTCCGCATCGGCTAGTTCGTGTATAAAACTGTAAGCAAAGAAAACCATATCCTTATAATAAACTGAAAAAATATCGGAAAATGAATCAGAATTTCCGGATTTCAGTTTTTCAATTAATAACTGTTCAAATATGAGGTCCTTCTTTCTCACAATTTCTAAAAGTGTGTGAACAAATGTATTTACTTCTTTCTTATTTACAAAACTGGTTTATCAAACAGTTGATAAACTTGATGTTATGAACCAAACCAGATTTAACTTCTGCAATAATCCTCAAAATTACTCTTTATTTGAACAACCAATTTTTATTCAACTTTCATGATATTTCTTTAACCATCAGCCTTACAGTCTTTTTACAGCACTCCCCGCGCCATCCCTTCTGTTGTTTTTTTCTGCTGCGCCCCGTTGGGGCTTGCCCCTATCGGGGTCACACTTTTTGCTCTCACTCGCACTGTAGCACATTGCAACTTGCTTTAGCAGCTCACGAACACCTTTGAAATAAATTATACCTGTGAGTAATCCTCATTGCGCTGCATTTAGATTATTTGCAAAAAGAACACTGGCAGACAAAATACTCTTTTTCATTTCCACGTATTCGTCCGGCTCAGGGTGTATTTTATCTTGCTCAATTATTTAATTTTTATACTTGGGTGTCCCAATGCGGAAGTCAGGAATAAGGAGTACAGAGGAAAAGGCCTCGATGTACTAATGGGTGTTAAGATTCTTCAATCAGGCATAAATCATAAGATGGATACTGTAGATAGTCATCTTGTACTTGAAAACAACACCAGGATGAGAAGCGAATACGAGCGAATT
>DATKUO010000122.1:0-3399 GCA_035530515.1 Bacteroidales bacterium
TGTTGTTGTGGGAATGTCTTTTACTATAATTACAGTGGCTCTTGGTATTATGTACCTTTTTGAAACAGGTCTTCCAATGCCAGCACCTTTTATTATATTGATATTTGCTACAGGATTCATCCTGGGTAATGTATTTCTGGAGCGAAGAGGGGCTGAGTATCCATGGTCCCTTGTTGGCGGGGCGATTGCATCCACAATCTTAACATTCATTGTAATATCGCTAACTGGTGGAATTCTCTATGTTGCCACAGGAGGTCTTTCGGCTGTTTCATTGGACACTGTGATTTATTCAATATCAGCCTGTATGATAATAAGTATGGTAACATTGAATTTGGCTTCATACAAGCTTCAGTATAATTATTAACGAAAATGAAACCGGTCTTCGAACTGATATTATAGATCTATCACATGACTTTCGACTAAATGGAATTTCATACAAACCTAATTACAACGGATTTTGATACAATAAAAACATATATTATATGTAATGGCCGGAGACGACAGAATAAATGAGGATCTCCTCAACATTGAGTGGGTATCATAGCCAAGCAATTTGATTCTTCGCGTACTTTGCGAACTTTGCGGTGCTATATGAAAAACGTTGTCAACTTCATTGATGTTTATTTTAATTCACCGCAAAGGACGCCAAGAACACAAAGATAATTCCATCCTCGCAAACTTAAATAGTGAAAATTTACCCACACAATCTTGAAGAGAACCTTATTTAAGATACAGTAGAATACAGTGTTATGGAAGCTTTATATTTTATGGATTGCTACCTCAAAGAATTTGAGGCCACAATTGAGAATGTGAAAGACGATAAGTTTATTGTTCTAAATAAAACAGCATTCTATCCGAATTCAGGTGGTCAGCCCCATGATACCGGGATGGTAATAAAAGACGATCAGGATTACCCGGTGATCTATGCAGGTAAATTTGGTGAGGATATCAGCCACGAGGTATCCAGAACTGGACTTACCAAAGGGGATAAGGTTAAAGGAATTATCGACTGGGATAGACGCTATCTTTTTATGAAATATCATACAGCCTGTCATATTCTAAGTGCTGTTATTCATAATGAGACTGGTGCCCAGATATCAGGAAATCAGCTTGGAGAGGATAAAACACGAGTTGATTTTAATCTTAATGACTTTGATAGGGAGCAGATAAAGTCTTATGAAGTGAATGTAAATGAAATAATTAATAAAAAACTTCCTGTTACTATTAATATCATGTCTAAAGATGAGGCTTTTACAATTCCATCAATTGTCAAATTAAAGGATGCATTTCCCCCTGAATCCCAGGAAATTAGAGTGATTTCAATACCTGGTATAGATGAACAAGCTTGCGGTGGAACCCATGTGGCAAATACAGACGAGATACCAAACATCGAAATATTCAAAGCAGAGAATAAGGGAAAAAATAATCGAAGGATATATTTCAGATTCAGATCCGATTAGACAACTGGTGTTATGATGTCAAATGATGAGTTTATTCAAATTTTTGAGAAAAAAGCAGCATCCATAAAAGATGATACCGAGCGATCCAAAAAATACAGGGCAGGAGTTGCCACACTTGCTCAAAAAGCTATAGATTCAAATGACACAGCCTATCTGGATGCTGCAATTCGATTTGCTAATAACATAATTGACGAGCCTGATCGATCAAAGGCATATGTAGATATTGTTAGGAGTACATCCAGAGTTGCCAGGAATACTGTAAATTCCGACCTTGTCCGGCGTGCATTGAAAATATCAGCTAAAACCATTAAAGGACACGATCGCAGTTATGCTATGGAAGGGGTTGTGTCGGCAATAGCTGAGGTTTGTTTAAATAACAATGAATCTGATGCTATTGAATTTGCAAAAAAGCTGGCAGAGAGCATAGAATATGATACCTACCGCTCGTCGTCTTTAAGAAGTATTGCCAGGACATTGCATGCTGCTGATAATAATCAGTCAGCCTTAGATTCAGCAATTGAAGCTCTTGATATTATTGATTCATCTAATTCCATTTCTAGTACGATATATCGTGCATCTGCCTATATTGACCTATCCAAACTCTTTTTAGACCTTGATCAAATGGATGCAGCAAATAACTGCATTCATAAAGCTGAAGAATCTGCAAATTCTTTTATGAATGAATTTGAAAGATCTTCAATATATCAATCCATTGTTGAAACCAGGTTGATTTTTGGAGCCAGAACAAAAAACAGAATTCATTTTCAAAGAGCTGTAATATCATTTGGTCAAATTACTAAGGAATATTATCGGACCTTTGCCATGCAAAAATTAAAAAGTATTCTAATAAACTTCAATGAAGAAGAACTAATTGAGTCATTACCGAAAAATAATTAAATTATTGGATTGTGAACCATTTACGAAGGATTCTTTGATTCTCAAGGTGGACTGAAAACTGGTCAGTACATGATCACAATCCCGCCTTCAATAATGACCGTGTTCAATCTTGAATCTGGTGTGGAGTACGACTTAGTGAGTGTTCAGTGATTACCTGCGTTGAGAAAGAGAGTTTAACTGCCCAGGTCAAAAGGATAGGGTCGGGGTTAATTTTCGTTGGATTGTGAAGGTTAGAGTCCGGGAATTATTTTATTTCTCCCAGGGTGTTGTTAGAATACGCATGTTTAGTCCTTGGGTAATTATTACTCTTTTAATTACTGCAAAGAATCTATCAATACTCCAAGGGCTACCAGCATTAAAAAAAAGAAAACAATTTCATTTTTTACAAGCTCTCTGGCAAAGACATAAACAGGATTCAAAGCAACAAATCACCATGCTTAAGTATAGAAAGACCTCGTACTATCAGTACGGTTGTGACAAGAAAGCCATATCATGAATTGCAGAAAAGCCGTTCCCTCCATTCGGAGTGACCCTACTGTGACATGCATTATCAGTAATGGGATGTGTGAAGCTCACAGGACAATCTGGAAAAACCTGGAAGTCTGATCCGGACAATCTGCTAGGGTAATGAGTGCTAAGGGGTTGTAGAAAAATAACTTATCTAATTATTCCTTTTCCCTTCCGGGGAAATAGAATAATTCCTTTTAGGGTGTAAAGAATTGCATTGTATCTGCAATTTTGCCATATCTTCATTTAATATTTTGACTCCCTTTTTATATTCCTTTTCATCCAATCGCGACGCCACCGTAAGACCTTTATTTGTCGTTGTGCCACTGATAAGTTTAATAATTGTTTCAAAACTAACGAGCGGCTTTCCCTTCCAATTCATTGTAATAAATGAGAACATGCAATGTTCTATCTTGTTCCATTTGCTTGTCCCAGGAGGATAATGGCATACAGTTATCGGTATTTCAATTTGGTTCACCAATTCCTGTAAATGAAATTTCCAGCCTCTATTTCGACTTCCATTACTCCCACCACC
>DATKUO010000123.1:0-3265 GCA_035530515.1 Bacteroidales bacterium
GCGAATATACACTTGCTACAGGTGATCCTCGTGGTATTGAATATGCTGGGAAAGTTTTCGACCTGATTCAAAAGTATTGTGTCGATTCGATGTATGGCGGCTATTGGGAAATGTTCCATCGCGATTGGACCCTTTGCGGCCATGGAGGCCAGGGAGGCGACCGGAAAACTCTCGATGTACACATGCACCTGATGGAAGCTTTTACTACTCTCTACGAATGTACAGGCATGGATGTTCATCGTCGCAAATTGCTCGAGGTTATTGATATCCTTCTTAACCGCATTATTCATCCTGTTTATAAAACCGGTATACCTCAATTTTTTAAGGACTGGACCGTAGCGCCACAAATTAAATTTGATATTATCTGGGGTTGGGACAGATTTTCAGAAGATGGGCAGAAAAGTAATGTTGCCGACAATACATGCTATGGTCATAACGCGGAATTTGCCTGGCTGTTAATCCACGCCCTTGAAATCCTGAAAATTAACCCGAATACTAACCGTGATATTTTTAAAATCATTTTCGATCATACTGTTGATAATGGAATTGATAAGGAATTCGGTGGTGTTTATGTGGAAGGTTCGCATTCAGGTGGTGTATACGACCGGGAAAAAGAGTTCTGGCAGCAGGCTGAAGTTTTAATAGGGATGCTCGATGCCTGCATAATGTTCAAAGAGGAAAAATACTGGACGGGTTATAAAAATGTTCATCATTTTGTATTCGACAAATGCATCAACAAAGGTGTAGGTGAATGGTTCCCATTGCTGACCCGTCGGGGAGAACCGATATGGACCCACATGAGCCACTCATGGAAAGTTAATTACCATACTGTCAGGTCGATGGTCCAGAGTATTCAAAGGATGGATAAGATTCTTATGAATCCTTAATATGTCAATAGGGAAATCAGATTAAAAAATATAACTATTTTCAACATACATTAGCATCATGAGTCTTTCATTAACTTTTTTGGACTGGTTAGTCTTCTCAACAGTAATGATTGGGAGTCTTTCTTTTGGGATGTATATGGCTTTCCTTAAAAAAGCAGGGCAAAACAGTTCAAATTTTTTCCTTGGAGGACGGTCAATAAAATGGCCGATTATTGGAGCATCAATTTTTGCAACAAATATCGGAGCTGAACACCTTGTAGGCTTATCCGGCGATTCCTATCGCTATGGGTTATCCGCCGGATCAGTCGAGTTGACCACAGCAATAACCCTGGGATTCGCCTGTGCCATTCTCTTCCCCTACTATATTAAGAATAAAATATTCACCATTCCTGAATTCCTTGAAATACGATATAACCGTCGCGCCCGGACATTTTTTTCCGGTTTGATGCTGATTATAAGCATCATGACAAAGCTTGCGTTTACGCTTTTTGCCGGAGCTCTTGTTTTGAACAGTATCCTTGGATGGAACATTATGACTACAATATTTTATATTGGGTTAATAGTTGCCATCTTTACTATTATCGGGGGATTTACCGCAGTTGCTTACACAGATGTCATCCAGGTGATAATCATGATAGGGGGAACTGCAATTATGCTCTTTATAGGTCTTCATAAAGTCGGAGGATGGAGCGGGCTTATGGAGAAGGCACCTCAGATGATGTCGATTGCAAAACCATATGACGATCCTGTATATCCATTCTGGGGAATTCTGGCTACTGCTTTTTATGCCGGGATATTCTATTGGGGCATGGACCAGGTTAACGTGCAGCGAGCTCTGGCAACTCCTGATCTTAAAAACGCCAGGTGGAGTGCGATGTTCGCAACATTTCTTAAACTATTTACGGTTTTCCTGTTTGCTTTGCCAGGTGTTATTGCATATGCTCTGTACCCGAACGAATTGATGGGAGATGCCACCAAACAAACTTTTGTGCTTTTGCTTAATAAACTTCTTCCGGTTGGTTTTAGAGGGTTACTTATGGCATCATTAATGGCAGCTCTGATTACATCACTGATTGCGGTATTGAACTCAGTTTCAACACTTGTAGTACGCGATTTTATTCTGGAGTTTCGTCCAAACGTTTCTGAAAAAAGGCAGGTCTATTATGGGCGTCTTGTTATCATTATCATAACATTTTTGGGAATCGGCGCTGCCTATATGGTTTATAAAAACGAAGAGGGTTTGTATAAGTACCTTCAAACCATTTCGGCCTACCTTGTGATTCCGGTATTTCCAGCCATTTTCTTTGGGATTGTAAGTAAAAAAGTGACTCTGAAAGCTGCAACTGTTTCTGTAATTATAGGAATTATCTTAGCGACTGTTTTCGTGACGGACCAACTGCTTGGTCCCGAAACTGGCAAAATGATCTTTCCCTTACTTCATCATAAATTGACATTAAATTTTGGTTACCGGGGACTCTGGGCTGAAATATTTATTACCGGAGTGCTTTTTGCAGTTTCTGCATTCACCGAAAAAACTTCTCCCGAAAAGCTTGAAAAAACAACAATTAATTATACCAAAGGCTTTGACAAATTCGAAGGAATCACGGATTGGAGATTGCATTTAGGAATACTTTCTTTAATCACTTTATTTCTATATATCTGGTTAAGCTGACATATCATAAACAAATTGGAATCTGGAAGTATTCTGAGAAGATGAATTTATTATATCCGTTTTAATGCTGTTACAGGATTGGCTTCAGGCAAAAAACGTATTGATAAACAAACATGGCATACCAGAACTCCAAATCATTAATTCCTTCAGCAACCCCGGTAATGCTCAATTGCTATACAAAGAACGTTGGCAAATTGGAGTAGAATTTTATGGAAAGAAAAATATTATGCAAAGTGACATCATTAAGTACGCTCATAATCAATTTATTAATCCTTTTACTTTACAATACCACTTTGCATAAATACTTTACTACTTCTTTAAATTTTTCAGCCATTCCAAGAGATTACTGTCCTTTTCCCAGAATTTTATTTTAGCTGTATTAGGATTAAGGTCAACATATGCCTTTTCAAAAGCTTCCCGTTTTTGTCTGGAGTCAGCACGGGCATATACGTCCGTAGTCTGAACCGATACATGTCCTAAAAGGTCCCTTATATATACCAGATTCACACCAGCCTGCAGAAGATGCATGGCCTTTGAATGCCTGATATGGAGAGCTCTCCATATTAGGCAATATGTAGAGTGCTACAATATGGGGAGTGATGGATAAAAAGCATTGATTTTAAAGGACTTTAGCTCAACCCTCTCCCCATATTTATTCCAAATCTACTAACACAAATTTTTAAGCCACTGCATCAGGTTTTCATCA
>DATKUO010000124.1:0-27780 GCA_035530515.1 Bacteroidales bacterium
GACTTAGGGAATGGCTGAAGAATTTTGCAAAATAATCAATATCGTTATCCAAAGCTGTTTTGAAAAGTAAATGAGATAAACTACTGATTAGCAATCTTGTTTATAAGTATGCTTTGGATAACGATTTACTTTGGATAAGAGAATCTATCAATAAGTTTATATACTTTTGATAAAGACGTCCCTCCCTTAAATACGACATTATCTAAATATTCTGAATTTGACAATCTCCATAGGATATAAGTCACCCAGTAATCTTTCTCAACAAAAACATCTCTGATTCCAAGGTGATCACTCGCAGCCCTAATAGCATTCTCAAAAGCTTCCTTATTTTCGTGTAGTTTCATTTTATTCTCCATTTCAATTTTTGTGGCAGTAACTTATCAGGTATCATAAATTCAAATACTGTTGCTGGTTTGAGTGATATAAACAATGATTGAGTAATCTCCAAATCAGAGACATGATCAAGAATCGCACCTGTCAATGCCCTTGTCCCTGGATTATATTTTAGAGCATATTTCGCAATAGAGTTTCTATCACTCTCATCAAGGGGTTCTATCAGAGAAATAAGTCTTAAACAGGATTTTGCAGTATCTGAGTCCGGGATTCTTTTAATGAACCTTATTGAGTCAAGTATCTGCAATAAGTATATATTGTCCTTGGTAATATTATTTCTCTGACGAATAAACCGAATGCTATATTTTCCTCTTTTTTTAGGTTTTCTCTCAAGATTAGTTCCAATCAGAATGGTATTAGAAACCTGGGTTGTTAAACCAAGCTTATTATATATACTAACCCCTGTCAGATATCCAATAATTCTGCTATTATCCTCGAGCAGATCCTTTACAACCTGATATTCTGGAGGACGTAAAGCACCAAATTCAGTAATCTCAGGTTTATAATACTGTCCTTTAGAAAGACGGTCAATCTTTCCGGCATTAACCAAACGAGTCAGTGCCATTTTAAGAGCACTTAAATTTTTCACCGGGACATCAAAATCATCATAGGTGAAAACATAACCTGCTTTAAAACGGTTAATCTTATTTAATACGATATCAGATACTTTCATTATATCTCTATTTATAAGCAAATATATAAAATGTGACGTTTCTGCCGGTAAAAACGTCACATTTATTTACTAATTATTCAACAATTACCTCTAATTTTAATACTAATATGTTCGTTAGAAGAATCTAACTAGTGATAATCACCACTAATAATAGGTCTAAATCAAGAACCATTCCTTCTAAAATGGTCTAATGTTAATGCAGGAAGTGGAATACCAGGAATGACCTGATCATTGCCTAAATCTTAAAGGGTTCCCTAAAATACACCCCCGGTATCTATCCCCTCGACCTGCCCCGGTGTACGGTTCAAATTAAAATCATTCATTAACCAAAAATGAGAAATCATGAGTAAAGAGAATTCAAAAGTAAGAAGGTATCCTCCTGAAGGTATCAAAGCATTAAAGAACATCGGTTTTGCTTCACCGGATAGCAACATAATTGATGCTCCGTTTGAGGTTCTGGTGGTTTTCACAAAGAAAGACAGGTATGGTAACCAAAGGACATGGGTTCCGATTGTCATCCATGATAAGGAGAAGGATCTGTCGGCGATGTTTGAAGGTTGCGTGCTTGCCGGATTTGAAAAGAGTCCGGTACGGGATGATATGGGAATAGATGAGAGCCTGCTTGGTACCTGGAACACCGGTTCCATGGAACCTTTTTTCCAGGAACCGGCTTAACTAAAAGGGCTCCGGCCCATTTTTTTGAAGATTTGACGGCGGACATGTTAGTGGCAGAAAGTTGTAAAATTTCGTGTTTACCAGGGAAAAACATAAAATTCTTTTACGTTTTAAAACCAATTTTTTTCGATTATTATCTTTCCTGCTTGTAATAAGCCGCAGTCAATTCTCTTCTGTATCCCACTAGTTATATCTTATCAAAATTATTAAAAAATAAAGATAGGGTGCGTCTTCGCAGAGTAGGTTTCATCAGTAGAACGGTCTTATTATACTGATATTTGTAAATGCAGAATATTGAGAATAAAATAGTCATAGAGACAAGAAGGGATATTACACGGATGTTTTTTACATGCTTTAGGGAATTCCTGTAATTCCTGGCTGACTTTAGTATTTCTTTTGGGTAGCCATTTTCATCTCATTCAGGCAAAATTATCCTGATTTAAAAGGACTTAGCCGGGTCACCAAAAGACTACGGCATAACCCTTAGAGTCGCCCACCAGCCCCTTATTCCGTTTCCTTTTGGTGATCCTTTTAAACCATGAGATCAGGTGCATAACTGAGATGAATGAACAACTCAATTCACATTTTAAACCATCAAATTATATTTATATGAATGGTTTCGATATCAATAATATTGCCGAGGTGAAGCTTATTTACCTGTCAAAGGTCAAGGCATCAGACCGACCAAAGATAAAATGCTCAAAAGATGCTTATGACCTTCTCTTATCTACCTGAGACCAGGCAACAATAGAATATTTTGAGGAGTTCAAAGTACTGCTATTAAACAGATCAAATTCGGTATTAGGGCTATTGGCTATATCCAAAGGTGGCATAAGTGGAACTGTTACCGATGTAAGGATAGTCCTCCAGGCAGCAATAAAATCAAATGCCTCCGGATTTATTATTGCTCATAACCATCCATCAGGGAATCTGAATCCAAGTGAATCGGATACGAGGATTACCCAGAAGATCAAGGAAGCCGGTAATGTGATGGATATCCAGCTATTGGATCATCTTATTATTACACCTGGGGAAGATTATTACAGTTTTGCGGATAATGAACTTTTTTAGAAATAATATAAGTTACAAAAAAAAATTGTAAATTGAAAACAATATAGACTATCTGTTTTATTTCAGTCAATTCTATCATTAAATTTTGAAGGTTATTAGAATCAAATAATCGCATTGAGTGCTACTATGATTACTATATTTAGTCAAAAACTTGTATTTAACGAAGCATCAAAATTCATTATGAATTAATATTTTCACAATGTATTTGTTGTTATTTTATATATTATTTCAATATTTTACTAGTATTCTTTGTGTAATTAAAAATATTATTTTATTTTTACATCATTAATGTTGTTATGATACCAAATTTTAATACGGAGGGCAACCTCCCTCCTGGCGTATACAAAGCTAAATGGAGCGAGATAAAAAAAAGATACGGCTTTACTTTCCACAGAGAAAATTTGCTGTTTGGTTTAGAGGAGGGAATATCAGTGTTAAGAAAAAGTTGGTGTAAAAAGATTTATCTAGATGGAAGTTTTATTACTACTAAGCCCAGACCTAATGATTTTGATGTTTGCTATGAGCCGCCACCTGATTTGAACAAGTTTAAAATTGGCTATCCCGAGTTTTTTGATTTTAGCAACAACAGATCCAAGCAGAAAAAAAAATATAAAGGTGAATTTTGGCCAACAACTGCAAATCTTGATTTAAACTATACCATACTTGAGGGCTTCCAGCACGATAAATATACTGGTAAAGAGAAAGGAATAATTGAAATTGATTTAGAAAATGATTAAGAATAACAAGCAATTAAAAAACGTGCAAGAGCGAATTGATGCAATTAATGAAGCAATCAAAAACCTTGACAAGACTAAAAGAATTGGTGATGATAATCTTTTTGAACTTAATAAATCAGCATTATTAAGTCAGCTCGAAGATATTTCCAATGAAGTTGAGTTTTATACCTCTATCAAAGACAACAAATTGAACAAACTTCAAATCGGATCAGTTGAGAATCTTCACAAAGCATTGATTGCCTATAGGATTTCTATTAGATGGTCTCAGAAAGATTTGGCTGAAAAACTAGGTCTAAAGGAGCAACAAATCCAACGTTATGAAGCTAACGATTATCAATCAGCAAGTTGGCATAGAATACTTGATATAGTATCAGCACTAGGCATAGAAATTGAAATCAAAGAAATTCTTATTCATAAAGTTGAATTTAATTTACCAAAGGGAATCAATATTAAAATGCTCGAATTATTGGTTAGTAAAGTACAAGAGAAAGGGTCTCTACTTAATATAGGAGTCAATTAGTCATATGAAAACAATTACATTTTATTCTTATAAGGGAGGAGTAGGAAGAACTCTTGCTTTAGCTAATATAGCTAAAAGACTTTCTGATTTTGATAAATCTGTCTGTATTCTTGACTTCGATCTTGAAGCACCAGGAGTACCATTCAAGTTTAAAGAATTTATGGATATATCAAAAATAAAGCGGGGCATCGTAGATTATATCTCTTTATTTCAAGAAACCAATATTCCAGCAAAAAGCTTGTTAGATTATACACAAAAAATTAATCTAGGAGTAAGGTCCAAAGGTCCTATTACAATTATTCCTTCAGGGAATTCAAGTTATCAAGAATATTGGAATAAACTCTCGAAAATAAACTGGTCAAATTTGTTGTATCAGGAAAACAGCCAAGGCATAGCATTTTTCCTTGATCTTAAAAGTAAGATTGAGAACGAAATTAAACCTGACGTATTGTTAATTGATTCAAGGACAGGCATATCTGAGATATCAGGTATCCCATTATCCATTTTAGCCGATGAAGTAGTTTTGGTCGCATCTAATAATGAAGAAAACATCTATGGAACGATTCAAATAATTCGTTCACTTACCAATCCCAATTTAAGATTATTAGATGTACAGCCCAAAATTACAATAGTTTTAAGTAGAATCCCATATTCTATCGAACCTCAACTAAAAGCTGAGGAAGCAGTGCTTTTAAATACAATTATTGGAAGAATAAATGATTCTCTTGAAAAGAATAATTATTCAATAAAAGCTGAGGACGTCATAGTACTTCACTCAGATCGAGATCTTGAGATCAAGGAATTCTTTAAAATTGGATATGAAGAAAAGGAAGATAACACTATTAGTACAGGTTATTTATCACTATTCTCAACCCTCACTAAAGATATATTAACTAAAGAAGAAATCCTAAAATTTAACAACGTTCGAGCTGGTGAGAGATACTATAGGCAGTCCTCTCAGGAAAAGTCTATTGACAAAAAATTGGAATATTTGAAAATGGCAATTAAGTATGATAATACAAGAGCTCATTATTATTCAAGTTTGTCTACAATATACATAGATATGAAAATCTATGACAAAGCAATAAATGAAATAAACCAAGCCATTAAGCTTGCTCCAAATTCAATCAATTATTTAAATCAAAGGGCAAATATCAAATTTCATTTTATGCAGGATATTGAGGCCATTTTCGTTGATTATACCAAAATCTTGGAATTAGATCCAAATAGTCCACTCGGGTACTTTGGTTATGGATTATATTACAACTTAATTGAAAAATTCGAAGAGTCGATAGAATGGTATACTAAATCCATTGAAATAAATCCAAATGATTCTGTAGTATACAATAATAGAGCATGCACATATACTGCTTTTAAAAAATATGATGAAGCTTTTAATGATATCTATAAGGCACTATCAATAAATCCTGAACATGGAATATTCTATACTACACTAGCTGAAATATACTATAATTTAAATAATGAGAATGAGTTTTTTAGGAACCTTGAACTTGCTTTAATTTTTGATGCTAACATAGAGTTGGTTCTAAGTCATGAACCCCTATATAATGAATTGATTAAAAATCAAAGATTTATAAAACTTATTGAAAAGTATAACAAGCAAGAGGCTATTGAAGAATTGATGACCAAACAAAAAGGTAGTAACATCAACTTAAATAGTTAAATTATTACTATAGAATCGCTACTTATCCGGATACCAATAAATTGAATATAAATGTAACAAGCTAAATATTAATATATTTATACACATAGTTCGACTCCCGCCAACTCCACGAACAAGCAGAAAACAACCACCCCGAAAGGGGTTTTTGTTTTTCTAATTCCTATGATGTTTTATACTTTTACGAAGTCATCTACAAAACAATCATGTCAGATCATAATTATCATACATCCGAACAAATTCCAGCTATTACAGAAAAGAGACGCATTAGGATAGCAGTGGTCATCGATGTACTTTTGCACGGGACTTTGCTTCGCTTCATGGGCCAGCCGGATCCCGGATATAAAAACTGCATTGAATCTGAATGATGCCATGCTTGGCAGCATTCTGTTTGCATTACCCGTAGGACAGTTCACTATGATGCCATTTTCAGGTAGGCTGGTCACCCGATTTGGCAGTCATAAAATATTGCTTTTTGCTATTCCCTCTTATGCCCTTTGCCTCAATAGCATCGGACCGGTGCAGGAAGGCTGGCAGCTCGCTATAGCGTTGTATTTCTTCGGACTGGCAGGTAATCTGGTTAATATTTCTATAAACACACAGGGAGTTGCTGCTGAGTATCTTTATGAACGACCTGTAATGGCCTCATTCCATGGAGTTTAGAGCCTTGCCGGATTTGCCGGAGCACTCATTGGACTACTGATGATCAACCTGAAAGTTCTGCCTGGCTGGCATTTTGTAATAGTTACCATTCTTGTTCTGGTAATATTCCTGATCAATCATCCTTATCTGGCAAGTGGGAGAACTGGTGTAGGAAGTGATGAACCCAGACGAAGATTTTTCACAAAACCTGATGGTGTTCTTCTTCAACTTGGAATAATCGGGTTTTGCAGTATGGCAAGTGAAGGAGCCATGTTCGACTGGAGCGGGGTATATTTTAAAGATGTGGTAAAAGCCCCGGCATCGCTTGTAATAGTAGGCTATACTTCATTCATGATCATGATGGCTACAGGACGCTTTACTGCCGATAGTATGATCACTAAAATAGGACGGCAGAAGCTGCTTCAGATTAGCGGTATAATGATCTCCTCAGGGTTATTTATTTCAGTCCTGTTTCCCTATGTGGTACCCTGCACTATCGCTTTTATGCTGGTAGGGCTAGGCGTTTCCAGCATTGTTCCAACTGTTTATAGTACGGTAGGCAGGAACGGAAGAGTACCGCCTGGCATTGCACTGGTGACAGTCTCAAGTGTAAGTTTCCTGGAATTCCTGATGGGGCCGCCTCTCATAGGATACATCTCGGAGATAGCAGGACTTCGCTACTCTTTTGCTGTGATCGGCATTTTTGGTATAGGCATCACCCTGCTGGTTTCCAGAATTAAAGCATTTCAGGTTGTACCACAAATCCCTCTGAAACAGGAGCCGGATCAACAACCACCTTTCCCAGTATTATAATAAGGACGCAAGGAGCAGGGCACAGGGCGCAAGTTGACGAGTGAAACGAGGGAATCCCGCTTTGGCGGGAGCGCGAGGCATTTGACATTGAAACATACAGACATTCAGACAACCAAAAATCATGTATCAGATGCTTGTTGTTTTGCCATGTAACTAATTCTAATCTGACAAGAAGTGTTAGCTCCGGAATTGAAAAGTGAGAGAATGAAATTTATCACCTGATTTTTATTAGGGATAGCTAAAACAAATATAATTTCTATATTTAGGGCTTCTTAAAAAAAACAATTACTTATAATAACTTGATAATCTGAATTAATATGAAAATTAAAGGAATGATAAAAATAGCAGGTATCCTTATCTTCTCTGCTATTTTAGGCAAAAACCTCAATGCCCAGGAACGAAATGATGTGATAAAATATTATAATGAAGGTGCAAAGGCAATGCAAACTGATCTGCCGGTTGCCATTGAGGCATTTGAGAATGTAATAACCCTGTCAGATCAGGTTGGTGAGACTGCCGATGATCTCAGGGAAAAAGCTGTAAAAGTATTACCAGGATTATATTTTAAGGTTGCATATAAATTATTGAATGAGAAAAAACCGGCTACTGAAATAATTCAGGCCGCAAAAAAAGCCGCTGCTGCAGCAGAAAAATATGGTAGCTCATCAAATAAAACAAATTCCGAGAAGGTACTGGTACAGGCTTATAATTCGGTGGCTTCAGAATATTTTTCCAAAAATGATTATGCAAATGCACTGATAACATTTGACAGCCTTTTAGCAATCAATCCCAGCTATCTTAATGCAATTTACAATAAGGCTATGATATACGTGAAACAGGATAGCGCTGACGCTTTTGAGGAAACGATTGATTTATTTATTGATAAAGTAAAAAGCGCAAATGATGAAGAAAAAGTTCAAATGTCTTCAAAAATGGCACTTGAATATTTCCGCGGAGCCGGATCCAGGGCAGTCCAGGCAGATAATCTTGATGAAGCGCTTGCCCTGCTTACCAAAGCCGCTAAATACGGCGACGATAAGGACCTTTACTACTACTTTGCCGATGTGTACAACAAACAGAAAAATTTCGAACTGGGAGCAGAAAATGGTCAAAAAGGTCTTGACCTGGAGACGGGTGATGCCGAAGCCAAAGCGAAATTTTACTTTCAGCTTGGCCTTGCTCAGGAAGGTAAAGGACAAATTTCTGAAGCTTGCGCTTCATTTAAAAATTCATCGTATGGCGCCTTTGCTGAACCATCAAAAATTCAGAGATCAAATCTTAAATGTGATTAAGTTGCTATGAAAATCATTGGTATAGATAAGGTTGAAAAGAGAAAAGTACAGATGGAAGGAGCCTCTGGTGCATGGAAACAACTCCCTTTGGGAAGTAAGGATGGTGCACCGGTTTATTCTTACAGGGTATTCACTGTGGACCCTGGCGGAAATACACCTTTCCATAGCCATCCATATGAACATATGAATTTCATAATTGAAGGTCACGGAATTCTTGTAAATGAGGCTGGAGAAGAACAACCAATAAAAGTTGGAGATTTTGTTTTGGTAAATCCTAACGAAAAACATCAATACAGAAACAATTCATCTGATAAGGTATTCAGGATGATTTGTGGAGTACCGAAAGAATTTGAGTAAGAGATTGTAATCGCATTGATTACATATTATTGATTTATATGACGCTAAGGATTTTAGTCTTGATAGAACAGAGTCATCAACTCCTGATCTGCTTACAGATATAATAGCTCCTTTGTTAGTGGTAATAGAATAGAATTAGGTTTAGATAATGGGTAGGGTTAAGTCTTATAAGATCAACGAAAAAGAGGATTAATGACCAAAGCTTTCTATTCAATATCGCCAAGGAACACTTCCCATATTCTGAGCTCTTCTTTATCAAAATATTTTACCTTCTTCAGCGTATAAATGTCAATTACCAGCATTTTATTTATGCTATCTGCAGGAATCTGGTTATCAAAAGGGATCCTTCTTTGATAGAATGAAAGAGTGCCTGCTAAAGTAGAATCATTCTGTCTGGTTAAAGGTGTCTTGACATTGATTTGGACAGGCTGAACCCAGAAGGTCATTCCCTGCGAAAGACTATTTTCAAGCAATTGTTCAAAAGTATTAAAACCAGGTCTGGAATAGATCTTGTCCCAATTACGTATGTTAATCCCTCTGGAAATAAATAATTTAGAAACCATGTCAACAGCCTGCTGCCTGAACTTTATATCGAGTGAAGTATCTGAAACTATTTTCATGTAGTCAGCAAAATCAATAAGCTTTTGCCGCGCGGTTTCCTCATATGCCCGCATAAACTGATCACTTACTGAATCGGTTTCAAATACACTCCTTACACTGTCTTTCAATGCCACAATAAGTTTTTCTTCCCTCAGCTCCTTCATATTTTCATCTTCCGTGCAGCCTTTTGCAGAACAGATAAGATAAATCAGAATCAGGAAAAATATGTAGGCTATCCGCTTCATTTTAAATTCATCTTTAATCCGTTTTAATTCTGAACCGGAGGATAGCTATCTGACCATTTGAATACCGGCAATCCAGGATATCAATCTGCCTCAGGCTTGAAGATGGCATGGTCAGCTTATCTATAAACTCCTGTTTGTTATAAAGTTCCATCCCGGGAACACCCTTCTTATCCGGGATCTGATAAAACATTGCATCCTCGCTGATCATTCTGTTAAGTTGATCACGTCTTTTCTGCCATGCCATTACATCGGTTTGTGAAAAATAATGAATCATAAGCGCATATGGATCAGCACTTAAGCTGAGCTGTTCAGCATGGTTAAATTTTTTTAATACCCGTGTTATAGTATCGGTAATATAATAAGGTGTTTTTATAACCATCCTTATTTTGCTTTGATTGGTCCTTATGACAATACCCCCTTCCTCATCCGATGTGTAAGTCACCGGTGATTCATTTTCCAACAACAGATCCACCCTGATATTACTGCTTAGAATAGGATCCCCCGTATCGGCATCAATAAAAGTTAACCGGTAATTCTGCGTATTAATTATCTTAATAAGCATGAATATCAGGATCATGACAGTCAGAAACAGTAAAGGAATACGGATTAAAATATTATTCGTCTTTTCTAATCTCTTTGCCGATGAGATTTGTCCCTGATTTTTGAATCTGAAATCATCCCGGTTTTTGTAACCGGCATATTGACTTAATATGTTCAATACATCAATACGGGGCAGTGATGGATTTGATACTTTCATGTGTGTATAAAACCATTTTTCACTAAGCTGTCCGTTTACCTTGATCAATAAATCTTCCTGAAAATCAGTGATATCCTGACCTTTCCAGTCTGATATTTCAGGATTCATTCCAGGATAGGATTGCATCACAGTAGCAGCTATTTCCTTTTTAAGAAGGCTGAAGAATATATTATCCTCTTTAGACAAAATTAGATATGAATAGACAACTATGTTTGCTAAATACTTGTAAAATATTTTACAGCTAATTTACAAAAGAATTACAATTTGAAAGGATGGATAGCAGGTAATTTTATATCAATGATTTATTGATGGATCATGCCAGGTTTTAAAAGAATACAATAACCAATATTTTATGAGGATATTTCGTACACCGGATTCTTGTTTCACTGATTTGAAGGACTATCCCTTTCAATCTCATTTCGTCAAAATAAATAACATTCAATTACACTATCTGGATGAAGGCCCTGTAAGTGCCAGACCTGTTTTACTTCTCCATGGAGTGCCAACATGGTCTTACCTGTATCGTCACCTGATTAAAAAAATTGCAGAAGCCGGGAACCGGGTTATAGCTCCTGACCTGATTGGATTTGGGAAATCTGACAAACCCGGGAATATTAAAAATCACTCATATCAGTCACATGTTGAGTGGATCACCACCTTTTTAAAAATACTTAATCTGAAGGATATTACCTTATTCGGTCATGACTGGGGCTCTATGATAGGACTGCGAATTGCTGCTAATAACCCGGATTTGTTTTCCGGAATTATTATAAGCAATGGAATGCTTCCAACAGGCGAGCAAAAAATTCATATTACATTTAAACTTTGGAGGATTTTTGCACGATACAGTCCGTTTCTGCCCGTTGATCGAGTACTTGAATCAGGTATATTAAGAAAATTGGATAAGGAGGAAAGAAGGGCTTATCGCGCTCCTTTCCCATCATCAAAGTATAAAGCAGGTATTCGTGCTCTCCCCAGCCTGGTTCCAACTTCACCAGATAATCCGGAATCAGCAGGTAATAAAATAGCATGGGAATCACTTAGCAAATGGGAAAAACCATTCTTGACAGTATTTAGTAACACTGATCCGATAACCCGTGGTGGCGATGATTATCTGCAGAATAGGATTCCCGGTGCATTCGGGCAGAATCATGTCAGGTTAGATGCCAAACACTTTATTCAGGAAGACAGGAGTATAGAACTTGCAGATATCATTATCAGATTTAAAGAAAAAGTAATTACAGAAATTTCTCAATAAACTATCTAACAATGAATTGGAAATGTCAATTTGAAAGTATTGGAGTGAAAATTCCGGAGAAGATATTAACCACCCTGGAATTAGTGGAAAAAATTAAAATTCCGTGTATAAAAAAGTTAGGACTGCTGACAGGAATAAGTGAGAGAAAGATATGTTCATCAGGAGAAGATTCATTTTCATTAGCCGTAGATGCCGCAAAAGATTGCTTGTCATTTTCAAAATACAGGGCCGATGAACTTGATATGATAATCAGTTGCTCAATTACTAAATACAAAAATGGATTATCCCATCATTATGAACCAACATTTTCGGCAATTATTAAAAATATAATCGGAGCTAAGAAAGCAATCACATTTGATATTTCAAATGCCTGTGCCGGGATGCTGACTGGGGTTTATTTAGCTGAGAATTTTATCAGACAGGGAACTGTAAAAACTTGTCTCATAGTGAGCGGGGAGTATATTTCAAATATCTCTGATCATGCAATAAAAAACATTAAGACATCTCTAAATTCGGAATTATCTTCGCTGACAGTGGGTGATTGCGGGGCCGCAGTAATAATTGATAGAACTGTCAATGATAAAGAAGGCCTGATGGTTTCAGGTTTCACTACTTTGAGTAAATACAGTAATTTATGTTCAGGGAGACAAAACCGAAAAACACCGGGAGGACAAATGAAGACAAAAGCGAAAAAGATCCATCAGGCAGCAATATCTGAATCAATCCCTATTGTTAAAAAGGCTCTTGAAAAAAGTGGTTTATCTTTCAACCAGATTTCCTGGCTGATTCCACATCAGACATCAAGGAGTTCAATTATTTCCGGAGCAAATTATTATAAGGATTATTTCGGGCAACAACCAGGTCAGGTAGTGATTAGTCTGAAAGATACAGGTAACACTGCATCAACTACACACTTTCTGGCACTATATCGATACTTAAACGAAAAACGATTTAAGGAAGACGACAATATCATGCTGCTCTGTTTTGCCTCAGGATTGATATTAGGTGTTATAATCTTTAAAATGAACGAAATAGTTAACCGATATGGGAACAAAAATTGAAATGGTTTCAGTTTCACGACCCTGGTTTAGCTTCCTTCCCGGAAATTCAATTAAATTAACAGCCAGGGCGGCATGCCAATGCCTTGATGATACAGAAATTGATCCCTGTGATCTGGGTCTTCTGATCAACACAGGGATATATCGTTTCAAAAATTTTGGAGAATCGGCAATAGCTGCGTTAATTCAAAAAAAAATCGGTGCAAATACTACTCCTGAAAGTGATTCTGCCGGTTCCAGAAGTACTTTCTCATTTGATTTAAATAATGGCGGTTGTGGCTGGTTGACAGGGATACAAATTGTACATGAGTCTATGAATACTAACAAGATTTCTTATGGCATGGTTGTTACAGGTGACTCTGAGCCATTTTATGGATTATCTGAAGAGTTCCATTATAAATCAGCTGCTGCTGCAATAATTCTTTCCAAATCGAAAAATCCCAGCGGTTTTACTCTTTTCAGGTCATATTCCTATCCTGACCATAGCGAAGAATTAATAAGTAGTACTATCTACAAACATTTAAAGTGGAGATGGGGAAGGAAAAACATTCTTTATGTCAGACAAAAAGAGACCTTTCTGGATTTATGTGTTGATTGTGCGGTAGAATCATTATTTAATTTCCTGGATGAATCAGGCATAGCACTTAAAGAGATAGACCTTATAATACCCTCACAAAGCCCTGCTGGATTTATTTCCAAAATGAAAAATCGCATTGGGATGAATAACAATTTTATTGAAATACCAGGAACCGGGAATAAGGTATTACATACTGCCGGGCCGGCATTTGCATTAAAGAAAGCCTGGGATGATAATCGCTTTAACACTTCAAAGAATGTAATTTTCCTTACAATTGGTTCTGGTATAAATGTGTCTGTGGCCCTTTATATAAATCAAAATTAGAATCCTTGCAAACTATTGATCAAATTCCTGTTACTGATAATATCCTCAATATTTCAGACTATCTGAGACTTAATGCAGAAAAGTTTCCTGAAAAACCTGCACTTCTTTATCCTGAAAAGATTACTTATAAGGAGTTGGAAAGTGAAGTAAACAGATATTCATATGGACTTGAACAAGCAGGTATAAAAGCCGGAACGATAACTATGTTAATGGTACCGGCAGAGGCTGAATTTTTTATATTGACATTTGCCCTTTTAAGAATTGGTGCCATCCTGGTTATGATAGATCCGGGAATGGGAATTAAGGCTATGTCAAAAGCTCTGACCGATTTACAGCCACAAGCATTTATAGGCATCCCAAAGTCTCATTTATTACGATTATTATATAAGCATGTTTTTAAAACGATAAAAATCAGTATAACTACTGGGACACAATTCTTTTATGGAAAGAAGAGGCTGAAAAATTATCTGAATGATCAATCCACACTATACCCCTCACGTCCGGTCGAATCAAATAATATTGCTGCAATATTTTTTACTAGCGGAAGTACTGGTCCGGCAAAAGGAGTAGTATATACAACAGGAATGCTTAAAAACCAGATTCAGGTAACCAAATCACATTTTAATATTGGTACTGATGAAATAGACCTTTGTACTTTCCCTTTGCTGGGGCTATTCGCTATCTGTCATGGAAATTCTTCTGTAATAGCAGATATGAACATGATTCATCCGGCAACATTAAATCCGTCTAAAATTATCAAGAATATTCAGGAATATGGGTGTACTCAGATGTTCGGTTCGCCCATGATACTTAACAAGCTTTCGCAATATGGTTCAGCAACTGGTATTAAGCTTCTCTCTCTCAGGCATATTATTTCTGCAGGAGCACCTGTTCATCGTGTCATTCTGGAATCATTCAGCAAGATGATATCAAAGGAAGCAAAAATACATACCACGTATGGTGCAACTGAAGCATTGCCGATCACTGATATTATAGCTTCAGAACTTTTTGTGTTCAACTCGAATGAGACTGAAAATGAAAATGAAATTGGAATCTGCATCGGTTATCCAGTTGAAGGCTTAGATGTCAAAGTTATTGAAATGACTGACAGTCAAATTATTTCATGGAATGATGTAAATCAGATGTCTGTCGGTGAGATCGGAGAAATCGTTGTAAAAGGACCATGGGTCACTACTGAATATTTCAATAATCAAGATGCAAACAGGTTTTCAAAGATCCCCGACCTGGAGACACATGAAATATGGCATCGAATGGGAGATTTGGGAAAGATTGATCAGCATGGAAGATTATGGTTTTATGGACGAAAATCACAAAGAGTTATTACATCTGTTGGTACTCTTTTTACAATCCCATGTGAAGCTGTCTATAACCGTCATCCTTTTGTTGCCCGTTCTGCATTGGTTGGAATACCTGCAAATGAATCCGGAACCAAAAAGTCAGTGATTTGTATCGAACTTAAAACCGGATTTCATCCAACGAAGAAATTGATACAGGAATTGATTGAATTAGGGAACTCAAGCAGGTTGACAGAAGGAATATCAGATATCTTATTCTATAAAAAGTTCCCGGTCGATCCAAGACATAATGCCAAGATTTTTCGTGAAAAACTTGCTAAATGGACAATAAAGAAAATCAAATGAAAGCGTTAGTTACCGGAGGAGGAGGATTTATCGGTTCTGCCCTGGTGCATGCACTTATTAAAAGAAGTTTCAGAGTAACAAGCTTTTCCAGAGCTGATTATCCTGAACTTAAAAAAATTGGCGCTGAAGTTAAAAGAGGAGATTTGTCTGATATGAATGCAGTTTTAAACGCATGTGAAGGTATGGATATTGTATTTCACGTGGCTGCTAAAGCAGGGACAGCAGGTGATTATAAGAATTATTATATGACAAATGTAACAGGTACTGAAAATATTATTCATGCTTGTAATGTTAACAATATCAAGCGGTTAATATATACCAGCTCAGCAAGTGTCGTTTTTGATGGAAAAAGCATAGAAGGATCGAACGAATCACTTCCTTACCCTTCACGGCCATTATCTTACTATACTGCAACCAAAGCGATAGCAGAACAGCTTATTTTAAAAGCAAATTCTTCTTCACTGAAAACACTCGCATTGAGACCTCATATAGTTTATGGGCCAGGGGACAATCACCTGTTTCCGAGAATTATTCAACAGGCTAAAACCGGGAAATTACGGCAAATAGGAGACGGCAAAAATTTAATAGATGTTTCATATATTGATAATGTGGTAGCAGCACATCTAAATGCTGCTCAGGCAATTAAAGAAAACCCTGAAGTCGCTGGGAAAGCCTATTTCATTACAAACGGCGAACCTGTTTTATTATGGGATTTTCTCAATAGGATACTTGCGATATCAGATCTTGAACCATTAAAAAAATCTTTTCCTACCTGGGCTGCATTATTATTTTCAGCATTGACAGAGGCACTCCACAAGACAATTTTAATAAACCGGGAACCAATGTTAACGCGTTTTTTAGTGCGCGAATTATCACGGTCCCATTGGTTTGACATAAGTAGTGCACGAAGGCTTTTAAACTACAATCCTGTAGTATCAAATATTGAAGGGTTAAAAAAATTAACTAATAAACAATCAAAACTTCAAAAAATGAGGGACTAAAGTCCCAGAAAATTTAATCTACATTCTTTTGGCTTTTTTCCTTAAATGAAAAGTTATATAGAGTATCCCGTGAATGAGAATTGTTATGCCAATGAGTGCATATGGTCCCCTGTGAAGAATCTCAATATATTTGAATGAGCTGAATAACAATAAACAGTACCAGACAATAAAGAAAAAACCTGCAGGTAGTTCATAATTCCAGGATAATATAAAACCCATAATAAACAGACCTAAGAGAATTGGAAGAATAATTCCCGGGATACTAAGAAAATTTATTGCATCGCTGTAGATAATATCTGCAACTATGTAGATAACATATAAAATCCCATAATTGATAAGGAAGACCCTGAGGATAAATTTCTTTCGTTGTTGCTTTGAGGGTAAGAGTGTACCGGTTGTTCTATACCAACCCAGAAGTAAAAAAGCACCTATAACCAGCAGAGGAAGAGCCAATATAATATCCATCTTTGAAGATCTGTTGATAAAAAGACAGTTTATCCAGATACCCAGATTCATAATCATCAATATAATTCCTGTATTGAATATTAGGATTTTAATAAATTTTGATTTCATTTTCAAAGAATTAATATCTTCATCATTTTATCAAAGGAGCAATCTGTTCTGTTGTGATTATTCCAGCAGGTAGCTCCACAATATTAATATTACGAAAGTGAATCGCTGCCCCCTCCGACTCAAGACATAAATATCCTTTCTTTTGTGAAGACTGTGATATCCCATTTACAAATTTACCATTAACAGAGAGCTTAATCACACCGTCGACACATACAACATCGTAAGTATTCCATTCTCCTTTCCCTTTGCAACGGTTTTCTATTGACTTACTCCTTGTGCCACGCGGATTGTCTGGTATAGTCTTAACTCCCCCAACACCAAAGAGTTCACCATGAACATAAGCAACAGGAGGTGTTTCGCCATCGTGTTTATTCAGATTGACCCAGTCAAGCTCGAGCATTTGCACTTCCACCCCATTGGGAAGTCGTGTTGCTTCAGGTGGATCAGCGTTGCTCCACACGAAAACTCCTGAATTACCTCCCGGTTCAATATGTTTCCATTCAATATGAAGGATGAAGTTTTCATATTGCTTTTCGGATCGCATCACTCCGATTGGTTGTCCCGAGCAAACCAGAATATCTTTCTGTAAATGCCAGGTATCGGATAAAGTATTAACATTAATCCACTTTATCGGCTTTTCGCTTTCCCCGGTTTTTGAAATAAAATCTTGCCGGGTTATTGATTTGCCAAAAATTATATTAGCATCCTGTGCACAACTGTTTATTCCGACACCGGTAAAAATTATCACACACAGTGTCGTGACCGCTATTTTATAAAAGTATTTCATCTACACATTTTTAAGTTAACTATTGTATTATCTGATATTGGGGCTTTTTATTCGTATCTCTATTTACAACACTTTAGAATATATTTTATAATGGATACCTCTTTCGTAAAGATAATTCATTATATAGTTGTAACACACTTCATCCTTTCCAATCAATTCCGGGGGGAATACTCCCTTATTTGTAAACAGGCCTTCCAGAAACATATTTGCCACAGCAGTTGCGGTATAGCCGGTTGTTCTTGCCATTGAAGATGTTTGGGTACCAATACTATATTCATCATAAAGATTACAAACCACCTCCTCAACTTTCCCTTTTTCGTTTTCACCCCTAAGGGTGATGCGCATAACAGTAATTTCCTCCTCCTCTTCACCCAATCTCCACTCATCAAAAAGAATTTTGCTGGTAACATTAAATGGAGAGACCTCAACACCATCTACCTCTATCATATTCTTATCAAAGAATCCGCTTTTTTTCAGTATTCTCACAATATCTGTATGCCCTGGATATCTGAGTGTTTTCTCCTTCATATACTTGATATGAGGCATGGTATATAAAATTGACCTTAACCCATCTGTTAAAAAAGATTCCAGGGTACCAACTTTATCAAATTCCACGAACTCGGAGTCTGTTAAGGGCTCGCATGTAATTAATTCTCCATTTTCAACATACCTGGCAGGACGTGTATATTCCTCAATAACATCAGCCGGAGAGAAAGGAGCTTTATAATAAAAAGGCCATTGTTTAACTTTCGGTAGCCCTCCTACCAGACATTCAAAGTGAGTTAATTTCAATTTTCCATTATAATACCCTAATATGATGTTATCCATACCCGGAGCGACACCACAATCGACAATAGCTGTTACACTCTTTTCTTTTGCAAGCTTATCAAGGTCATTAGAGTTTTCAGGAAAAAAGGAGATGTCCACCACATCTTTTCCGGTATCAATAATCCGCTTCAGGGTTTCAAAACCAAGAAATCCGGGTACCGCACAAATAACAAGATCAAAATTTTTAATAGTTGATTGAAACCTGTTCTTTTCACATACATCTAATTGCAATATATTCAGTGTCGGGCATTTTGCTTTTACCTGTTCCAATCGTTGAATATTCAGGTCTGTCAATGTTACTATATGCTTCTTTGCTAAGTCAATAGCTATTGCACTACCGACCATACCTGCACCCAAAACAATTATTTTTCTCATTTCTTATACTTATTGAAAATTGATTGTAGCTGTAAGTTTTTTCAATTTAACTTAATAGACTAAAACAAACCAGACAAAGGCAAATCTCATGAGGGTAATGATCTAAAGCCTAAACCTTAGTCCTGTAATAACAAATCATTTTTATCACTTATTCAGGTATTTACCTAATATATTAAGGAATCGCTTTCTATCTAATGGTTTGGTAATGTAATCATTGCATCCGGCTTCGATTGATTTTTCATGGTCTCCTTCCATAGCATATGCTGTAAGGGCAATTATCGGAATTTCATTATCGATCTTCCGTATTCGACGAGTAACTTCATAACCATCGATACCCGGCAGTTTGATATCCATTATGATGATGTCTGCTTTTGTGCCGGTGGAAAACTTTTCCACAGCTTCAAAGCCATCCTCCGCACTAATAATACTAGCCCCTGATGGTTTAAGAATTTCGCGTATCAGCATAAAATTAGAAATCTCATCCTCAATAACAAATATAGTCATAGCCGACCACGAGGTGTTTTCATTGTTGTTATCTGCCTGAATAGAAATGTGTTCTGTGGCAATAACAGCATTTTGAATTGGCAGAGAGAAGTAGAACCGTGATCCTTTATCAACTTCTGATTCTACCTTTATTTCACCTCCCATAAGTTTTACCAGATTCTGCGAGAGGGAAAGTCCTAATCCGGTACCTCTGTATAATCGCAGTTTATTATCTTCAACTTCCCTGAATAATTCGAATATGATCTCCTTTTTATCTTCTGACAAACCAATACCGGAATCTTCAACGAAAAAGATAACATTATCAGCTGTTTTTTTGTATCCCAATGTGATACTACCTGAATCAGTAAATTTTATTGCATTATCAAGAAGTTTGCTGAGAACCTGTTTGAGGCGTATCCCATCAGTCTCAATTGTAATATCCTTATCTGCCATCTCCATAGAAAAACGAAACTCTATATGAGATTTTTCTCTGGCAATTATCTCCTCAGAAAATCTTTTATGCAGATCCTCAAGAAGTGTATAGACCACACAACTCTTTAAGTTAACTTTTAACTGGTTTGATTCAATTTTTGAAATATCAAGAATGTCATCAATAAGTGATATGAGGCTATTTGAATTGGTTAAGATCATTTCCACAAATTCCGTTCTTTCTTCCTCAGAATATCCCGGCATTTTGAGAAGCTCTGATAATCCTACTATTGCATTCATAGGAGTCCTTATCTCGTGCGACATATTCGTAAGAAATGAGCTTTTTAGTTTATCTGATAATTCAGCTTTCTCTTTTGCTTCAATCAACACCTTTTCAACCTTTTTTCTCTCCTTAATGATTTCCTCTTTTACGATTATTTCTTTCGTCTTTTCATCAAGATTCTTGATCAGCATCTCCTGGGTTGTCCGCATATGTCTTTCACGCCTCCTTATATAAAGGTAAATAGTGGTAACAAGTACAATTAAGATTGCCAGATAGAACCAGATTGAGGCATAGAACGGTTTCTTAATCCTTAATTTAAAGGTTACAGGTTCCTTAGTTGGTATATCATTTTCATTGAATGCCCTGACCATGAAAGTATATTCACCATGGCCAACTTTTTCATAGGCTACCATTCTGCTATTCGACAATCCTGACCATTTTGTGTTGTACTCCTCAAGAAATGTCTGGTAATTAACCAGTTCAGGATTGCTGAAATTTATCCCGGTATATTCTACCTCAATCTCATAATATCCGGGGGAGAGTGAAATAATATCATCGAAGTTGATCTTCTCTTTGTTAACATAAACTGCATCAATATGAAGGACAGGAGGAGTCAGTCCTTTCGTGGTAAGTTGCGGCAGGAATTTAACAACACCTTCGGATGTACCAAACCATATGTTCTTTTGGTTGTCAACTAATACAGCATTGGGATAAAATTCAGATGAACTCTTAATTCCTTCATAACGTGCATAGCTTTTTAACCGGTTAGCTTCAGTATCAATTTGGGAAAAGCCACCCCTGTGACCCACCAGTATTTTATTTCTGCCATCAAATGCAAGACTATAACAGTAATCTGAGAGTAACCCGGAAGCACGGGTATAATTCCAGTTGTTACGTTCATCCTTGAACTTGTAAACACCATTGCCCTGAGTTGCTACCCAAAGTGATCCGCTATTATCTTCTGTTAATGAGATCACCGAGTTGAGTCCCAAAGAATTTGTGATTTCAAGTGGAACAACATTGTCGTTCTCATCTATGAAGAAGATGTTCCTGCATATTGTTCCAATTAATACCCTGTCTTTTGAATCAATGTAAAGTATTTGAATATTATTATGTGGCAAGCCATTATCAGTGTTGAACCACTTCCTGCTACCTGTCAGGGGATTTAGCTTGCAGACCCCTTTTTGGGTGCCGATCCAGATTGTATTTCCCTTACCGGTTATTTTATTAACCGAATTTTCAAGATCATCCTTTGATAAGTTTATCTGCACAAACCTCCCATTAATCGGATTAAGAGTGAAAAGTCCCTTTTTTTCAAAACCAAGATAAATCAGCCCACTGTGGGAGTAATAGATTGAATTAAGCTTTACACCTGTCAAACTTACTGGAAATGGATAGGATTTTCTGACCACACCTCCATCAGGATCAACCCGGGTAATGGATTTTTCCCCCGCCAGCCAGATATAATTACTATCGCTTGATAATGAGAAGATCCGATTAGATCCTATGTTTAGATAGGAATAGAATTTCAGATTATCATCAACAAGTCTGAGAAGTCCCTCCCCGAACATACCAAGCCAGACGTTGCCCTCCAGATCTTCAAAAAGGCATTTCACATTGTTCGAGATCAATCCGTTTGTATTATTTATATTGCCTGAGTATAAATACTCTCCTGATTCATTATCTCTGTAATACTTTGTAATTCCATTTCCTGCTGTATAAACCCAAAGCTCATTCATATTTACTTTCCGGGCTCCCTGTACATTGTCAAGATCACCATTCTGGTTATTGCTGATCTCATTAAGATCGCAGGAAAGGTCGTCAATGTCAATTGATAACCGGAAGATCCCTTCATCCTGAGATGCTATTAAATATTCACCCTCCTTCTCCTTAATAATATCAACCACCTTTGAAGGTGGATAGTCACTTACCCTTAGTTGTTCTGACATTGCTCCGGAATCCTTCAGATACTCCATGACGTAAAGGTTTTCCTGGGTGCCAACAAGGAAAATATTTTCTGAAATATGGCGAATAACGAAGATCGGATCATTTTCCAGATTGGTTGAGATCTGGGCAGCATTATGGTCTGAATACAAAACCATAAGCCCCTCATTTTGGGTTGAAAACCAGATTGTACCGGAATCCGCTTCGGTAATTGATGTAATAGCAGAGTTAAAAGCAGATGCTTCTATTATTATCCTGAATCGATTATTTGAAACCTGTGTAATTCCGCCACTCTTATGGCCCAGCCACAAACTTCCGGAAAGATCTCTGTAGATAGTTGTTATGAAATTCTCTGCCAAGCTGTCCTGGTCAGTAAAGTGTTGAAATTCAAATCCGTTAAAACGGTAAAGCCCCTCTCCGGTTCCTACCCATAAATAGCCCTCTTTGTCCTGGTTTATAGCATATAGAAATGAGTTATTCAGACCATCGGCCGTGCCATAATGCCTGAAGTAATGATCCTGGGCACTGAGGCGGAAAAAACCCAGTGCCAGTAATAGTATGATGGTTAATCTTAATTTCATAATTGACAGTATTTACTTTTTTTCTACTGCTCTCATTCTTAAAGCTGGATTATAAACTGGGATACCTCCTATAGGAATGACATAAAACGGAAGAGACTCTCCATACTGGTTCTGAACAATAACTACAACATTATTATTTCTGACAAGCTTAGCCCGGTTTTTGATAAACTGGATCTCCATAGAGGTATTTCTCTCTTCACTGACAACAAGAAGCTCATCATTCGACCATTTATTATCTTCAGATATTGTGCAGAGTACTCCTCTTTTTGCAACAGAAACGACTCTGATAAAACCGTCGTCATCCCAATCATAATTCATAATTTTTACAGAGGTCACTTTATCATCAAGGTAGGGATAGATTTGCGATACATTGTTCTGATTATTAGAAAGCCTGAATGTATATTCATAAGTAAAAACGTTACCCCCTTCTATACTTTTATTTTCCCGCCTGTCGGTACTAAGGAAGTAACGGTAAAGATTCCCGTCGTCTCCACTGATACCTTTGGCAATAACTTTAAATATATACCCGTTCAGTTCTTCAGCCAATTCACCTTCAAGGGCATTGAAGGGTCCGAAAGTGAACCACTCCTGGTCATACCTATCATTATCATCAAACGTTCTGGAGTCCAATAAATTACCACTTTCGAAATTGCCTGTAGGATCAACCGATTTTGCATCATCTTCGCTCCATACTCCCTTGCCCCCATATACTGAGAACCGGATGGTGGTATTGAATTCGCCTTTTTGCTCATCTAATTCGCCACCGGTGTAAGGGTCAAAAACCCTGATATAGAAGGGTTCATTATGAGTAGTGGGTATCGTAAAAAAGAAGATCTGGCAGAAGTCATCATCGCCCCATGAGGTATCAGAGTTGGCTCCAAAGGTTACAAGGTATGGAATATTTTCATCCTCAGCAGGTGCAGACTGTGATATCCCGACAAGATATAGAAAGCAACCCAGGATAGTAGGTATGATATTAATCCATTTTCTTTTCTTCATATAGCAAATATATCAAAACCTTCTTGGAGAAAGTGTTTTTTGTTTAGTAAAGGAAAAATTATACCCAAGATATATTTCGTGAGTGCCTGATTGTACCCCCCCCTAACATACTGGTTGTGAACTCATATGCATAACCAATTCTTATGTCAGCACCTATAGAAGCATTTTTGTCCCTGAGCGAAAAATGGGCAGCCAGAAGGTATGAGGTTGGGGCTCCTTCAAAACCTGTCCATTGTTGCCTGGTTATAATCATAAGATCATTCAGGTCGCTATTTCCGGTATAAGCCGGATTATTCCTGAATGACACAAAATCCTCTAACAAGTAATGATTATATTGTTGCGACCACGCTTTTATTCCTAGTAAGTGTAAAGCATATTAGCGAACTCAGTGCTAGTCTGTATATGAAGTTCCTCGCCATATTATTCCTTTATCAAATATACATATCCTTTCACAAACTGATCATTACTCAGTTTAAGTATGTAGAAGTATGTGGCTGAAGGAAGTTTTTGTCCTGTTGAAACTCCTGAAGAAGCGATACCATCCCAGCTGTTATCATATCCATCTTTATAATATACCTCCTTACCCCAAACATTATAGACATACAACTCATTATCGGGATATGACCCGATCCCTATGATTTCAAATGTATCATTAAGACCATCGTTATTCGGTGAGAAACCCTGTGGGATAACCAGGCCATTTGGTACATCCTCTCCTAACCGGATTGTCACCTGCCGACTGCATTGTGAGGTATTACCACTTTGATCAGTTACTGTATAAGTTACCGTAGTTGTACCAACAGGATAAATTCCACTTGCATCGGCTGCACCACTGAAATCATTTGATGGTTGAGCCCACATCCTATTACTACCTAACAAAGTAATTAGGACTATCAGTAACAGCAAGTATGTTGGAACCCTACTCATATTAGATGATTATGTTATCTTTCACTTTTCAAAATTAAGGATTAAAAATTCAACTCTTCTGTTTTTCATTCTCCCATCCTCCGTACTATTTGCTGATATAGGCCGCGATTCACCATATCCCTTGCCAACCAACCTGTTTTTTTCAATTCCCTTTGAAACAAGATAGTCAACTATTGACTGAGCTCTCGATTGTGACAATTCCATATTATATTCAAATGAACCAATATTATCTGTATGGGCTGCGATCTCCATAGCAAGATCCGGATTATCTTCCAGTATCTTCACTATCTTATCGAGCAAAGGAGATGAAGACTCCGATACCATAGATTGATTAAACTCAAAATTAGCATCTGACAGTTCGGCAAAATCGCGGTTGATCCTGGCAACAATCTCAGTTGGTAATTCAGCCAGCATAAATGTTTTCACCTTTGCTGAGGTATATCCTCTGTCTACAACATCACTATAAACTTCATAAGTAGAGAGAAGGGAACTATATTCACCAACTGTATAGGAATAAAGAGAGTCATTTACCAGGTAGTACTCTTTTATTTCATAAACCCCACGCAATGGATCAAAGATCGAATCGATAAACATAATTCTTTCCTCAGAAGATAATACTTCAACCCTGAATGCTTCCTCCTCCGGATTTACATCGAACAGAGAAAAGTCCTGCCTGATCTTGTTTGTATCACTCTTTCCAACCACAAGTTCATCAGTTACTAATGATTTAATACCGGAAAGGTGCATTGCCAGTGCCTGATTGTCCGAAACGATTGCTACAGGTTTAATAACACACCTTGTCTCCTTTGTAACGTTTGCTTCATTATATCCTGTAACTCCCAGCTTCACACCGTAAACTCCTGATTTTGAAAACGTATGACTTACCGTTGATCCTGAAGTAAAATCGCCATCCCCAAAATCCCAGATATACTCTTCAATTGAAAATCCGGGGAGGTTTGATGTCAATCCACTGAATTCCATCTCCTCATCTTTAAGAAAGGCATCTCTGGATGAAATAAACGGCTGTTCAAAATCAGTTATCTCAAACTCCATCGAGGATTGTGTAAAAAATGTATTGCTCGTAGAGTTATCAATAATATTAAGTTTAGCAGTGTAATTACCCGCTCCCGGGAAACAATGTTCAACCTCTAGACCTCTGATCTTTATCCCGTCACTGAACTCCCACTCATAAATAACCGGTAAAGAATCTAATCCCGGATACTTTTCGTCCCAGAACATGAAGCAGTACTGATTCTCCTTTAACGTATCACAGTTATATAGTTGTGGTACGCGTGTTTCGAACCTGAAAATATCATCAGACCTGTTACGGTTAGATGCAAAATATCCTGATGTAAAAAACAGTTCTCCTGCAGAATTTATAGAAGGATATACTTCATTCCCTTTTGTATTAATAACTTCCCCGAGATTTTCTGGTTCTGACCAATTGGCATCCAGATACTCACATCGGTACAAATCAGAACCTCCAAATCCACCAGGCATGTCCGATGCGAAATAAAGATACTTTCCATCCGGACTCAAAAATGGGGTAGTATTAGAATACTGATCATTGTTATACTTGAAGGGTTCAATATTTGTCCATTCCCCATCAACCAATGTGGCAAGATACAAACCAAGATTATTATTAAGATCAAAGATGTCTTTTGTTTTCGACTTGATATCTATGTTCCTGGAATATATTATCATGCTGCCTGTTGTATCAAATGTTGCAGGACCATCGTTATACGGAGAGATAAGATTTCGACTGAAGACAGCAGGCCTGGAACTCTCAGTTGAATCATTAAGTGGAATTGAAAAAATATTGAATAATCCTTTTTTATCCTTGTTTGTATAGGTTAGAAAAAGCTCATTCTCCTGGTTTGAACAGAAGACTATTTTATCCCTGTCTATCACTGGTGAAAACTCATCATACCTGTCAGTACTGAAATGAACTCTTTTTGCAGTGTAACGATCCTGCCCCTGCAACACCAAACTGCTGAACAGTATTATAATGGTCAATGTGTATTTATATTTATTCATCTGTCTGATTATTAAAAGTACCTGGGACTAATTACATCAAGAATGTATCTGAAATTATATATAAGCATTACCTCATGGGAACCTTTCTGAAAATTACTTAACTCAGAAAATTCGTATCCGTACGAATAGGCAACTCTAAGCTGACTGTTGGCCTGATATTGAAATAGAAGAGTCATATTTCGGTTTGTACGCATACTGGTCCCGAACCACACTTTCTCTTTAAAAATAACATTACAGTTGATATCGAGCTGACTTCTGTTGGCTGGATTTGTTTTAAATAGCAGAGAAGGAAGCAGCTCAAAGTTGTCTGAAAGGGTGAACAGATAACCTGTTACAAACAAATAATTCATCGATGAAGGGTCAAAACCAATCTTATATTTACTGGTTACCTCGTTAAACGGATGTTGTGAAAAAAATGGCATTGAAAGACCTGAAACCGAGAATTTGGGATCATATAAATTAAAAATAGTTGCGGTACCATCAATTATATTCCATATCCCCTGACCAGCGGAAGGTAAATCTGCTTCAAGGGAAGTCTCAAACCGGTAATCGAGGATTTGATCAGGACCGGCATAGGCAGAAGGCTGCTCCCGGAATATAACAGTTATTGTTGAAGATCCTGAACAGCTTCCATTGGACTCAGTCCAGGTAAAATCATATGTACCATAATCATTTACAGTGACTTTTGCTTTCGGGTCATTAGCTGAAGGAGTGAATATGACATTACCAAAAGTAGCAGCAGATGACCAATACCCGTTTCCCGGACCCGGAACTGCCTGAAGTTCAAAACTCAGTCCACAGACTTCTCCGCCGACACCAGAATTTATTACAACTTGTTCATAAAAAGTAATTAGTGTCAGAAAGAAAACGCATCATTTTTCAAAAATTTCATATATACGACTTCATTTGCCAGGGATAGTTCCGTTTAAGACCTTCTCAAATTAATGTTTTTCCCTGATTCTCAATTTTTCATAGCAGATTTCTGAAGATATGCACATAATATTAACTTTCCAGACATACCAATCCCCTCTGAAATAAGTCGTTTAATATGTGTTAAGCGGTGCTTAAGCCGCTGTATTTAGCTCTTTATCAATTGATTGCAAGTATTGCCGCTGGATCGCGATCAACTCTTGTCCAATACGCCGCAGGTTATATGCTGCGACAGCCAGCCCGATATATCGCTTGAAATTCGGGTAACC
>DATKUO010000125.1:0-38367 GCA_035530515.1 Bacteroidales bacterium
CTTTGGGATTAAGTGATAATACCATCATTGTTTTTTGGAGCGATCACGGGTACCTCCTTGGTGAACATGGTTTATGGTTTAAACAAAGTTGTTTTGAAGAATCAGCCAAAAGTCCTCTAATCATTTCTGTTCCGGGAGCTAAAGCAGCCGGAAAGATATGTCATCGAACAGTTGAACTGATTGACATTTATCCAACGCTTGCCAAACTTACAGGGTTGACGCCTCCTGAAAATATTCAAGGGTATAGTTTGCTTCCTCTTCTTCAAAACCCTGAAGCAACATGGAAACATCCGGCTTTTACCCAGGTTCAGAGAGGATATACACCAGGTCATAGTGTTCGTACCGAAGTATGGCGATATACTGAATGGGATTTCGGAAAAATGGGAGAAGAATTGTACAATGAAGAAACTGACCCGCAAGAATTGCATAATCTTGCCGGTAATTCAAAATATGCCGATGTGGTCCGACAAATGAAAGCTATGCTTCATAAAGATCATCCTAAACCTGTTACAGGTGGTAATGCAGTTGCAGATACGAAAGAAAGATATTGCAATTAGAAAAAAGTATCATCTTGAAAACAAATCTGGTCCTTTCCATGTAAGGTTATGATCTTCATCTGAGATGATCTTATCATGATCGAGCAGCCATCGTATCACTTTAATAACTTTATCTTCAGGGTAATCGATCATTTTAACCAGTCCCTCTGCATCAGGGTTCTTATCAATCATGATAGTCTTAACCTCATCAAGAATAAGATCAAATTCGTACTTACTCAGATCCAGCTCATTTCTTTCACGGCAGACATCACAAATGCCGCAACGGTCAGACTCTTCGCCAAAATAATCAAGAAGAGTTACAGATCTGCATCTATTTTCGGAATCAGCATAATCAATCATTTTACTGAGCCTTATCTCATATTTTTCCTTAACATTGAGATAGTTATCCGCAGATATCAGTAAGGCTTTGCGAACAAGTCTCTCTTCAGTGAAAATTACGAGTGCACTTTTTTTCCCGGGGATATATCGTATAATATTCAATGAAGACAGTTTTACAAGGTATTGATAAATTGTATCTCGTGATGCAGCTGATTTCCTTGAAAGAGCCTCCTCATTAATAGCAACAAATTCACTGAACATCCCCGTGTACGACCTAAGAAGAAGCTTAATAAATCCATCAAACGATTCATTTGCCACCTGGAATTTATACAGATCATCACGGCTTACAATAAAATGTACTCTTGAAGGGTTATTTATCTCTTCTGTGAATTCCATGTAACCTTCCCTTTGAAGAAACTGAAGGCTGTTATAAGTTTCGATTACCGGCAACCTGTATTTTGAAACAAAATCAGCCATATTAAAGTCAAACACATTGTCTTTCCCGGAGCCAAGAGGCAGCTGCAGATAATTACATATTGCCTCATAAGTATCTTTAATCTTTTCAACTGGAGGGAATTTTTTTCTGATTGAGTCATTCAGACGACTTTTATCAGCCTGTGAATACAGAAGAACAGCAGATGCAGGTTTGTTATCACGGCCTGCTCTCCCACTCTCCTGAAAGTAGTTTTCTATTGAATCAGGTATATCCCAATGAATTACGAACCTCACCTCAGATTTATCAATTCCCATTCCAAAGGCGTTTGTTGCTACTATTACTCTTGTCTCACCAATGGTCCATGATGTCTGCTTTTTGTCGCGCAACTCCTCAGGCAATCCTGCATGATAAAAATCTGCACTTATACCATTGGCCACCAGGAGTTCTGCAACCTCTTTGCACCTCTTCCTGGTTCGTACATAAACAATACCACTTCCTTTTGCCTTCTGTAGGGTTTTTACCAGGTAAGTACCCTTATCCTCCACTGTCCGAACCAGGTAAGAAATATTTTTTCTGTCGAAGCTGGTTCTGAGAACATTTTTGTCCCTGAAGGCCAGCTTCGACATAATATCATCGATTACCTGTGTAGTAGCTGAAGCTGTAAGAGCCAGAAAAGGAACTTTATCTGAGATATGGTCCCTGAGTGAAGCAATTTTTAGATATGAAGGTCTGAAATCATATCCCCATTGTGATATACAATGGGCTTCATCAATAGCAACAAGAGAGAGGTTAAGCCTTGTTACCTTACCCTGAAACATCCGTGTTGATATCCTCTCAGGGGAGACATATAAGAACTTATAATCGCCATAAATACAATTTTCAAGTGCATTATCTATCTCCTCCCCCGACATTCCTGAATGGATAGCTATAGATTTTATTTCCAGACTATTAAGTCGATTTACCTGCTCCTTCATCAAAGCAATCAGGGGGGTGATAACAAGACATATACCCTCCTGAGCAAGAGCCGGAACCTGGAAAGTGATTGATTTACCACCGCCAGTAGGCATGAGTCCCAGAGTATCCTTTCCTTCAGCAACAGATCTTATTATCTCTTCCTGTAAGGGTTTGAATGAACTGAATCCCCAGTACCTGGTTAGAATCTTTATGTAAGGCTCAATATTCATCCTTGCTGCACTATATACAAATGTAATAACTGTTATTCAATTTTTTATGCATGTTAAAATTTACTAGTTGTTTTAAGAGTCCTGATTTTTTCGTAATTTGCGCCAGCAATAACTTAAAAATCTCACCTGATGTCATTTTATAAAGATAAGATACTTTATGAAGGTTTAACTTTTGACGATGTGCTTCTGGTTCCTGCATATTCAGAGGTGCTTCCAAGGGAAGTCGATCTCAGCTCCCTGTTCACTAGAAATATCCGGATCAACACACCTATTGTTTCAGCTGCCATGGACACTGTTACTGAAGATGAACTGGCAATAGCAATTGCCAGGGAAGGTGGTATTGGAGTAATCCATAAAAATATGTCTATCGAAAAACAGGCTGCACAGGTAAAGCGTGTAAAAAGGGCTGAAAATGTGATGATTCTTGATCCGATAACTATTAATCTTGATGCCACTGTTGCTGAAGCAACGAATTTGATGACTGAGTATAAGATAGGAGGTATTCCTGTTATCGATATGAATGGAATCCTGAAAGGTATTGTTACAAACAGGGACCTCAGATTTGAAAACAATCCCTCACGCCCCATAACGGAGGTAATGACAACCAACATTATCACAACAAATCATCATACTAATCTTGTATCAGCAGCAAAAATACTTCAGAAACATAAAATTGAAAAACTTCCGATGGTTGATGAAGCTGGCAAACTGATCGGTTTGATAACCTACAAAGACATTACAAAAACAAAAGACCGGCCGAATTCATGTAAGGATGATAAAGGAAGGCTCAGAGTGGCTGGTGCAGTGGGCATTGCTGCAGATACGTTGGAAAGAGTTGAAGCTCTCATAAATGCAAGTGTCGATGCTATATCAATTGATACTGCTCACGCACATTCAATAAACGTAATAAATATTCTTAAGGAGATAAAGAGAAACTACCCCGGAATTGATGTTGTTGCAGGTAACATAGGAACTGCAGAGGCGGCAAAGATGCTTGCCGATGAAGGTGCCGATGCACTTAAAGTTGGTATCGGGCCTGGGTCAATATGCACAACAAGAATTGTTGCAGGTGTAGGTATTCCGCAACTATCTGCTATTTATAATGTTGCTAAAGCGATTGAAGGATCCGGAATACCGATAATAGCCGATGGAGGTATCAGGTATTCTGGTGATATAATTAAAGCAATTGCAGCAGGTGCCGATTCAATTATGGCAGGATCACTCTTTGCAGGAGTTGAAGAATCGCCAGGGGAAACTATCATATATAACGGACGTAAGTTTAAGGCGTATAGAGGCATGGGTTCTATTGAAGCAATGCAACAGGGTTCAAAGGATCGTTACTTTCAGGATATGGAGGATGATATAAGGAAACTTGTTCCTGAAGGCATTGCTGCAAGAGTACCATATAAAGGAACGCTTGCTGAAGTAATATACCAGATGACAGGAGGCTTAAGAGCTGGAATGGGCTATCTTGGAGCTAAAAACGTTTCTATCCTCAAGAAAAATGGCAAATTTGTCAGGATCACTAACTCAGGAATTATTGAAAGTCATCCTCATGATGTTTCCATAACCAGGGAGTCTCCTAACTACAGCAGAAAATCATTTGAATAACAGGTTTCAGCTAATACTGATGAAATTCCGATCATCTTTAATTATCATTATAATAATTCTCCTGCCGGTTGTTTGCCAGGCACAGGATTTGAATAATAAATTATTGATGACGATAGGGGGAATTGAGATACAGTCGGGAGAATTTATAAGGATGTATAGAAAAAGTTTAGAGCCTGGCAACAGATTGGATGTTGATAGCTATCTGAATGATTATATTGTTTTTAAGCTCAAAGTTGCCGATGCCCTTAATGAAGGGATTGATACAACAAAGGCTTTCAGTAATGAGCTTAATGGTTATAGGAATCAGCTTGCCCAGACTTATCTTACCGATACCCAAACAAAGGAAAAGTTGCTCCAAAAAGCATATCAGAGATCGCTAACCGAAGTAAACGCATGGCATATTCTAATTTCATTGTCGCAGGAAGCTTCTCCTGAAGATACTCTCAAAGCATGGAACAAAGCTTGCGATATCAGAGAAAGAATTATTAAAGAAGAATCATTTGAACAGGTTGCCCGGGGCACCTCCGATGATCAGTCTGTGAAAGTTAATGGAGGTAATCTTGGTTATTTTACAGTATTTCAGATGATAATGCCATTTGAAGATGTTGCCTATACCCTTAAAAAGGGATCAATCTCAATGCCTGTAAGGACACCATATGGTTACCATATTATTAAAGTTACTGATAAACGGACGGCAAAGGGTAGAATAAAGGTAGCTCATATTATGAAGTCTGCTCCTCCCGGAACCAGGGAGAACGAGGCAAAAAAGGCAGAAGATGAGATTAATAATATTTACAGACATTTAAAGGAAGAAAAATCATTCGGGGAACTTGCAAAAAAATATTCCGATCATAAAGAATCTGCCATGAATGGTGGCGAATTAAACTGGTTTGGAGCCGGAGAGATTATCAGTGATTTTTCGGAAGCAGCATTTTCTCTGATTGATACAGGTAAATATACTAAACCTGTCCGGACAATTTATGGATGGCATATTATTAAACTTTTAGATAAAAAACCCCCCGGAACATTTGAAGAATCCAGATCATTTCTTGAAAGTAAGATAAACCGGTCGTATCTTAATTCTATAAGTAAAAAATCATTCGTTGAAAAACTAAAAAAAGAGTATAATTTTAGAATTAACCCGGCTTCCCTTAAATGGTTCGTTGAAAATACCGATACACTAATCATAAAGGGTTTAAAAAGGTACAAAAGGATCACTATGCCAAAAGTAAATTTATATACATTTGCTAATCAGTACCTTACGCTAAATGAATTCGCAAATTATATTGAAACAAGAGGATCAATGATTATTACCAGGGATGCATCCATTTTTATCAATCGCCTGATTGATACACGTGTATCTGATCATATTGTTAATTATGAAAACTCTGTTCTTGAAGAAAAATACCCTGAGTTCCGTTATCTTATGAAAGAATTTCACGATGGAATTCTTCTATTCGAAATATCCGGTAAAAAAATTTGGAACAGGGTTAGTGATGACACATCAGGATTGCTAAACTATTATGCAAATAATAAAAACAGTTATCTTTCACGCCAGGGAGTAGAGGCTACAATTTATTCACTCAGATCCACCAATGGAGAGAAAAAACTTTCAGCGGCATATAAAAGATACTCACGAAAACGTGATATAGATAACCGGCTCATTGAAAAATTTAACAATAATAATGACACCTTACTTACTATAGAAAAAAATATATGGTACAGAGGAGATGACTCTGAGATTGATAATATTCAGTGGATTAAAGGATCACAGTCTCTTCAAAATAATGGCTTTCCCTCGATTATTGTAGTTAAAAGAGTCATCGATCCTGCCCCACTTAAATTTAATGATGTACAGGGAGAAATGATGACTGGTTATCAGGAATACCTCGAGAGTGAATGGATAGAACAATTAAAGGAAAAATATAGCGTTAAGATTGACAGTATGGTACTTGAAGAAGTGAAAAAGAAGTTAAACAATGAATAAAACTGTAATTATTATACTATCTGTTGTTCTTTTAGGAGCTTGTAAGGACTATAATAACACAACCAAAAGGATTGCTGTTGCAGAGGTAGGTAAAACAATCCTTTACTATGATGAGATACCTCATCTCATTCAACATGGGATAAATGATTCTGACAGCGTTGTAATAATTAAGAACTACATTAACAAATGGGCAAAGAGAGAACTCCTTCTTCTAAAAGCCGAAGAAAATCTTTCGCCTGAATTAAATATTGAAATTACAAAACAGATTGAAGAAACCAGGGCAAACCTTGTTATATACCAATATCAGAGACAGATGATGCTCGAAAAAATGGATACCGTTTTGTCCCAAACTGAACTGGAAAATTATTATAATAAAAATGAAAATAGTTTTATTCTTCACTCAAACATTGTAAAAGCTCTCTTTATCAAACTGCCCATTGAAACCCCTGACCTAAATAAGATAAAATTATTAGCTCGTTCAAATGATCAAAGTGACCTTCAGCAACTTGAGAGCTATTGTTATCAGTTTGCAGAAAAATTTGACGATTTCAATGAAAATTGGGTCTCAATGGATAGGCTATCAGTTGAACTTCAGGAAGGTATAGCTAATGAGGAGAACTTTTTAAAGAGAAACACCTTTTTCGAAACATCCGATTCCAACTCAGTTTATTTAGTATCAATAAGAGATTACAGACTCAGATCTTCACTTGCCCCTTTTGAATATGTCAGAGATGATATTAAAAGAATTATATGGAATGCCCGAAGATTTGAGTTTATAAAGTCACTTGAAAATGGAATCTATAATGAAGCCCTTAAAAAAAATAGTTATAAGATATATTAATAATGATAAACTGAGACACTCTTTGGCATGACGATATACATCAAATTTTTAAAATCAATTATATAATGATAAAAAGAAATTTTAAATTTTACCTGGCACTTATTATTCTGTTTTTACCAGGTCTGTTCACTGCAAATTCGCAGGTTCTTGTTGAATCAATCGCAGGTATTGTGGGGAATGAGGTTATCTATCTTTCAGATTTGGAGAATACTGTAGCCGATTTGAAAAGGAGTGGCAACAGGACACCTATTGATCAGCTAAGATGCAGCATATTTGAGGAGATGCTTGGTTCTAAACTGTTTCTTGACCAGGCCAGGATCGATAGTATTATTGTTACTGATGACGCCGTGCAAGGTGAACTTAATATGCGAATGAATGATGCCATCAGAAGAGCAGGTAGTGAAGAAGCGCTCGTTGAATATTTTAAAAAGAGTATGGTAGAAATACGTAGAGACATAAAGAAAACTATGGTGGAACAGGAGATTGTAAGGGAGGTGCAGGGTAATATTGCAAGCGATATAACAGTAACACCTTCCGCCTTAAAAAGATATTATGCCTCCATCCCAAAAGACAGCCTTCCTGTTATACCAGCAAAATATGAATTAAGCATAATACAAATTGATCCTCCTTCTAATGAAGACAATAAAGCTGAAGCCCGACAAAAACTACTCGACATCAGAAGTCAGATACTTGGAGGAAAGAGTTTTAATATACTGGCAATTATGTACTCTGAAGATACTGAATCTGCAAAAAACGGAGGAGAAATTGGTTATACTACCAGAGGTGAGACAGAAAAAGAATATTCTGACGCCGCATTTAGTCTCTCTAAGAACACGGTCTCTAAAATTGTTGAAACCAAATTCGGATTCCATATTATTCAATTAATCGACCGTAAAGGCGATATGGTCAATACACGTCATATTCTTGTCAGACCAAAAGTTAAACCTGATCAGGAACTTAAGGCCATTTCAAGGCTCGACAGCCTGGCTAAACTGATAAGAAAGGACAGTCTCAAATTTAAAGATGTCGCAATACGCTTTTCGACACACAAAGACAGCAGGATAAACGGAGGAAAATTTGTTAGTACAAATCCTTCTGATCGCGTTACGTGGTTCTCGCTTGAAGAATTAAACCCGGAGATGTATGTAAAAGTCAGGAACATGAAAGTTGGTGAGATATCAGACCCTTTCAGAACAACTGATGAGAATAATAATGTAGTTTTCAGAATTGTAAGACTTGATAAAGAACTGCCTGCACATACTGCGAATCTGAAAGATGATTATCAAAGCCTTTTTAATGAAGCCTTAATGAATGAGCGCAATAAAGTTTATGCGAAATGGATCAAAGAAAAAATCGAGACCACATATCTGAAAATTAGTGACGAATTTAAATCATGTAACTTTTTGACAAAAGGATGGGTGAAATAAAATCCTTCATATATTTACTTAACATATCTACTGTCAGATACTTACTATACCTACTGATTTTTCTTCTATTTTCATCAGCTCTTCATTCACAGAGTACTCCTGTAAAAAACCCAGGAAGAAACTCAATAGAACTGTTGAATGCTGATGATGATATAATTATGAGAGATCCAATTACCGGAAAAGATATACACCGGTTTCATGGAAATGTGCAATTCAGGCACAACGAAATTACAATGTCATGCGATAGTGCTCATTTCTCCCCGGATAAGAATCAGGTGACTGCGTTCAGCAAAATACACATCGAACAGGGCGATACTCTTGATCTGTTTGGTGATTACCTCTTTTACAATGGGAAGAGTGAAATTGCTTTTGTAAATGGAAATGTTGAACTCATTGATAAAGAAACACACCTTTATACTGATACTATCAATTATGATGTAAAAAACAGAATCGCACGATACACTGATAATGGAAGGATAACAAATGCCGAAAATACTCTTACAAGTATTATTGGTGTATATTTTGTAAGAGAAAACCTTTTCCATTTCAAGGATAGTGTAAAAATAGTAAATCCCGATTATGTCATAACTGCTGACACAATGGATTATAATACAGAAACAGAAACCGCATTCTTCACCGGACCTACAGAATTAAATGGAGACAGTCTCTATACATATTGTGAAAAAGGTTGGTTTGATACGAAATTTGATGTTTCAAGTCTTTGGAAAAATGCAATGATCGATACCCGGAAACAAATCATTCACGGTGATTCCCTCTATTTTGACGATAAATCGGGATATGGCGAATCATTCGGCAATGTCGTTATTGAAGATACCACTAATAACCTGATCATTAAAGGAAATTATGCCTGGTATTTTAAGGAGCCTGAAAGTTTTATGGTAACAGACAGAGCTATGTTTATTCAAAATTCAAACGGGGACTCTCTTTTTCTTCATGCTGACACTATTAGTGCCATTACTGTATCTGATACTTCGGGAAAAGGTTACAGATTGATGAGAGCATACTATGGGTGTCGTATATTCAGTGAAAACCTGCAGGCTAAATGTGACTCTCTATCCTATTCATATCAGGATTCGGTTATCAGATTCTACAAATCCCCAATAATATGGTCAGAGGAAAACCAGCTTACCTCCGACTCTATGGCAATTTTTACTAAAAACCAAAAGACAGACAGACTGGAACTATATAATTCAGCTTTTGTGACAAGTCAGATAGATTCAACAAGATTTAATCAGATTAAAGGGAGGTCTCTTGTAGGGTATTTTATTAACAATGAATTGCATAAAATAAATATTAAAGGAAACGGAGAATCGATATATTTTCTTCTTGATGGACCTTTCATTGCTGGCATCAACCAATCTAAATGCGCTAATATTGAGGCGTATGTTGAAAAGGGCAAAATAACAGAAATCTATGAGTACCAAAATCCTGTAGGGTTTATAGATCCGCCCCTACTGCCATCATCAGGTTCATTAAGGCTGGAGGGGTTTAACTGGTTTGATAATCTGAGACCAAAAAACAAAGCGGATATATTCAAAAAATAAAAAAGAGGCTTCTTTTAGCCTCTTTATCAGTATTCATCTTCATTGAAGAAGAAGTCATCCTTGCTTGGATAATCAGGCCAGATATCTTCAATACTTTCATAAATATCTCCCTCATCTTCAATTTCCTGCAGATTTTCAATAACCTCCATCGGGGCACCCGACCTAATGCCAAAATCAATCAGCTCATCCTTAGTAGCAGGCCATGGAGCATCCTCAAGTTTTGATGCTAATTCAAGTGTCCAGTACATATTTTCCTGATTAAGTTAAGCTTTATATAAAGTTTGCAAATATATATAATAATTTACTTAAAAAGCAATACCTTTTTTAAGAATTATCATACTTCAAACAGTCCACTTAACTTCCTCAGCACCAAGCTCTAAGCTTATGATACGGGATAATACAAATAAATAATCGGAAAGTCTGTTTAGAAATTTATTTACTATTTGAGGTGATTTTTCACCTTCGTTTGACCTTAAGACTGCCCTTTCTGCTCTGCGACAAACACATCTGGTTACATGACAATATGATACGAGTATATTCCCACCTGGCAGAATAAAATTATTCAGAGGAGGAAGGGTCTTCTCCATCCTGTCAATCTCATTCTCAATTACTGAAATACAGCCAGTATCAGGCAATATTCTTTTAATATCGGTTTTTTCACTGTCATATGCAAGTGCAGCAGTGCATCTCATTAACTGATCCTGAATATAAATCAGTAACTCTCTACGTTTGGCATTTTGCTGATGATCCCTCAACAATCCAAGCCATGCAATCAGCTCATCAACAGAACCATATGCCTCCACTCGTAGTGAATGTTTGGGAATCCTTCTGCCCCCTGATAATGATGTAGTACCATCATCACCTGTAAGAGTATAAATCTTCATGGTTCAAATAAAAAAAGTATCTCTGAAAGTAATGAAATAAAAGCACTAAGCTTTTATATATGATTCATTTAAAAAGTCTTTTGAAATTTCACCATCAAATAGTCTGATTATACGTGCAGCATGTTTTGCAATATCCTCCTCATGGGTAACAACAATCACAGTATTTCCTTTTTTGTGAATATCATCAAGAAGTCCCATAATATCAAGTGATGTCTTACTATCAAGGTTACCGGTGGGCTCATCTGCAAGGATAATTGACGGTTTGTTAACAAGTGCCCTGGCAATAGCAACACGCTGACGCTCTCCTCCTGATAGCTCATTCGGTTTATGAGTCATCCTGTCGGCAAGACCAACCTGCTCAAGTGTTTCAATTGCAACCTTTTCTCTGTCAAGTTTAGGTACTCCTGCATATATTAGCGGTAATGTAACATTCTCAAGTGCAGTATATCGCGGCAAAAGGTTAAAAGTCTGGAATATAAATCCAATCTCCTTATTTCTTATCTCTGCCAGAAAATCATCTTCCATCTTGCTGACATCTGTATTATTTAGCATATAACTCCCGCTTGTTGGAGTATCAAGACACCCAATAAGGTTCATAAGGGTTGATTTACCTGATCCTGAAGGCCCCATAATAGCAACATATTCATTCCTCTTAATATCGATGGTAACTGACCTTAAAGCTCTCACTATCACTGATCCGATCACATAATTCTTAACAATATTTTGAATCTCAATAACTTTGTCCATAATGTGTAAAATTTGAATTTCCGAAATTATATTAAATAAGTCAAATAATAAATAATTAAATCTTAATTTTTGTTAATATCTGATTATATAGTTATTATGATTAATTCCCTCTCTTAAAAAAACAATTCCCATTCTGAAAACATCAACAGTAAGAGAGACCTCTTTGCACCCTTTGATTTCATTCCATGCTTCTCCCATCTCTTTAGAATAATTGATGTCATCAATTATTATAACTGTCTTGCTATCAGAAACTTCAACAATTCTCCTGAAATAATTCACTACCGGCTCTTTCCGGTGATTACCATCAATAAAAACCATTCCAGGTTTTTTATGAAGCCTTAAAATCTCTGGTAAAGTTTCATCGAATGACCCGGTAAATATTCTAATATTATTCAAGCCGGCCATATTGAAATTACTGGTTGCAATATCTGCTGAAGCAGGACAACCTTCCATGGTGTATATAATTGAATCCGGAGATGATGCTGCCATATACATTGTACTTATTCCGAAAGATGTTCCGAATTCAATTATAAATGGGTTACCAAATTCAACAGCCATATTTGACAGTAAAATTCCATATTTTAATGGTACAGGCGAATATCTTGCTATATCTGACACTTTACGAAAGTTTGTTTTCAGCGATTCTGCCCCTGAGCCAAGATCTTTGACAATAATTGACCCATGATCAGAGATTAATCTTTTCCTTACCTTTTCAATACTACAGACAATGTCCGTATCAATTTTATTCCGGAAGACCCTTGAAACAAGATCAAAAACGAACGGACTATGAATTCCATGTCCTTTTCTGTGTCTTGACAATATAAGGTATTTAAGATACCTGATAACTCTGAAAAAAATCATTTCTATATAAATATTTAATAGTTTGAAGTGACTAGAGTTATGTTATACTTCATTTTTCAACTTTTTCAACTTTTCAACCTCTTCAACTTCTTTCTTAATATCAGAAATTAGGACAGGTTTTCAAAAATAGTTAATTTCGAATATCTTTTGCATATACCCTTTTCTGGAATGATAATACAGGATTTTCTTGATACAAACATAACATACTTGTCGGGTGTTGGCCCCAAAAGGGCAGAATTACTTAATAAAGAAGTGAATATTTTTACCTTTCGTGATCTTCTTAATTATTACCCATACAAATATATCGACAGGACCAGATTTTATAAAATTGAAGAGCTTGATCCCGATCTTCCATTTGTTCAAATAAAAGGTATCCTGAATGGATATTCTACAGAAGGCCATGGATCGGGGAAACGTATTGTTGCTGAATTTCAGGATAATACAGGTACAATTAAGCTGGTTTGGTTCAGGGGTGGAAAATGGATAACCAGTAGCTATAGCCCGGGAGTAGAGTACATTGTTTTTGGGAAGCCAACAGTATTCAATGGTATTATAAACATTATCCATCCTGAAATTGAAGCAGCCAATAAAATGGCAGAAAGAATTAACTCCGCACTTCAGGCTCAGTACAGTACTACTGAAAAACTGAAAAATCAGTTTTTAACATCTAAAACTATCAGTAAGCTGATTGGAAATCTGCTAAAACAGATTAAGGTCAGATTACCGGAGACATTACCTCCATACATTGTTTCACAATATAAGCTTTTGGATCTTCATGAATCGCTCCATAAAATTCATTTCCCTTCGAATCCTGATGAGCTTGAACGGTCGAGGTACCGTCTGAAATTTGAGGAACTATTTTATATTCAATTAAATATCTTAAGATTTAAAACAAACCGAAACCTAAAATTTAAAGGATTTGTCTTTTCAAGTGTTGGTGAAAATTTCAACAATTTCTATTACAACAATCTACCTTTTACTCTAACGGAAGCTCAGAAACGAGTGATGAAAGAGATCAGGAAAGACCTTGGTTCCGGTAAGCAGATGAATCGTCTGCTTCAGGGTGATGTTGGTAGCGGAAAAACACTTGTAGCACTTATGAGCATGCTAATTGCAACAGACAATAGTTACCAGGCTTGCATTATGGCTCCAACTGAGATACTTGCCAAACAGCATTATCATACTATCTCTAAATTACTTGAAGGGATCGATATCAAAATATGTCTCCTGACAGGTTCATCAAAAAAATCTTCCCGTAAATCTATAGCTGAGTCTCTTCTCGACAGCTCACTGAATATATTAATCGGCACTCATGCACTAATTGAAGAGAATGTTCAGTTCAGCAATCTTGGATTAGTTATCATTGATGAGCAACACAGGTTTGGTGTTGAACAAAGAGCGCGACTCTGGCAAAAAAATCTCAATCCTCCCCATATTCTGGTTATGACTGCCACTCCTATTCCCAGAACACTTGCAATGACCCTGTATGGCGACCTTGATGTTTCTGTAATAGATGAGTTGCCCCCTGGCAGAATTCCAATAAAAACAATGCATTTTACTGATTCAGAAAGAAATAAGGTATTTGGATTCATAAGAAATCAGATCGCTGAACATCGTCAGATATATGTTGTCTATCCACTTATTAAGGAATCTGAAAAGATGGATTACAAAGACCTTGAGGATGGGTGGGATACCATTTCAAGAGTCTTTCCGTCTCCAAAATATTGCATCAGTATAGTTCATGGGAAAATGACACCTGGCAACAAGGAGATCTCAATGAAACTTTTTAAGGATGGCCATGCCCATATTCTGATTGCAACTACTGTTATTGAGGTGGGAGTCGATATTCCGAATGCTACCGTAATGGTGATTGAGAGTGCTGAAAGATTTGGCTTATCACAGTTGCACCAGTTACGCGGTCGTGTAGGAAGAGGCGCTGACCAGTCGTATTGCATTCTTATGAGTTCAGATAAATTATCACGAGAAGCTTCCAGAAGGATTGAAGTAATGGTCAGAACCAATGATGGTTTTGAAATAGCGGAAACTGATCTTCAACTGAGGGGACCTGGCGATATTGAAGGAACACAACAGAGCGGAATACCATTTGACCTGAAGATTGCTAACCTCAGTAAAGATGGGCAGCTTATTGAGTATGTGAGGAATATCGCTGAAGAAATTCTTGAAAAAGATCCGAGCCTGGAAAAGGATCAAAATACAATATTCAGAATTGAATTAAAACGAGTTTTCAGCCAGAGGCAATCATGGAGTAACATAAGTTAATATAGATTATTTAAAATCATAATAAATAATATACAATATCTAAAAACTGATATAAAACATTCTACAATTGCCCGGTATTTTTAAATTTGCTAATTGAAATTTTCAGAATAATTCATGAAGAATTCAACAGACCCCTTAACAATTAATCATAGTGGTGTAGTGCTGAAGGTAAATGACAAATCTGTTTCTGTCATTATATCTGCGGCATCTGCATGTTCCGGTTGTCAGGCTGAAGGATCATGTAATATGTCAGGAAAAGAAGAGAAAATTATTGACGTAGCCGGTAGTTATAATTTAAAACCTGGTGATGATGTTACCATTCTCATGAGACAATCGATGGGCTATACAGCACTTTTTCTGGGTTACATCTTTCCTTTAATTACAGTTATCATTGTCCTGTTAACTTTAGTATCAATGAAAATACCTGAATTAATTGCCGGAGTAACCTCATTAGCAATCCTTATACCTTACTATATAATCCTGATTTTTTTTAGAAAAAGGATTAATGAAAAATTTACCTTTACGTTAAAAGCTTAACTAATGAATCCTACGATTCTTATTACAATTATAAGTCTGAGTCTTCTTGCACTGATAGCATCTGTCATACTCTATTTTGTTGCACAAAAGTTTAAAGTATATGAAGACCCCCGGATTGACGAGATACAGGAAATTCTTCCTGCCGCCAATTGCGGTGGCTGTGGATATGCAGGTTGTCGTAACTTTGCAGAAGCACTTGTTAAAGCCGATACTTTTGATGGCCTTAATTGTCCTGTTGGCGGTGCTGAAGTAATGGGGTTGGCAGCACAAATTTTGGGCAAAGAGGCTCTTGCCGTAGATCCTCTGGTTGCAGTATTACTATGCAATGGGACACCTGAATACCGGCCCCGGACATCTAAATATGACGGAGCAGTTGATTGCAGGATATCACATTCCCTTTATATCGGAGAAACGGACTGTAGCTATGGCTGCCTGGGTTATGGTGATTGCGTAAGAGCCTGCGAATTCGATGCAATGTATATGGATACCACCACTGAGTTACCAGTAATCATTGATGACAAATGTGTGGCCTGTGGTGCATGTGTAAAAGCATGTCCCAGAAATATTCTTGAACTTCGTAAAAAAGCAAAGAAAGATAGAAAGATATATGTTGCATGCTCAAATTGTGACAAAGGTGGACCTGCCCGAAGAGCATGTAAAGTAGCCTGTATTGCATGCGGTAAGTGTGTTAAGGTTTGCGCTTTTGACGCAATAACTATCGAAAATAATCTTGCTTACATAGATGCAAATAAATGTACATTCTGCAGGAAATGTGTTACTGAATGTCCTACAAACTCAATTATTGAACTACACTTCCCTCCAGGAAAACCAAAGGTTGAAGTTCAGAATGAGACTGTGAACGGATAAATATATTACTTATTTTAAAAAATATAATTGTGTTAAAAACATTTCCCATTGGAGGTATTCATCCACCGGAAAACAAGTTAACTGCGAACATAGCAATTGAATATTTACCTGTTCCTGAAAGCGTTACGATTCCTGTTTCTCAACATATAGGGGCTCCTGCAACAGTTATTATTAACAAGGGCGATTATGTAAGAACAGGTCAGATATTAGCGACCAGTAAAGGTTTTGTTTCTGCTAATATCCATTCATCTGTTTCAGGCAGAGTAAATAAAATCGATACCGTGATCGATACTACCGGATATAAACAGGTTGCAGTTTTCATTGATGTGGAAGGTGATGAGTGGATGGAAACAATCGACAGATCCAATGAGATAGTAACGGATATCATACTCTCCCCGGAAGAGATAACAAAAAGATGCCTTGAATCTGGTATTGTTGGTCTGGGAGGAGCAACATTTCCTTCTCATGTTAAACTAACAGTTCCTGATGGTAAGAAATGTAACATTCTTATTATTAACGGAGTTGAGTGTGAACCATTTCTTACTTCAGATCATCGTCTGATGCTTGAAAAAGGAGAAGAAGTTCTTATTGGCGTTTCAATACTGATGAAAGCACTCAGGGTTGATATAGCAAAAATTGGTATTGAAAACAACAAACCAGATGCAATAGAACATTTAACAAAGCTTGCTACTGCGTTTAAAGGAATAACAGTTCACTCTTTAAAAGTTAAATATCCACAGGGTGCTGAAAAACAGCTTATCAAAGCTCTTATAAACAGGGAAGTGCCTTCGGGTCATCTTCCTCTGGATGTAGGTGCTGTTGTTCATAATGTGGGTACAGCTTATGCCGTTTATGAAGCTGTCCAGAAGAATAAACCACTTTTCGAAAGAGTTGTAACAATAACTGGGAAATCGCTTGCTTCACCTGGTAACTATTTTGTAAGAACCGGGACTCCCATCAGCAAGCTAATTGAAGCTGCAGGAGGTATACCCGATGACACAGGAAAAATTGTGAATGGAGGACCTATGATGGGGAAAGCAGTCAATAATATTGATGTTCCTGTAGTTAAGGGGACTTCAGGAATAATCCTTTTCCCGCGCAATGAGTCAGAAAGGTCGGAAGTTCATCCCTGTATTAGATGTGCAAAATGTACTTCTGCCTGTGCACTTAATCTTGAACCATATCTTCTGATGACACTCTCGGAAAAGGGATTGTTCGAAAGAGCTGAACAAGAGAGGATAACGGATTGCATGGAATGTGGTGCGTGCAGCTATATATGCCCTGCGGGAAGACCATTACTTGACTACATAAGGCTGGGTAAGTCATCTGTTATCAAAATGGTACGCGAACGAAATATGAAATAACAAGTTACATAATCATTCTCATGAGTAATCTACTTAACATATCTCCCTCTCCGCATGCACATGGTGAGGTGACAACAAAAAAGCTGATGTATGGCGTCATACTGGCTCTATTGCCTGCCCTCTTTACATCTGTTTTTTATTTTGGCATTGGTGCTCTCATTGTAACAGCCACCTCCATTGTCTCCTGCATGCTCTTCGAGTACCTGATTCAGAGGTTTATCCTTAAAAAGCCACTATCAATAAATGATGGGTCAGCTCTGGTAACTGGTCTGCTGCTTGCTTTTAACCTTCCATCAAATATTCCTATTTACATTATAATTATAGGAAGCCTTGTGGCAATTGGTGTTGCAAAGATGACTTTTGGCGGATTAGGGAATAATCCGTTCAATCCTGCTTTAGTCGGACGTGTTTTTATGCTTATCTCTTTCCCGGTACAAATGACCAGTTGGCCGGTACCGGCAGGATTTAAAACAGGATATGCTGACGCCATAACAGGTGCAACTCCTCTGGCAATTATAAAAGAAGGAATAAAAAACGGAGAGTCTTTATCTCAGCTGATGGATAAAATCCCGACTACTTTTCAAATGTTCCTTGGTAAAATGGGAGGATCAATGGGAGAAGTTGCTGCCATTGCCTTACTTATCGGATTTGCATATTTGCTGTTCAAGAAGATAATAACCTGGCATATACCTGTTTCGATCCTGGGGACAATCGCAATATTTACCACCATTCTCCGGGTATTTAATCCTGAGTCAAATGCTGATCCGATGTTCCATTTACTTGCAGGAGGTGTTCTTCTGGGAGCAATTTTTATGGCAACAGACTATGTAACTTCCCCGATGAACCCTAAAGCTATGATAATATACGGCTGCGGAATAGGAATCCTTACAGTAATAATAAGAGTTTATGGAGCTTACCCTGAGGGTGTCTCTTTTGCAATACTTATCATGAACGCATTTGTACCACTAATGAATGCATATATTAAACCAAAACGATTTGGTGAGGAGGTAAAAAATGGCTAAGACCGAATCAACGTTCAGGAATATGGCTTTAGCATTAACGCTAATAGCTCTTGCAGCATCAACCTGCCTGGGCTTTGTATATGAATTAACAAAAAAGCCTATAGAACTTTCAAATCTGAATAAAAAACTGGATGCAATAAAACAGGTTGTTCCGGAATTTACCAACAATCCTAATGAAGAAATGTTCAGGTTACCAACCGGAGAAGGTGACAGTCTTGAAATTTACCCTGCAAAAAAAGATGATGTTATTATAGGATATGCAATCAACACCTATACAAAAAACGGTTTCAGCGGAAATATCAACCTCATGGCAGGTTTCAAACCCGATGGAACAATTATTAATATATCTGTCCTTCAACAAAAGGAGACACCTGGTCTCGGAACCAAGATGACTGAACCAGCATTCAAAGATCAGTTCAATGAAAAAAATCCATCGGAATTCATATTAAAAGTGATAAAAGACGGCGGTCCGGTTGATGCAATTACAGCAGCTACTATTAGCTCCAGGGCATTTTGCGATGCTGTTCAGCGTGCATATAATACCTTAAAGAAAGGAGATTTAAAATGAATCAGTTACAAAACTTCAACAAAGGATTTATCAGAGAAAACCCGGTATTAGTGCTGGTGCTTGGTATGTGTCCTACCCTGGCAACCACATCGTCATCACTTAACGGGTTGGGAATGGGAATAGCAACTACCTTTGTACTTGTTGGATCGAATGTTGTTATATCATTACTCTCTAACCTGATTCCTGATAAAGTTAGAATTCCGACTTTCATTGTGATTATTGCCTCATTTGTAACAATTGTGGACTTGTTAATGCAGGCTTATGTACCCGATCTGTACGAGAAGCTTGGGATATTTATTCCTCTGATCGTCGTGAACTGCATTGTGTTAGGACGGGCAGAAGCTTTTGCAAGCAAGAATTCTGTTTTCTCTTCATTAATTGATGGCCTTGGAATGGGTCTTGGTTTTACAATGGCTCTCGGTATTTTGGGAGCATTTCGTGAAATTTTAGGAAGTGGTGCAATTTTTGGATATAAATTTATCTCAGGCGATGGAATTCTGGTATTCATTCTGGCACCTGGTGCTTTCATTGCACTTGGATATCTGATTGCTCTTATTAACAGTTTGAAAGAACTTAAAAAAGATTGAAATGGAATACATATTAATAATCATATCGGCTATATTTATTAATAATGTTGTACTCGCCCAGTATTTAGGAATATGCCCCTTCCTTGGTGTTTCAAATAAGGTAAATACTGCACTGGGAATGACAGGTGCAGTTACTTTCGTAATAGTACTTGCAACAATGGTAACATATCTTATTCAGACATATATATTGAATAAGCTTGGAATTGGCTTCATGCAAACAATAACTTTTATCCTGGTTATTGCTTCATTAGTCCAGATGGTTGAGATTATTCTTAAAAAAGTAAGTCAGCCGTTATACCAGGCTCTCGGCATCTTTCTGCCGTTAATAACAACAAACTGCGCCGTTCTCGGTGTTGCTATCCTTGTTATTAAAAAAGAATATAATCTTGTTGAGGGGGTTGTCTATAGCGCTTCCACTGCTATCGGTTTTGGACTTGCCCTGGTTATTCTTGCAGGGATAAGGGAACAGTTGGAACTGGCTGATGTACCAAAAGGAATGAAGGGTGTTCCTATGTCCCTGGTTGTTGCCGGAATCATGGCTCTGGCTTTCATGGGATTTACAGGTATTGTGAAATAGTTTATATGACACCTGCAGATTATTATAGAATTTTAGCCATTCCTTCTGACTCCACAGTTGAGGAGATAAAAAAAGCTTACAGGAGAAAAGCACGACTTTACCACCCTGATATAAATCCATCGCCTGATGCTAAAGAGATGTTTATCAGTGTAACCGAAGCTTACGAATTCCTGTTAGCAAATCACAATAAGATAAGAACTGACGAAGAGGCCTATCACCAGGCTATGGAAGATTGGAGGAAATACAGGCAAGACAGGTCGCGAAAACGTGCAACAGCATACGCCAGAACATCATATGGTAAGTTTAAAAACACAAAATTCTATAAGACAACCAGAATATTTGATGGTACAGCAATAATCTTCAGCTTTGTCATATCTATCATGGTACTTACATATACTGTGTATGGATATACCTACAGACTAAAACATCCTATTCCGGGTCTGGAGAAACCATCAGTTTTTGTATTAATCATGCTACTGATACTGGGAATGATCTTTTTCGTGGTATCATTGATCTACCTTAAGGTATATCAGGAGACATCAAAAAAGAATAAGAAAAAATCCCTCTGAAAAAACATCTCACTATCCTTTTACTTTGTAATCTCCAGCAGCCGTTACAATAGCGCAGAAAGGCATTGGGGTTAGTTGATCTTAATGAAGTTAATGGGAACATCAAGAATAGAAGCGAAATATTCTCCACGTTCTAAGATGTCTTCATCACCCTCTTCATAATACCAATTGAAGATAAATTTCTTATGCTTGAGTGCGACATAAGTAATTTTCTGTAACAGATGTATAAACACCTTGGCACTGGCGCTGTTAAAATACTCAAGATTGATGTCGACACATGTAACTTCAGCAGGCGTATTAATGTACCCACTTACCCAATCTTCAACGGGCGAAAAAAACTCAGTAACATCTTCATGTATTGAACGCCCTCTAATCCTGATTATTCCTTCAGGATTTAGTATGATTTCCGGTGTATTCTTAGTTGGTGAAATCCTTAACTCCTCCATCTCAAATAATTTGCCCTTAATTTAGAAGTTTAAAAATATAAAATATTTTCTATTAATTTAATCTATTGAAAAAAAGTCATCAAAATTGCTGTTGAGACATCGCTTTTCATAAATATTCCCGAAAACAATCACATCCTGGCTTGTGGAGTCACATCATGTCCTGAAAATTCTCCTCTAAGGTATTTATAATATCCGGTAATTCCTATCATAGCAGCGTTGTCGGTGGTATATCTGAATTCCGGAACAAACAAATTCCAGTTTCGTTTTTCAGCTTCTTCCTTCATCGCATTTCTTAAACCTGAATTGGCAGAAACACCCCCTGCAATTCCAATCTCATTTATTCCGGTTTGAATTGAAGCTTTTACCATTTTACCAACGAGTATCGTAGCTATCACATGCTGAAGGGAAGCACACAGATCAGTTTTATTGTTTTCGATAAATCCTTCATCCTCTTTTATTCTGTCCCTAAGAAAATAGAGAAAGCTAGTCTTTAAACCGCTAAAGCTGAAATCAAGTCCTTTAACAGAAGGTTTGGAAAAGCTGAAAGCATACATATTTCCGTCTTTAGCCAGCTTATCGATCAGCGGACCAGCAGGATAAGGCAACCCCATTACTTTCCCACATTTATCAAAAGCTTCGCCTGCCGCATCATCAATAGTGTTTCCAATAACCTCCATTTCCAAATGATTCTTTACCACAATTATTCTGGTATGACCACCTGACACAAGCAGGCAAAGAAATGGGAATGAGGGTAGCTTTTTTTCTTTCCCTTTCTCAAGAATAAAGTGTGCCAGAACATGAGCATGAAGGTGATTTACCTCTATCAAAGGAATATTCTGTGCCAGTGCAAAACCTTTTGCAAATGATGTTCCAACCAGCAGCGACCCAAGGAGCCCGGGGCCTCGTGTAAATGCCACTGCATTAATATCATCGACTGTTATTCCGGCTCTGATCACCGCCTGCTGGGTAACTGGTACAATATTCGCCTGATGAGCTCTTGAAGCAAGTTCCGGAACAACACCACCGTACGACATGTGAATATCCTGGTTGGCAATAAGATTGGAAAGAACATAACCGTCCCTTATTACTGCTACCGAAGTATCATCGCACGAGGATTCTATCGCTAATATTGTAACTGCCATCAATACTTTGTTTTTCGGTATATTTTAGGTTATTTTGATGATTGATTTTTTAACTCATTTCAATGATCAAAAATATTAAAAAATCACTTAAGTATTTTATTATTATTTCCGGGATCATTCTTATGGTCCCGACCTCTCTTTACCTTCTCTTAAAGAATCCTAATATCCAGACTTTTCTGGTAAACAGGATCACCAGACACATCTCAAATGGAATAAAATCTTCAATAATTGTCGGAAAAATAGAATATAAATTCTTTAATAGATTAATTATCAATGATATACTTATTAAAGATAATAATAATGATACTCTCCTCTTTTCGCAGAAAGTTACTGCCGGTATAAAAAGAATCGATATACGAAACAGGTCATTCAGGCTTGGAAGAATCATTTTATTAAACCCAACGGTTGCATTTATAACCGATTCCACTGGTTTAATGAATATTAGCTGGTATATTAATATGCTCAGAAATCCAGCTGATTCGAGTAAAAAAAATCAAACTAAATTCTCTATCGACCAGATAGATATAAGCGATGCCAGATTTCATCTTATTAACCATGCAGGCCTTCCGGGTAAATCCAGGATAGACTTTAATAACATGAATCTAAACAGTATAAACGGAATAATTGAAGACCTAAGAATACTGGATGACACAACAACATTTAATATTTACAACCTGGGCTTTAAAGAGTCATCTGGTTTTAAGATTAGCAGGATGAGCAGCTCCGTGGTTGTAGCAAAGCAGAGCATATATTTAAATTCTGTAAATCTGAACTGTGATAGCAGTATAATAAATATTTCCAAACTTAGTCTTCAACCTGATTTATCATCATCATTTAAAAATTTCACAGAAGAGGTGAAACTTGAGATATTGCTTGGCAAGTCATTAATACATACTTCAGATCTTCAGTATTTTGTTCCATTCGCAGAAGGCATCAATGAATCTGCCTGGTTATCAGGCAGAATATTTGGAACAATATCTGAGCTTAGAGGCCGCAATATCAAGCTAACGTATCGTGACTATACAAATCTTGATTGCGACTTTGATTTTTCAGGTTTACCATCAATTGAAAATACTTTCCTGTTTGTTGGTGTTAATAGCCTTAAAACCAACGCAAAAGATGTTGAGAAAATCAATATTCCAGGAAAAGGGCATATAACTATCCCTGTTTTTCTTTACAATCTGGGAGATATCTCTTTTGATGGCAGTTTTACAGGATTTACAACTGATTTTGTTACGTATGGAAAAATCAGTACAAATCAGGGAAATATTCGTACTGACATATCATTCCGGCCTGATGAGTCGAACAGATACAGGATAAATGGGCTGCTTAAAGGCACTAATGTTAATCTTGGAGAACTGACCGGAAACACTGAATTACTTGGAAAACTCAGTATGCAATCAAATGTTGACGGTTATGCCTATTCTTTTAAAAAGTTTGCTGCAAATCTTACAGGAAAAATTGACAGTATTGAGTTGAATAAATATATATACAGGAATATTGACCTAAATGGATTTTTCACAGAAAAGACATGGGATGGAAATATAAAGATAGTTGACGATAACCTTAATATGGATCTTCTGGGTATGTTAAATTTCAGCAGGGAGCTTCCGGAATTCGACTTTACTTTAAATATAGCTGAAGCCAATCTTTTCGCCCTGAATTTAGACAAGGTTGACTCCACTGCAGCAATTACAATGTTAATTACTTCAAATTTTAAAGGTAGCAATATTGATAACCTCGATGGTGAAATAAAACTTCTTAACTCCAACATAATAAAGTATAACAATAACCTGGAGCTTTACGACTTTTCAATAAAGACATTTACAGACAATAATCAACCTGTATTAAGTCTTCGAACCGATTTTGTGGATGCAGATATCAGAGGCTATTATAATTTTGCTGCTATAGGCGGCCTAATTAATTCAACCCTTGCTACACTCATGCCTTCTCAGTTTACAATGCCATCACTATCAGATGAATTACAAAAGAACAATTTTACCTTTGAAATAAACTTTAAAAACACGGATAAGATCAATGATTTTTTCAGAACAGGAATATTAATATCAGATAAAAGTTATATTAATGGAGCGATTTTTCCTGACAGCCTGATAACCATTGGAGGAAAAACAAACTCGCTGACTATAAAGAATAATACTTTTAAAGATTTTTCTCTCAATGCTATTATCTCAGGATCTGAGCTAACACTTGATATTAACAGTTCATCCCTTAAACTTCTGGGACAATCTGAACTAAAAGGATTCTCCATTGATTTTACTACAAAACCAGATAATTTCATTTTTAAAATTGATTGGGATAACAAGGATAAAACAATGAATCGTGGAAACTTTATCGCCAGAGGCACCATTGCTAAAGATACCAGTAAAACAGAAAATGCTACTCTGACTGTGAACATTGACTCCTCTGATGTATATTCACGAAACAACCTTTGGAAGGTCAGTCAGTCTACAATCAGGATCGATACATCTTCAATAAATATTAATGAGCTATATATCAGTAATAATGACCGTTATTACCTTATCGATGGTTCTGTTTCAAAAGATCCTGCTGATACATTACACCTCGATTTCAATGGTATTGATATTTCTCCTCTTAACTTTCTTGTAAATCGAAGAAGGGGAAACGATCCTAATATGATTCCTATAAACTTCAAGGGTAATCTTAACGGGAAAATACTTTTAAATAATGTATACAATAATCTTTTACTGGAAAGTAATATTAATGTGGACAACTTTTCCCTGCTTGGATGTGAATATGGTACAATATCAGTAGTATCAGATCTGGATTTAGCCAAAAAAATCATTAATATCAATGCCAGTAATAACCTCGATGGAGTCAAGATGATTGATATCACGGGGTACTATGATCCGGAGTTTAAAAAAATTAATCTTACTGCCAACGTAACTAAATTACCTATTGACGCTCTAAATCCCCTGCTTAAAGTATTTGCATCAAATATAAGAGGATTAGCATCAGGAAAAGTGAATCTGACAGGAGAACCAAAAAAATTAGTTCTGAAAGGATCAGTGATGGCCGAAGATGCTTCTATGAAGATCGATTACCTTCAAACAACATTCAAACTGAACGACTCAATCAGGTTCGATAAGAATGGGATAAAATTTAATAGTGTGCGTCTTACAGATGAAAAGGGTAATATTGCTACACTTTCCGGTTCAGTGAATCATACGAACTTTAAGGATTACAAGGCTGATCTCATAATCAATATTTCAGAATCAAACGAATGTCTGGTTCTTAATACTAAACCAAAAGATAATCAATTATTCTATGGTACTGCTTATACCTCCGGAGTAACAACTATTAAAAGCAGACCCAATTCTATTTCATTTGATATATCAGCTAAAACAGGTGAAAATACTAAATTTTTTATCCCACTGAATACAGGTCTGTCTGTATCGGAATATTCCTTTATCACCTTTGTTGATTCCAATACTGATACCAAAAGTGAAGTTAGCACAGAGAATATGAATATTATTCTTCCTCCTGCTCCTCCAAAACAGACTGGTATGGATCTTAATTTTGATCTTGAAGTAACGCCGGATGCTGAAGTCCAAATTATTTTCGATTCAAAGGTAGGTGATGTTATGAAAGGTCACGGATCGGGTGATCTGAATATTAATCTCGACCAAAAGGGTGATTTCAAAATTTCCGGTGATTATATTATTGAAGATGGAGATTATCTTTTTACACTGGGTAATATCTTAAATAAATCCTTCAGTGTCGAGAACGGTGGAAAAATATTATTTAACGGAGACCTCGACAATGCAGAAATAGATATTAAAGCCATATATAAGCTGAGAGCTTCGCTATATGAGATACTCCAGAATGATGAATTTAAAGAAAGAATACCTGTTGAGTGCCAGCTTGAACTTTCAGGTAAGCTTTTTAATCCGATAGTTGGTTTTGATATATATCTGCCGACTGCTGATGAAAGAACACGAACAGGGCTCCGAAATGCTATCTCTTCTGAAGAGGAATTAAGTCGGCAGTTTCTTTACCTGCTGGTAATGAATAGTTTCTATCATGAAAGTTCACCTACCACAACAGGCACTTCTGCTATGGCAGTAACAACTACTGAAATGCTTTCAAACCAGCTTAGCAACTGGCTGTCGCAGATAAGTAACGACTTTGATATAGGTTTTGTTTACCGGCCGGGAACCAAAGATATTAATTCACAGGAAGTCCAGGTAGCTTTGTCTACTCAGCTACTGAATGATAAAGTCGTTTTAAATAGTAATTTTGATGTCAGGGGCACAAGTAATACTGCTGATAATACAAATCAAATAACAAGAGACTTTGATGCAGAGGTAAAAATTACTAAAAAGATACGCTTCAAAGTGTTTAACCGGTTTAATAATCCATATACAGGAAAGCTGGCTCCTTATACTCAGGGCGTCGGTATTTTCTATAAGCAGGACTTTGACAAGTTTTCGGATCTATTCAGGAAAAAGGTCAATCCATACGTAAAGAAGGAAGAGGAAACAACGGTTAAGGAAAAATAACTTTTGCTATAATTAAGTTTTATCGTGATAACCATGGTTAATAAATTATTTACCATTGTTATTAAACCTACATAATAGAACAGGGTATAATTACGTTTTTTAATAACTTCGCAAATGAAAAACCTAAATTGATCTTTTAGAAAGTATTAGAAATTAATTAACAAAAAGAAGAATATGACATTTTTACAGCTCATAATACAGGATGGTGGTATTCCTGTTGAAAATGCAGGTCAGATGAAACTGACGCTCCTTGACCTCGCTATTAAAGGCGGTTGGGTTATGATCCCGATAATCCTATTATCGTTTGTGGCTGCATATATTTTTATCGAAAGATATTATGTTATCAGAAAAGCTACAAAGGAAGATATGAACTTTATTAACAGGATAAAAGACTATATACATGATGGTAAGATTGATGCAGCACTTGCTTTATGCAGATCCACCGACAGTCCCTCGTCCCGTATGGTCGAGAAAGGAATTAACAGATTAGGCCGGCCATTACATGATATAAGTACAGCAATTGAAAACATTGGGAAACTGGAAATATCAAAACTTGAGAAAGGATTTCCTACACTTGCAACCATAGCAGGTGCTGAGCCTATGCTTGGGTTTCTTGGAACAGTTATAGGAATGATTCAATCATTCTACGCCATGTCGCAGGCAGGCAATAATATTGAAGTATCATTACTTTCAAATGGAATTTATACTGCTCTAACTACAACTGCTGCAGGGCTAATAGTCGGTATTATAGTATATTTTGCTTATAATCACCTTGTTGTAAGAGTTGAAAAGGTGATTTTTAACCTTGAAGCAACACTTACGGAATTTATGGATATTCTGAATGAACCAGTAAAAACAGATCGTTAAAATGGCAATTTCCAAAAGAAACAAAATAAGTATTAACTTCAGTTCAGCAGGTATGACTGATGTTGTTTTTAATCTCCTTATTTTCTTCATGTTGACATCAACACTGGTTCATCCAACTGCCCTTAAACTGCTATTGCCGAAAGGCAGTTCACAGACATCAGCCAAGCCACTAACCACAATATCTATAACAAGTGACCTTAAATATTTTGTTGAACAGGAACAAATCAATTTTGAAGATCTGGAGTCAGTACTTAAAGAGAAGCTGGGAGATAAGCCTGATACATACATCTCCCTTCATGCAGATAAGAATATACCATGGGAAAATGTTGTAAGAGTTCTGAATATTGCTCAATCAAATAATTATAAAATAATAATTGCAACCTCACCCAAATAATGACCTTCACAAATTCCCTTCAGAAAGAGGAAAGGGGATAGCTGGTACTGCAATAATCCATCTGGTCTTGTTGTTATTGCTTGTTCTTGTTGGTTTCTCAGTAACGCCACCGCCTGAAATAGAAGAAGGAATCCTGATTAATTTTGGAACTGATGATACTGGTATGGGGATGATAGAGCCCTCACCACCGGTAATTGAGGAAGAGACATCACCTCCTGTGCCTGCGAATGTTGTAGAGAACCAGGCAGAAGATCCTATACTTACACAGGATTTTGAAGAGGCACCTGAAGTTAAGAAAGTTGATCCTGAGGCTGAAAAGAAAAAACTGGAGAAGATTGAGGCTGACAGATTACTTAAAGAACAAATCGAGACTGAAAGAATACGTAAAGAACAGGAGGAGATTGAAAGGAAGAGAGTTGAAGCAGAAATTAAAAGACGTTCTGATATAATGGACCGGACTAAAAATGCACTGGCAAATTCAAAGAACGCAGGAACTAATTCCACAGGAGAAGGTGTGAATGCCGGACCAGGCAACCAGGGTGTAACATCCGGTTCAGTCGATTCCAATGTGCGCGGTGATGGTAATGGTCTTGGTGATAAGGGTATTTCATTTGAACTTCAAGGCAGGGGTTTTCAAACATTGCCTTCACCAAAATATGATTACCAGGGAGAAGGAAGAGTTGTTGTTGAGGTAAGTGTTGACAGATCAGGTAAAGTTGTTCAGGCTGTACCGGGAACCAAAGGATCAACTACACTTGATGAATACCTGCTCAGAGTGGCTAAAGAGGCTGCAATGAAGGCCCGTTTTGAATCGAAACCTGATGCACCTGCTATACAGAAGGGAACAATTACATATAATTTTATCCTGAAATAATATAATGTATGTAGGGATGTGTCGCGCCACATCCCTACATCATTTTTATAATTTTTCAAATAATTCTTTTATTGCAATCTGCAGATTATCAATGAGATTATTGTCTTTGATAATATAATCATCAATTCCTTTTTTTGCAAGTTCAAGTACTATTTCACCCTTCTCCTGTCCTGATAGCATAATTACAGGAAGGTCTGGCTTTAACTCTTTTATCTTATTAAAGACCTCCATCCCATTCATCACCTCCCGCTCACTATTTACAAAAAAATAATCAAGAATTATCAGATCGGGGTTTTTTTCTATTTTTTTCAGACAATCTTCACCATACTCAAATGCCTCAAGCTGATATCTCTCGGATGTAAACCGTTTTACAACCAACATGTTAATAAATGGGTCATCGTCAACAACAAAAATTAGTTTCTGTTTATTCATCGATAGTCTTATTGATTATGGTCAGATACAAAGTTAAAATAAAATATGAGTATCGGCAATCATGAATAATAAATGGTATTAATCCCCGTGGCAAGCCACGAGGAATTATTTGATTAAATTTGGGCAAAATAGATTGTTAACAACTTTACTGGAATGTTAAATAGTATTTAACATCAGGGAAGATGCACTCTATTTAAAATAATAATTTTAATTAATTGTTTTATTGAAACAAATTATCCCTTATTAGTATAATACGAATAGGGCTACTTTTGTTACCCTAAAAACCAAAAAAAATTATAAATTTACCAATTATTAATTAAACCCAAACTTACATGAAACAAATGACAAAATTTCTGACTCTCTCAATCGTAATGCTGGCTTTTTCAGCTATCACCTTTGCTCAGGCAACAGCAACTGCAACTATTGTAACACCTATTGCAATAGCTAAAACAGTGGATATGAACTTTGGCAATGTAGCTGTAAGTGCTGCCCTTGGAACAGTTGTACTTGACCCTGCAGGTGGCCGTTCGCAAACAGGTGGTGTTTCACTGCCTGCCAACACTGGTACTGTAACAGCCGCATCTTTTGATGTTTCAGGTGAGGCAACATTCACATATGCAATCACTCTTCCGGCTGGTGCAACAACAATTACTTCAGGTGCCAATACTATGACAGTTGATACATGGACAAGTACTCCCACAGTTGGTGCAGGAGGTACACTTGATGGTACAGGCGCTCAGACTCTTACAGTTGGTGCTACACTGAATGTTGCAGGAAGTCAACCTGCAGGAACTTATGTATCAGGAACTCCTTTTACTGTAACTGTAAACTATAATTAGCGACTAACGTAAAAGATATTATTCTCAAATCAGACAGAATGAGAAGGCTTAATATATTAATTTTCAGCCTGGTATGTTTATTTAATATAACCGGAGGCAGGTTAATAGCCCAGGTCACCACTCCGGTTAATGCGACAGGACATATAATTGCAGAAATAATTCCGGTCTTCTCAGCAAGTGAGACGTCGCAGATGAATTTCGGGCGGTTTGCTCCCGGTCCGCAGGGTGGAGAGATAATTCTGACACCCGAGAATACAATCTCTGTATTGGGAAGTGTCTATAAAGGTGTCGGCACTCATAATGCTGCCAGTTTTTATGTATCGGGAGATGTTAATGCTGCTTATTCAATAACTCTGCCAGCAAGCCCGGTTATTCTCACCCACATAGGTAATATAAAAACCATGCTTGTCAAAGATTGGGTATCAATACCTTCTCCGGGCTTAGGTGCCGGGATGCTACAGGATGGATTTCAGAATGTTTATGTTGGTGCAACACTTAAAGTGGGTACCCTCTACGACAATCCGGTGGGAATATATACCGGATCCTATATTATAACCTTTGACTTTAACTAAGTGGACTTTAATTAAAAAATATAATTCAATGTCAGTTTCCATACCGTTCTTTTTGTATAGACATGCCCACTCATGCAGGTTGAATTTTTCTATTATTCTACTGTCAATAGTATTCGGGGTTGAGTTTTTTTTTACTCTTAACCTTAATGGACAGGGAAATCTTTTGATAACTCCAAGAAGAGCAGTTTTTGAAGGGTCAATGAGATCAATCGATCTTAATCTTGCAAACACAGGACAGGATACTGCTACCTATGCCATATCCATTGTCCAGATCAGGATGACAGAGGATGGAGGCTTTGAGACAATCACTGAACCTGACCCCGGCCAGCGTTTTGCTGATAAGTATATTCGTTTTTTTCCGCGGTCGGTCACTCTTGGCCCAAAAGAAGCACAGGTAGTCAAAGTTCAGATTGTAAGGAGAAATCAGCTTACTGACGGTGAGTACCGTTCTCATTTTTATTTCAGATCGGTACCCAAAGCAACCCCCCTTGGTGAAGAGGAAGCAGTCAAAGATACAACTACGATCTCGGTCAGGCTGACCCCTATTTTTGGTATCACTATTCCAGTAATTATCAGGAGTGGAGAATCTTCAACCAGAGTCTCTCTTTCTGATCTTGCATTTGAAATGGGGAATGATGACAACCCAAATATCAGCCTGGTATTTAACCGATCAGGTAATATGTCAGTCTACGGAGACCTGGCTGTTGATCATATTTCCTTGGGGGGTAAGATAACACGTGTCGGCGTAGCAAATGGTGTTGCTGTTTATACACCTAATATAGTCCGTAAGTTCCGGTTTAATCTTAACAATATACCGGAAGTTGACTTCAGGGCAGGTACTTTGCGTGTAATCTATTCGGCATCTTCAGATGTTAAACCGGTAAGATATGCTGAAGCGGAGCTGAAGTTGAATTGACAAGCAACGATTTCGTTGTGTAATGCCACCTCTTGGTTAAGGAAGTGCTATGATTGAACTATTTCCATGTAGTAAGACTTTGTTCCTGCCGTTGAATTTCTTCGATGGACTGCTGTTGCTGTCCGGTTTTGGCAAATCAATGTGGAGAGAGACGCTCCTTAAAGCGTTCGCCTTATGAAATGGACTTTACCATATAAAAAGAGGTATATTCTATTTTCTCTATTGCTTTCTGCAACGATAGGGATTGGTAATAATGGGTTTGGGCAAACTTCAAACGATTATCGTTCAGCTGCAACAGGTAACTGGAACGTTGCAGCTACATGGCAAAGGTATGATGGAACTATCTGGGTTGCTGCCGGTGCTCCACCAACAAGCGGTTCAGCAAATGTCATTACAATACAGAACGGGCATACTGTAACTGTCACGGCTTCTGTTTCTGTTGATCAGGTCGTCGTTAATGCAGGGGGACAGGTAAAAGTCAACACGGGACTAACGCTAACTGTCGCCAACGGAACAGGTACTGATATGACTGTAGATGGCGCCCTTGTTAACTCTGGTACAGTTAATACCACCGGAACGATAACGTTTAACAGCGGTTCTACCTACCAGCATGCCAGGGATGGGGGTACAATCCCCACTGCTACCTGGAATTCAGCCTCAACCTGTAATATAACAGGCATGACCACGACTTATCCAGGGGGAATGGGGCAAACCTTCGGAAATGTTTCATTCAATGTTAACAGTGGCTCTAACATTGAAATGACATCAAGTTTAACATGTCAGGGCAATTTGAGTTTGGCCAATTCAGGGAGTGGCACTTTGCAGCTAACCAATAATGGAACCAGCAGAACAATTACTGTAGGAGGTAACATGACCCATACCACTGGTAACTTCGTACATAGCAATAATACTGGTACTGGAAATATAACCGTACAGAGAGATTTTATAAAAAGTGGAGTCGGAAATTATAGAATAGTTAGCAGTGTCGCTAATTCATCATTAACTGTTAACGGGAATGTTTCTATTTCTGCAGGAACTTTTTTAATGTCGGAAGATAATGGTATTGGCACACTCACTGTTATCGGGAATTTTTCACAATCAGGCGGGACAATTACTGAAACAGCAGGGGGTTCTGGCTCCATTATATTCAATAGCACAGTTACTCAAACCTATGCTAAAACAGGCGGAACGATTTCAAATACAATAAATTTTACGGTTAATAGTGGTTCCACATTGAATGTTGGGACAAGCCTCATTGATGGTAGTATCGGTACTTTTACGCTCAACTCAGGTGCCGGAATTATTACAGCCCACACTCAGGGTCTTTCAACAACAGCGGGAACAGGCTCAATACAGGTTACCGGAACAAAAACATTTAATGGCGGAGCCAATTATACCTATAATGGAACATTGGCGCAGGTTACAGGAAACGGATTCTCAAGCGCCAATAACCTTAACATTAGCAATACTGCAGGGGTGGCTCTCACGAACAGCGCTTCTGTTGCTGGGACTATAACTTTGACAGCTGGCTCGTTTTCAATCGGAGCAAATACCCTTACATTAAACGGACCAACTATTACAGGAACACCAACAAACCTGTCAACCACATCATCTTCCAGCCTTGTATTCGGAGGGACAAGCACCGGCGTTTTAATGCCATCAAGTGCAGCAAATCTAAATAACCTCACTATTAATAATGCTAATGGTGTTACATTAACTGGAAGTGTCACAGTTAGCAATACCCTGACCATGACGCAGGGAAATATTATCACAGGCGCTTTCACGCTGGCACTTTCCAATGGTGTTGTCAGTTCATTAACTCATGTGTCAGGTACAGTTATTGGCAAGTTAAGGCGGGCGGTCAATACTACCCTGTCTACTGATTATCTTTTCCCTATTGGAACGGCTGCTTTTTACAGACCAGCCGTAATGAATTTTTCCTCATTATCTGCAGGAACCGACATAACTGCTGAATTTATTGCCACTCCTCCAGCAGGTTTTGTGGCTTATGCCGATGGTGTTGTTAGCCTTGATAACACATTTACTGAAGGTTACTGGAGATTTTTCAGCGCCGGGCTTCCTGCGGCAACCTATACACTCAACTTAACCGGTAACGGATTTATAAGTTATACAATCAATGAGGCTTCAAGGGTTACCGGAAGGGATGATGGCAATACCACCTGGAGAGCCTTAGGCACCCACGGGTCCCAGTCAGGTAATGATGTCTCCCGTAGTGGAGTTACAAACCTCAATACTACTTCATTTGATTTTGCCTTAGCCACTGGTTGTATTACAGTTTCACTGGGTTATGGTTATGAAAGAAATATTACTATTGATTATACCAAAGTTACCGGGGGATCCGATCTTTATAATTTTCCTCTATTAGTTAACCTTACCGGACAGGGTTTCTTGCAGACTTCACCGACAGGTCAGATATTTAATGCTAATGGATTCGACATAATTTTTACTGATGATGCTTACAACCAACTCGATTATCAGCTGGAGTATTACAATGGAACAAATGGCGACCTTATTGCCTGGGTTCGTATTCCAACCCTTTCTTCTTCATCAAATACAATAATCAAAATACTTTATGGAAATCCGCAGATAACCACCGACCCTTCAGTTACCTCAGTCTGGGATAGCCACTATAAAGGTGTCTGGCACCTGAATAATAATAGCCTGAATGATTTCACCTTCTACAATAAAGCCGGAACTCCCTATAATTCACCTACATATCCAGCTGGCAGGATTTATAATTCTCTGGGATTAAATGGAACAGATCAGTATGTCGAAGTTATCAATGACCCCAATATAAACTTTGTGGGGAACATAACTGTTTCAGCGTGGGTCTATATGAATCTCGGAGCACGTGACCAGAAGATTGCGGGTAACCAGAATAATTCAAGCGGAGGTTATAAGTTCGGGATCTATACAAATAATAAGGTAGAATTTGAAATCAGGAATGCAGCAAATACCCCCTCATTGAACAGGGATGTAGCGGGAGGAACAGTCCTTAGCACCGGACAGTGGTATTATCTTGCAGGAATAAGTTCTGATGTTCTCGATTCAATAAAAACCTTTGTAAATGGTATCCCGGAGAGACCATTCAAAAAAACCGGTATTCTTGGAACAGCATCTGATAATTTAACCGTTGGTAAGGAGCCCTTCCAGTCAAGTTATTATTTTAGCGGAATGTTTGATGAACTGAGAATATCTGATGAAGTAAGATCTAACGGATGGATGAGAACCGAGTATAATAACCAATCTTCCCCTTCAACATTCTATGCTTTAGATGTTGTTGGAGTTTCATCAAATAATCTTCCGTCAGCAAGTATCTGTGACGGACCAATAACACTTACATTTGGGTATCCATCCGGCGGCACGTATTCAGGAAATCCATATATTGTTGGTGACGTGTTTACTCCTCCCTCAGCCGGAACTTATTCAATAACATACACATATATTGGAGGTTGTGTCCCAAATGATGTTACAAAGGATATCATTATTACTGACTCTCCTCCTGCACCTGTCGCTCCAAATAAAGAGTATTGTATAAATCAGATAGCTTATCTGGAAACAACTACCGGTGAGAATATCCGCTGGTATAGCGGTGGAACGCTGGTAAGTACTGCGAATCCATATTCGACCGGACAGACTGCAGCCGGTTTTTATAATTATACTGTGACACAAACAATTAATGGTTGTGAAAGCACAGCTACAGATGTAACCCTGACTATTTTTAGCGGTATTACTATAAATACTCAACCACAACCATCAACAATATGTGAAGGTGGAGATGCTACTTTTACAGTGGCAGCTTCCGGTTATAATCTTACCTACCAATGGCAGGAGGACGGTGTTAATATCTCCGATGGAGGTATATATAGTGGCACAACTACCCCAACACTAAATCTTACCAATCCCGGAATAGCAAAAAATGGAAAGTTATACAGATGTATTGTTTCCAGTCCATGTGGAACCTCACCTGTAAATAGCAATGCAGCCCTTCTCACCATTATTACCGGCCTTTGGACCGGAGTAGTGAGTACTGATTGGAATGTTCCCGGAAACTGGTATTGTGGATTTATTCCTAATTCGACAACATCTGTTCAAATACCTGATGTACCGAATAAGCCAGTACTTAGTAGTGGTGCTATCGGAACTGTTAATAATATAGTAATTGATATTAATACATCTTTGACTGTTTCAGGTAATACAATTCAGATCGCAGGGACAATCACCAATAACGGGACATTTACCGCTGATGCAGGAAAAATTGAAATGGATGGGTCTGTAGCTCAGTTTATCGGGGCTGATGTTTTTGCCGGCAACACCATTATGGATTTGATTATCAATAATCCTTCTGGGGTCACTTTACAGGGACCACTTAACATTACGGGTATTGTTACAGCACAAAACGGGGACCTCTCATCGGGCGGATTTTTAATCCTGGCATCTACAGCCACTCAAACAGCTCTTATCAATGGAAGCGGAACCGGGCAGGTAAATGGTAATGTTACGATGCAACGATATCTATCCTCTGGTTTCGGATATAAATATTTCAGCTCCCCTTTCCAGTCAGCTACTGTTAATGAGTTTGCTGATGATTTGACACTTGGTGCTTTTACATTCTTCACGTATGATGAAAGCCGTACATCCTCAGGGTGGGTCAGTTACCACAATCCGACAACAAACCCCCTCATTCCTCTGCAGGGTTATGCAGTAAATTTTGGCTCGTCCGCGGCGGTCAATACGGTTGATGTAACAGGTGTCGTTAACAACGGAAGTCTTTCTGTTACTCTTTATAATAATAATAACACTTATACGAAAGGTTTTAATCTCGTTGGCAACCCATACCCATCCCCCATCGACTGGGATGCAGCATCCGGATGGACAAAAACCAATATAGATGATGCTCTGTATTATTTTAAAGCGAGTTCCACAGATCAGTACGGAGGGACATACAGCTCCTATGTTGGGGGTGTTTCAAGCGATGGATTAGCTACGAATGTTATCCCTTCAATGCAGGGTTTTTTCATTCATGTATCTGATGGCACTTTCCCTGTAACCGGCACACTGGCAATGAACAACAGTGTCAGAATAACGGATCTGACTCATCCATTTACAAAATCTAAGGGGGTTAATCAGGTACCGTTACTCAGGCTTACCGCAAGTTTTTCAGATGACCCGGTTTCCACAGATCCGGTTCTGATCTATTTTAATGAAAAGGCTACGCCTGAATTCGACAGTCAACTGGATGCGCTTAAACTATTTAATACCGACCTGAAGGTGCCAAACCTTTATACTGTCACTCCTTCCGAAACAAAACTCTCAATAAGTGCATTGCCTCCTGTCTCTGATAATTTCTGTAAGGTGCCTCTTGGACTTAAACTTAATAAAACCGGAAATATTATTATAAAGATCCGCGATGTTGAGGAGACTCTTTTCGGAATGAGGATTTATATTTCTGATATACTGGCAGGTACAGAACATGATTTACTTCCTGATAAAGAATTCAGTCTTCTCCTTGGTACCGGAGAATATATAAACAGGTTTTTTCTCAACCTTTCAAACGTCACTACAGATATTGAGGATAATTCTCCCGGGAGTGATCTTTTTAACATTTACTGCTATAGGGGTATACTTAAAGTAGAAATCAATAGTCTTCCCGGAGAAAATGGTACTTTGATGGTTTACAATCTGACAGGGCAGGTATTGTTTATTGAGAAAGTATATGAGGTTGGTTATCATGAATTCAACCCCGGGGTAAAGGATGGGATTTATATTGTCTCTTTTATCAGCGGCACAGAGAGGATTTCAAAAAAGATATTTATACAAAATTGATGAGATTTAATACAATAACAGATTCCTTCGTGAAGCGACTTGTTTCAATTGTAATACCAGTTATCTTTCTGTTTTTATTATCACAGGAGGTAAGTGCTCAGGAACCTCCTCCCCGTCCGATAGTCGTGACAGTAACCAGTCAGGGACTTAGCTTTGGAGCATTCACTCATGGTGCAGCAGGAGGAACAGTTACCATAAGTTCCGGAGGATTACGTTCATCTACAGGTGATGTTGTACAGCTAGGTCTCGGTTATTTATATTCAACAGCTCTTTATGAAGTGGTTGCCAACCCGGGAACAGTAATCTCTCTCTTAAACGGGCCGGATGTCTTGTTACCAGGTAGCAATGGAGGATCTTTGTCTCTTCACATTGGTGACTCTGATCTCGGATCACCATTTGTTACAACTGTAGCTTATCCTGTACCAACAGAATTAAATGTGGGAGGAGAACTTACTGTAGGTAATCCACTTGCTAATCCGCCAGGCAGTTACAGCGGAACATTTGATATAACATTCGTACAGGAATAATCAGACTTAAAAAAACACAATTGGAATAATATAAAAATGAGTAACGGATCAGTACTTAAAGTGAGCTAAAGTTTAGAGTGCCTAAAGTTAATATTTAAAGAGAGTGAATGAATCAGTTTCTTTTATATTCGGCGATAACATTTAAAGCCAGTAACACATTTTGATTGTTTTTTATGGCAGT
>DATKUO010000126.1:0-2251 GCA_035530515.1 Bacteroidales bacterium
AGAACACTATGATTCGGAATATTTAGGGGTGAACCTGGATCCTTCGCACGGAATTCTTTACGGTAATCTGGATGTGGGCTGGATAGTAAAACAGTGGGGAAAGAAAATAAAACATGTGCATCTGAAGGATTGTGTCGGCGTACGTGATAACTTTCTTTTTCCCATACTTGGAGAAGGTTTAGTGGATTGGTCTGATTTTTTTAGCGCTTTGAAGGCTATTGGCTATCAAGGTTTTTGTTCCGTGGAGTTTGAATCTTTTGCTTACTACCGGAATGTTCTGAAAAGAAATCCAGAGGAAGCGGCTCAAGTCTCCATGAATGCAATAAAGAGACTGTTAAATTGGCAGAAAGATTAAATTAAGGGCATCTCTAAAAAAAACCGTTAATAACTTATACGTGTAATTATTGCTAAAGAATTATAAATTAGCTTTATAAATATGCAAACTATGAAAAGCATAATGATGAATACTATTTTTAAAAACCGACTTGTACCAGTTTCCCTGGCCTTATTAAGGATAATAATAGGATGGCATTTCCTATATGAAGGATTAGTAAAACTACTGAATCCTGCCTGGACTGCCAGGCCATTTCTGGAAAATTCCCGTTGGATATTCGGTGATTTATTCCGATGGATGAGTTCCGGAGATACCAGTATGTGGATCATCGATACTGCAAATGCCTGGGGTCTTACCCTGATCGGACTTGCACTTATCCTTGGTCTTTTTACCAGGCTTGCATCATGGAGTGGAGTTACTCTCTTGTTGATGTATTATTTGGCCTATCCTCCGTTTGGTGTCTTTAGCTATGGTGTTCCATCCGAAGGCAGTTACCTGATAGTAAATAAGAACCTTATTGAGCTCGTTGCTCTGATTATGCTAGACTTGACCAAATCGGGTCAGTTCTTCGGATTAGATATGTTGCGGAAAAAGAAAAAAATTGTTTCTCAGAAAAAACCAGACCTTCAGGAAGAACCTGACGATCAGAAAAGTAATCATCGACGGGAATTACTCAAAGGACTTGCAGGAATACCTTTTCTGGCCGTATTCGGAGGCGCATTTTTTAGGAATTTGTCAGAAAAAGGTGCAGATGCTATATCCGGTGCCACTGCTAGGATCAGGGTTGATTTTAAACAAATAGAAGATATCAAAGGTAAATTGCCTGTTGGTAAGCTTGGGGAGATGAATCTTAGCAAGATGATGATGGGATGTAATATGGCGACTGGCTATGCTCATGCCCGTGACTTACAGTATGTCAGTACACTTTTTAAAGCATATAATACAGATTATAAAATATTGGAGACCTGGCACCTTGCTGAAATGGCCGGGATTAACGCAACATTCATGGAAACTTGGTTTTACCCTACTTTCAATGAGTATCTGAAGGTGTATAGAGGCAAAATGCAATCGATATGTCAGACCCAACTTGATCGTAAAATGAATCCTAAAAATCTTCTTAATAACATTGACATGACAATTGGATATGGGGCTGATGCCATATATATACTGGGTGGACATGCCGACCTTTATGTTAAGGAAGGGAAAATTGCATTGCTAGCAAAAGCTGTTGAATATATTAAAAAACAAGGGTATTTAGCTGGTATGGGAGCTCATTCGCTTGAAGTTGTTAAAGCCTGTGAGAGGGAGGGTTTACCTGTTGACTATTATGTAAAGACTTTCCATCATGATAAATACTGGTCGGCTCATCCTGAGTCTGAGAGGATTGAATGGAGTGTTGAAGATTCGTATAATAAGGGGAATCTGGATCACAATAAGAACCATGATAATATATTCGACCTTTTTCCTGACAAAACTACAGAATTTATGAAAGAAGTTAAAAAACCATTTATTGCTTATAAGGTATTAGCAGGTGGAGCCATTTTGCCGAAAGACGGATTTCGTTTTGCATTTGAGAACGGAGCAGATTTTATCTGCGTGGGGATGTTCGATTTTCAGATTGTAGACAATGTGAATACTGCCATTGAGATACTTGGAGATCTTAAAAACCGGGAAAGAGAATGGTTTTCCTGAATTGCAGTTTAAAAATGTTGTTTTAATACCATCCCTAATTTGATATATGCAGAATATGCAGAATTTACAAAAAGAAGCAAAAACAATTCGTCGCCTGGTCATCGAGACCATCGGCCACGCCGGCGCCGGACACACCGGCGGTTCCCTTTCTGTGGTGGAAATAATGACCATCCTTTATTTTCACGCCATGAAGGTAGACCCGCAAAATCCTTCCTGGCCGAGCCG
>DATKUO010000127.1:0-23275 GCA_035530515.1 Bacteroidales bacterium
GGCAACACCCAGAGACAATATGGCTATAAATGAAATATGTCAGACGCTAAATGATTATGAGGCGGTCTTTCCAGGTACAAAACTCAAGCTGGTTTTAAAAACTGCGACAGTGACGCCTGCGAGAGATCAGGAGGTCTGAAATTGGGCGATAGGAAAAACAAGGTTTATATTGAGAAAGACCATATTCCTGTTTCGCAAAAACCTGCAAATTTTTCAGAATTAGGGAAGAAGCTTATCGAAAAGACTGTCGTTCGAATCGGGTTGGCAAGGCAGAAGAAAAGAGCCGTAATGCTCACTTTTGGTGCACATACCATTAAAAACGGCATGGCTCCCACTTTGATTGCATTAATGGAAGAAGGCTGGGTAACACATTTATCGACAAATGGTGCAGGTATTATCCACGATTGGGAGTTTGCTTATCAGGGAAAATCAAGTGAAGATGTTCGTGAGAATGTTGAACACGGACAGTTTGGAATATGGGATGAAACAGGTTTCTATATTAATCTCGCATTAATTGTTGGAGCTTACGAAGGATTGGGATATGGTGAGTCGATAGGGAAAATGATTTCTAATGAAGGATTACAAATCCCGGAAGTCTCGCTGCTTTATGAAGAGGCAATTCGGAAAATAAAAACCAATCCTGATCTTGCCGCTTCCGCAGTTGATCTCTCTGGGGTTATTCAGAAATTCAATCTGCAGGCAGGATTTATGACAATTCCTCATCCTTATAAAAGATACTCGGTACAGGCACGGGCTTTTCAATTGGGGATTCCATTTACAGGACATCCGATGATTGGCCACGATATTATATATAACCATCCCCTGAACCATGGGGCCGCATTGGGTAGAACTGCATTAAATGATTTTCTGAGCTATGCAAAAAGTGTGAGCAATCTTGACTATGGAGTTTATATATCAATTGGATCGGCAGTAATGTCGCCTATGATCTTTGAAAAATCATTAGCCATGTCACAAAATCTTAAGATTCAGGAACGTGAACATATTGATAACCACTATATGCTGATCGTGGATTTGGCAAAATCAGACTGGGATTGGCAAAAAAATGGTGAACCGCCTATGGATAATCCCGCTTACTACCTGCGTTATTGCAAGACATTTCAAAGAATGGGAGGGGAAATGAATTACCTGACCGCTGATAACAGGGATTTTTTATTGGCCATTTATCAGAAACTGACTGAAAAAGAAGATTTTAACCCAAATTTTTCCTATTATGAACAGGAATGAAATAACAGAATTAAAAAAAGAGGCAAAATTCCATCTTGTTAACGAACTGTTACCTTTTTGGACCACTCGTATGAAAGACGAAATTAATGGCGGGTATATCACTCACTTTGATAAAGACGGAAATGACACAGGTGAAGACGAGAAGTCATTGATTTCTCAGACTCGTTGTCTTTATGCCATATCTTCAGCTCACCGGGCAGGTTATGGTGATGGGAAATATGTCGAAATGGCAAAACATGGCATTGATTTTCTAATTGACAAAATGTGGGACAAAAAATACGGCGGATTTTTTTGGATGATGGACCGTAAAGGAAATGTGAAAATAGATCAGAAAATCATCTATGGTCAAAGTTTTGCCATCTATTCGCTAAGTGAATATACTCTTGCAACAGGTGACACACGCGGAATTGAATATGCTGAGAAAGTATTTGACATGATACAAAAGTATTGTGTTGATTCAATGTATGGTGGTTATTGGGAGATGTTCCATCGCAATTGGACACTTTGTGGACCAGGTAGCCAGGGTGGAGACAGGAAAACACTCGATGTCCATATGCATTTGATGGAAGCTTACACAACACTATATGAGTGTTCGGGTAAAGATGTCCACAGGCGTAAGTTAATTGAAGCAATAGACCTTCTGGTAAACCGTATTATCCATCCCGTTTACAAAACCGGTATACCACAATTTTTTAAGGATTGGACTGTTGCTCCTCAAATCAAATTCGATATCATTTGGGGATGGGACAGATTCTCAGAAGAAGGACAAAAAGGTAATGCAACCGATAATACCTGCTACGGACATAATGCTGAATTTGCCTGGTTGATGATTCATGCACTTAAAATCCTGAAGATTGATCCAAATAACTATTCCGATCTGTTTAGGATTATTTTCAATCATACCATAAATAATGGCATTGACTACGAATTTGGTGGCGTTTACGTTGAAGGTCCGCACTCAGGTGGCGTTTATGACAGGGAAAAGGAATTCTGGCAACAGGCTGAGGTAATGATTGGTCTGCTTGATAGCACGATTATGTTTGGCGATCTAAAATATTGGAATGCTTACAAAAATGTTCATCGTTTTGTATTCGATAAAGTAATAAACAAGGGTATTGGTGAATGGTATCCTCTGCTCTCACGTCGGGGTGAACCGATATGGACACATATGGGACATTCCTGGAAAATCAACTATCATACGGTAAGGTCTATGATCCAAGGCATACAACGTCTGGAAAAGATACTGACTATCCTGAAATGAAAAGTGGCAAAATATCCGGTTTCAGTCATACATTCCTGGAAAAGGATTTTGAATTCGGGTAATCTATAAATCATTAAAACAATAAACTTAAATAGGTATAGGCGCTTAGACCGCCCAATATTTTTAAATATGCTACCTTTGTAGCATGAATGATAGAAATCAATTTAAAGGAGTGAACTCAATTAAATTTTACAAAGTATTTTCGACGGATGAAGACTGCTATCGCTACTTGTCTGACATCAAGTGGAACGAAACTGAATTCCATTGTAAAAAATGTGGTCATACAAAATACTGCAAAGGCGTTAAGCCATTTTCAAGAAGATGTATGAAATGCAAATATGATGAAAGCCCAACCGCCGGGACTCTGTTTGATAAATGTAAATTTCCGTTGCAACTGGCTTTTCACATTGCATTCAAGATAAGCACAAAGAATAAAGGAATGTCTTCATTGGAATTATCCCGGGAATTTGAACTACGTCAGAAGACTTGTTGGGAATTCAAATGGAAAATTCAACAAGCTATGCAAAGTAGTAAGTTGCATCCAATCAGCGGTATAGTTCATGTTGATGAATTCTATATCGGCGGACCAGAAGAAGGCAAACCAGGTCGAAGTAAAGGAGATAAAAAGCTCGTCATTGTCGCCCTCGAAATAGTCAAAGGCGGAGTTGGACGTGCTTACGCTCAAGTTATCAGCGATGCTTCTAATGCTTCTTTTAAACCATTTTTTGAAACATATATTAGCAAGGATGCAAAAATCGTTACTGATGTTTGGAGAGGATATATTCCTCTAAAAAAAGATTACCCAAATCTGGAACAAATGAAATCCGAGAAGGGCAAAAATTTTCCTGATCTCCATTTCCATATTATGAATATAAAGGGATGGTTAAGAGGAATTCACCAACATTGCAGTGAAGAACGACTTCAAGGATACCTTGATGAGTTCCATTTTAGACACAATAGACGTTCAAATATGGAGACAATCTTCGATGTACTCATAAGAAAGATGGTTTTTGCTAAGCCTGTTCGTTTATAATCAATCAATTAACTTGGGCGGTCTAAACGCCTATACCTAAACTTAAATATGGAAAAAAATCTGTTTATTATTAATTACATACTCTTTTCTATTTATAGGCATGTTGAATTCCTGCCAAAGGGAAATCAAAACGCTATCGGTTGGTGCTCTTTTTTCTGACCATATGGTCCTTCAACAAATGGATGAGGTAACTTTTTGGGGTGACGTACAATCCAATGAGAAAGTTACTGTCTGGGGAAGTTGGGGCAAAGAAGCAACAACAATAGCTGATGAAACAGGAAAATGGCAATTAAAGCTTTCCACCCTTAAGGCCGGCGGTCCATATACGGTTACGATTTCTACTAAGAAAAGTAGCATTGTTTTAACCCAAGTTAAAATTTTTTGGTCAAAAATCTATAAAAAACGCCTTTTTTTAGGTTTTTTTCACTTTTTCAAAATCTTTATAATCTAATAATCAGACATATAGCATTTTCAACACCTTTTGTAGTGACCCATAGATTTGTTTATTTGATTTCCGTTTTGTATATTTGCACCATGTTTATACGTGCAGTCGATAAAAAGAACAAAAAAGAAGGTAAAGCTTATAGGTATTACCGGTTGATCCATTCTTACAGAGTCGGGGATAAAACCCGCCAGCAGGTTTTACTGAATTTGGGTAGCCTGGAAGAATTACCCAGGGAGAAACATAAATTATTGGCCGACAAGATAGAAGAACTTATAACGGGCACCAGGTCAATGTTTCAAAACACTGATAAACAGATCGATGTCCTTGCCAAGAGGTTCTCATCTGAAATAATTAAAAAAAGACTTTTCCCATTATCAGGCAAGCTACCAAAACTTGGAAAGGAAGGTCACGGGAAGTGGGAAGAAGTTGATCTTTCATCAATAGATATGGAGGATAGCAGGGAAGTAGGCGGGGCATGGTTATGCAAGCAGGCATTTGAGAAAGCAGGTTTGTCACAGTGTCTTAGCGAAATAGGTTTTGATGAAACCGAAGCTACCATGGCAATGGTATTGATTGCAGCAAAAATGCTCCATCCTTCCAGCGAACTTGAAACAGAAAGATGGCTACAAAACAACACTAAACTGCCACACTTGTTTGGACTTGAACCTCAGTCCATTAACCGCTATTTGTTATATAAAACAGCTATCAAGCTATACGAGGGGAAGGAGATGATAGAGGACACTCTTTACAAGTTTTGTAGTGGACTTTTCAGTAACCATGACAATATCATTATTTACGATTTGACCAACATGTATTTCGAAGGCAGGATGCAGGGATCAGGAAAAGCCATGTTTGGACGCAGCAAAGAAAAAAGGAACGATTGCCGTTTAATAGGGTTATCTCTTGCCATAGACAGCATGGGATTTTTAAGGTACAGTCAACTGTATCCCGGTAATATAAGCGAACCATCAACCCTGAAGGATGTGCTAGGCAAAATAAAGGGTAAACTGCCTGTTAAAAGAGAAAAACCTGTGGTTACAATGGATGCAGGGATAGCCACAGATGAAAACCTTTTTATGCTAAAGCAAGAGGGTTATGACTATGTATGTGTCAGCCGTTCGAAACCAAAAGAGTATTTACAAATATCACCAAAAGTGTTATTTGTAGAAGACAATACCGGGGGCAAAATTGAAATAGAAAAAGTATTTGTTGAAGGTTATGAAGACACTTTCCTACGGGTAAAAAGCGAAAAAAAGACCCTGAAGGAATCATCCATGGACGAAAAACTTACCCAACGTTTTGAAGAACGACTGGAATATTTAAAGCAAGGACTTCTACTGCCACGAAGGTTAAAAAAAATAACGGCCGTTCATGAACATGTTGGCAGGCTGAAAGACCAATACTCAAAAGTTGCAAAATATTACCAAATAGATTATTTAGAAGACCATAAAAATGGTTTGGTAAAAGACATCAGTTGGGAACGCAAAAAGGAAAAAGAAAAACCAAAAGGGGAATACTTCCTTCGATATTCAAGAAAAAAGCTTACCGAAAGTGAAATATGGGATGTTTATAACCTTACCCGCGAGATGGAAGCCATTTTCAGGTGTCTGAAGAATGATTTGGACATCAGGCCAATATTCCATCAGAAAGATAAATATATAGAACCTCATATTTGGATGGGGTTACTGGCATATCAAATTGTTAATTATATAAGGCTTAGATTGAAAGACAAAGGGATTAATCATGGCTGGTCAAAAATATCAACCATAATGCAGACCCAACAATGTGCCACAGTTAGCATTAATGCCAAAGAATGCAAAAAGGTTTATGCAAGAGTATGTTCTCGTCCTAATGGTGAAGCAATGCAAATATATGAGGAACTTGGGTGGAGGCATAGACCTTATACCAGAAAATTAAATGTAGTGACCCAATTGTAAACTTTTAAAATGCATATCACTGAATATGAATATTTTACACTTGTGTATTTTCAACTTGGGTTAAATGACGTGCTTATTGGTGAGGTTTGGTTGTCTTCCGGGCAATCTAATATGGAAATGCCATTAAAAGGATTTATTCCAGGTGGTCCTGTTGATAATTCAGCGCAAGAGATTGCCAATGCCAATTATCCGGCAATACGTATATTTACGGTAAAGAGAAACCTTGCATTGGAAGTAGTTGACACATTAAACGGACAATGGATGGTCTGTTCTCCTGAATCTGCTGGTGACTTTAGCGCCACTGCTTATTTTTTTGCACGCAAACTCTTTAAAGAATTGAATGTTCCGATAGGAATAATAAATAGCAATTTTGGGGGGACCCCTGTAGAGTCCTGGATTAGTCAGGAAAAGATTTTAAGCCTGGGAGAATTTAAAAAGGAATTAGAGGCTATAAAATCTCTGGATAGAGGTGAAATTCAAGCTTTTTTATCAAAATTCCCAACAGTAAGTGTTCCAACTGATAATCAAGGTTGGAACAATTTAGACCTCAGGGATGAAGCTTTCTTGCAGCCTGCTTTTGATGATTCATCCTGGGGCAAAGTTAATTTGCCTGGATTGTTTGAGGAGTTATTCAATGACACAAAAATTGATGGGGCTTTTTGGTTCAGGGAAAAAGTATTCATTGAGGATATAAGTTCAGATTGTACATTTATTATTGACGGGGGTATTGATGATATGGATATTACATATTTCAATGGTCAAAAAATTGGAAGCACAAATTGCTGGGATTGTCCCAGGAACTATGTTATTCCCAAATCAATGTTAGTCAAGGGTTTAAATACAATCTCTATTCGCGTTATAGATACCGGAGGTCCAGGTGGGTTTAAGGGTAAAATGCTTTTAAAAAATATGTCTGGAAAAGAAATTCAAATCAATGGTGAATGGCGATTCAATCATATTGCTGACATTCTGAATAATAAGTTTTACCTGTATCATTTAAATCCGGATGCTCTCAAGACTCGACCCTCTGGTTTTGCTTACGCTTCGATTGATTCTTCAACGCCCGGGATATTGTTCAACGATATGATTCACCCATTGATTCCCTACAAAATCAAAGGTGCCATTTGGTATCAAGGGGAGAATAACGTTGGTAGAGCAGAGCAATATGAAAAGTTATTCCCCAGCATGATCGAAGATTGGAGAGCAAGATGGAACAGCGACTTTTCATTCTATTATGTTCAAATTGCACCTTTTAACTATGGAAATGAATTATCACCGGCATTAAGAGACGCGCAACGAAAGAGTTTAAAAACCAGGAACACTGGTATGGTCGTAACACTGGATATAGGAAATCCCACCAATATTCATCCATCTAACAAACAAGATGTTGCCGCCAGGCTTGCAGGTTTGGCATTAGCCAATGACTATGGTAAAAATATTGTTGCCTCCGGGCCTTTGTATAAAAACTATAGGATTTCAGGAAGTAAAATAATTCTCGAGTTCGATTATACAGGCAGTGGCCTGATGTCGAAAGATTCAAAATTGTCCGGATTTGAAATTGCAGGAGCTGACAAGAATTATGTTCCTGCAACAGCAAAGATTGTAGGTGACAAAGTCCAGGTGTTTTCGTTGTCAATAGCAAAACCTAAATATGCGAGATACGCATGGCGGGATTACTGTATTGCAACGCTGTTTAATAAGGAAGGGCTACCGGCATCCTCATTTACAACCGAAAAATAAGATAAAGTATTATTTTTGTTTTCCTATGCTAAGAATAGAAAGGAAAATAGCATTGATTGTGCAAAGTTGTGTGTTATATGCCCAGCCATTTACCCTGTAAATACAAATTGATAATCAATCCGGCAATAAGATTATCCTGGTGCAATAAAAGGCGATAAATTCAATCCAGTCGATAGTGCCACTATTCTTAATGGCAAGACACTGGATTATCATGATAAAGCGTGAGTGATTTCAATTTTTAAAAAGCTTTCGATGGCATAAAATGGTAATGACATAATTGGGATTTCGGCTTTGAAAGGGGCTTGCGAAATTTTAATGCCCCTTTTACTATTGTATGCTTTAATAAAAATCATTAGACTTTTCATTCGGCCTGATGATCCCGATTTTATTTCTATCGGTACTATTTCTGAATTTATTGCAATTAAGTAATCAATTTCAGCACTGCTGTTTTTTGCATCTCTGCTCCAATAGTACAAACCCGGTTTTGTATATGGGTTTTGGCAAACAATTAGTTCCTGTCCTGCAAATTGCTCTGCCACAGCGCCTTTGAATATAGATGTAAAATCTTTTTCTTTTGCAGTATCGGCATATACTCCACTCATGGCATGAAGCAAGCCAATGTCGAGGAAAATCACTTTGAAATAGGATTCATTAACACCTGATGCCAGGGGCAACCCTGCACCACTTGTTCTTTTTATTCTGAACACTATACCTGCTGTTTCCAATAGTTCAAGCGCTTCTTTCAAGTCTCTCGATTTTATACTGTTGTCAACCTTTGAATAAACAAACTTCTGACCAACCATTGCCGGAACTGCATTAAAAACTTTTCTGAGATATTGATGTTTTGAGTTTCTTGAATATTTTGCAAAATCATCGATATATGTATCTATTATTGAACGTTGTATTTTTTGACAATTAAGCATATCGTGTGAGGTGCAATATTCTCGTACAACTGCCGGCATGCCCCCCGTCAGAAAATACTTACGGACATATTCGTTAAGTTTATTGTGAAGCGTTTCTGGTAAATTTGTCAGTTTTGAAAAATCGAATAGATATGAACGCAGATTCTCTTCTCCTATTGCACTTAGGAACTCGCCAAAAGAAAGTGGAAACAGATACAAATACTGAATACGCCCGACCGGCATTTTGAAATCTTCAGATGCCAATGTAAATTCAACTAATGAGCCGGCAGCAATTATATGGATTGCCGGCAATTCTTCAAAAAAATAGCGCAATGACATAATTGCCTGAGGACATTCCTGAATTTCATCAAGGAATAACAATGTTTTACGGGGTACTGTTCTCTTACCTGTGTAAAGGCTTATTTTTTCCAAATTTTCAACAGGATTATTTGAGGAAAATATATCTTTATATTCAGGATTCCTCTCAAAGTTGATTGTAATTAGCGATGTAAAATTCTTTTGCCCGAACTCATTCACAATATACGTTTTACCTGTCTGCCTTGCACCTCTTATTAATAGAGGACGACGATTTACCTCATCTTTCCATCTGCATAATGTTTCATAAATATCTCGTTTCATGTCATTTGGATCGTTTTTAGATTAATATAAATGCCATCTTATGGCTATTTACCAATGTAAATATACGTAATAAATGGCTGTTATCCAATGTAAATATTATTATTTATTGGTCAGTTTCGATACATTAAATATGTTATTCTATGATTTTCCCTTTGGAATAATTTTAATACTATATGCAAAAGATGCCAGTCCGGAATAACATTAATTGGAAAGTCGATTCAAAGTATTGGCAGTAAACGAACCAATCACCCTGTCGTAACGTTCGCGGGGATTTCTGTAATAAACCAGCACTAAATAATCATTTTCAGTTTCATAATGACTGCCCTCAAACAGGCTTGCAGTGCCATCGGTCTCACCATCTTTCAGATAAACATATTCATAATTATACCATCCTTGTTTCAGAAGCATCGTGCATTCATATTCTTTTTTTTCCTGATTAAATGTCATCAGGTTAATTTTATCAAAGGTCCAGTTATTCAAACCCCCGGATACATACATCTTCCCTCCCGGAATCAATTGTTTTGAAGGCAGTGTAAAATAAACATAGACATAATCTGCATCGGTGTCGGCGTTCCGTCCCTCCTGAACAGCTATGTAATATTTGCCGTTGAAATCCTTCCAATAAAAATATGGTTTGAATTCCCTGTTATCTGTAGGATAAAGAAAAACATTATAGTTGGGGGCAGCATAATCTATCCTCTTAGATATATTCTGACTGATATCTGATGCTTTTGATATCGAAATATCTGTATTCATTTCCCCCCTGAAAAATATTTTTATCCGATAACGAATTATATTTAAGCTCGTTATTCCCGTAGAAATCTGGCTTTAAGTTTCGTTTGGCATTATCCCATCTGCCGTTCTGAAGTATGAAAGCATATATATTTCTGTAAGGATCATTGATGTTCATACCTGAATAATTTACCGTAAAATCTTCCTGCTGATGAGTGTTGTTATCTTTTGTCATTTGAGGTCTGTGGGCTGTAACATTAATATTTACAGCATCTTCAGTTATAATAAATCTTTGAGTAATTGCCGGGTTTTCCGGATTACCAACAGGATATATTTCCAGGATATAATTACCCGAAAGTTTTAAACTTATCACGTCATTAGGAAAACTGAATTTTTTAAAAATGACAGCTCATAATATCAGCACATTGCAAACTAAAAGCTACAATGTGGGTTAAAAAATCATTTTTTGTAATTCTCAATAAAATAGGCAAGGTATTCAGATATTTTTGTGCCAAGATAATAGGGCATATTCATCAGCAGATACGGTTTGCCACCAGGTGTTTTTGTATTAATAATTTTAAATTCTCCGGCATACATCCTAACTGCATATGGATGATTGCTGCGTTCAACAAACTGGTGCAGTGATTTCAGGCTACCTACACTACCTGATTTTATTTCAATTGGAATAACTTTACCCGAATAGGTATATACCATATCAACTTCTGATGATGATTGCTTTTTCTCCCTGACCCAGAAATTTGGTTTTTTATAACTAAAAGTATTTAATGAAATTAACTCCTGGGTAATCAAATGAGGAATAACTGCACCCTTATAAGAATTATTCAGATCTGCAAAAGACAACATTTCTGCCTGGATTCCCAGTTCATAGTTTATCAATCCGGTATCCAGAAATTGAAGGCGGGGTGACTTTCTCAAATCAGGCTTAACTGGAATTTCAATATTGGTAGTCGGGTAAATAAGTTGAATAACCCTGGCATCGTCCAGATTCCTGAAGGCTTCCCCGACCTCCCGTGACCTGTAGTTGGATTGGCCAAAATTCTGGAACTTAACACGCTGGTCTATATACAGGTGTGCAGTAGACATAATGTGCTTTATCACTTTACGCTCTGTCTTATTGGTTGCATATTTTTCAACATCATCTATGTAAGTGCCCCAAATACTCTCATAAACTTTGGGCAGTTCTGTTAAACTGTCCTTTTCAATGAAATTGCTTATTACTTCAGGCATACCTCCAACTATAGCATATTTATTAAATAAACCAAGCAAAACAGTATGTGCAAATGGTTCAACCGGTACTCTTCCCATTTGGTCCAGAGCCGCCTGATGATCAATAGCCTCCAGATATTCAATAAAATTCAGGGGATGCAGGTATAAATATTCAACTCTTTCAACCGGGAAGCTTTTCACCTTTTTCATGGCAAACTCTAAAAGTGACCCGGCTGCAATTACATTCAGGTCAGGAAATTCCTCGTAAAAGTACCGGAGCATTTGAATAGCCCCGGGTGATTCCTGAACCTCGTCAATAAACAATAGTGTTTCACCTATTGAAGCTATCGAAATGTTCTTTGACAGGAAAAGTGATTCCACAATGGTTTTAGCCTCAATATTATTATTAAAGAAGGCAGCATCTGATGATTTTTCGAGATTTAATAAAATACAGTATCTGTAGGATTTTGCAAACTCCTTTACAAGAGTTGTTTTTCCTACTTGTCGTGCTCCCCTGAGTATAAGTGGCTTACGACTTGGATTTTTCTTCCAGGCCTCGAGGTTTTTTTCTATTATTCTTTTAAAAATCAAAATATTGCTTTTAAATGCGTAACAAAGTCAAGGATGTTTATTGTTTTCTTTGTCATAAAGTCAAGGATGATATGGTTAAACTGGCCACCCAAATGCACGCCAACCCGTTTCCATTCAGAAGTAGATTTGTCTTCAATTTTAAAGGAGGTATTAAAAGAGATTTAGCAGGCTTTAGTTGCCTGCAATTTTTAATTAGAATACATAAATACATATATATCGTATATATTATATGTATATTTGCATTAAAATAAATGTAAATCTTGAAAACATGGATAAAATAAAAGTTATAACAAAAAGGAAGATCATTAACCTTAGACCTGAAACAGAGAAGAATCTAAGGTTAATAGCGGTTAACTACGGTCAGAATTTAAAATCATACATTGAAAGTGTATTAGAGGAATTGGCTAATGAGGATGAAATGTTAATAGCCTTATCTAAGGCCCCGGGCACGGATGACATTTTAAACCAATCTGAAAAGGCTGAATTTTTAAAATCGTTATCAGCATGAAGGTTGATATTTCAAGAGCCTTTGTTAAAGACACGGCTCCGTTACCTAAAAAATTCAAGCTGGTTATACTGGAGGTAATAAAAGAGATACAAATCGCTAAAGGACCCGGTGATATTCGGGATTGTTCCAAGCTAAAGGGGGCAGAAGATATGTACCGTATACGTCGGGGAGTTTACAGGGTGACTTTTCAATATGATAGTACCACGGCAACATTAAAGAGAGTCTTACCAAGAGGCCGGATTTATAAAAAACACAATTTAAAATAATCGTTTTGAACGCAATATCAAATGGACGACCTTTAGAAGCTATTTGATAAATTTGATACTCTTTTTAAATAATCGCAATGGAAAAAACAGTGAAAAACGATCAATTACGTAAAGGTTTAGAAAAAAAGCTTCATGAAGAAAAAGCTTTTTGGTCATATGATAAATCAAGTATTGTTATAATACCTGATGATGTGCTTATTGAAAAGGTTTTATTACACCTCGATATTGAGGATATCCAAATCCTTTTTTTACTTTTCCCAAAAAGGAAGATTCAAAAAGTATGGCAAGAAGCAATCTTAGTACGAGAACCATTATATCATGGTTTAAACAGGCTCTATGCTTTTCTTTTTTTCAATATTGAGCATCCTGACAGGTATATACGTTATTATAAAAAGAAACGCTTAAAATCTCTATTATGCAAGGATTAAAAGAAAAAACGGAAAAGATATTTGAAGAAATATCTAAATTGAGCTGCATAAAAGATTATGCTCTTATTGGTGGTACGGCCATTTCATTACAGATAGGAAAACGATTAAGCGAGGACCTTGACTTTTGCAAATGGTCAAAAAATCTTAGAAAAGATAAACCAACCGTTGACTGGCCACAAATACAAAAACAGCTTGAAACTATCGGGAAAGTTAATAAAGTAAATGTTTTAGGCTTTGACCAGGTTGACTTTGTTGTTAATGATGTTAAAATAACATTCCTAACCTTGCCAAAAAGGCTAAGTCCGGTAGATAACCTTGTTCCTATCATAAATAACATAAAAGCAGCGGATCTCGCTTCCCTTGGAGTAATGAAGGTTGAATTATCGTTAAGTAGAAGCGAGTGGAGGGATTATTACGATATTTATTCGTTGTTAAGAGAAGGTCAATCATTAAAAGCCATGATTGACGGTGCTGGTAAATATTCAAACCACGTATTAAAAACAAGAGATGCCCTTAGTTTCTTGTCAAATGGCAGCAATTATAAAAAAGGCAAAGATTTTAACCTTTTAAAACCTTTTTATGATGTAGATAGCAAGACTATTGAAGAATTAGTTAAATCTAAAATAACAAAAGAATATAAGATGTTCCTGCAGTAGAACAAATTGCAGGAAAAATTAAAGACAAAGGATTATCAATGCAAAACTTTATATAACTTTAATCTAAAAGTCGCACTTGCATCTTGAATTTTCGAGAGCCATTCTCTTGTTTTCCTGAGTTTTTCAGGTAAATTATAACAGAAAATTAATTTGAGAGCCGATTCAGAGTATTAGCAATAACCGACCCTATTAACCTGTCGTAGCGATCACGGGGATTCCTGTAATAAACCAGCACAAGATAATCGTTCTCAGTTTCATAATGGCTACCCTCAAATATTGATGCAGTACCATCAGAATCACCATTTTTCAGAAAAACATATTCATAATTATACCAACCCTGTTTAAGGAGCATCGTACATTCATATGCTTCTCTAGCTGAGTTATATATCATAAGATTATTACTGTTAAACATCCAGTTATTCAAACCACCTGATACAAATATGTTTCTGCCGGAAATTATCTGTTTTGAAGGAAGAGTAAAATATACATATACATAATCTGCATCAATGTCGGCTTTATTACCCTCCTGAAAAGCTATATAATATTTTCCGTTAAAGTCCTTCCAGTAAAAATATGGCTTGAATTCCCTGTTTTCTGATGGATAAAGTAAAACATTATAGTTTGGAATAACATAATCTATTTCCCTGACATATTCGGTCTGGTATCTTATGCTTTTTATATCGAAATATCGGTATTCATTTCCTCCATTAAAAATATTTTTATCAGATAATGAATTGTATTTCAGTTCATTATTGCCATAAAAATCGGATTTGAGGTTTCTTATGGCATTGTCCCATCTGCCATTCTGCAGAATAAATGAATATACATTTCTGTAAGGATCAATGATATTAAGACCGGTATAGTTCACTAAAAAATCGACCTGCTGATGAGTGTTGTTATCTCTTGTCATTAGTGGTCTGTGTGCTGTAACATTAATTTTTACAGCATCCTCTGTAATAATAAACCTTTGTGTAATTACTGGTTCTCCGGGTTTGTCGGCAGGGAAAATATTAATAATATAATTTCCTGAAAGTTTTAAACTTACCCTGTCGTTCGGGAAGATGAGTTTATAGTGATAATAGTTAACTGTTGTATTAAAAGAGGCCTCATATTCTTCGATTGGGTTTTCTGAATATCCATCGAGATAATCGTTTGGGAAGATATCCGATTTTCTCCAGTCTTTGTCACAATGGAAGAAAGTGTAATAATATGTTTCAGCCTGATCATTAAGAAGGTCGAAATGAAGAATCAACTTTTCATTACTGTTTAGTTTTAATATAGGATATGATAGATTCCAACCCTCCTTGTAGAGTTGGACTGTTTTTATCTTTTCATTAAAGATGTGATTTGTATAGATAAATGAATCAGAAAAGAAATCTTGACCCTTTAACAAAAAGATGTTACATAATAGTAAAAAACCTAAAAAACATTTCATAAAAGCTCGTTTCCCAATTTTAAAACACTAAAAATAAAGAAATGTTGTATCATATTTGGCACTTTTAATTAAAAGTACGCATGTATTTATATTTTTGTACTTCGATTGTTAAAAAAATAACAAGGAAGAGGGGTATTATTGCGGATTTTGGATTGCGGAATAGTAAGCTAATTATTAAGAGAAAATGACAAAGGATGAACTTAAGAAAAGAACTAAAAAGTTTGCATTAATGATCATTAAATTAGTAGATGATCTTCCTAATTCTCTAGCCGGACGGACAATCGGAAATCAGATAATTAGGTCTGGGACTTCAGTTGGGGCAAATTATCGTGCTGCTTGCAGGGCCAGGAGTAATGCAGATTTCATATCAAAAATAACTATTGTAGAAGAAGAATGTGACGAATCTCTATTTTGGCTTGAACTTATTGCGGAAGCAGATTGACTTAAACCCAGTATTATATACTAAATTATTTCATATACAATGTCATCAACAGTTAAACTTAAAAAGGGACTTGACATCAAAATAAAAGGGGTAGCTGACAAGATTTTTGCTTCAGAGATTCATTCATCAACTCTCTATGGCGTTAAACCGGTTGACTTTCCCGGGCTTACACCTAAACTTGATGTTAAACCGGGAGATAAAGTGTTAGCAGGAACTCCTCTGTTTCATGATAAACTCCATCCGGAAATTCTTTTCACATCTCCGGTAAGTGGAAAGGTAATATCAATAGTCAGGGGCGATCGTCGAAAGTTACTTGAAATTGTTGTTGAAAAATCAGGCGATGATTTCATCGATTTTGGAAAATCTGATCAGACCGGTTTATCAAGGGAGAAAATAATAGAGAACTTACTTATTTCAGGACTTTGGCCTTCTGTCAGACAGCGGCCATATCATGTTGTGGCACATCCAAATGATGTCCCAAAAGCAATTTTTATTTCAGGGTTTGACACTGCACCATTAGCTCCTGACTACAATTTCATAATGGATAACTCTTCCTCAACCCTATTCAACAGTGGAGTCAATGCTTTGAAAAAACTTACTGATGGTAAAATCAACCTTATACTGAATGGGAAGGGTGATTCTTCAGAAATATTGAAGAAAGCGGAAGCTGTTGAAATATCTTATTTTTCTGGACCTCACCCTGCTGGTAATGTTGGGGTTCATATTCATCATCTTGATCCTGTTAATAAAGGTGAGGTTATATGGTACGTTAATCTGCAGGACGTGATTGCTATTGGACGACTTTTTGAAGAAGGACGATATCTTCATGAAAGGATTATTGCACTTTCAGGATCAGAAGTTATTCATCCACAGTATTATAAGGTCCGTTCAGGGGCTTCAGTGGCAGGTATGGTGAAAGATAATGTTGCTCCCGGAAATCTGAGATATATAAGTGGGAATGTACTGACAGGAGCAAAGATTGAATCTGATGGTTATCTTGGTTATTACGATTCGCAGGTGACAGTCATTCCAGAGGGCGATTATTATGAGTTTTTCGGATGGATGATGCCAGGGTTGGATAAATTCAGCTTTTCCAGGACTTTTGCCTCGACACTGATCCCCCGGAAGAGTTATAAAATGGATACTAACCTGCATGGAGGTGAACGTGCTTTTGTTATGACAGGTCAATATGAAAAAGTGGTTCCAATGGATATCTATCCAATGCAATTGCTAAAAGCCATTCTGGCTGAGGATATCGACTTAATGGAAAATCTTGGTATATATGAGATTGCAGAAGAAGATTTTGCTCTCTGCGAATATATTTGCTCTTCTAAAATAGAGATTCAGGCTATAGTCAGAAAAGGATTGGATCTGATGATAAAGGAGATGAATTAATAACCCGTGATACTATTATATAATGAATTCCTTAAGAAAGAAGATTGATAAAATTAAACCTCACTTTTCAGAGGGTGGCAGGTTCGGAAAGTTGCGTTCTGTATTTGAAGGGTTTGAGTCATTTCTGTTTGTGTCAGACAAGGTGACAATTAGAGGATCTCATGTACGCGACAATAATGACCTCAAACGGGTAATGATTGTTGTTGTAATTGCTCTCATTCCTGCTTTTCTGTTTGGCGCTTATAACATAGGGCTTCAGCACTTCAGTTCAATAGATATTGAAGTAGGAGTAATTCAGATGTTCTGGTTTGGATTTCTGAAGATTCTCCCTCTTGTTATTGTTAGTTATGGCGTTGGTTTGGGTATTGAGTTCATTGCGGCCCAGATCCGTGGACATGAGATTAACGAGGGTTTCCTGGTTTCAGGGTTACTAATTCCCTTAGTGATGCCGGTAGATGTACCTTTATGGATGCTGGCACTGTCAACTGCTTTTGCTGTTATAATAGGTAAAGAAGTATTTGGAGGAACAGGAATGAATATTTTTAATCCTGCCCTAATGGCAAGAGCTTTTCTCTTTTTTAGTTATCCGGGCTGGATGACAGGGGATAAGGTATGGATTGCAGGACTGACTAAAGGACAAAACATAGTTGATGGATTTTCCGGAGCCACCCCTCTTGCATTATGTGCTGCAGGAGAGACAACAAAGATACCTTCATTCATGCATATGTTTATCGGTAATATTCCGGGGTCAATTGGAGAGACATCAACTTTGGCAATACTTATAGGGGCTATGATCCTTATTGTTACAGGAATCGGAAGCTGGAAGATAATCGTCAGCGTTTTTGCAGGAGGCCTGGGAATGGGACTATTATTGAATGCTTTTGCCGTTAATACTTTTATGGAAGTTCCGGCATATTATCATTTTGTGATGGGGGGATTTGCTTTTGGTGCTGTTTTTATGGCAACTGATCCGGTATCAGGTGCTCAGACAGAAAAAGGTAAGTGGATATATGGATTACTTATTGGAATAATGTCTGTCCTGATACGTGTTGTAAATCCAGCTTACCCTGAAGGTGTAATGCTTGCAATATTGCTGATGAACGTGTTTGCTCCGCTCATCGACTATTTTGTTATTCAATTGAGTATAAATAAGAGGCTTAAACGGGCTAAAATCGCAACAAATAATTTAGCATGATGAAAGAGTTCAGTAACAGGTATATATTCATATTTTCATCGGTGATGGTGATAGTGGTGGCTACACTACTCTCTCTGGCAGCCACAGTGCTTCAGCCACGTCAGCTTAAAAACCTGGAAATAGAGAAAAAGAAAAGTATGCTCGAATCTATTGGGATCGCTTCTATACGAGAAACAACAGAAAATTTGTACGACAAGTATATTAATAGGAGTTTTGTTCTCAATTCAAAAGATGAAGTTGTGGATGGAATAAATGCATTTGACGTTGTTTTAAGTGATGAACAGAAGAAACCATTAGATCAACAGTATTTTCCTGTATTTATTTCCTCAACTGATAATGGTGAAATGGTAACAATTTTACCCGTGCAGGGTAAAGGTTTGTGGGGCCCTATTTATGGCTACGTTTCGCTAAAGTCAGACATGAATACAATTTATGGGGTCACATTCGATCATAAAGGTGAGACTCCGGGATTAGGAGCAGAAATAAACACTACAGCATTTGAAAGTATGTTCCCCGGCAAAAAATTATATGATGGAGATAAGTTTGTTTCAATAGGTGTTATTAAAGGTGGAGCTAAACCCGGGGATACTCATGACGTAGATGCCATTTCCGGCGGTACAATAACCAGTAAAGGTCTTGAGAAGATGCTGCTGGACTGTATAGTAAAGTACAATGATTATCTAATAAAAAACAGAAATTAACATATGAGCAATCACGAAAAAGAACCCATTTTTTCGGCCAGGAATCTTAAACTCCTTACCGGTCCGATCGGTATGAACAATCCCATAACTGTACAGGTTCTGGGTATATGTTCAGCATTGGCAGTTACTGTTAAGCTCAAACCTGCAATCGTTATGGCTTTGTCAGTTACTATTGTAATTGCAGTTTCTAATGTAATTATTGCAGCTATGAGGAAATATATTCCTGACAGGATCAGGATAATAGTACAACTTGTGGTAATAGCAACAATGGTTATACTTGTTGATCAGTTTCTTAAGGCCTATGCTTTTGACGTAAGTAAACAACTTTCTGTCTTTGTGGGACTTATAATAACCAACTGTATCATTATGGGCCGTCTTGAAGCATTTGCAATGGCAAATAAACCATGGCCTTCATTTATTGATGGAATAGGCAACGGAGCCGGATACGGGTTAATACTTATCATTGTTGCTTTTTTCAGGGAATTCCTCGGTTCAGGTACTATTTTTGGCTATCCGGTTTTGGAAAAGTTTGGGTTATATTCAATAGGATATGAAAATAACGGCATGATGATACTTCCTCCTATGGCTCTTATAGTCGTTGGCCTTATCATCTGGTTTCAGAGAAGCAAAAATAAAAGTCTCATTGAAAACAAATAGGCCTGGTAATTGCGGATTGCGGATTTTCGATTCCGAAATCATCATAATTGAGACATAATAAGTTTGATTTTACACGAGATAATTATGGAAAACCTTTTAAATATATTCATTAAGTCGATTTTTGTCGACAATATGGTTTTTGCTTTCTTCCTGGGTATGTGTTCATATCTGGCTGTTTCAAAAACTGTAAAAACATCAATTGGGCTTGGCGTCGCCGTAATTTTTGTACTATTGATAACAGTACCGGTAAATTTCATGATTGAGAAATATGTCTTGAGGAAGGGAGCACTGATATGGCTCGGAGATGGATTCGGAGATGTTGACCTTAGTTTTCTTACATTCATGGTCTTTATAGCAGTAATAGCCGCTATAGTCCAGCTTGTCGAAATGATAATTGAAAAATTCAGCTCTTCCCTATATAACTCACTTGGTATATTTCTTCCACTGATCGCTGTTAACTGTGCAATCCTTGGAGCATCTCTGTTCATGCAGGAGCGAGAGTATGGGAATGTTGTTGAAGCTACAGTTTTCGGATTAGGATCAGGTGTTGGGTGGTTGCTGGCAATAGTCGGTATTGCTGCTATAAGGGAGAAACTAAAATACAGTAATGTACCCGATCCGTTGAAGGGGCTTGGAATAACATTTATCATAACAGGTCTTATGGCTATTGGATTTATGGGATTTATGGGAATCAAACTTTAATTGAAATTCGAAGAATTATGATTTTAGCTCTTTCAACAGGCGGTACAATATTATATAGTATTATAGTTTTTTTACTTATTATTCTTTTGCTTGTCAGCGTCTTATTGTTTGCCAGAGATAAGCTGGCTCCAAAAGGTAAGGTTAACCTTCATATTAACGATCGTGAGATGGAAGTCTCTCCCGGGTCCAACCTGCTGTCAACCCTTTCAGGAAATGGGGTCTTCTTACCATCTGCATGCGGTGGTGTTGGCACTTGTGGTATGTGCAAATGCCAGATAGTTGATGGCGGCGGATCGATTCTGCCAACTGAAACCGGTTTCTTTACCCGTAAGGAACAGCAAAATCACTGGAGATTAGGATGCCAGGTAAAGATCAGAGAGAGCCTTATAATTAAGGTGCCTGAGGCTGTGATGGGAATAAAAAAATGGGAGTGTGAGGTTGTTTCAAATAATAATGTTGCAACATTTATCAAGGAGTTTGTTGTAAAACTTCCTGACGGTGAATCCCTGGATTTTGATCCCGGAGGATATATTCAGATAGATGTTCCCAGATATGAAACAAGCTTCAGGGATTTTCTAATTGAAGCTCAATTCAGAAATGACTGGGATCAATTCAATATGTGGAATCTTAAGATCAAAAATAATGAAGAGACTTTCAGGGCCTACTCTATGGCTAACTATCCGGCTGAGAAGAATCTTATTAAACTGAATATCAGAATTGCAACCCCTCCATGGGATAATGCCAAAAAGCAATTTATGAATGTTCCTCCCGGACTATGCTCTTCTTATATATTTTCACGTAAACCAGGCGATAAAGTGGTTGTTTCAGGCCCATACGGGGAATTTCATATTAAGAATACCAATTGTGAAATGGTTTATATTGGAGGAGGTGCCGGAATGGCTCCTCTCAGATCGCATATTTTCCATCTTTTCAATACACTCAAAACCGAAAGAAAAGTATCCTATTGGTATGGTGCCAGATCTTTAAGAGAAGTATTCTATGAGAATGAATTCAGAGTTATCGAGAAAATTTTTCCAAATTTCAGCTTTAACCTGGCATTATCAGAACCATTACCTGAAGATAATTGGACAGGTTATACCGGATTTATTCATCGGGTTCTTCTGGAAAACTATCTCTGTCAGCATGAAGAACCGGAGGATATTGAATATTATTTCTGTGGTCCGCCTCAAATGAACAGTGCCGTTGTTAAAACACTTGATAGCCTGGGAGTACCAAATGAGAACATCTCTTTTGATGATTTCGGGATATGATTAAATAAACAGAGCTGCTGGGAACAGCCCTTTCTGTATCCGCATCTAATCATTATTCCCTGAAAGACTCTTTATTCTTCAATTGAGAGAAATACTTTGTTCAAGTGAAAATAATATTTAATATTGTAATAAATCTTGAATAAAATCAAATAACAACATGATTAATAGGCTATTATTATTACTCCTTTTCCTGATTATCACTCCTGCATGTAAGGATAAAATACCTGTATTTGCAAATTTCGCAGGGTTTACTCAGGGAACAACTTATAGTGTAGTCTACGACAATAGAAAAAATATTACTCCGGAATTACTTAAGGTTGATGTCGAAAAGATCCTACATAATTTTGATCTGTCATTATCTATCTACCTTGATTCATCAATCATTTCTAAGATTAACCGTAATGAGGATGCTATTCCTGATTCTTTTTTTGTTGAAGTCTTCAACAGATCGCTCTTAATTTCGGAGATGACCAGAGGCGCCTTTGACATTACTGTCGGGCCCCTCGTAAGAGCCTGGGGCTTTGGTCCTGATGCCCATAAGAGCTTTGCAATAGAAAAACGCGATAGCCTGATGAAACTTGTGGGCATGGATAAAGTATCAATTATTAATGGACACCTGATAAAGTCAGATACTGGTATATCTCTGGATGTAAATGCAATAGCTCAGGGGTATTCGGTTGATGTGATCTGCCGGTATTTCGATAATCTGGGTATCCTTAATTATCTGGTGGAGATAGGAGGGGAGGTAAGAGCAAAGGGAACCAAAGCCGGTGCTCATTGGCGCATAGGGATCGATAGACCGGAAGAAAATAATATGTCACCCGGGGAATCGCTTCAGGCAATAATCAAAATTAGTGACAAAGCACTGGCTACCTCTGGTAATTACAGGAAGTTTTATGTTGAAGATGGTATCAAATATTCGCATACAATTGATCCCAGGACAGGGTATCCTGCAAAAAACAGACTTTTAAGCGCTACAATAATTGCTGATGATTGTACTATGGCTGATGGTATTGCTACAGCCTGTATGGTGATGGGGACAGATAGTGCAATAATGTTCATAAACAGAAATCCGCAATTAAGCGGTTACCTGGTGTTTTCAGATGATAATGAGAACTTTAAAACCTGGATTTCAGATAATCTGAAGAGTTCTGTTTCGGAATCTGAGAATTAATTCTCCCTTCTCCGCAACCAGAGCATCCTTGATAATCAGCAGATGGATTGCATCCTACATCATTTTTCTGGGCACAGGAAATCCCTCTTTTTCTCATCTCCGGATTTCTGCTAATATGTGTCTCAGGAAACCGCCCATGAGATTTAAGGAGCATCCTGATCCCAAAACCTATTACAGCTATTGCCAGGAATAATGAGCTTAAAATCAGTAGTTTTAAAAACATATTAATAAGCCTGTTTAAAATTTCGTAACTTTATATTGAGTTTCGAAATCTTTGGGTAAATATAGTAAAGTCAAATATAGTTATCATTTTTTCACTATTGATTAAACAACAGTTAATATAATTTGTTTGTTTAATGTTGGGATGGTCAAAATTATTATTATTTTAATGAGTATAGGCTTTTATAAACAAAAAATACTATGGTGCTTGAAAATCAATTATTTGCCCCAACCCTAAAGGGAGTAATTGATTTTCTTCGCACCCTTCAGGGCAAGGGGCATACGAAGAAAATCAATAAATTTATGTTTAAGATTGCTGATAGTCATAATTTTTTATATGACTATCGGCAATGAGTAATAAAATAATATAATTTTAAATATAGTATCCTTATTATGCTAAATTACAAATACTTACATTCTGTTTCAAAACGACCCCCTTTCCCGTCCCGCCTAAGCGGGAGGCTTTGTTTTGTG
>DATKUO010000128.1:0-2092 GCA_035530515.1 Bacteroidales bacterium
ACACCTATAACTACATTTACGTGATCTGCTACTGTTGCTGGTTCTACTGTTCCAGAGCTTGTTAGTTCAACGACCTGTCCTAAAGTAATCGCACTTTCAGCTGTAAAAGTTAGATATTGCCCGTCTTTTACAAATATTGGATCTGATACTGTTCCTGCCATTTTTTATTGCCTCCTATCTTTTGAATTTTTTAGCGCTATTAGCTCCGTTGAAAATTGCATCATATGCACCAAATTCTCCGAAACTCTCTCTTCGTTGTGATGCAGACATATCAGCTACTTCAACACTGCCTTGTGCAGCAGCGTTCCCACCAAATTGTGGTATGTTGTTATCTGCAAATTCCATTGATCCTTTCATCTGAGTAATAACAGATTTAAGATCAGCTACTTCAGTTTTTAATTCCTCAACTGCAGCCTTCTCTTCAGCCTTTTCATCTGGCTTATCTTCTGGCTTATCTTCTTCAGCATTATCTGCTGTAGCTACTTTGTCTGGCTCATTCATATGCTTCACATTCTTTGCATTACCTTCATCTTTCGAATTAGATACTGCATCGCCTGGTCCCTGATGATCTGTTGGGATATCATCCTGAGCTTTCTTTGCTTTCTCTTTGCCTGTTTCTATTAATTCACTTGCGTCTTGAGTAGCCACTTGTGGTAGTCTTTGTAAAATCTGCTGCAACATGTTCATGATCTGCTGCATTGAATCTCCTTCGCCCATACCATCTTGTGTCTCAACTGCTGGTGGATTAACAGGTGTTTTTTCTTGTGTGTTTTGTCCTTTTGATAAATTCATGTTTCCTGCCTCCGGTTTATTTTCAAATTGTGTAGTACCACCCATATTATCTTGAGTGAGCTGATCCTGCGGTGCTGAATTTACCAATTCAGGAGCGGGTGCTACCATAGCTTGAGAGTCAACTTTTTGTTCAATCGTTTTTATCCTTTCTGCTAAAGACTTTAATATCTGTTCAGAACTTGGTGCAGGGCCTGGCATTCCAGTTTGATTTTGGCCTGGTGCCATACCGTTAGGCATTTGATTCTGTAACATTTGATTAGACTCTAACATAGAAGGAGATCCCATTTGCTCATGCATATTATCTTGTCTTGTTTGATTATTCGTATTGTACGGATTACTTTGATCATTCATATTATTCACCACTTTATCGTTTATATTTTGAATTCCCTGCACTTTTTGTGCTGCCTTCTGATTTTCGAATTTATTTGCAGACATTCTATAATCGTCAACATTTAATTCTTGAAAAACACATTTAGTAATTTCGGCTTCTCCATCTGCAGGGTCATTAGTTAATGCCACATGCAAAGCCTTTTTACATTTTACAGGGACCGAATAGCAGGTTCCTTCATTATATACTTGGTTTCTTTCATGCTCACATTCGCCTTCATCATGTCCACATATTGAGCATTTTGCAGTTTCGACCATTACTCCCATAGAAGCATAATTCAATTCTCTTTTACCGTGTGAGTTTTCTCTAATTAACTTTTCTATTACATCAGGATGTGTCACTTCTCCTTTCACCCACAATGTTTTGTCAGAATACCATGCTCCTTCTGGTCCATCATAAGTCCAACCTACATCAAAGTGAGGAGAAAACAATTTCTTTAATACATGAGACGATCCTTCTTGTCCTTGAATATCATATTTAAATACTATCCCTCTGAACATAGGAACGATTTCTTTAAGCATCTTTTCTGTCCAATATAACCCCTTCTTATTAGCTCCTACATGCATTAAAGGTATAGTTATAATTGCTCTTTTATTATCATCAGCAATTTCAATGTTACTAAAATTAGAAGTGAAGATATCGTATCTAGGATCGAATTGGTTCTGTGATGCTGCGGCAGCCATATTACAATATACTAATATTCTTTGATATATATAAATGTTTCTATTTTAATCTATTTTATTAAGGATTCTTAGAAAAAGAATAAGGAACTAATGCTAAATATCGATCCATTGGCATACCATTAATTCCCAATACATAATCGTAAACAGTATTGTCTGGATTGATTGTTATACTATGAAAGCCTGCATTCCTTCCGTTAGTAGTATGTCTAACTCCGCCTGTTTTCATTGC
>DATKUO010000129.1:0-8983 GCA_035530515.1 Bacteroidales bacterium
GCCAGTAACTGTATACATGACGAAAGGGATCATCGTTATATTGATCATTCTGTTAAAGAACTATTGACACAACGAGTTTTTCAGATAGCAGCTGGTTATGAGGATTGTAATGATTGCAATGATCTACGTGAAGATATGATACTTAAAAAAGTAATTAAATTATTTTATAAAAATTTCTTTTTTTAAGTAGTGGTAATTATTGATTATTGCGTCTTACTATTAAAAAGTGCAAATTATATAGTTAAAGTCAGTATCACTTTTGTACAGATATAGGCAGAGTTTTTGTAATTAGGTTTAGTTAGTTAGGATGGGTAAAAAAGTGCTTCCGGTAAACGATCGGAAGTGCTTTTTATTCAAAACAATTTGAGAAATGAATAAGGAACTATTAGAAAAGTATTGTAAAAATGCTTGCACGGAGGAAGAGTTGAGTTCTGTTTTAGAATGGTTTGAGGGATCTGCAGGAACATCTGATGGGAAATCCCTTTTATTTAAGATTTGGGAAGATTTACCTGATGAAAATGAGAATCTTAAAATTGATTTTGATTTTATTCTGGATAAGATACATCACAAAGTTAATCTGGGCCAATCGAAAAAGCTTCTTGAGGAAGCTGATCAGAATCTGAAAAAGTATAAAAGAAGAAAACATTTTATAAATATACTTACGAAAGCGGCCGCAATACTTATGCTTCCTGTTTTTGGTTTCGGGATGTACATGTCTTTGAAGTATCAGTCAGCCAGGCATAGTCAGGTTTCTGTTAATCAGGCATATAATGAGGTTTATTCATCTGTTGATGCTATTACCAAAGTTTTATTGCCCGACGGTTCAAGTGTCTGGCTGAATCATAGCAGTTCATTAAAATATCCGGCAGTGTTTCATGGAGGTTCCCGTACGGTTGAACTTAAAGGTGAGGGATATTTTGAAGTGGCTCATAATCCAAAAATACCTTCCTTATTTAAAGCATATAATACTGAGAGAAAAAAATATGAAACATTGATTCTTGCAGAAAAAGCAGGTATCAACACCATCAATATTGGTTTCCCTACTAATGCGCTTATTGCCAAGTACAAAAGGATGACCGGGAGCAAGATCAAGGTGATTTCACAAGTGGGTCCGAACATGGATAAGAATGATTATTATGAATTCATCAACAAGGCCATTGATTTTGGCGTTGACATCATTCAGATTCAGGGTAACTGGTGCGACTGGTTGGTAAGGGACTATAAGATTGATGTCATCCAAAAAATGATGGATAAAATCAGGAGCCAGCACTATACAGCGGGTTTAGCCTCTCATTCGATCGAGTCAATGATAGCTTGCAAAGATAATGGCATTATCCCTGATTACTACATGAAAACCATGCACCACGATCAATACTGGTCGGCCCATCCACGTGAATATCGCTTCCCTTTTGAGGTTGATGGGGAAGAATACCTTGACCATAACAGGTTTAACAATAATATGTTTTGCCTGTTTCCCGAACGAACCGTTGAATTTGTGAACAGAGCCAAGGTTCCTGTAATGGGTTACAAGGTGTTGGCAGCCGGCGCCATTAAGCCACAAGATGGATTTAAGCGGGCTTTCGAGAATGGTGCTGATTTTATCTGTGTTGGTATGTTTGACTTTCAGATCGTAAATGATGTGAATATTTGCATTGAAACACTCAATAATCCCAACAACAGGCAACGCGAGTGGTATGGATAAAAAAAAGCTATTCCCGGGAGCTTTTAGATTGCAATGAGACATAGGGCATCATACCGTCCGGATTAACAAACAAAATATGTTACAAGCTTTAAATGTCATCAACGATTATTAAAGAAACTGATCAGTTAAAAAAATGAAAAGGCATCTCTTAATTTATACTCAACTTTTGTCCAACTTTGGCTGACGATTTTCAAAAATCATAATAAATCACAACCTTGTGAAACTTAATAGGTTTTATTCAAAGTCAAAAATTAATTATTAAAGGAGGTAAAAATGTATAAAGATCTCAAGCACTCACCATTTACAGTATTAATAGTATTAATGGTAGCCGGTATATTCGGGTCTGGCTGTGTAAGTAAAAAATTCGTTGATTATGTTAATCCCTTCGTAGGAACGGATGAGCATGGACACACCTTCCCTGGTGCAAGTCTACCTGCCGGGATGGTTCAATTGAGTCCTGATACTGATATTCATGGTTGGGACTGGTGCTCGGGATACCACTATAGTGATAGCTCCATTATGGGTTTCAGTCATTTACACAGGAGTGGAATGGGGGCTGGAGACTGGGGTGATATTCTTATAATGCCTACAACCGGAAAACTTAAAGTTGAACCCGGTTCTAAGTATAATCCCGATGAAGGATATAGATCAAGATTTACTCATGAGGAAGAGGAAGCATCACCAGGATATTATGCTGTTAACTTAAAAGATTATGGTATAAAAGCCGAATTAACAGTTACAGAGCGGGCAGGATTCCATAAATATACATTTCCCAAATCCGATGTATCTCATATTCTGGTAGACCTGGAACATGGCATATGGGATCGGTGTACGGGCTCTCAGGTGAAAATCGTGAATAATACGGAAATAGAGGGCTATAGGACTTCAACCGGATTTGTAAAAAACCAAACCGTATACTTCTGCGCACAATTCAGCAAGCCATTTAATTCATATGGTACCTGGAAAGAAAAGAAGATTAAGTCAGGATCGATGGAAGAATCAGGAACTCAAATTGGTGCATTTGTTGATTACGTTACATCGGGAGACGAAACTATTGAAGTAAAAGTTGGCATCTCCTACACCGGTATTGCTCAGGCACGCTTAAATTTAAATAAAGAAATACCTCACTGGGAGTTCGATCGTATTAAGGAGCAGGCAAGAAAGATATGGAACAAAGAATTAAGTAAAATTGAAGTACAGATGAACATAGATAATGATGAGGCTTATAGAAAAAAAAATATAGTTAAATTCTATACAGCTCTCTACCATTCTCTGTTATTTCCTGCTACTTTCAGCGACGCGGATGGAAAGTACATGGGATTAGATAATAAGGTTCACATTGCAAAAGATTTTACCTATTCCAGCGACTTTTCTCTTTGGGATACTTTCAGGGCTGAAATGCCTCTCCTGGCTTTGGTACAACCTGAAAGAAATAATGATGCAATCAGAACAATGATAGCCCAATACGAACAAGGTGGCTGGTTGCCAACTCCACAACAGTTTGGGAACAGTTATACAAATGATATGATAGGTGATCATCCCGTAGCTGTTATTCTGGATGCCTATATGAAAGGGATCAAAGATTTCGATGTAGAAAAAGCCTATGAGGCCGTGAAAAAAAATGCTATGGAAACTCCTCCGTCAGAACATCGTTCAAGAGGTCGTGTAGGTTTAGATTATTACAAAGAATATGGATATTTACCATCAGATAAGGTAAGCCAATCTGTATCCAGAACTTTAGAATATGCCTACAATGATTGGTGTGTAGCCCAGTTAGCAAAAATTCTTGGCAAAATGGACGACTACGAGATGTTTATGAAGAGGGCATCTTATTACAAGAATATATTTGATCCTTCTACGGGATTTGCGCGTCCAAAAAACAGCAAGGGTTCTTGGGTTGAGCCATTTGATCCAACATTCATTTGTTACGGGAATGAACGTCATTACACTGAAGCAAATGCATGGCAATACACATGGTTTGTACCTCATGACGTGCAAGGTTTGATTAATCTTGAAGGTGGAACAGAAAAATTTAATAAGAAATTAGACTCTTTGTTTACAATAAATTCTGAAATCCCCGGCAAAAAAGTTAATGATGTTACAGGATTGATAGGGCAATATGCTCAGGGTAATGAACCAAGCCATCACACTATCTATCTTTATGACTATTCAGGTGTTCCATGGAAAACGCAAGATCTGGTTCGAAAGGTAATGAACAACTTGTATAATGCAGGCCCTGCAGGATTATGTGGAAATGAGGATATGGGGCAGATGTCGGCATGGTTTATATTTAGCGCTATGGGCTTTTACCCAATTGCACCTGGCCAAAACGTCTATTCAATAGGAAGTCCGATATTCAATAAAGTAACTATTCATCTTGATAAACCCTACTATAATGCCGATAAGTTCGTTATTGAAGCCAGGGATAACTCCAAAGAGAACAAATACATTCAATCTGCAATGTTAAACGGAAAACCTTTAAACGAACCCTGGTTCAACCATTCTGCGATCAAAAACGGTGGTACCCTAATCTTCCAGATGGGACCTGAGCCGAATAAGGAATGGGGAAATGCACAAAATGCAGCTCCACCATCCATGACCAAAGAGATTCGAATGCCTTAAGCACAGCAAGCCTCAAAGAATCCAAAACCAAGGTAAGGACGAATGAACCCCGCACTCTAAATGCAACCGTTAGAAATAGAGTTAGGCCTGGAACAGTATATATTAACCCAAATTGCAATTTGGTAATTATGAAAACAGATTTTATTATTCGAAAATCTTGTGAGTCATAAATTTTATATGTTTTTGCTAAAACGATTTAGTAATTGACTAAAAGAACTTGTATGGCTGAAATAAATCAAACTCAGGGGGAGCTCTATTTAGGTCTGGATATTGGCGGAACCAAATGTAGCGTGGTGGTTGGTGATGCTTCTTTTTCAATAAAGCGGAAAGTTTTTTTCGAAACCAGGACAGAACGCGGCTATCAGGCAATATTATCGGAGTTTCAAAAACATATTAAATCATTATTAGCAGAATATCCCGGTTACAATTTAAAACGGATTGGCATTAGCTGTGGTGGTCCTCTCGATTCAAAAAAGGGTATTATTTATTCTCCTCCGAATTTACCCGGATGGGATGATGTGCCTATTACCAGAATATTCAGCGATGAATTCGGAGTTGAAGCAGCATTACAGAACGATGCGAACGCATGTGCTCTGGCAGAATGGTTGATGGGAGCAGGGAAAGGAACCTCCAATATGATTTTTCTAACTTTTGGAACAGGAATGGGTGCAGGCCTTATTTTAAACGGCGAATTGTATACTGGCACAAATGATCTGGGAGGGGAAGTAGGACATATCAGATTAGCGGGGACAGGACCAATTGGTTTTGGGAAAGCCGGTTCATTCGAGGGATTTTGTAGCGGTGGGGGAATTGCCCAACTAACAAAATCGATCGTATTAGAAAGACAGCGAAATAATCAGAGTGTTAGTTTCTGTCCTTCCATTGAGTTGATTGGAGAAATTGATACAAAAATGGTGGCAATGGCTTCGCAGGCCGGCGATCCGGTTGCCTGTGAGATCATCAGGATCTCAGGAGAATATCTTGGCCAGGGTCTTGCAATATTGATTGACATCCTGAATCCTGAATGTATTGTCATCGGCAGCATTTATGCTTGGAATGAAATGCTTTTTAAACCTATTTTGGAAAGAGTTTTGCAAAAAGAAGCGATTCCTTCATCTCTTGAAGTATGTCGGATAAAGCCAGCCGAACTGGGCGATTCAATCGGTGATTATGCAGCTTTGTGTGTAGCCATTTATGAAGATAAGTTTTGAATAGTTTGAAAATGGGAAACATCATTTTTTTAGAGGACTTAATTCGCAGATACCCAAAACTTGCGTCGGTAAAAGATGAAATACAGAAAGCAGCAGATTGCCTGATAAAATGCTATCAGCAAGGACGCAAGGTGTTAGTGTGTGGTAATGGTGGAAGTTGTTCCGATTCCGACCACATAGTTGGTGAATTAATGAAAGGTTTTGAACAGATGCGCCCTGTCGGAGAAATTTTAAAAAAACAGTTGGTTGAGATTAGTGAAGAGAGGGGAATATATCTTGCAGGAAAACTCCAGCAGGGCTTGCCTGCTATTTCGCTGACAGCTCACAATGCCCTGATAACTGCTGTTGCTAATGACATAGACACTGATTTGGTTTTTGCACAACAGATAATTGGTTACGGACACACCGGGGATGTTTTAATCGGGATCAGTAGTTCAGGAAATTCTCAAAACGTTGTGGACGCTATTATCACAGCTAAAGCAAAAGGAATGGTTGTTATTGGTTTAACCGGTGAAATCGGTGGAAAGATGAAAACGTATTGCGACATTCTGATTAATGTCCCTGGAAGACGTACTGCTTTTGTACAAGAATTACATTTGCCTGTTTATCATACACTTTGCCTGATGGTAGAGAATTCTTTCTTTGGAAATCAATAATGCTAACAGGTTCAGTAAGCTATTAAATTTATAATAGTAATTACCCTACGAAATTAAAACTCTGGGTATGGATAAAAAAACGGGTGATATAAAAGAGGTCAATTTTCTGGAAGAGTAGATATTTAAATAATTTTTATCTGTTTGTTCTGTTTCAATTTAATTAGTTAGTCGATCCTTATAAAGTATTTAAAGTGACATGATTAACACTCTTTTGGCAGGTGCTGCATTCAATATGATGAAGATGTTACGGAAAATCCGTGAATCAATTATCTACGTCTTAAATGAACTTATCAAAAAATTGACTAAGGAATATCAGATGCTGATAAATCATTGTTAAAACTGACTTTTTAAGGATCGACTAATTAATAATAAAGTTGTGAATAATTCAAAAATTAGACTTCAAAAAACGCTGCCTGTTTTTATGTCCTTCATTGTAATGGGATTTGTAGATATTGTTGGTGTCGCTACAGGCTTTATCAAAAAAGATTTTGGACTAACTGATGACCTTGCTCAACTCATTCCCTCTATGGCGCTGTTTTGGTTTTTCATTTTATCAGTTCCTTCCGGTATTTTACAAGACAAATTCGGCAAGAAGCGAATGCTTAACATCGGGATGCTATTGACAGGATTGGGAATGGTAATTCCATTTATCCATTATTCATTTCCCATAATGCTGGCTGCATTTATTGTTTTGGGGATCGGAAACACCATCGTCCAGGTGTCAGCAAATCCATTGCTGCACTATGTTGTACCTCGCGAAAAGTATTCCAGTTACATGAGCCTTTCTCAGTTTATAAAAGCTATAGTTTCATTGCTGGGGCCTGTCATTACAACTCTTATGGCATCTATGTTTGGCAATTGGAAACTGGTTTTTGCCGTTTATGCATTAACCTCCGTGTTAGCTGTAATATGGCTTTACCTTACCCAAATTGAAGAAATAAAATCCAGTCACGGAGCAGCAACATTTAAAAGTTGTTTCAGTTTGTTGAAAAGCAAATTTATTGTGGTGATGGTTTTAGGGATTTTTATGTTGGTTGGATCTGACGTAGGGATGAATTCAAATATTGCAAATTTTCTGCAGAATCAATTTGGTCTTACTCTCGAAAGAGCGTCTTTGGGGATTAGTCTCTATTTTACTGCTTTAATGATTGGCCGTTTTTTGGGCGCTATAATTTTAAACTGGATCTCTTCCCGGCGTTTTTTACTCTTAACTGCCATAGTGGCTTTGATAAGTCTTGTTGGAATGTTATTAGCTCATTCGGTATTGTTTGCTCAGGTCGCGATTTTCATGGTCGGTCTTGGTTCTGCTAACCTTTTCCCGCTAATCTTTTCGATTGCTGTTGAAAAAATGCCTGATCGCTCGAACGAGATTTCCGGTCTGATGATAATGGCTGTTTCAGGGGGGGCATTTTTACCACCGGTGATGGGGATGATCAGTACCAATGTGGGAGTAAAAGCCAGTTTCTTTGTATTGATATTGGCTATGATTTATTTAGTTAGTGCGGGGATATATTCATTAAAAAAATAAAATTATTATCAATGAAAAAAGAGGAACTGCAAAAAATATTGGAAGATATAAATTCTGTAAAGATTGCTGTTGTGGGTGACTTTTGTCTGGATGCCTATTGGTTCATCGATGAGTCAAAAAGTGAAATATCCATCGAAACCGGCCATATGACACGGCCTGTCCGACAACAAAAGTATTCCCTGGGCGGAGCTGGAAATGTTACCAACAATTTGGACGCAATGGGTATAAAAGACATTCGCGCATTTGGGGTGGTTGGATCTGATCCTTTTGGGGCTGCGATGATCAACCTGATGCAAAAGGTGAAAATCAATACCGATAACTTGCTGGTGCAGGAAGAACAATGGTCCACTCATGCCTATTCAAAGCCATATATTGGTGATGAAGAGCAAGGGAGGATCGATTTTGGTAATTTTAATATTCTTTCTAACACAACTGCAGACGAGCTTATCCGCAAATTGACGGTTGCAGTCCCGGATATTGATGCGGTCATCATTAATCAACAGGTATTGTCAGGGATACATACGCCTTATTTCCGTGATAAATTAGTAAAGCTCATACTTTCATTTCCTGATAAGATTTTTATTTCCGACAGTCGCAATTATTCCGATGAATATGATGGCACTTATCGTAAGATGAACGATTTCGAAGCGGCGATGCTATGTAACCTGAAAAATAGTACGGCCGAAATTGTGTCGTATAGCGAAGCTCGGAATGCGGCGCAAATGCTTTTCAAAAGGTATCAAAAACCACTTTTTGTAACGTGTGGAAGTCATGGTTCCTTTATTGTCAATGAAAACGGAGTAACTGACATTATGGGATTGATGATTCTCTCGAAAGTAGATACAGTCGGAGCCGGTGACAGTTATCTGGCAGGAGCTGCATCAACATTGGCTGCCGGGTATAACATGGAGATTGCTGCGAAAATAGGAACTTTTGTTGCTGGTGTTACCGTTCAGAAATTATTCCAGACTGGGACTGCAACTCCTGAAGAGATACTCAAAATAGGACAGGACTCTGACTATATTTACTTCTCAGGACTAGCTGAAAATATACGAAATGCCAACTACTTAAATAATACTGAAATCGAAATCATTAATAAATGGGAAGAAAAACTGCAAATAAAGCATGCCATATTCGACCACGACGGGACAATCTCTACCCTCCGCGAAGGTTGGGAGCTGATTATGGCCCCTATGATGATTAAAGCCATATTGGGAGATAAATATCAAGATGCCGATGAAGTATTGTACCAAAAAGTACAAAC
>DATKUO010000130.1:0-10933 GCA_035530515.1 Bacteroidales bacterium
GATCCCTTTGGTTGGAGGAGTTGTTTTAAACTGATCGAATTTAGGTCCTGTGAGTTCACGATCCTTTCCGTTTATTTTACCCGGATCACCAGGCGCAAATCCTTTTGCAACACTCCCTACAAAATATCCATTTTCACCCAGAGCTTCAGCATAGGTTTTAAACCTTGCCGGGAAGTGTGGAGAATGATTGCAGGCTTCTTCCAGTTGCCAACTGTTTCGTCCGGTAAGAATGGAAGCCCGGGATGGTGCAGACTTTGCATTTGGAGTATATGCATTTGTGAACAAAATACCTCTTTGTGCCACCCGATCGAACGCAGGGGTTCTGACCCACTTACAACCGTACGCCCCAAAATGTTTCCATGAGGCATCATCGGCAATCGCGAATAAAATATTGGGGTGTGTAGTTTCAACTTTATTATGGTTAGATGCTGCTATCAAAGTAAAAACAGCAACTCCTGATAATCTGATTAAAGAGTTTTTGGTTCCACACCGTTTTAAATTCATATCATCCGAAAGTTGTTTAATGTCCATAATGTTCTTATTTGATATTTTTGTTATTTCCTTTTTCAACTTTCAGGAAAATACAAGCATGAGGGTTAATTTTAAACGAAAGACTTTCTTTTATAGGTTCCATTTTAACGCCAGAATAAACATCAGTGATATTTCTAACCTTCTCACTGATTCCAAATTCCGAAAGATCCAGTTTATAATCCTTAATTTCATTGCTGTTCCTGTTCAGTATCAATAATGCCTTTTGACCATCTTTTATCTGTTTTAGCCAAACTTCAATGTCTCCATCTTTTTTTATTCTTTTCCCCTGCTCTGAGGGATCCTGGTCGATTGAAATTGCGATCTTGTTCAGAATAATTTCCTTTTCATCTGTGGTCATTTTCCGCGGGTCATTCCCTAATACCAAAGGTGACGACATAATACACCACAATGCAAAATGAGATTTTTGCTCGTCAAGCGAGAGTCCCTGTTCTCCGGTTGCTAGCATATCAGGATCGTTCCAATAACCATTTCCTGCAAATTCAGCTGATTTATTATTTATCTCGGCAATCTCCATTACACTGAGAAAGCGCTTTTTGAGATCTGCGGGAGGATCGAACAGCGCTCCTTCCGGAGTATTGCATTTAGCTGTTATATCCCTGGTTGTTCTGGCCATTTGTCCAACCTGTGGATACCAGTCACGCCATTGATAGGCACTAATACTTAATACAATATCTCTACCACACTTACTCAACAAATCACTCCATTTCCGGTAGGTCTTTTCGACAAGTTCTTCGTTCCATCCATCTGTATATCTGCATTTATCCAATTTAATAAAGTCAAGGCCCCAATCAACAAATTGTTTTATATGCACTTCTTCATGTCCAAAACCACCAACTAAATCACCGCCACAATCGTGTGTTCCAGGCACTGTATGTAAGCCAAATTTTAAACCTTTCGAATGGGCATAGTCAGCCAATGCTTTCATACCATGCGGAAACTTAACGGAATGCGCCAATAATTCACCATCAGGACCAAGTTTGGTATCTCTCCATCCACCATCTATCACAAAATATTTGTACCCGGCATCCAATAAACCCTGATCGACAATGGCATCGATACATTCCCGCATGTTTTGTTCGTTAATCTCAGTTTTTCCGAACCAGTTCCAACTGTTCCATCCCATTGGAGGAGTTGGTGTAAGCAACTTTTTGTCCTGACCAGAAAGGACAATAGTAAGAAACAGCAAAACAATACCTGAAAATACTTTCATAAAACAGAATTTTAATAGTATTATAATGTAAGTATTTGAAATGATAAAAAATTAATTAAAAATAGGGAAAAGTTTGTCATGAATCTATATAGTTTATTAATTAATTTCAAGATTATTCCTCATGCAGGATCAAATTTAAGGAATTTAGGGATACCCCGGGGGGTATTTGTAGAAAATCATCATTACGCATAAGAAACACAAACATCCAACGATTCCTACTAGGAATAAATGGACATCTAAGATGGAATAAACCGCTCCAACAAAGAACTTGAGCATGTTCAAATATGAGAGCTTACATCCCTGGTACATTTGCCAATAAAAGTGTCGAAATATTTTCACATGGACATGAAAAACAAAAATATGGGAAGCTTTGCACCTGTTCAGCCGCTATGCCCAAAAAACTATATTTTCAAAGAGGTAAAATATTGCAATAACAGGATAAGTTTCACCAATACCGATCCACCATATTCCATTTACTTCAAACAAGAAATGTTGCGATGTGATGTGTACAAATATTTTTCGCATCCATTGGAGTAAATATTAATTGAAATAATATAAAATCTAAAAAATGAAAAAGCTTTTAATTCTATTATGCAGTATTTTAATGATTAACCTTTCCTATGCTCAGGAGCGCGGGATCATTAACAATTCAGATAGTCCATATATGAAGCTTAAGAGTGTCGATATTGACGATTGCCAGTGGAATGAAGGCTTTTGGGCAGATAAATTGGAGCTTATGCACAAAGTCGGGATTCCAAACATGTGGGACTTATTTAGTGATCCATCTATCATGCATTCCAAACAGAATTTTCTTATTGCTGGTGGTCTTGCAACAGGGGAACATGGAGGGACCAATTGGCTTGATGGCGATACATATAAATGGTTAGAAGGTGTCGCATATGTTTATGCGGTTACTAAAGATGAGAAATTAAACCAGTTAATGGATGAAGTCATTGGGTATATTGGTAAAGCCCAAAAACCAGACGGGTACATCAATACACAAATGACCATTCCTGGCAAGGAGCGTTTTCAGAGTGTACAGGATCATGAAACGTATAATATGGGACATCTAATGACAGCCGGATGCATCCACTACAGGGCAACAGGCAAACACACCCTCCTCGATGTTGCAAAAAAGGCAGGCGATTGTCTTTGTGAAACGTTTATGAATACAGATAAGCATTTTCTGGGATATTCCAGCATTATGGGACTTGTTGAACTTTACAGGACAACAGGAGATAAAAAATATCTGGACTTAGCCGATCAGTTTGTCAGCATGCAGGGAACCGGTGATGTTGCATACAGAAGGAACAATTCTAGAGTAGGCCTTGGAACAGCTGCACGCCAGGACCGTACCCCATTGCGTGAAGAAACTGAAGCCGTCGGCCATGCTGTCCGTGGGAATTATTTATACTGCGGGGCCACCGATGTTTATGCAGAAACAGGAGACGAACCTCTATTTGAGGCACTTGAGCGAATATGGGAAAGTATGATATACAAAAAAATGTATATTACCGGAGGTGTCAGTTCCATGCATACGGGGGTTACACCATATAGGGATGTGGTTTGGGAGGCTTATAGTCATGATTATCAGCTTAATAATACCACTGCGTATAATGAGACCTGTGCAAATATTGGAGTCGGAATGTGGAACTGGCGACTGTTCAATGTTACAGGTGATCCCAAGTATTTGGATGTTTTAGAAAGGGTAATATACAATAGCGCTCTTTCGCCAATCAGTCTGGACGGGAAGCATTTTTTCTATACAAATCCATTACGAAGAGTAGAGGGTATTCCTCCTGCCCATATGCGCGATACGGCACGCTGGACCCACCAGATGGGTTTTTGCTGTCCGCCAAACGTGGTTCGGACCATCGCTAAAGTATCCGGATGGGCCTACAGTTTAGCAGAAAATGGGATTGCAGTAAACCTGTATGGCGGAAATAAACTGGCCACAATAATGTTGGATGGCTCAGAAATCCAGTTGACTCAGGAAACTCAATACCCTTGGGAAGGTGAAGTGAAAATCACAATGCAAAAATGTAAAAATGAACCTTTTAAATTGTTATTTCGAATCCCTGAATGGGCAGAAGGAACAAAAGTTATGGTAAATGGAAACGATGCAGGTGCTGAAGTGAAACCTGGAACCTACGTAAAAATAGAACGAAAATGGGAGAAGGGTGACGTTATTTCTGTAGATATGCCAATGGATATTAAGTTAATTGAAGGTCACCCACTTATCGAAGAAGTACGCAATGAAGCAGCTATCCAACGTGGTCCGGTAGTTTATTGTATTGAATCTCCTGATTTACCTGAAAATACAAAAATATCGGATGTTTATCTTCCGTATAATTCAAAGTTAACTCCTGAATATCGCCCGGAATTCTTAGGTGGAGTTACTGCTATTACCGGAAATGTGTTATTACGTCCGACTTATGAAAAAGGACTGTATCATGAGATTACAGAACCAGAATGGATATTGGTACCCACCACCTTTATTCCTTACTACGCATGGAGTAATAGAGGACAGGGTGAAATGACGGTTTTTATGCCTGTTGTCTGGAAATAGAAAAAATCAATCAATAATATAGTCTTTGTATTGGTTGAAAGAAACAAAATTATTTACACATGAAAACATATTTTTTAGTTTCTGTGCTGATAATTGGAGCAATTTCGTGCAACAAAGGCCCCGATTTTAAGCGGGAAGCTGACTTTAATTTTGGTTGGAAATTCTATTTACAAAATGATACAACTGCACCCGGCAGAATTCCGCTGGAGGATGATGAGTGGAGGGACTTCCCTAAAATATGATAACCAAATAGTCCGAGCGGATTAATGTTATTTATGATTTGCTTATCTTTAAGTTGGAAAAATGAAAAACATTAATAAATATAAGATTATATTATTAATAATCAGGTAATTATATTTACAATTGGTTTTCTAAGATACCTTTAATTATGGGGGGAAAAATAAACGATTTCTATTACATTAAAATCAAATATAGCATAGTACTATTTGTTACATTCTTATTAAGTAATTCTTATGTAACGAATGGGCAGAATTTCATTGTTGATACTGATTTTCCAGGCGGAAATATTATTATAAATGACACAAAGGCCACAAGTTCACTTTATTATACCCTCCAGGGAGATACAGTGTGGGTGCGCCCGGACCTTAGAGATACAAAACGTGATTGGTTTTATTGGTATTTCAGGGTATCCGAGGCAGGTAATAAAACACTTCATTTTAATTTTCCCGGTAATCATGTTGGACCTTTCGGACCGGCTTTTAGTATAGATGGAGGTGAAAACTGGCAATGGCTATATGATAGAGTCAGTACTGATAGTAAACACTTTCAATATACATTCAATAAGGATGTGGAAGAGGTACTGTTTAGTTCCATAATTCCATATCTTCAATCAAATTTTGATAATTTAATTTCCTCTTTACAAGACAGCCCGCTTATTAAAGTTGAGCCATTAACGACATCAGATAAGGGTAGGAATATTGAAAAGATAATTATTCAAAATACTGAAACAACCAATAAATATAAGGTGTCGTTAACTGCCAGGCATCATGCTTGCGAAGCAATGGCAAACTATGTTTTGGAAGGAATTATTGAGTCGGTTCTACACGGTGATGGAAATTCCATGAAATGGCTAAGGGAGAACGTGGCATTCTTTATTGTGCCGTTTATCGATATTGATGGGGTTGAAGATGGCGACCAGGGGAAAAGCCGGATACCCTGGGACCACAATGTAGATTATAATGGTGAAAGCATCTATAAAAGCACTGCAGCAATTCGCCAGCAATTACCCGAATGGGCTCAGAACAATCTAAATATGGCCCTTGATTTACATTGCCCCGGCCTTAGAGGAGAGTGGGCTGAAACAATTTATATTGTTGGGGCAAAAGACCAGGAATTGGCAACAAAACAAAAAGCGTTTTTGGAAGTCCTCAAAGAAGAAAATCATGGAATATTAAAACTCCATCCAACAAACTCCATTATCGAATATGGTACGGGGTGGAATGTGCCAAATGAAAAAGAAAGTGAAAGGAAAGGGTTCAGGGAATGGACTTCCGAGCTGGGTGGAATACCATATTTTGCCTCAACTATTAAGATTCCTTATGCAAATAATAACGGACAAATGGTATTGCCTCAAAATGCGAGACTTTTTGGAAAAGACATTGCAAATGCGATAGCAACATATCTTCAGAATTTTGAATCAAGATAGTGCTATTCATGGATAAATCTTAAATATTTTTTCTTATTTCCCTTTTTAGGGCATTAAGTTTTTCTTATGGTCAATATTTTCTTAGCATGTGACCTGCTCAAAAAACTTATATTTAAATGAGGTAAAATAATGTAAATACCGGATAAATTCCAACAATACCGATCCATTTCATTCAGTTTTATTTACATAGGGTAATTCTAAATGAAGTATAATAAATTTTTTTACATACTTTTCATTCAACCCGATAAAAAAAATAAAGATGAAAAAACTGATAATTTTCTTATGTAGTGTTTTTATGATGAGTTTAACCAATGCACAGGAACATGGAACCATCAATAACTCGATAAGTCCCAATGTAAAACTGAGGAGCATCAACATTGGCGACTGTAAGTGGACTACCGGATTTTGGGCCGATAAGTTCAAAGTTTGTGAAGAAACAATGGTTCCTTATATGGGTGAGTTATTGTGTGGTGATGTTGGTCACGGTTTAAATAACTTCAAAATCGCTGCCGGGTTGAAAGAAGGCAAACACGAAGGCTTCGCATGGCACGATGGCGATTTTTACAAGTGGATGGAAGCGGTAACGTATGTTTATGCCCAGAACGGCGATAAAAAATTATTGAAAGAGTTGGACGATATTATCGAAATCATCAGCAAGGCTCAGGAAAAAGATGGTTATATCCACACCAAAATTCAAATCGACCCCGGTATTTCTCGTTACGAAAACCGTAAGTATCACGAAATGTACAATTCAGGTCACTTATATACCAGTGCATGTATTCATTACCGTGTAACCGGGAAACTGAATTTTCTGGATATCGCGGTTAAAAACGCTGACCTTCTCTATAGCTACTTTATGCCCGATGATAAAAAGTATGTGCGTTTCGGCTTTAACCAAACACAAATTATGGGCCTGGTTGAATTATACCGTACAGTTGGAGATAAGAAATACCTGGATCTGGCAGAGAAATTTATTAACAACCGTGGCAAATACAAAGTGGAGGAAACCCTGGCAACCATTGGTTACCCGATCGGGGATATGGTTCAGGAACGTACCCCCTTGCGCGAATCGACCGAAGCTGTTGGCCATGCTGTACTTGCATTGTATTATTATGCCGGAGCTGCCGATGTGGCTGCCGAAACTGGTGAAAAAGCATTGGTTGACGCGTTAGACAGGCTTTGGGAAAACGTAACCGATAAAAAGATGTACGTTACCGGAGCTGTCGGACAGACTCATTATGGGGCATCAACGAATAGGGACAAGATTGAAGAGGGATTCATCGATGAATATATGATGCCTAACATGACCGCATACAATGAAACTTGTGCAAACATTTGTAACGCAATGTTCAGCTACCGTATGTTAGGTTTGCATGGTGAGTCAAAATATGCCGACGTCGTGGAGCTGGTTCTCTACAATAGCGCCCTTTCGGGTATTAGCATCGAAGGGAAAGATTATTATTATGCAAATCCACTTCGAAAGATTCATGGTGTAAGGGATTATGAAAAAATGAATACTGAATTTCCAATCCGTCAACCATATCTCAAATGCTTCTGCTGTCCTCCAAATCTGGTTCGGACTATTGCCCAGGTATCAGGCTGGGCTTATAGTCTGTCAGAAAATGGTCTTGCAGTTAACCTTTATGGTGGAAATAAACTAGAAACAAAATTGATGGATGGCTCTTCATTGAAACTTACCCAGGAAACTCAATATCCCTGGAATGGCACGATAAAGATTACCATGCAAGAGTGCAAAGAAGATGCTTTTGAGGTATTATTGCGAATACCCTCATGGGCTGAAGGTTCTAAAGTAATTGTTAACGGTAAGGATGCAGGTGTAAAAGTTGTTCCCGGAGCGTTTGCAAAAATTGAACGAAGCTGGAAAAAGGGTGATGTACTAACATTGGATATGCCAATGAATATCACATTTGTCGAAGGGAATCAACGTATTGAGGAGGTTCGTAACCAGGTGGCCATTAAACGCGGCCCGATAGTCTACTGTATTGAATCTCCTGATTTACCCAATGATGCAAAAATCCTTGAGGTGTATATCAGAGGCAATGCTGCTTTGAAAGCTGAATATCGTCCTGACTTTTTAGGCGGCCTTTCTACAATCAAAGGCGAAGTATTGTTAAGAAAAGACAATAAAGAAGGTATGTACAGAACCATGAAAAACCCAACTTTTAAAACGGTCAAAACTCAGTTTGTACCTTACTACGCCTGGAGTAACCGGGGTGACTCAGAAATGACCGTATTTATACCTGTGATTTTGGAATAAAAAAAATCTTAACAGCCAAATTTATAGAGTTTTCCATACAATCAAAGCCTCTAACTTAGTATTAAGACAGAATGGTATGACATTTTTTTTAAATTACACAACTATTAATTCAAAATACAAAAATGTATCACTAAAAAAAACACAATGAATATAATTAGCTCCATTATCCCGCTCGCACTTGTATGCACCAGTATTCAGTCGTGCAAACCAAAGGATAAACCCCTTCGAACGGTTCATGGCAGGCCAAATATCCTTTTCATCGCCGTTGACGATCTTCGCCCTGAGCTTGGGTGCTACGGATCTCCAATCGCAATAACTCCGAACCTTGATGCATTAGCCAAAGATGGTCTGCTATTTAACAGAGCCTATTGCCAACAGGCGATTTCCGGACCGTCACGGGCTAGCATCATGACTGGTGCCCGTCCTGAATCGATTGGTGTTATTCATAACTATACACTGTTTCGGGAAGGGAAACAGCCGGACATAGTTACGCTTCCTCAGCATTTTCGTGCCAATGGTTACGAAACCGTTTACTTTGGTAAAATTTTTCATGGCATCGATACGGACGATGAACTTTCATGGAGTCGCAAGCCCTCATATGATGATCCTGCCATTAAAGCGCTCCCAAAACCGGTTGGGTTTGCACTTGCTAAAAACAAAGATATCCTTGAAAAAGATAGAAAAGAAATGTTTGCAAAATATGGAGAACAGGCACACTATGGTTTGGCAAGTGGTCCTGCTTACGAATGTGCCGATGTGCCGGATCAGACCTATATCGATGGATATAATACTGACCTGGCCATAGCGACATTAAAAAATATGCTTGAAGAGAATTCGGGGAAGCCCTTCTTTCTGGGGCTTGGTTTCCATAAACCACATCTTAATTGGATAGCTCCCAAAAAATATTGGGACTTGTACAATGAAGATGAGATTCCACTTGCAACAGAAACAAATGCCCCTGAAAACTGTGCAGCCATGGGGCTTCACGCTTCCTTTGAGCTTCGTGTACGGTCCGGAATTCCTAAAGATGGACCTATTGATACTGTGATGGCAAGAACATTGAAGCATGCTTACCTGGCTTGTGTAAGTTATATTGATGCCCAGTTAGGGCGTATGGTCGATGTTTTGAAAGAGTCAGGTGTTCTCGAAAACACTATCATAGTAGTTTGGGGGGATCACGGTTGGCATCTTGGCGATATGGGGATTTGGGGAAAAGCAACCAACTACGAGATTGCCACAAGGGTTCCTCTGATAATGTGGATGCCGGATATGCCCGACAAAAACCGTGGAGCAAAAACGGATGCACTGGTTGAACTGGTTGATATCTACCCAACTCTTTGTGAATTGGCCGGCCTCGCACTTCCTGCCCATTTAGAGGGCAAGAGCTATGCTCCTCTGTTGGAAAACCCGAATCGAAAATGGAAAAAAGCAGCCTTTAGCCAGTTTCCAACTCCTGCCTTAAGGGAGTGGGGGGCGATAGCCCTCAGACCAGGCATGCGTGAGACTTTTTTCGGGGAACTAATTACCGAGGTCGAAGGTAGAATTAAAGCACAGTTGCCTGATAAATGGGATCGTGATTTGTTTGAAAACCGCCTGATGGGATATGCTATGAGGACGGACAGATATCGTTTTGTGGTGTGGAAAGATTATATTCAGCCGGAAAGTAAGCCAGTATTTATAGAGCTATACGACCATAAAACTGACCCGGCAGAAACAAAGAATATTGCAGGAAATAAACCGGAGCTGGTGGAAGAGCTTATGGTTCAATTCAATGCAGGCTGGAAAGGAAACCTTCCTGAGAAAGCTAACGAGATGAAAAAGAAATGAAACGGAGGGAATTTTTCAAAAAAGGAGCCGTCGGGGCATTGGCTACAGGTCTTATACCCGTTGCTGGTATGGCTTCTGTACAAAATAAGGAAATTGGGGACAGAAAGTCGGATAAATGGCTTCAATTAGCGACCGGAAAAATGGAAATTCCCGATCGAAAGAAAACTGTTAACTACGATGTGGCAGTTTTGGGTGGTGGACTGTCCGGTATTTGTGCTGCTGTGGCCTCTGCACGCAATGGCTCAAAAACAGTTTTAGTTCAGGACCGACCAGTTTTGGGTGGTAACAGTTCCAGCGAAATGCGGGTTCATGTTAATGGTGTTAATGAATTAAAACCAGATAATTTAGCCGAGAGGGAAACAGGAATTATTGAAGAAATACTACTTTTTAACCGTTTTTACAATCCACAGGAATCATTTCCGGTATGGGATCATGTGTTATACGATTTTGTAAACCGGGAAAATAATCTTGACCTGATGCTGAACACCCAGGCCATTGAAGCTGAGATGTCGGGTTCAACAATAAAATCAGCCCGTTGCTGGCAACTAACAACCGAAACAGAATATACTATAAACGCGAAAATCTTTATCGATTGCTCTGGAGACGGACTGCTGGCGGCTACATCCGGTGCTTTATACCGGACAGGCCGTGAAGCTTCATCTGAATTTGATGAAAAATACGCGCCCAAAGAGGCAGACGGATGGCAGATGGGGGCAACTTTATTGATGTCATCAAAAGATATGGGCAAGCCAATGCCTTTTAAGGCACCCTCGTTCGCCATTAAATATGAAGCCGACAAATCGAATCCGAAACGTAATTTTAACGGATTTA
>DATKUO010000131.1:0-2190 GCA_035530515.1 Bacteroidales bacterium
GGCTTGTTCAAGGATAGTTGGATCAGTTCTTTTTTTTCATGATGAAATGATTTAATGATTAATAATTGTCCTCAAATTACTAAAAACTGTAATTTAGCCAACAGGCCAGACCGCGAAGCGGGATTTAGTTCAACACGGACAATGGTAAGTTATCCAGCCTACGCCAAGGCTTTGGCTGGCGCTGTTGTCATGCTTTTTGCATGATTCTGAGCCACTTAACAGGATCAGGACTTAATCCGGCACCCGGATACGCGCAACTGCCCGCTATAAAAATTCTGCACCATGACATCCCGATAGCTATCGGGACTGCCCGGATGCGGCGGCGGGTAACATTCCTCCCCTGCAGTCTGGCTCCTCGCTATCCCGACATTACATGTCGAGACTTAACCCTCGGACCTCTTTATTGCCGGGCCATTGTATGCAAGGCGAAAAAGAGTGAGTAACATAAAATAGATGGATTAAAAGATTGAAATTATAATGGATAAATTATGAATAAGAAATTATCAATAGCAGGCCTTCTTGTAATAATTACTATTAGTTGTATCGCACAAAACAACCGGGCCGGGAGCTCTGTCTTAATCGATACTACACTCAACAAAATACAGAACCAATTTCTTAATAATCAGGCTGAAGCTTTACTCAATCAAGCGAGTGAGGTTTTTTCTAATTATCCACCAAACTGGCCAGAGCCAGCAGCCAGACGTTGTGCATTAATGCTCCTTGATGGTGTCCTACATGATGTATATGCACCACAGAGACCTCCTGTTCAACTATTCTTTACAACTCGAATGAGGAAGGCTATTGAGGAAATTGAGCAAACTGAGATAACAAATGGTGCACGCATATGGAAATTGTATGATCATGGATTCGTAATTCGAACCAAAACTGCGACCATAGGATTTGATTTGATACGTGGAAAATCAGCGCGTGCAGAAGGATTTCTAATTAGTGAGGAATATATGAATAGGCTTATTAAGCAATGCGATGTACTTTTCATTTCCCATTACCATGGCGATCATACAGAAGAATGGGTCACGCAATCATTCATAGATCAGGGAAAGCCGGTTGTTGCTCCTCCCGAGGTTTGGAAAGATAAACCAATCAATAAGCTTATTACACATCTGGAAAGAGTACCCTATACCGTACAATCACTTCCTGTACAAGGTGGAAAACTGATACTGAAAGTAGTAGTTTATCCGGGTCATCAGGGTGAAAATATGGAGAACAATGTATCTCTTGTCATCACGCCCGAGGGACTTTCATTTTCGCATATGGGTGATCAATCTAATTCCAATGACTTTGAATGGATAGATGAGGTAGGTAATAATCATGTTGTGGATGTCCTTATGCCTAATTGCTGGACAACCGATATAGTCAGGGTGGCAAAAAGCTTTAGTCCGGCATTAATTATCACTGGACATGAAAATGAGATGGGACACACTATTGATCATCGTGAGCCCTACTGGTTGACTTATCAGAGGAGAGAGGGATCAGACAGGTTTGGAGGGCGTAGTGGGGTTGGTTACGATACTCCTTTGATTCTTATGACATGGGGAGAATCGTATCACTACAAAAGAGAAAATTTTTGAAACATCCGTGCGTTTATGGAGAATAAAGCCCAGCATACAACAATTGGTATAGGCAAGGCATCACAGACACCGACTAGTAAATGAGCACAACTTTTATTACAAACGAACAATTATATAAACAAGCTATCGAACCTATTGCAAAGGCATCTTCCTTTGTTTGGATTGGTACCGCTGACATTAAAGATTTGCATGTCCATTACAAAGGCAAGGTTCAATCTTTTTTGGGTATGCTTGATAGTTTATTGAAAAAGAAAGTTGCCATCCGTCTTTTACATGCAAAAGAACCTGGTGCCAACTTTAGAAGAAGTTTTGACAAATACCCTATGTTATGGGATAGCATGGAAAGGCAGTTATGCCCCAGAGTTCATTTCAAACACATCATCATCGATGGTAAATTTGCTTATTCTGGCTCTGCAAATCTTACTGGTGCAGGTTTAGGCATTAAAAGTCCAAATAATCGAAACTTTGAATCAGGATTTATTACTACTGATCCGACGATTGTCCAAGCCATTATGAAGCAATTTGATGAAGTATGGTTGGGAAAATACTGTAAGGACTGTGGACGAAAAGATTTTTGTCAAGATCCTATTATTTGATCTAT
>DATKUO010000132.1:0-9785 GCA_035530515.1 Bacteroidales bacterium
GGGTATTAAAGGTTATGTAAATAACAGTGCAGGGAAGGAAACCTGGGTTGAAATTAAGGCTCCGGCATGGACTCGGGCACAGTTCAGCCTGCCTGACGGCACTACCGGGTGGTTAAACAGCAATTCGAGTGTAAAATACAACGGAAATTTTAATGCTGATCGCCAGGTGACTCTTACAGGCGAAGCTTTTTTTGATGTTTTTAAGGATAAAAAAAGACCATTTATAGTAAACACTAATGAAGTCAATGTTAAAGTTTTAGGCACCCGATTTAATATAGCTTCATATAAAAATGAGAATAATGTCGAAGTGGTTCTTGAGGAAGGGAAACTGGTATTCAATGATAAGGAAATGAATAAATCGTACACCATGAGACCTAATGATCTGGTTGTATATGATAAAACTCTCAGGGATTTTTCATCTGAAGTAGTGGACCCTCGCAAATATTTATCGTGGACAGAAGGTAAGCTGGAATTCAGGAATGACCCGATTGATGTTATTGCAAGGAGACTGGAGAGGTGGTATGATGTTGATGTTGAGATAAATGGCATTATTTCTCAGCAGCAGAGGTTACGGGCGACCTTCATAGACGATAGCCTGGAAGAAGTCCTTTATTTATTGAAACGCACTCTGCCGATAGATTACAAAATTGAAAACCGTGAGCTCAAACCAGATGAGACTTATGCTAAAAAGAAGGTGATAATTACACTTAGAACCAAATAATCTGATTACAAATTTTAAAGATATTTGCCTATGGAACAGTCTTTTACCAGCAAAAACAGGAAAGCACTTGAACCGCCTTCCTGTATGTGTTGCTAAGTTACTATTTAAAAGTAATAACCTAACCTTAAAACTTTTCAAAGTTATGAAAAAAATTTTTGATTTTTGGGTGTTTTCACACCCGACCCTAAAAAAACTAATCATGGAACTAAAAATTGTATTTCTCATTCTTCTGGTTAGTGTTTCAAATGTATTAGCTATTCCTGTCTATTCCCAGACAGCGAAGGTTTCACTGGACATGGAGAACATAAGTCTTGAACAGGTAATGGATGAGATAGAATCACAGAGTGAATTTTATTTTATCTTCAACCAGAAACAGATTGATGTCAACAGAGTTGTAAGTATTCAGGACGACAATAAACTGATTACTGACATTCTTCCTGAATTATTTAATGGGACCAATGTCAATTACTTAGTATTTGACAGGAAAATTTTATTAACCACTGATCCGCTGGAGAATAACTTGTTGGCTATTGCATCAGCAACTGAAGCACAGCAAAACAGAGTAACCGGAACCGTTACCGATAAGGATGGTGCATCTCTTCCCGGAGTAAACATTGTTGTAACCGGAACAACTGTGGGAGCGATTACCGATATAAACGGTAAATACAGTATTGAAGTTCCTCAGGGATCAAAAAGCCTTACATTCACATTTATTGGAATGGAGCCACAGGAAGTCAGTATTGGGACAATGACCCAAATAGATGTAACAATGACTGAGTCGGCAATTGGACTGGGAGAGGTTGTTGTTATTGGGTTTGGTACTGCTAAGAAAGAGAACCTGACCGGGGCTATAAGCAATATTAAAACTGAGGGAATTTTAACAACAACTCACACGAGTCTTGCGCAGAGCCTTGCGGGAAAAGTAGCAGGTCTGCAGATACGTCAAAATTCAGGTGAGCCAGGGCGGTTTGATGAATCGATTAATATCAGAGGGTTTGGTTCTCCATTATATATTATAGACGGGATAACCCGTGGAAGCGGAGTCGATTTCCAGAAACTAAATCCCGAAGATATAGAAAGCATATCAGTGATCAAAGACGCATCCGCTGCTATCTTCGGTATAAATGCTGCAAACGGAGTTGTAATTGTTACCACCAAGAGGGGAGCCGAGGGTAAGGTTAAATTCCGTATTCACAGTGTTATCGGAACTAGTACTCCGACAAACCTTCTTGAAATGTGTAACTCTTCTCAGTATATGGATATTCGAAATGATGCCGATGTGAATGCCGGAAGACCAGCCTATATTTCAAAGGAAGAATTGGATAAATATCATGCGGGAGGTCCGGGTTACGAAAGTACAGATTGGTATGACGCTACTTTTAAAAGTCATGCCGTGATGCAACAGCACACTTTCTCTGCTGAGGGAGGTAATAAAACTGTTTCATACTTTACAAGCATTGGTTATCAAAATGAGGGTAGTTTTATGAGGTCAGGCGATATGTACTATAAAAAGTATAACTTCAGGGCCAACATTAATAGCAATTTCACAAAGAACCTGGTTGCCCAGATAGACCTATCCGGTTTTTTGGACGAGCGTTACCAGCCTGGTAATAAGGACTACTTTTTTATCTACAAGGGAACCACTGTGTCCTTGCCCACTGACAAAGTGTATGCGAATAATAACCCGGCTTACCTGAGTAATACTTTTATGGACCAGTCTCCTGTGGCTTTCTCCAATGCCAACATAACCGGTTATATTAGCGAGAAAAACAAGGTTTTCACCTCTAAAGCTTCCTTAACCTATACGGTTCCTTTCGTTAAAGGTCTTAAAATAAAAGGGATAGCTGCATATGATACCTACAATGGCTTGGATAAATCATTGAGTAAGAGTTACTTTACGTACGCCTATGATGCTCTTACAGATAACTACTTACCAAAATTACTTCGTTCACCTTCTAGTATTTCTAATAGCTACAGTGATAACAACTTTTTGATACTTCAGGGTCATGTAATCTACAATACAAAGCTTGCTGATGTTCATAACATTGGAGTTACTCTGGTTTACGAACAGAAACAAAGTTGGTCTAGAATTGCTCGCCTTTCAAGAGACTACGACGCGTTTTATACCAACGACCAGATAAACCAGGCCAGTACTACAAATCAGCAAACGAGTGGTAACGAAAGTGAATCTGCAACCATGTCTTACCTGGGACGTTTTAATTACGACTACAAAAGCAAATATCTGGTAGAATTTGCTTTTAGATACGATGGCTCATACCGTTATCATCCTGACTCTAGATGGGGCTTCTTCCCGGTTGTTTCCGGTGGTTGGAGACTCTCCGAAGAAAATTTCATTAAAGACAATATTCCGTTCTTGTCTAACCTTAAGATTAGAGCATCTTATGGTCTTGTTGGTGAGGATGCGGGTAATCCCTTTCAGTATACAACAGGATTTACTACCACTGGTGGCGGCGGTTATGAATTTACAAACGGATCTTATCTTGCTGGCGCTGCTTTTCCTTCCATCGCTAACGAAAAGCTTACATGGTATACATCCAACATCAAAGATATTGGATTGGAATTTGATTTTTTCAGGGGCAAACTCAGTGGTGAGTTTGATGTTTACCAGAGAGACAGGGAAGGACTCCTGGCAACAAGAGTCGTTTCTCTTCCAAATACATTTGGAGCATCATTACCACAAGAGAATCTCAACGGCGATCGCACACGTGGTATAGACTTTTCCATCGGTCATAATAACAATATCGGTAAATTCCATTATTCAGTTAAGGCAAACTTCAACTTCGTCCGTACTATGAATTGTTACGTTGAAAGAGCTCCTTATACCAGTTCGTGGGACAGGTGGAAAAACGGTAATACCGACCGCTGGAATGATATGATTTGGGGTTATTCTTATGCAGGACAATTCCAGACCATTGATGAAGTAATTTATTATCCCGGACAAAATGGTACACAGGGTAACCTTAAAGAACTCCCGGGTGATTACAAATATGAGGACATCACTGGCGACGGAGTTATTAACAATAATGATATGTTACCATTGTTATGGAACGGACAACCAAAGTTATTCTATGGTATCACTTTCAATGGCCAATGGAAAGGCTTCGACTTCAATGCTCTGTTCCAGGGATCAGGGAAGTATACTCTCAAATTCAATGCTAATTATGTAACGGTATTGATGTTCAACGGAGCTAATCAGCCAGCTTATTTCTGGGACAGATGGCATTTGTCCGATCCTTATGATCCAACCAGTGCTTGGGTAGCTGGTAAATATCCTCCTTCAAGGATGAATAAAGATGTGGGCTCAATGTATAAGGAAAGTGACAGGTGGAGATATGATGCCTCATATTTGCGCTTTAAAAATTTAGGAATTGGATATACATTTGCTCAGACAGTTATTAAAAAGGTTGGTTTAAGCAATTTAAGAGTATATTGCAATGCCTCTAACATATTTACCATTTGTCAAAAGATTGTTAAGCCTTTCGATCCGGAAAAGTTGCCAGAATCTACCGCAACGGCAGGAAATTTTAATAGCGGATATACATATCCTTTGACAAAGAGTTTTAATTTTGGAATAAATGTTACATTTTAATCAGGGAAAATTATGAAACTATTTAAATATATATTTTGCATAATCATTGCCATAGCTTTAAGCAATTGCAGTGAGGACATGTTGGATTTGAAACCAAAGGATATGCTGGATGTGAATACACTGCTTGGAGACCCGGCCGGGGTGGAGGTCATCATGGCAAACTTATATTATAAGTTGCCTGTCGAAGATTTCCTATACTATCCTAGGTTAGGATATGACCAATACTATGGTAAGACTAGAAACAATCTAAATAGAGGTGAAATTTGTGCCCAGTTAACTGATGATGCTAATTACACTGATAAATCAACCATTCTCGACAATACGGGCTTGGAATATTGGGACTACAGCTACATCAGGAACATTAATCAATTAATAGATATCATTCCTACATTGACCATAAAGGATGAAGATAAAGCTACCTTATTGGCTGAATGTTCTTTTCTCCGTGCTTATGCTTATTTTGAGATGGTTAAAAGATACGGTGGTGTGCCAATTATCAAGATCATTCAGGAGTGGACTGGTAATGTTGAAGTTCTCAAAGTCCCAAGAAATACGGAAAAGGAAACGTGGGATTTTGTTATGTCAGAGTGTGACGTGGCTATCGCTGGTCTTCCTGAAGTAAATAAATCCAGTTCGAGAAGGGCAAACAAGTTTGTTGCTTTAGCTCTTAAATCGAGAGCAGCACTCCACGCTGCTTCAGTTGCAAAATACTGGAACAAAGCTCCTCTTATAGGTACTGCTGTTGATCAGGGACTGGTAGGTATGCCAGCATCAGATGCAAATGGATATTATATTCAATGTATTGAAGCCTCTGAGGCTATTATGAACTCAGGCAAATATAGTCTGTATATGCCAACCCCTGCAAACCCTGCAGTAGCTGCTGAGAATTACAGGAAATTGTTTGAAGATCCTAACGTTGCTCCCATGGAATCTATTTTTATAAGTGGTTTTGTTTCTCCTATTAGGGAACAGGCTCACAATTACGATGTCATGTTTGGTCCTGTCCAGTGTTCACAAGGATGGAATTTCTCGGGACGTTGTAATCCTACGCTTGATTTAGTGGACATCTATGAAAGTTATTCTAACCCCGGACAAAGTGCCCCGATAGTTACAACCACGGATGGTGTCACTAATGATTACAATGGCTACAAAGCGAGTAATCCATACATACGTTGGGACAATACTTATGATATATTCAATGGTAAAGATGCTCGTCTATTTGCTTCGGTTATACTTCCGGGTACAACATGGAAAGGCATAACGATCGTTATACAGGCTGGATATGTACAACCTGATGGCGTTGCAAAGATCGAAACGAAACAAGATATTACCGTTAATGGAGTAAAATATTATACTTTTGGTGGTGCTAACACGACACAATATTCAGGTTTCGATCTTTTCAGTGGGACCCAAACGCTAACAGGTTTCAGTCTTAAGAAGTTCCTCCAAGAAGCAGTTAATGTTACTCCTAAAGCTGAATCGTCTACATCTGACTGGGTTGATATGCGCTACGCTGAAGTACTGTTGAACTATGCTGAAGCTGTTGTAGAAAGCGGCTACACTGCTAATGATGCCCAGACTAAAGCTTTTGAGGCTATGAATAGTACCCGTCGCAGAGCAGGTCACACTGTGGATATTCCCCTGACTCTCACAAATGTATTTCGTGAAAGAAGGGTTGAACTGGCTTTTGAGAACAAGAGAATATGGGATCTTCTCAGAAGAAGAGAGTACCATGAAGTATTTACAGGAACCGTTAGGCATGCCCTGGCCCCAGTACTCGATTTAAGAGTTGATCCTCCTAAGTATATATTTGTGAGAAAGTACAGATCAAGTGAAACAGCCAAGACTTTTCTGCCTCGCCAATACTACAGATCCATTCCAGATGTAGCGGCAAGTGGCCTGGTTCAAAACCCTGAATATTAATAATCTTAATGAAGTAAATATGAAAAAGATGAAATTATATATAAGTTTGCTACTTGGACTCTTTATTGTGGGTTCTTGTGAATTGGATAACTATGAAGGTCCGAATGCTAAGTTGTATGGTGCAATCTATGATAATCAGACGAATGAACTGATTGAGCAAGACATCATCACCGGATCTCAGATAGAATATACTGAGCTTGGATGGGCTAACGCTCAGTTTCAGTATATGATATTCAAACAAGATGGTACTTACCGGAACGACATGATGTTTGCAGGAGATTATTCTATCAGGCCAACACGTGGTAACTTTGTTGACCTTCCAGTTGACACTGTAACGATAAGTGGTGAGACTAAACTCGACTGGTCAGTACAACCTTTCATCAGGATTAAGGATTGTACTATTACAAAGGTCGGTACTGAAATAGTCGCTACTTTCAGAGTAGAACAAACTGTTACAACTAACGTAAAAGCGATTTCATTGTTTGCGTCCATAGAGCCTTCACTTGGAGCAGGTTATTCCCAAGTGAAAAAGGTGCAAAATATAAATGCTGTTGTTGCCCCTGCCACAGTTTATACTCTTAAAATTGACCTGGCAGCTAACAGTTCTGTTCTTAAACCTGAAAATTCCTACTTTTTCAGAGTCGGCGCTCTGATAAGTAACTCCGGAGCCAAGTACAACTACGCTCCTGCAGTCAGAATTAATATTTGACAATCTGATGAAACAGATAGTAAACGGCTCACTGTGCACATATAAAAATCTTATTACTTAAGCGCCTAATTCAATTAGATAAAGCAATTGGGAAGAATTTGGCAGGCCATTGAAAACGGCATAAAAACAAAGGAAGGAGGAAAAAATGAAATCCAACATGAGAGTGAATGGGAGAAGTACGTTCACATAGCTTAAAAATCAGAAATTAGTGAGGGAAATCCTCCTAAACGCAAAGGCAAACAAAATATTTAATTGCGGATTTAAACTAATTTGGCCGCAATTGAAGTGATTTTGCAATTATATCGGATTAATTCCGATTCAAATATTTCAAATTTGGTATTTAATTATAATTTAATTAGGATATGAAAATGTTAATAAAAAATTTTCGCAGTGGTATGAATGTCTTAGTTACACTCGTTATTTCTGGAATGTTTTTCTCTGGTTTTGGTATAGCGAACGCTCAGTCCACAAAAGAACAGCAAAAAAAGCTGATTTATAGTTCATATTTTACCCATCAGGAAAATGCTTTTATAAAAAATCTCACTGATGTTTCTGAATATAAAAATAGAAGTTGGACGAGAGGACCACACGGGTATGCAACACAAGCAAAAAACATTATTGAGGGATGGGAGAAAAACAATATTAAAGGAGAATATGCAACTATGGGAGTCGCGCTTCAGCAATTAGCTGACGAGTATCCTGAAATGATTGAAAAAATAAAAAAAATGAAACTTCCTGTCACGGCTTACGAAGGAGTTGGTCACACTGAACCCTGTCCAGTTGGGCGTATAAAAAACCTTGCTGGCATGACAATGGATGAAGCAATACGTGCCCTTTGGGAATATCAGACACACACGCTTGTACCAAACTGGCGATTCGAAAATGGGAAATTAATTATTGGAAATCCCCGGGCAGGTGAACCAATTACTTTAAATGAACTTTCTGAATACAATCTGCCGAAGGACGAGATATGGCTTTATGGTGGAGTTTTGGCAACCGAAAGACTTTTAGGTGTTATTCCCATGGATTTTTTTCAGGAACAGTTCAAAAATCTTGGCAGAAATGAAGAATCTACTGTTGCCCCCATGACCGCAATTAAACGAGCACTGGGAATGGGAAGTTATGAAGTAAGTTATAACACCGGCACACCTATTCGGGTTGGAGCAAATGCTGACCTCATTGCATCAGACTGGCCAAGGGATTGTGAGTATTTTGCCCGATCGGCTGGTGACGTCAAGCAAAAACTCGCACATCCGGATGATTTCAAAATTGTCTGGCCTGATCCCAAAGAGTACCAGTGGAAACCTGAAAACAGTGCCCTTGAATTTTTTAAGAAAACATATGGAGTAAAAAGCTTCAAAGAAATGCTTGAAATAAAATGCCCGGTTGAATATATTAAAAGTTTAATGACAAATGAAGAAAAAGGAAGACTCCTCACCATTATAAACAGACAAACAGAAAACAGGAAAATATTAGAAGAGGAGGGTCTGGATCAATGGGAAACACGGATGTTGAAAACGGAAGAAGCAGGAGATTGGCAGGATTATTTGATGGGTTTGTGGGAAGAAAGGAGGGAAATTCCTCATTACTTCCAACCATCGAATAAAACCCTGAAAAGTGAAACTATAATCGAAGCCGCCAGCTACTTGATGCAACATTGGCCTCAATCTAATCATGATGGGGATTTTGGTGGCCCACCTGACTATATTCAGACAAATACTATAAATCTTTCATTGGCGGAAACATTTGAATCATTTGCTTTTGTACTTGAGTATTACGCAATTAAAGAAGAAATCCCCACTCAAATATCGATAAAAGACGTCCTCGGGCCAATTGATTATCCTCTTTATAAATTACAGGTTGAGCCGAAAATAGACGTGGAAAAAGTAATTGGCATTAACGGATGGCAACCATATGAACTGGATAAAAAGTATTTTCCTGATTTCGATATTATTGCTAAACAAGGAATTATGGGAATCAAGAACCTCAGGAGGCCCCAAAACCCTTTTTCAGTTACGGCAAATGAAGTAAGTGTCATACAGGCAGCAGTAGAAGCAGCACGAAGTATTAGGGAAAATGGGTATATTCCTGGAAGTATAGAAATATTTCTTCCCTCACAAGCTGTACAAAACGAAACAATACGTGGCAATATTCACGAAGTAAAGATGTACGCCAACTCTGCTGAATTGTTATTTGGTATGGCACAATTAGTGTATAAACTCTATCGAAATAATTTTCCGGGTCCTGTGTTAATGCAATCTTTTAAAATAATTGAGGATCAGTTATGTCGATGTGTTGTCAATTCTTCTCCGATAAGTTATTTAGGCGGACGATTTCAGGCAGATTGGTTAAACTCGGGGTTTATTTGGCGTGCTTGGATTCCAGTACAGTTGCTGAATGCTTCATGGACATATAAACCATGACATTATATAAAATGAGTATCGTTAAGGATATACCAATGGAAGCGTGCCATAATATGGGCACAAAGCATAATCAGCAGTACATAAACAAGTTAAGCTATAAAACACCAATAGGCGGTACTATGAAGAGGCTTTATTCATCAGGCTACTAATTGCAACAGTTTCAACAACATGGAAACCCTTGGTGCATGTTTAACAATATTCATTACTTAAAAAAGTAATTTTAAAATGTATAAAAGTGATGTAATTTGGATTTTTAAGTCACTAGTGTCTCGTTTAATTAATAAAATGTTCTTTGAAAAATTTGATAATCAATTATTTGCAGCGATTTTTCTAGCGTGACGATTTGAATTGACAGAAAGATTTAATTATTAATCTATCACTTTCTTTTAAGGTTTTATC
>DATKUO010000133.1:0-3244 GCA_035530515.1 Bacteroidales bacterium
ATGGTCGCATTTCTGCCGGAATCTTGGATACAAACCAACAAGGGAGGATTATAACAGATTTATGAAAACAATGAAATGAATTTATGCTGTATAACATATAGCGTTCCGGTTATTAATCCGGAGTATTTTGTAAATTTGTTATTGTTAATTAAATGAAAAACATAATAAAATTAATCAGCAAAGTAATTAAATCTATAAGAGATTATGAATATGCACAAAAATTTCTTAAAGCTTTTTTATTAAAAAATGCTGAAAAAACAGTTAAAATAAGAATCCCCTATAAACAACTTTTGATGTTAAATTATCTTGCATATATAGGAATTACAAATGTTGATGAATTGGAAGAAAGATTGAAATCATGAGCAGCAAGGTACAGCTTAATGAATATGTGAAAAGGCTTAAAAGCCAGATGGGTGAACATAGAAAATATATTCAGAACCTGGAAGCCACTATTGTTAATGATAACAGGATAATCAGAAACTTGAGAAACACGATAAAAGAAAAGAATAATCAGATTGAAAACCTCCGGGATACACTCAAAAAAAGCAAGCGGTGGTATCAGATAATTTTAAAAATCAAATCATGAACCTACCTTACATTTCAGCACCGGCAGAAATCCTGAATGAAGATTATCATAATAGCGATAAATACCATGAATTTGTTTCATCAAGCGATCTGAAAAAAATACAGGTAAGCCCGCTATGGATGAAATACTGCAAAGAAAATCCACAGGATGATCAGGAGATAAAAAGCTGGTCCCTGGAGGGAGGATGTTATCATGATATGCTTTCCTCAATCACCAATACCGGGGGGCTGAGTGAATTTGATCGGAATACAGCTATTTTTGAGCCGCCGGTAAATCCATCAACAGGCAATCCTTATGGTTATAACACCCAGAAATTTCAGGATGCTTATAATTTTTTCTTAAGCCGGAATGCCGGTAAAACTGTATATAGCGAAATAGAAGTTGAGAACGAAAAAGAGATGATTGAAACATTGAGAAATGGTAATAAACACCTCTCAAAAATTGTTAATAAATTGTTAAGTATTGGTAAGGCTGAAGTGAGTTTCTTCTGCCGGCATAAAGCTAATGATCTGGTGCAATATGATTCGGGACTGTTCAAAATAAGACCTGACCTTTTCACTTTTAATAAAATAATTGATTGGAAAACTGTTTCACGCCTTAACGGTGAGGCTCCATTGAAGCAGGACCAGTTTGCAAAGGTTATATCAAAATTTGGTTATGGTTTTTCAGCAGCAATGTATCAGTACTTTACCTGGATGATTACAGGCCACTGGAAATCTTTTTACTGGGTTCCACAGGATAAATTACCTCCATACGATTTTAATATCATTAGTGCTGATCAGTGGGCTTTTGAGGTTTCAAACGGTCAGATGGTGGGTATAGGTAAACATGCCGAGATATTTTTGAAATCATTGGAGCAATATCTTTATTGTCTTGAAAAAAATGAATGGCCAGGCGTATCTATTTTCACCAAACCTGATTACCGGGGTCAACGTATTGCACAATGCAAGATTCCCGGATATGAATATATTAAAGAATACGAATTTTTTAATTAAAATATAGAAATCATGACAAAACAAAACAAAGATGATATACAGATCATCGAACATGAAGCACCTGTATACGAACAGGCCGAACGTGCAGCTTATGATCTACAGATCAGTACAGCAAAGAAATTTCCCAGGAACATTGCAAAATTCATGGATAATGTGATTGCAACAGTTTCAATGGACGAAGAAACGGCTGGGACATGTGGTTACTCACTGCCCCGGGCGAACAAGCAAATTCAGGGACCGTCTGTCCACTTGGCCCGTGTTATGGCTCAATTTTATGGCAATCTGAGAGTTGAGAAAAAGGGAGGGATGATAAGTGACAAATACGTCACTGCAGCAGCCATGGCTTTTGATCTTGAAAGCAATTATGCACTGAAGGTTGAGGCCAGGGCAAAAATTCTTGACCGGTATGGGAATCGTTATAATGAAGATATGATAAATACTACCATGCTGGCAGCAATGGCCAAGGCCGAGAGAAATGCTATATACGGTGTGATCCCGAAAGCATTTGTTGAAAAGGCATATAAAGCTGCACAGCAGAAACTGACCGGTGATTTGTCGAATGAACAGAAATTATCTGCAGCAAGGAAAAAGATGACTGAAGTTTTTCTTAAAGAATTTGATGTTACCGAGGCTGAAATATTAACGCTGTTCGGAAAAACTTCTCTGACTCAAATCAATGCTGAAGATATAGCGAGCCTCCGGGGCCTGTATCGGGCCATTAAAGATGGTGATACTACTGTCGATATAGCTTTTCAAAGAGAAAAGGGGGAGAATGAAGATGGAGAAGAAGTGAAAGCTAAGGCTGATGAATTTGATAATGACAAAGAGCCGGACCTGGATAAGGAGAAAGAATTATTCCCGGATAACAAAAAAACAAAATAATCATGGAAACACTTGTAAAACTTGATGCACCTGAACTCCAGGTGATCGAAAAGTCAAAAGCAGAAGCTATAAGGGCTACATTCGAGCCTATGGTTGCAATGCTGCAGGAATTTGAAACGGCTTATAATTCTGTTATAACAGCTTCAAAAAAAGAAATAACAGAAGAACTAATAAATGCTGCCAAAAGATTACGCCTGGATATTGGTAAGGTAAGAATCGAGGCTGAAAAATTGCGCAAAGAGCAAAAGGAAGAGTATTTGCGTGCCGGTAAAGCCATCGATGCTGTCAATAACATACTCAAATGGGCTGTTACTGATAAAGAAAATCGGCTCAAGGAGATTGAGGATTATTTCGAAATACAAGAACAGTTAAGGCTTGAAAAATTACAGAATGACCGGGCTGAAAAACTCAGCAAATATATTGAAGATGCTCATGAACGCAACCTGGCCTCAATGGATGAGGATGTTTGGTAGGCTTATTTTTCAACAAAGAAGCAGGAATATGAGGATCGTATCGCTGCTGAAAAGAAAGCAGAGGAGGATCGTAAAGAGAATGAAAGACTTGATAAGATTGAAAATGCCCGGCGTCTTGAAGTTGCTCCGTTTGCACAATTCATTGACAAAGCTCTTGAACTCCGTATGATGGAGCAGAAAGATTATGATGGACTGCTTTTAAATCTCAAAAAAGCAAAAGCTGATTATGATACTGAACAGGCAAGAATCAGGGAAGAAAATGAGCGTATCAGAAAAGAGCAGGAAGCTGAACGTAAGAAGATTGAAGC
>DATKUO010000134.1:0-37202 GCA_035530515.1 Bacteroidales bacterium
TGCCGAGAAGCAGTGAATCGGCAATACAACTCACTGCATGCTGTAATTAAGATGGTGGAAACCAGTTGTAAGGTTGACCCACCGGTGTCGTCTTGCAGGAGGGGGCATCAAACCACCTAAAGGTGCTGTGGTAAAGAGCTATGGTGCCGAGCGTTTAGGAAAAGAATATCCAGGAGATATTCAGGTATGGATAAAGGAGATGAACTAACCGTAACCACTGATGAGGTGTCGAGAAGTAGCCATATTCTGTCAAAAGCTGCAAAGTATGATATGCGGTGACAAGCACAGCGGACACCTGTTTACTGGCTGTGCGGCAGGCGTCATTCAGGTGGCATGAACTTTATCCGGGCTTAATTATGGAACTCGGGAACCTGTATGATGATGTAAAGAGAAATGTACAATCCCGCTTAGGCGGGAGAGGCAGAATACCAAAGCATCATGCAGGGGTGAAATTCCCCTTGCCTACTCGACTGCAAACACGTTAGGTGAAATGTTTAACTTAAAAAGAAATAGATGAATGCAAAACAAATTTTAATTTGGGTGGGACGGATTGCTCTTCTACTATTGTTATTTTATGTAATATTCATTAGTGGAACGATTCCTATTTCAGGAATGCTACCCAAAATCAAATCTGAACCAGGATTTTTACCTGACAAAATCGGATTTTTAATTTTCGGGATTATTAATATGCTCCTCATTATGGGATTAATTCTTAGCTCGCGTTGGAGTGGGTGGAAATTAGCACTGTCTTTAGCTTTTGCTTATTTTGGTGCAGTTACTTTTTTAACACAAATTGAAGCATGGTATTTCATGTCAAATATCACAGTTGATAAAAATCTTTTACCATTTTTATTAATAATGGGTTTGCCAATAGCATTTGTCTACATTCCACTTGCTATATTAATTTTAAGCAAAGGAAGAGCAAAGAACATTGTTGAGCCTGCTTCAGCATTTAAAATTTCTGCTAAGCAGTTAATGTGGAAATTATTTGCAATCATTATAGTATACATAGTTCTTTATTGGAGTGCCGGATACTACATTGCCTGGCAAAACCCTGAACTGCGTGCGTTTTACGGAAGTCCAGGTAATATCACGCCTTTCTGGGAGCACACAACCAATACCATTATTACGGATCCTGGATTATTTCCATTTCAGGCCTTACGTGCCATGCTGTGGACTCTATGCGCAATCCCAATAATTCGTGGCTCGAAAGTAAATGCTTGGTGGACTGCCATTCTTCTAGGACTTTTCTTTACAATACCACAGATTTCAGGACTAATTTTAGAAAACCCATTAATGCCAATAGCCAGTGTGCGTCTTAGCCACATGATTGAGGGAATAGCATCTAATTTTGTCTTTGGAATGATTATAGTTTGGTTGTTACATCGAGAACACAATTCGTTAAAAGATTTATTTGGAATTTTTTTTAAAATGGAATAATTTTATCACACTTCACCTAACAAAAACGCAATTTGATCCCGCCCTTGTGGGCTTTACTTCCGCTTAGAGCAAGCTCTAGCGGAATCGCCCTCAGTGCGGAACTTCGTTTAGCGCGGCGTTGCCAACCATACAAAATAACTACATGCATAAAATAAAGTTCCCAAATTGAGAATTATTTATTATCTTTGCAATAATATTGAATGAGAAATGAAAAGAATATTTGCAAAGAGTACATTACGAGAATATTGGGAAAAGCATCCAGACTCGGAACAGTATTTAAAAACATGGTATGATACAGTAATGAGTTCTGATTGGAAGACCCCAAATGATGTTAAACAGACTTATACAAATGCTAGTATTCTTAAAAATAGACGGACTGTATTTAACATTAAAGGTAATTCGTACCGATTGATTGTGAAATTTAATTTTGAGAAACAATGGGCGTTTATTCGATTCATTGGAACTCATACTGAATATAATAAAATTAATGCGAACACGATTTAAAAAATAGAGACATGGATATTAAATTAATAAAAACAGAATCAGATTATCAAATGACCTTAAGAAAACTTGAGGACATATTTGATGCACCGATTGGAACACCTGAAAGCGATGAGGCAGATATACTTGGAATATTGATTGATGAATATGAGAAAAAACATTATCCTATTGATGCTCCAGACCCGATTGACGCTATTAAGATTCGAATGGAGGAAATGCAATTGAAGCAAGTTGATTTGGTTTCAGAGATTGGAGGAAAAAGCCGAGTTTCTGAGATTCTGAATCGTAAGCGCAGATTGACTGTTGATATGATTCGTAAATTAGCAAATAGATTGAATTTATCGGCTGGATTACTAATTAAAGATTATCAACTGATACGATGAAAAGAAAGTACGGTTGGCAACAAAGGCTATATTGCATACCGCAATACGTTGTAAACATGACATTTAAGTTTAATATTTGAATATATTTGTGTCAGGAAAAATATGCTAGATTAATGCGGCACGCACCATAGCCAAACCGTTGTGTTTAATTTACGAGTTCCTGCATATGAGGTAGTTTGATAAAGGGCTACTTAGTACCTTTGATAATATCAAATGATACTATTGGATTTGTGGAATTTATGCTTCAAATCATAAATGACTCACTAGAGGACTTGCTTGCTAATCAAAATGTTAACCTGACAAGTGATGGTTATATAAGTTCATACCTAAAATAGAAATCCAGATGCGACAGTACCAGTTATTGCAATGTGTATCTATTTAAAATTAATCAGGTATTTATACAGCTCGCTGTCAGTTGAAAGTATAACAGTTGTTGTTGAGTCAAATGTATTTTCGAATGTCCCCATTGATTTTACAAAACTATATAGATCCCTTGAGGAGGCTGATTGGTCGTATGCTCTGGCATAAACTGATGCAGCTTTGGCATCGGCTCGTCCCATTATCTCCTCTGCCTTCCGGAAAGCCTCAGACTGAATGACTAAGAGATCCCTCTCTTTTTCGCCATTTATCTTTGAAGCTTCACCCTGGCCTTCTGACCTGAATTTTTCTGCTATACGGAACCGCTCACTTTTCATTCTTTCATATACTTGTTGCCTGACTTCTTCTACATAATTGATCCGTTTAATCCGGAAATCCTGTATTTCAACGCCCAGGTCACTGGCTTTCGCATTAGCAGATAGCAGGATCATATCCTGTATTTTCTGCCGGCCTACTATTATGTTTACAAGTGTATCGCCCACTTCCTCTCCAATCATACCTGATGGAATAGGTATCCTGTTGCTGGTTCTCACAGCTTCCTCGAGGTTATTGTTTGCAATATAATCACGTGTTTCTCCGTCAAGAATATCATCCAGTCTTGATGCCGCACCTCTTTCATTGGTTAGCCTCTTAAAAAACTGAAGCGGATCAGTGATCTGCCAGCGGGCATAAGCATCCACGAAAATGAATTTTTTATCTTTTGTAGGCACCTGGTTTGGATCTCCATCCCAATCCATATACCGTTTTTCAAAATAATTGGTTTTTTGTATGAAGGGTACTTTAATTTTTAAACCAGGGGTAATTTTGGCCTGGCCAATAGGTTTTCCAAACTGTGTAATTACAACCTGCTCAGTTTCCTTAACGATATAAGTACTCTGACCAATCAGGATTATGGCTATAATTGCTATAACCAGCTGTATTAATATTTTTTTATTCGCCATGTTATTATGTTTTATTTCTTATCGTTGAGTTGCATCTGAAGAAGCGGCAATATATTACTCCCGTTCTTATCAGTGATGATTTTATTTCCCAGCTTCGGTATTGAACTTTCCATTGTCTCCAGATAAATCCTACGTTTTGTCACTTCGGGAGCTTTTATATACTCATAGTATAAGGCATTAAACCTGGCAGCTTCCCCAAGTGCATTATTTACCCTTTCAGTAGCATAACCCTCAGCTTTCTGTATCGTTTCATCAGCCTGTCCGCTTGCCCTTGGGATTACCTTATTGTACTCCGATTTGGCCTGGTTGATCAAGGTCTCTTTTTCCTGTTGAGCCTGATTTACTGCATTAAAAGCATCTTTAACCGGATCAGGAGGATTAACATCCTGTAAGACTACCTGTTCTATTTTTATTCCGAGAGTGTATTCAATGCATATTCTTTGAATCTCTTCCTGCACTTTATTGGCTATTTCAGTTCTTCCTACTGTTAACACTTCATTTACTGTACGATCCCCAACTACTTGACGCATAGCAGCTTCTGAGATGTCACGAAGTGAGTTTATTGGATTTCTTACTTTAAAAAGATAACTGTAAGGATTGTCAATACGATATTGAACAACCCACTCAACATCTGCCAGATTAAGATCACCAGTTAGCATTAAGGATTCATCAGAAGTTCCAGCCTTTGTAAATTGTGACTGAACTCCTGCACTAACAGTGCGAAATCCAAACTCTTCTTTCTGCTGTCTCTCGACGGGGACCCTATATACTCTTTCTAATACTGGAACCCTTAAGTTAAGTCCAGGATCCACCTCTCGGACATATTTACCGAAACGTGTTATAACGCCAATTTCTTCAGGTTCAATCTGGAAGAAGGCTGACCATGAGAGCAGGATAAGCAATAAGACAAGGAGTACTTTTTTGACCTGAGGTTGGTACTTCTTCCATTCTGGTGGTAAGTCTAAAATATCAAATAGATTATTAGCCATATATTTAAGATTTTGTGATTCCATGCAAAGATAGGATTATTATACTAGGATACCCAGTTTTTATTCAATTAACAAGGAAAAAGTATTGTTTTTCAAGCCTGCAATGTTCCAGGGAAGCTAAAATGCAGTAAAAAAGTTGTATAGAGTTAAGTTTATATATATATTTATCATATAATCCCTAAGATATGAAGAGATTATATTATTTATTGTCTGGATTAATTATTGTAGCTATACCAATTATGAAATTTCCACAAAAAGAGATCAACAACGGATTAATTCGTGCCAGGATCTATCTGCCCGATTCCAAAAAAGGATATTATCAGGGAACCCGTTTCGACTGGTCGGGAAATATTGAAAGTCTTGAATATAAAGGTCATAATTATTTTGGACAGTGGTTCAAGAAATACAGTCCCGAAATTCATGATGTAATAATGGGTCCTGTTGAAGAGTTTATGCCTTTGGATTACATCGAAACCAAAGCCGGAGACAGCTTTCTGAAAATAGGAGTAGGGGTACTTTCTAAACCTGATGATAAACCTTATACATTCAGTCGACTTTATCCGGTTTTAAACCGTGGTACATGGAAAGTTAATACGCAATCTGACCAGGTTCAGTTTATTCATGAACTTAACGATACAGATTATTCATATCTATATGAAAAGCGTGTTCAGCTTATGAAAGATAAACCTGAACTTGTTCTTTCTCATACTCTTAAAAACACAGGGAGCCGTACCATTGAAACCAGTGTCTATGATCATAACTTCTTTGTTATCGACAAGCAACCAATTGGTCCGGGCTTTATTGTTAAGTTACCCTTCGATCTTAAAGGAGAGGGCGAAGGTATTGGTGAACTGGCAGATATTGCAGGAGATAAGATAGTTTTCCTGAGAGAGCTAAACGATGGAGAAACTGTTTTCTGTAGTGGGTTGGAGGGGTTTGGTACAACCTCAAAAGACTATGACATTAGAATTGAAAACAAAACAACAGGTGCTGGTGTCAGAATAACCTGCGATCAGCCAATTCTCAAACTTAACTTCTGGTGCTGTTCAACTACTGTTTGTCCTGAACCTTATATTAAGATAAAAGTTGATCCGGGAGAGGAATCCCATTGGGAAATCAGATATCTGTTTTATATTCTGCCTTAAGTTAATCCCATCGGCTCAAAAAAAGGTATTAGCTTTTTGACCAGGGTCTTTGTAAACAGTATAGGTATATAAAGGGCGTAACTGATTTTTGTCAGTCTAAATTTCAATATTGATGTGACATTTTCTTATAGTTCTTCAACTATTAGATTTTTCCATAGCACCTTTATTTCACCTCCTTCATGTATCTGAAGTGCTATTGATCCATCTCCCTTGCCTATTTTTTCATCTGTAAAATCGACCATAGGTTCGCCGTTTAGCCAGGTCTGTACCCTGTCTCCTTCTACACGCAAGCGCATTTTATTCCATTCTTCCGGTTTGAAGATGGTTTCTTTATCATCGTCAATCTGTTTTAACCAGCCACGACCATATGATTCGTATATTCCGCCGGTATCATGTCCTTTAGGGGCAACTTCGCATTGCCAGCCGGATATCTTTGTTCCCTCTATTGTTGAGCGGAAAAAGATACCACTGTTACCGTTACTCTCCTGGAGAAATTCTACTGTCAGATCGAAGTTTTTGTAAAACTTTTCTGTAGCCAGATAGCCATACTTCTTATCCGGACCACTTTCGCATACTAGCTGGCTATTTTCAACATACCACTTTTCAGTACCATAGATTTTCCAACCTGAAAGATCTTTACCATTAAAGAGTGATTGTTTCTTTTGAGGGAGAGCAAAACTCCCAAAAATCAGAATTATTGCGATTGAAAATATGATTTTTTTCATGATTATAGAATTAGTTTATAAATCGCAATTTAAAAAAAAATGGTTATTTCTTCTTTATTCAAGTGATATAATACAGTTGAAAGGTTAAGAAATAAGTAATTGATGAATAGCCAGAGTACCTGACCATGCATCTCCTTAATACCTCGTGCTTGTTTATCAGGTTTGGTCTCCTCATAATTAAGGATTTATGGCTATTTACCTGAATCCATTTCCATTAACATAACATTAACACTGCATTAACGATATTCATTAAAAAATCCGGTAACATTTATATTTTTTAAACGTCTTTATAACGTAATTAATTCACTTTAGCTCTCTGTAGTTATTAAAATGGATATCATAGGAAGTATTTCCGGGATAAAAATGGAATTAATCAGAGAGCAATTTGTAGATTTTTTATAACCTAAAACTAATTTTACCATGGATCATATTGTCTGTCTCGATACTAAAACAAAAGAATTAGAAAACCTGGTGAATGGAAATAAGTCTATGATTATCCGCGGAGCAGCAGGAAGAAAGCTCCCTCATGGAAGGGTAAATGAAGGCGATGTTTTGTATTTTATTAATAACAATGGAGATGGGGAAGTAAAAGCCAGAGGAGTTGTATCTTCCGTCTTAAATTCTGATCAGTTATCTGTAGAAGAATCGTTTGAGACAATTATCAGGCATCAGGACAAACTTCAGTTACCCGATAAACAGTTTGAGAAACTGGCGGGGAAAAGATACCTTGTTTTAATTGGTTTGAATGATATTGAAGAGATTGAACCTTTCCGGATCGACAGAAGCATTCTTATCAATATGGATGGCTGGATCACTATTGATAAAATTGAAAAGGTTGCACTTCGACCGAGCTAGTGTCGGATGATGTCGCAACGGTTGATTCTCACCCATCACGTACACCATACTCCAAACCACCAGATCACATTCTTTTTTTAATCGAAGGAATAATTACCCTATATTTGTTGTCTAATTTTATATTATCAACCTACTTAATATTTATAGATTATGAAACGAAATTATGACAATCTTCAGGTTAAAGGTTCTCTTATCATGCGGTTAATCTCACTGACGATCATGCTGGCGTTCGTTACTCCGGTTATGATGAATGCACAGGCAGGTAAATCAAACTTCTCCGGTACCTGGGCTTTAAATGCAGAGAAAAGTACTATGGATCAGGCTGGTGGACAAAGAATGGGTGGTGGTAATTTTGTTGCCAAACAGGAAGGCAATCTTCTTTCAGTTGACAGGACCAGAACCAACAGGGATGGTGAGACCACTACAACAACCAGCAAGTATACACTTGATGGAAAAGAGAGTGTAAATACAACCGGCAGGGGTGAAAGCAAATCAACGGCAAAATGGTCGGCTGACGGCAAGACGCTTACTATCATTACCAAATCATCTTTCAATGGGAATGAAAGGACCTCAACTGAAGCATGGGTACTTACCGATGCCAAAACTCTTACAATTTCCAGGACAAGGACTACACAAGACGGTGAGATGACAACCAAAATGGTTTATGATAAAAAGTAATTCCTGAGAATATTTAATGAACAGTGAAGAGGCTCCGTAAGGGGCCTTTTTTTGTGAATGGAAAGACTGGGTGAAGGGGAGGCTCCACCTTCACCATAACTTTCGCAAATGCTTCGGCTGTCAAAGAAGGCTTCAGACTTCGTCCGCCGAAGTCGGTGGACGAAGTGAGAGAGTTACAAAGTCGAAAGTCAATAAAGGAGGGAGGTCGTTGGATAATTTTATGTATTTTTAATAAATTTTCCACATGGGAATATTATCAAATATGAATTGATTAAATTTAAAAGAAAGTGCTATGAAAAATCTTATCATGCTTTTATTGTTTCTATTTGTAACAATGTTCTCCACCATAAAGGCACAGGAACGTGATAAAGCATCATTGGAAAAGGGTATGAACTTTATTGAAACCAAAACCTATTCAGCTGAAGATGATGCCAGAATCCTTGAGCTTTACAAAAATTTACGTGTTGCTGATATTTCCGATGGATTAGATATGGTGGGACTGCCGGGGACAGGTCTTGTTGATCCGGCAATACATCCTGATTGGGTTGATTTAAAGGATTTCGCTCATATATTCAGGGGCATAGCTGTTACAGTCCGTTATGTCCCGACACAAAGACCGGCCCTCCCGGCCCCGGGGGAAGAATTTCCTAAATGGGAAGGCAATTTCTATAACACCTATTCACATGAAGCTTTTACACAGCTGATAAGACCAGGCTCAGCTATCGTAATTGATGATGTTGAAGACAGAGATATCGGATCTATTGGTTCAAATAATATTCTGTTCTGGTACAAACTTGGAGCAGTGGGAGTAGTAACAGATGCAGGAGCCAGGGATACTGATGAAGTAGGCATTGAAAGGGTTCCTCTTTATGTGAGAAAGAAAGGACGCGGGATACGTCCGGGAAGAAACGAAATTGAGTCAGTCAACCGTCCTGTTTCAATAGGCGGTGTACTTGTTTGTCCGGGCGACGTTGTGGTTGGCGATGGTGATGGAGTTGTTGTTGTTCCTCGTGCAGTTGCAGAACAGGTGGCCGGATATGCTGACAAAATTCTCACAAATGATAAAGCCGGAAGAAGGGGTTTGTATGAAAGCCTTGGACGTCCTTTAGATAAAACAGTTAAATAGTAAACGTATAACCAATATCCACTAACCACTAAAATTATGAATAGATCATTATCAACATTTATAATAATTCTTCTTATTGTCTTTTCTTCTGGCAAAGGGAATTCACAGACAACTCCTCCCGAACCGGAAACTCTTAAAATTGGTTCCATAGCACCTGACTTTAACCTTTTAGGTGTTGATGGAAAAACCTATAGTCTGAAAAGCTTTGAGAAAGCCTCAGTTCTCGTTATCATTTTCAGCTGCAATCATTGTCCTACTGCTCAGGCATATGAGGATCGCATATTGCGTTATTCCGGACGTATCGATGGATCAGAAAAGCCAGGTACAGGCAAAGGTGAAGATATCAGAAATGCCATTGATGAGGTATTGGCAGGGAAGAGTGTTAAAAATCCAACAACAAAAGTCTTCGGATGTTCGGTTAAATGGTCATGGAAGGACGAATATACTCAACGGTTATACAAGGAATGGTCTGAATTGCCGGTTAAGCTCGAAGATATTGATGTTCAGGGAATAAAAGAGATTGTCAGAAACACTTCATCTGATAAACTCAGATTGATAAATATATGGGCCACATGGTGCGGCCCATGTGTAACGGAATTTCCCGATATGGTGATTATTGACCGCATGTATCGGGGACGCTCTTTTGAGTTTATTACCATCAGTGCTGATAAGCAGGCAAGAAAAGGAGATGCCCTGAAATTTCTACAGAAACAGGAGGCTTCGAATAAAAATTATATTTTTAATAAAGATGATGTATATCAGATGATTGAAGCTGTTGATCCGGACTGGCAGGGTGCTTTGCCATACACAATGCTGATTGAACCGGGAGGAAAGATTATCTACAAAAAGCAGGACATGATTAATCCGGCTCAGATGAGGAAGATGATTGTTGAGAATAAATTCATTGGCAGATATTACTAAAAGGGGAATATATATGAAGACTAATTTTAACAGACGCCGTTTCATTAAAACAGGCGCCATAATAGGCGCTGGATTAACTTTTATTCCACCGATTCTTAAAGGAGGAAATAGTAGTTGGAGCGGCAATCCTGTCAGGCTTGGCGGACCAGTCCCCGGCAATTTTACCGATCCGGCTGAATGGATGAAAGCTGTTAAGTCTTTGGGATACAGCGCCGCATATTGTCCTGTTCAGCCTGGTGCATCAGGCGAACTGATAAAGTCGTTCAGAGCAGAAGCAAAAAAAAGTAATATTCTGATAGCAGAAGTAGGTGCATGGAACAATACTCTCGATCCAAACGATTCAGCCCGTAAGGACGCAGTTGAAAAGAATATCGCTGCTCTTAAGCTGGCAGATGAGATCGGAGCATCCTGTTGTGTTAATATTTCAGGGGCAAGAGGTGAAATATGGGACGGACCATATTCCGGAAACTATTCAAAAGAGACATTCGACATGATCGTTGAGACAGTCCGGTATATTATTGACCAGGTGAAACCGGTAAACTCTTTTTATTCACTGGAACCGATGCCATATATGCTTCCCGATTCGCCAGATAGCTACCTTGAGTTAATCAGGGCTGTCGATCGCAAACAATTTGCTGTACACCTCGACCCGGTGAATATGATCTCCAGCCCACAGAGATATTTTAATAACGCCGCCTTCCTAAAGGAGTGTTTCACTAAACTGGGGCCATATATTAAATCCATTCATGCCAAAGACATAATCATTTTACCGGAACTGACAGTCCATCTGGAGGAGCGAAGGCCCGGTTCAGGTACACTTGATTATAGCGTCTTTTTACAGGAAGCAAGCAAACTCCGGGATATCCCATTTATGCTGGAACATCTTGAAACACAAAACGATTATAAGCTGGCAGCTGATTATGTAAGAGAGATGGGTAAGAAGGCAGGCGTGCTTTTTCCAGAATGATAATTTGACTGCATTCAACAGGCCATACTTATACTATAAAATCTGCTTCAACTATTATGAGTCAAGACAAAGTAACTATAATTTTTTCTTGCCTCTTTATGTGGATTTTTGTTTTATTAACCCTTATCGGGATATTATCCAGGATAAAAAAGGAAGAATCATTTCTTGCACAGCAATATGAAGAGTATGCCGGATATAAGAAAAGAACTAAGAAACTTCTTCCGCTGATATATTAATAAGGCGCAACGGCGCAACGGCACAACGGCACAACGGCATAATGATTTATCACATACTTGATATACTGATTATTGTTTTTCATACCACACTGATAATTTTTAACCTTTTTGGCTGGATATGGAGAAAAACAAGGGTATTCAACTTAATTACACTTCTGTTAACCGGGGCATCGTGGTTATTTCTTGGTCTTATATTAGGAACATTAGGCTATTGCCCATTGACAGACTGGCACTTCAGCATTCTTGTCAGACTTGGAGAAACCGGGTTACCCGATTCTTACATTAAATATATGATAGATAGATTGACAGGCATTGACATAAATGCAGCACTGGTTGACAAAGTTACTTTATATTCATTCCTTGCTTCATTGATAATCTCCGTATATCTCAATCTAAAGGATTTAGTGAAATTGAAAAGGATGTTGAAATCTAATTAAATTAATCATTATGAGCAAGATAGTAAAAACGCTGACTGATCTTATTGGGAATACTCCCATGCTGGAGCTATCAAAATTCAACAAAAAGTATAAACTTGAAGCAACAATAATTGCCAAATTGGAATATTTTAACCCGGGGGGGAGTGTGAAGGACCGGATTGGATATGCCATGATCAAAGCTGCAGAGGATGCTGGTACACTGAAAAGTGGTATTCTAATTATTGGACCTACAAGCGGGAATACGGGTGTTGGTCTTGCTCTTGTATCAGCTGCCAGAGGTTACAGATTAATCCTTACAATGCCTGAGACAATGAGTGTTGAGCGCAGAAGCCTTTGTAAAGCATTAGGCGTGGAGATTGTACTTACACCTGGCACCGAAGGTATGAAGGGCGCTATCAGAAAGGCTGAGGAGATTCAGAAAGAGAACCCGGGGTCAGTAATTATGGAGCAGTTTAAGGACCCTGCCAATCCAGAGATTCACAGGCGAACAACTGCGGAGGAGATATGGCGCGATACTGAAGGGGAGATTGACATATTTATTGCAGGGGTAGGTACCGGAGGTACTATTACCGGGGTAGGAGAAGTGCTTAAAAGTAGGAATCCTGATATCAGAATTGTTGCAGTTGAACCAGCTGATTCACCAGTGCTCTCTGGTGGTAAGCCTGGTCCGCATAAGATACAGGGAATCGGAGCCGGATTTGTACCTGATGTACTGAACCGTTCAATAATTGATGAGATATTCCTTGTCACAAATGAGGAAGCTTTCAATATGGGTCGCGAGTTGGCTGAGACAGAGGGGTTATTAACAGGTATATCATCGGGAGCAGCTGCTTTTGCCGCACTGCAGATTGCTATGCGTCATGAGAACAGGGGTAAAAATATTGTTGTACTTCTGCCTGATACCGGAGAGAGATATCTCAGTACAACACTGTTTGGAAAGATTTAAAGACCAAAGGCTCAAAGGCGCAACGCCCGCCCGACTGAACGATAAACAGAATTATAATTATATTCCTGATTTAAGTCGTTCGGGCGGGGCACAACGGCATTGAGAGTCTGTTAAAAGCTGCTCAGTTTGAGATCCGGATCAATCATCAAATCCCTGATTTGCCTCCAGGTTACAAGGATGATATGATTTGTTATTAAGAGATCTTTAAATTCACTGCTAAGAACATAATCAAGATCATTCTGGCGCCAGGCTGAGCCATAATCATCATGTCCTTTACAGATAGCCTGCATCTCATCATTATCAAAAGCAATATGTACTATCATTTGATTTAAACCAGGGACCATTCCTTCGATGCCATCTTTATAAGCATCGCTCCAATTGTCTGTAATCATCTGTGGTTCAAGCATAAACAGATGATCTAATAAAAAGATTTTTGAATTTAAAGCTGTAGCTACATCGGGTGGAAAAGAACTTACATAAGCACGGGGAAATAATATAGGAAGATGATACTCGTCGGAGAGACTCAGGTAAATTTTTATCAGATCGGGACTTGCAAGTACGCTACCCATGTGAGTATCAATATGGGTTAGCTGAACACCAGAAGCAATTGCTTTATCGATCTGAGACTTTAGCTCTATCCGGGCATCCTCTGCTTTTACAACCATGCCAAGTTCTTCAACGGTTGGATAAAAATCCCCGTTCTTATCAAGTAAGCTCGAGATCTGGTCAGAAGAAGTTACTCCACCCCATTTATAGAGATCCCATTCTGCAGTCATTGTAAGGTGAACGCCAACATCCAGCCCGGGATGGTCCTTCACATAACTGGCAATCTCAGGAGCCCATGGGCATGGTACCATAATGCTTCCGGAATTAATACCTTTATTTTCGAAAGCCTTTATACATGCAGTATTGACAGAATGAGCCAATCCCATATCATCGGCATGGATAATAAGTAGTTTTGAATTTCGGGGATAGCCCAGTAATTCAGCCAGATTTTTATTGTCCTGCGAGTTGATGCTAAGTGTGATCAGTAAGCTTATGAAAACCAGTATGATCTTTTTCACTTTGAGGTTAATTGATTTCATCTTCTTATGGTAGTTATATGTGTTGCTATTCGTAATTTCCAGTAATTATAGCTTTATTTTTAAACGATAATATCAGAAAGATTATGGATTAAATGTAATCAATTATTCAGAATATTAAACTTTCCCAGCGCCCTATTACGCTTAACACAAACCGCACGCTGCCTGACAGCTTTCTTCGCTCAACTCGGGCCAGGTGCCCGGCACCCCAATGCCCTCTATGCAAATATTTAAAGAGAATCAGGAATTCTAAGCGAAATTTTTATATTTGTACAGAGAATTTAATTATTACAATTATGAAAGAACTGGTACGTTGCCGTCCATGGGGATTTGTTATGGAAGCAGATAAATTAGGAGATGTTTGTCCTGCATGTGGTTTGCCCGGAAAGGGTTTTGAACCTTACAGAGAAAGAGTGTCCCGCAACAGATTAACATTGCTCAATTTGGATCTGCATCCGATCGTAATTCATCTTTCTCAGGCACTTGTCATTGCAATACCATTGCTGGCTATAATAACAAACTTTTTTCCGGAGTTTCAACCTGAAATAATGAAGAATGTTTTAATATTTTCTGTTTTTGTTTTTCCGTTTACTCTTGTCTTTGCAATAATCACAGGAGTTATTGATGGACTGACGCGATTCAAAACGCTGGCTACACCTTTGTTAAGGGTGAAGATCATTTTTAGCCTTATAATACTCTCCCTGTCAGTTACACTCTTTTTTGTTGCTCCACATAAGAACTTATATGTTTTAACAATAGTATTAAGTATTTTATCTCTTGCTGCAGGAATCCAGCTTGGTATGTGGGGGAAAAAACTCATTGACGTTATATTACCTGGTACATATCCGCAGAAGAGAGGCAATAAGAATATCAAGCCCAAGGAAGAGGCGGAATAGCGGTATAGCGGTATAACGGTATAACGGTACAATGGTACAACGGTGCAAAATGCCTATATCCTCTTTAGCATTTGAACTTTCTGTGATCCTTTTTACACAGTTTTTTGATAAGTCTACGGGCTGACATAACAGCCGGGGGGAGTCCGCCTCCTGGCTCCACCCATTGTCCGCACATATAGAAATTCTCTAAGTCGGGTAATGTTTGCGACATAGGTTTCATAATCACATTAGCATTTTCCGGGGTAATAAGCCAGCCTTCAAAGGTGCCCTTCCAGTTGCCGGTATAACGCTCGAAGGTGAGAGGTGATGCCACGTCAATAACCTCTACCAGTGATGAGATACCTGGGAAACGCTGATCAAGCAGCTCCACGATAGTCCGTCCGATCTGTTCCTTTTTGTTAAGGTATACTGTTCTATCCTGAGCAAGTTTTTTCCAGTACTCATAGTCCGAATCGAGCATTACTGTAATGGCTGTTTTTCCTGTAGGAGCCAGGGTGGTATCCTGGTTATAGATATGGACTGAAAGCTTGTTACGAACGATATCGCCGATCTCAACCGGTTGTTTCAGTTGGAAGCAAAGACCCGAGACTGACCGGGGAATGTCATCAAATGTTCTGTTAACACCCAGTGACACAAAGATAAGTGAGGGGAAGAGCGGCCATTTTTCATATGGTTCACGTGTTTCCTTACCTCCATATTTACCCTCCAGCATACTAAAGAGAGTTGTATGTCCATCGGCAGCCGAGATGGCCCTTGCTGCCATTTGTTCTGTGCCGTCTTCAAGCCTTATCCCCACCGCTTTATTGCCGGATGTAAGTATCTTCTTTACTCTGCTTTTGTAATGGATAGTACCTCCCAACTCTTTATACCTGGACTCAAGAGCTTGTGACATAGGCATTGACCCGCCGATGGGATAACCGGCATTTTTGTTGTGGAGGTAAGCGAAAGTAAAGAGCATGAAGAACATTGAGAATTCGGGAATCCACATTTCTTTAAAGGCTTCCCTCAGAAGGGGATCTTTAAAGCGCTGCGAGAAATTTTCAGCAGTTATTTTCATCCAATACTGCATCTTTTTTCCGTTTATAATGAAGTTGGCTACAGTTTTAGCCTGTTTTCTTAACCGCAACAAAATGGGATCGTGTTTTGAAGGAGTGTCGAAGGGAATACACATCCTTATCCCGCTGATAAATTCCAGAATGGGTTTCTTATCCTGGGGTGAAAATTCGAGAAGGTGTTTCTCAAGACGGTCTAAATCGGTATAAAAGACAAGGGTACGTCCGGCTGAATCTTCAATTCTCATATATTCATCCATATCGATAAACTCCCTGTCCTTTGCGATGCCTGTCTCTTCCCACATGTCGTGCATCCCGCTTTGTGGCGATGATCCAACGAGCCAATGGATGCAGCCATCGAACGTATAACCTTTTCGGTTCCATGAGGTACAGAGGCCTCCCGGCTGGTTGTGCATCTCAAATATTTGTGTGTCGTACCTGTTCATCTGGGCATAAATTCCGGCAGCCAGACCAGCGAATCCCGCCCCGATAATTATAATTGATTTGTCATTGGTGCTGTTGTTCATGTTCGTATTATGTTAATTTTAAATATCAAATTTAATGATAATCAGTAAAGAAATATGTTTGTACAGAAAAATTATTTAGGGTTAGCTTGACAAAATGGGTCCGGTTATTATAGTCTGCCACAGTAATCAGTAATCAGTAATCAGTGACCAATACCGAGCAACCTACCTTCGCAAAGGCTACGGTAGGCAAAGCGAGCCACGAGTAACCATTGTACTTTACCAAAAAAGAGCTACTTTTGATCTATGTTTGATAAGAAAGACAATCTCAGAATTATAAATCCCGATTCAATTATCTTATTATTGATCGTCACTCTCGGACTGTTGATTTTTAATAGTTCGTTTAATAAATCTCATGAGAGCAAAAAGAATTCAATTTCTACTCAAGTATCGATAGCCAGGAATAGTGCGGATGTTTATCCATCAATACGTTTACAGGTATTTCAAAAAACCAGGGTTTCAAGCAGTAATGTCTTTAAGTTATTGTCTTATAGTAAGATGACATTTATTGAAGACAAAGAGACAGATCAAAAAATCGCACATCTTCAGAATGTCAGGGATAAATCGGACAACACTTCTTTTTGTTTATGTTGATCTGAGTTTTATAAATTGCATTCTCACTTTCGTAAGAATCCGCTTTAATCAGTGACTATCTATTTCCTGCGAGTAGATTTTTTAGACTTTGACTCTTTAGCTTTTTGGTTCTTTGCTGCCGAACTCCCGGACTTACTGCTTCCGCTGCTCCTGCGGCTGGAAGAGCTTACTCCGGTTGCTTTTGTTGATTTTTTTGACGTTCTGGCTGTGTTTGTTTTTTGTCCTGAGGAAGGTTTTGTGGCGGACTTATTTATTACAGTTGTTGCTGACCTTCGTGCTGTACCACTATTTTGTCCTGATGATTTATTAGTGGTGGCATTATTAGTCACAGTGGTTGTTGACCTCCGTGTGGTGTTGTTTCTTGTACCGGCAGACTGCCTGTCCTGAATTGACTTAGAACCGGATCTTCTAACCGAGTTATTCCCTGGAGAATTATTTGATGACCTTCTGCTTTGTGCCTGATGCATTTTAGTGTACATAGCTTCACCATTTCTTCTCTGGTCGGGATGTGAATATGTGGCTTTATAATTCCCTGACTTTATTCTGACGCTTACATTTGGAGAATGAGACCGTCTGCTACTGTAATAGAAGTCGTTCCAGCGGTTATAGCGGTGATAATTCCAGCGACGGTAATGTCCGTAATAATTATTGTACCAGTTATAATGATACCCGTAATAGTAATGCCAGTAATATGGCTGCCATGGCTGCCAGTAAGTAGGGTAATAGCCCCAGTACCATGAAGATCTCCAGATTCTATATGATGGAAGGTAAATAAACCTTACCACAGGCCAGTTTGCAATCTCATACGTTGTGGTTCTTGTAATGATGACATTCCGCCCATTAACTGTTCCTGCATTACCGGCATATCCCGGGTTGGGTGTTTGACCCTGATTCGCCTCATCAAGTATAGGTTCAATTATATAATCCTTGCCATATAATTCTTCATCACCTATTAGCTGTACCTGTACCTGTCCGTTAGCATAACGCTGTACAGTAAAAACGGCTAAATCCTGGTTTTCCTTATCGTTTACTGCCACCTGCAGTACGATGTTATGGACATCACCGTCGACATAGTCCATTATTTTAATGTAATCAACAAAATTATCGCCATTAAGGTCGAGATTATTGATTTTAGAATTCTCATCATTCAGGCTCTTCTCGAAACCTTCGAGTGTCTCTGATTCCCGGAATAACTGCATTACTGCATAAAGATTAAGATTATCCCCAGGCAGACCCATGTATTCCTCCGGCTGATCCTGTGCCAGGATTGTGGTACAGGTGGCAAATATTGCCAGCAGAACTGAGGTGATTATTAATTTTTTCATGACATATATTTTTAAAAGAACAAGATAGAACAAAATAACAATAGCAAAAGACGTACCAACATTTTTGAGGAAAGTTGAAAGGGTTGAAAGTAGCCGCTTTCCATAATCCAAATGGTCCATAGGATAATTGAACTGCACTTGTCGCCTGAAGGGACCAGGTACCCATAAAAAATGATAACTTTGCTTTTAAGAATCCCTGCTTAACATTTTCTTTAATTGCGTCATGAAAGCTGTTACTGTTAAGGAAATCAAACTGGAATTAGAAAATCGTTCTCCGAAAGAGCTTCGGGAACTGTGTATCCGTTTGTCAAGATTTAAAAAGGAGAACAAGGAATTATTAACATACCTCCTTTTTGAATCATCTGATGAAGCATCATACATTGAAAATGTAAGAGTGGAGATCGATCTGCAATTTGAGCATATAAATAGAAAGAGCTATTATTTTATAAAAAAAGGTGTTCGCAGAGCTTTACTCATTACCAGGAAGTATATCAGATATTCAAAGAGGAAAGAGACTGAGATAGATCTGCTGATATATTTTTGTACAAAACTAAAAAAACTCACCCCCTCCATGCATAAGAATACCGCACTCAGGAATATTTACCTGAGGCAGATTGAGGCGATCAGGGGAAAGCTGACTTTCTTACATGAAGATTTGCAGTATGATTATGGTATAGAACTTAATGATTTGAATAATTGATATGCTACATTGAACAATCAGTAGGGTAGGATCACGTTAGTACTAACCGGAAATATAGATGAGTCATGGATTTATTAAAACAAAAAAGCCTTTTTGTAATAATAATAATTATTTGGCATTTATCTGCATGCAAGAATGTGGATAGTGATTCGATGCAGCCAATCGATGGGTATCCAATGGTAAAAAGCACTGAAGAGATAGAGCTTTCCCTAAAAAGGAAATGTGTTGATACCATTAAATTCAGAAATGGGGAGATAATAGCAGATATTGGAGCCGGAAACGGTTATTTGGAAGCCATGTTGTCAATTTATAATGACAGTTTAACTTTTTATATTCAAGACATAGATACATCTGTTTGTAATCAAAACATTATTAATGATGTAGTAGACTTCTATCAAAAAGTTAATGGACGTCCGTTTACAAATAAGTTTATTGCTGTAAATGGGACAGACACCAGAACTAATTTGCCTGATAATAATTGTGATAAAATACTAATGTTGTGGACATATCAGTATCTTAAAAGCCCCCGGGAGTTTATAAAGGATGTCAGGGAAAAACTGAAAGATGAAGGATTATTCTATGTTATTAATCCGAATATTAATTATGAAAGCGAGCCAACAACAAGTAATGGTTGGAATGGAGCTCCCATTGAAAAAGAGATCTCTGATATAATCGATTGCGGTTTTGAACTCATTCGAGTATGCAGAAATTATGATAGTCCCGAGCTGCCTTTTATTATGGTTTTTAAAAAGAAAAACCTCTGAATAATTAATCACAATCATTAGAATTTTGAAAATATATGATAATTATGAAATCGGAGAAAGAAAAGATGCTTTCAGGAGAACTTTATAAGGCATTCGGGGAGGAATTATTTAATGAGAGACAAAAAGCCAAAGGACTAATTTTTGATTTTAACAATTTACATCCGGGTGAAGTAAATAAACGTAACGAAATTATCAGGAGCTTGTTTGGAAAAACAGGACATGAGTTTTTTATTGAACCTCCTTTCAGGTGTGATTATGGGTATAATATTGAAATTGGAGAAAAATTCTATTCAAATTTTAATTTGATAATTTTGGATTGTGCAAAGGTAAAGATTGGCAATAATGTTTTGATGGCTTCTAATGTAAATATCTATACAGCCGGACACCCATTAGATTTTAAACTGCGAAATCAGGAATTTGAATATGCTTATCCTGTTACTATTGGCGATAATGTTTGGATTGGGGGTAATGTTGTGGTTAATCCAGGAATTACTATTGGTGATAATTCAGTAATTGGTTCAGGAAGTATTGTCACCCAAAATATTCCAGATAATGTGGTTGCTGTTGGTAATCCTTGCAGAGTATTGAGGCAGCTCAAAGGTATAACGGAGTAACGGCGCAACGGCTCAACGGCTCAATGTCTCAGCGAAACGCGTAACGCGAAACGCAAAACGCAAGTGTTCTTATTCCTTTTTCTTAGCAGGAGTTGAATAAGGTGGCGCATTAATAATTAAGTCCTCTTTTTGAATTAATATCAACGCTTCCTTAACAGCTCTTTCAAGTTGTGGATCGCGTCCCTCTTTAAGTGATTTAGCATCTTGTCGAACAGGTATGTCTGGTGGGATTCCTTTGTTTTCAGCAATCCAGATGTTATTAACAGGATCAAAAACGGCATTATCAGGAGCGGTTACGGCTCCTCCGTCAATCAGCGAATAGTGGACTGATGATTTTACTAATCCTCCCCATGTTGTGGAACCAATTAAGGGACCAACTTTTTGTTGCCTGAAAACCCATGGGAAATAATCTCCCCCCGATCCTGACATTTCATTGATCAGTAAGACCTTAGGTCCCAGTATGCCAGCAGGCAATATAGCCGGCTTTCCATCCGGAACTTCATTTGTTATCGCCGCACGCAGGCTGCGGGTCATCAAATCAACCATATAATCGTCCAATAACCCACCTCCATTAAATCGCTCGTCTATAACAGCTCCTTTCTTATCCTGCTGGGCAAAGAAATAGCGGTTGAAAGAGACTAATCCTTGCATGCTGGTGTTAGGAACCCAAACATAAGCCAATTGACCATTAGACAGGCTGTCAACAATGCGTCTGTTGTCTTCTACCCAGGCTCTCTGGCGTAATGCAGTTTCGCTTCTGATAGGCTTGACGATTTCTCTCCACGATCCTTCAAATTTAGGACTACTATTTATGTTTAATACAGTTTGCAGGCCAAGGGTCCCATCCAGAAATTGAAACGGATTATCCCCGCTTGTTATTTCTGTACCGTTGATGCCCACCAGATAATAACCTTCCCTTATTTTGACGCCTGGTTGATCAAGTGGACTTGTTAAGTTTGGGTTCCAGTTTTCTGTTGTATAAATACGCTTAATTTTCCAGTAATTATTTTCAGCGACCAGATCTGCACCCAGGAGACCCACTTTCGGATTTTCAACCTTAGGAAAATCTCCTCCAAAAACAAAACTATGCCCTACGGAAAGCTCCCCGTTTACCTGATCAAGAATATAGTTAAGATCTGCCCTGTGTTTCACAAAAGGAATAAGAGGAGAATAGCGATCGTAAACAGTCATCCAGTCGCGACCGTGCATATTGGGATCATAGAAATAGTCACGTTCATACCTCCAGGCCTCCTCAAATATCTGAACCCACTCATCATGCCTGTTAAGGTTCATCTGAAGACTTACTTTCAAAGTTTTTCCATCGTCAGTGGGTTTTGAGGTATCCATTACCTTCCAGGTATTGTTAACCTTTGCTAATATTTTTTTGCCATCGGACGAAACGGAAACATTCGTGGCTCCACTCAGATACTCTTTTATCTCTCTCTCTTCCAGAACAAATTTTTGAAGGGTAATCCCCGGTTTATTTGGAATTCTTTCAGCAATAAATATGGTTCCTTTAGGTCCGTTTTTAATTAATACATAATTTCTCTGGGGAATAGGAAGAGGAATAATTCGGCGATCGATGTTCTCAAAATCAATCTTAACAATTAATATTGTGTCAGTAGTTGGATTTTTCTCGCTCTCACTTTTCTTTTTGTTGTCCTTTTTATCGTCCTTTTTGACTTCCTTCTTTGCTTCAGGCTTCTCTTCGTCGCTACGTAGCTTAAATGGTGATGGGTCTTCCTTTTTCAGGTTAACCACATAGCATGCATATTTTGGATCAGAAGTCATTGAGCTGGTATTGGCCCAGCCAGAGCCTAATGCCACGTTAGTACTGGCTAGAAAATAAAGGTGCTTTCCATCAAGATCCCAGGCAGGCGAAAAAGCATCGGCAAATAAGTTAGTAACAGAACGTACGCTGTTATCCTTTTGAGACCAGATTGTTACTCTTCTAAAGTTATTGGCAGCCGATTTTGCATAAGCAAGCCACTTTGAATCTGGTGACCATGTAAGTCCCATTGATCCTCGTTCAATGTTTGTTCCTCCAGTGTCAATTGTTTTTATCTCTTCACTCTCAATGTTTAGTACTCTTATTCGAACATCATCATCAGCAAAAGCGATGTACTTTTCATCAGGAGACCATACAGGCTCCCAGACCATTTTTGATACTCCGATTGAAATTCGCCTCGGTTCTGACAAACCATCCTGAGGAGCAATCATTAAGGCATATTCTTTATGGCCAGTATCTGAGAACCAGGCAATTTTATCCCCCTTAGGTGACCACACAGGTGCACGATCGGCAACACCGGGACTTTTTGTAATATTTCTTGCATCTCCCTTCTCAGCAGGCACTGTGAAGATATCTCCCCGCGATTCCATTATAGCCCTTTTCCCGGTTGGAGATAAAGAAGCTGTCTTAATGTTGTCACTTGTATTTTCCCATTTGGTCTCGGTCCATGGGAAATCTCCGGAGATGGTGATTTCCAACTTTGTGATTTCATTCGTAACCGGATCAAGCACAGACAGATAGCCCTCCCGTTCGAATGCAAGGTTGTCTTTGCCAGATAGCCATTTTATATCAGATCCTGTAAAATACGTTATTTGATTCAGATCCCCGGTTTTAGTTGAATAGGACCAGATATTTTCTGTCCAATCCCGGTCCGATAGAAAATAAATATTATCTCCTATCCAGACAGGTAATATATCTATTGTTCTATCATTAGATATAAGGATTTCCGATTGATCATTAAGGTCGAGTATAGTCAAAGAGCTGTTTTGTCCTCCTCTGTAATTACGCCACTCTTTATCCCAACGATTTATCCTGTCAATAATAATTTTATTCCCTTCAGGTGAAAATGATCCGTTTGTACTCCATTGTGAAGTGAGTAGAGTGGATGGTCCGCCTTTTACTGGTACTAACCATAAGCGGTCTATAGACGGAAAATCCTTTGAAGAGGAGTAAAGCACCTGCTGCCCATCATGTGTCCAGCCTCTGGCTGTTGCAGCAGAAGGGTGCCAGGTAAGACGTGCAGGAGTGCCCCCATTAATTGAGACAACATAGATACAATCGGTACCTGTCCGATTGGAACTGAATGCAATTAATTTCCCGTCAGGTGAAATTTGCGGGTTTCTTTCGACCGCTTGTGTGCTGGTAATACGAATGACATGAGATCCATCAATATCTGATACCCATATGTCACCACCATAAGTAAATGCAATATGTGTATCACTTAACGAAGGTTGACGCAGCAATCTGGTAGCTTGTGCAGAGGCAGTTAGTACTGATAAGGAAAGAAGCATGACCATAAATAGAAATCTCCACCGCATTAAATGATCTGCGGCATGGAGGTCTGGATTTCTTTTATTCATGTTTTCTTAGATTTTGTATTAATTATTTTCTTCGGTCTTATTCCCCTTATAACGCTCTCTTATTGTAGATATAAGGTCTTCCCCGACAATCCTGAAATTCTCAGGATTTTCAGGTGTGATAAGGTGAATGGTATTGCCAGGTTCAAGACCCTGCTCAATAATTGTATTTTTTTCGTTTGATTCGCCCAGCAAAACAATCTGTTTGGTTTTGTTTTTTTCATAGACAAATGGAATACTGTCAGACCCGGTATGTACGCCTTCAATAGGGATATATACTACATCATCAAAGGTTTTAATAATTATTTTATTCCCAGTTGTCATTGACGGTCTGAGTGTCGGATCAGAACCCTCAACCCTGATCTGTACTTCGAACATTTTTGCATCGGAATTTGGTAATTGTTCACCAATATTAGCTACACTAATCACATTACCGACAAATTCTTTCTCCGGAAATGCATCCACATTAATGCGAACTTTCTGACCGGGTTTAACCTTACTGATATCAATTTCGTTAACATAGGTCTTTGAGAGCATAGTTGAAAGATCAGGGAGTGTTGCAATAACCCTGTCAAAAGGATTGACTGTTGATCCGGCCTTTCTTTTAACTCCGTTTCTCTCTTTTTTATAAATAACCATCCCATTTGAAGGTGCTGTTATTGTAAATTTGGATAGAAACTCCTGAAGATTTTCCACCAGGCTGGTCCCACTTGAAAGGCGCCTTTTTTCCTGGTTAATTTCTGAAAGAGTTTGTGCTATTCTAAGCTTATAACTCTTTTTTTGTTGTTCAAGAGTCCGTTGTGTTTTATCCAGGGCTGTCTCAGCTTTACGAATAGTTGCAGGAGGTTCAAATTTTGATTGTTCAAGTGTGATTGAAGCTTCTTCCACCACATATGTCTGATTCTTGATATCATCACGCAAGTTAGTAAGGACTACCGCAGTATCGAGTATCTTCATTTCCAGATTTGTCTGAAGTGTTTTCAAATTTTCAAGCTCATCCTTAAGTGTATTTTCATAAGATGTTCTGTCGAGTTGTGCAATATATTCACCTTTACGTACTATAGTCCCTTCAGGCACAATGTCCTGTATTTTAAGATCCATTGCACGCATGTGTCCTCCTCTGCCTCTATTGCGGCCATGATCGCGACCTTGTGCAATTTCGGGCCCTTTGATGTCAATTGAATTTTCGGCTATTAATTCACCTGAATTTGATACCGTTATTTCAAAAGAACCTCTCTGAACTTCAGCATAAGAATTTACAACACCCTTCTTAGATGTCATCTTGTTAAACACAATCAAGGCTGCAATAGCAGCGACCGTTCCAAGAATAATAAGAGTTTTCTTCATCTTTTAACCACTAAATTAATTTCAACCTGTCCAAAATGTAGTTAACTACGAAAGTATTGAAAAAATATTTTTTAAATTTATCTTAATGAATATTTAACAACAATTAACAACAGGACTTTTTATCGGGGTGAGGGTGAACACTATCTGATCTGAAGTGCCTCAATCCTCTTCCGTATAGCTTCCATCTTATTTATCCTCTCAGGTGAGTAGGTCTTTTGTTCTGTATCAATGAATTCGAAGAGAATCAATGACTTTCTTGAGTATTCTATACTTTCGGTATTTTTTCCCTCTGCCATGTTTAGTTCAGCTTCTGCATTGAATAGCTCTGCAAGAATCCCGAGGTGATCGTTAGTATAATTATGTTCCTGTAAAAGCTTATGAGTAAGCTCCTCTTCAGGTATTGATTTGAAGTATGAAGCATCTTCTTTCAACGCATCATAATATATTCTTCCTAGCATCTGGGATGCCTGTTGGTAATCGCCTAATTTCATCTTTCCAAGGATTGCAGCTATAAGCTCACTAATCATTTCAGCCATACGGAGAATATAATCCTTTTGATACATAGGGTTTAGTATATTGTTTTCAAAAATAGGAAGAAAAGACCAATAGTGCAAGTTAGTAATCTTCGGCCGACGAAGATGTCAAACGAAGTCGGTGGATGAAGTGGGCAACTCTACCTTAGCTAACCCTTCATCGGATGATATGTAGTTTTCCTGAAAATAATATCGTATCTTTGAAAAGAAATCAGTTTGATGATTTTACGCATTAACATTCTAACCAAATAATTGATAAGTTTAACTCTATGCGTTATTAATTCAATAAACTGATTTGAGGATAAATAGCATTCCGGAAAATTATTAACATGTAAATATCAATTTATGGGTAGATCGCAGGAAACTTTTAACAAAAAAGAAGTAAGAAATAAAAAAGAGAAAAAAAGAAAAGACAAAGAGAAGAAGAGGCTGATAAAGAAGGATAGCGACAAAAAAAGCAGCTTCGACGACATGATTGCCTATGTTGATGAATTTGGAATGATATCCTCTACACCTCCTGACCCCAGTAAAAAGACTAAGGTTGCAATTGAAGATATAGAGCTCGGCGCAACCAAAAACGATCCATCAGATAAACCCGACTATATACGTAAAGGAGTAGTCTCTTTTTATAACGATTCAAAGGGCTTTGGTTTTATACGCGATATGGATACCAAACAGAGTGTGTTTTTTCATGTGAACAATATTCTCGAAGAAATTAAAGAGAATAATATAGTAACCTTTGAAATAGGAAAAGGTCCTAAAGGAGCAACTGCTCTAAATGTAAAATTGTGTAAGGATTAATATCGGTATATGGTTCAACGGCATGGCGGTTGGAGCAGGTAACAGGATATTTTCGCTACACAGTACATCTAACTAAATTTGTATTAAACTATTTTGAACCTGGAATCAGGTACAATGAACCGGATATGTCTCAGATATCTTTGCTGACGGGCAATCACCTTTATCACAGTAAAAGTTAAACACAACTCTTCTGCTATCTCCTGGATGGTTGATATTTTGTTTATAAATCAGAATGAATTTCCTTTATTTACAATAAGTTAAGCTGTACTTTTGTTGGTGAATTTTTTTACTGAATAATCAACAATTAAACAATTTCCATATTCCGTTGTTATCAATGGAATGAATGAAGTAATGTTTAATAAAAATTATATCTCTATTTACAGGAGAAAAAAAACAATGATCTCACCTGTAGCGGTTTGCGCACAATATTGCTGGATCGCAATTTTACTCACCAATATTAAGATTTTATGTCAGTTTATTTAAAAAAGATAGTTATAATTAGTTTTTTCCTATTGTTCGCATTTAAAGCTTTTGCGCCAAGCAGTGGATCGATGATTATCATTGATACAGCTCCTATAGAACCGTTCAAAAAGCTTATTCATGCAATAGGAATGGTTGAAACAAGATTTGATACGTTAGCATACAACCCCATAGAAGAGGCAACTGGTTACTTCCAGATTCGTCCGATAAGGATTATTGATTACAATAAGAGAACAGGTAGTAACTATACGACGAAAGATATGTACGATTATAAGACCTCAGAAAAGATATTTCTATACTATGCCTCTCAGATCGGGCCATATAATTTTGAACGGATTGCTAAAAACTGGAATGGTTCAGGGAAAAAGACCATTCAATACTGGAAGCGGGTAAAAAAATACCTGTAACAATATAGGTATTTACAAATCTATCCTTTATACAATATATGGAGTCGTTTATTGCACCCCTTTCATAAGGTGTCATCCTTTTTACTTTTCCTTGGAGGAAACGTAAAAACAATCTTAAAAATCTTTAAATCCTGCAACTTGACCACCTTCAAAATGCAGATAATTACCAGTTATATACCGTTTGTTGGATCAGATGAACCATTGGTATGATTATGCTTTTCTGGCATTACTTAATAATCTAATTTTGGTATGAAGTTTAAAACAAAGATTTCATTTAAACGAAAAAAGTTTTGGACAGAAACATATTAAAAATCGTTTTTTGAAATTAAAAATTATTAACAATTTAAAATTATAGCCATGAAAAGAATTTTATTTGCAGTCATACTAATAATAGCATTTAGTGCTGCGTCGTTTGCAAGAGAAGTTGTTGCTGAAGGTAAAACATTTTCAGCTTTAGGGAACTATAAGATTGAGTTAGCCGATAATTCGGTTACTATAAATGGTGAAGAGATTACACCATTCATTATCAGCTATCAAAACTCCCCTCTGGAAATAAGGGTGGCAGTTAAAAATGATGCTAATTGTAAGACGTATTATGTATTATCCGATAAACTTTCAGTTCAGTACGTATGTAATGCAAATTATTTTGGTGTCGAGAAGCTCGACAAATCTTTCGAAAAGGAAGGTTACACTACATCTGATACAGCTCTGAACAGGAGTGAGTATTTTCGTCAGAAGGCTTTGACAGATGGTCAGGGTTGTGAGCTCGAAAACACAATGCTTATAGCAGCATACTTTCCAAGACTTATAAGTAACATGAGTGATATGGTTGCTGTAAAGTAAAGATTTCTACACGACCGTTCGGTCAAACCTAGTTTTAGGTTTTAATTTAACTGAGAAGAGGCATCAATTGATGCCTCTTTATCATTTTACCAGGTTAGCTAACTAAATAATATCAACTTATTATTCTAATGTTTGATTGTTAGCAGGAAACAGGTCAAATGTCATATAATCATGAAGGTACAAAATGGGTGAAGATGCAGATACAGTATTGAAAGTATATGATTTAAAAAGTTTCACTTTAATTCTTCTGAATCTGCCTGCATCAAAAACATCTCCCATAAGGGTTCCGCCTCTCACCATCAGACAAGGTTTCTTAACCTTTTCAGGAATTTCAAAAACAAGAATAGTTGTGTCAGAAGATCCATGCGGAGTATTATAAACACCTTTTAATCCGAAATGAAGCGCTGCGTTGAGAGCATTTTATAAATTTTTACTGTTTTCATATTTATCTCCGTTCTCATCAAATATGAAAGCTATAGTATTATCCCACTGGTGACTGATACGTGATACAATATGAACTAATAATAATTATCCGGCAATATTAATTTTAACAGCAGATCCCTTCAATCCCTTTGAATTTGCTTTAACTATAAATGAACCGGTTGCTCCCTTTTCAGCTTTAATAATAACCAGACACATACCATTAAAAGCTTTTTTCGATGAAGCCTGAAATGATTCATGACTGGTAGCATCACCGTTATCAGTAGCTATAATAACGCCTGGTCCGTCAACACTAAAACTGATCTGGTTACTTGATCGGGGTACAAGGAGATTATTCTTGTCTTCAATTCTCACAGTAATGTAAATCAGGTCATATCCATCGGGACTGACAGATGATCTGTCAGCTGACATCGAGAGCATCGATGCTTTTTCAGTTGTGCGCATTATATCTTCTGCCCATTTAGTACCGTTTTTATATGCAATAACATTAAGTTCACCTGGTTGATACACAACATCATCCCATTGCAGACGATATTCATATTCACCTTTTTTCTTCTTACCAAGCGATTTTCCATTAAGGAACAACTCAGCCTCATTACCTGATGTATAGACATGAACAGGGGTAACCTGACCCTTCCTTCCCGGCCAGTTCCAGTGAGGAAGAATATGAGCCATTGGAAATTCAGGTCTCCATCTTGACTGATACAAATAGAACCGATCCTTTTTAAATCCTGCCAGATCAAGTATTCCAAAATAGCTGCTTCGCGAAGGAACCTCTGTGATCCCCTGCTTTTCAAGCATCTGTTTTGTCCTGTCATACCACCTTGAACCTGGTTTTAAACCTGAGAGATCACCGGAGTAGGGTGTCGGTTCACCAATGTAGTCAAATCCGGTCCAGACAAATTCACCCATTACTGCCGGAAATTTATCGAGCAAAGTCCATTGCTGATCAGGAGTACTTGCCCAGGCCGGGTAGGCAACATCATATGAAGTAACCTGGCAGATCCCCTTACCGGGAAGGTTATTATTCAGATCACCGGTAACAACAGGAAAGAAGTACTCTCCACGTGAACTGACTGTTGATGCTGATTCACTGGAATGTATCCCACGGTTAGCATTATCTTTCGAATCAAAAAACCTCTGGTAGTCACCCAGATGATAATTGATACCAAATACATCAAGCGTCTTCTGGAATCCGTTGGTGCCGGAGTTGGCATCATTGCAACCAGATGTTACAGGACGGGTGTTATCTTCTGATTTGACAATTGCGTTAAGAGATGTTGAAAGGTATGGATTTTGCTGATCAGGAACTTCGTTACCAATACTCCACATAAATACTGAAGGATGGTTACGGTCGCGGCGTACCATAGCTTTTAAATCTTCCACATGCCATGCATTGAAAGCAATGTTATAGTCGTTTTTTTTCTTGCCAATTCTCCATGTATCAGACAATTCTACTTGTATAAGGAATCCCATTTTGTCGCAAAGATCAACAAGTTCAGGGGCAGGAGGATTATGGCTCGTTCTTATGGCATTACAACCCATCTCCCTTAGAATCTCCAGTTGCCTTTCAGCAGCCCTGGTATTGAAAGCAGCACCCAGCGCTCCAAGATCATGATGATTACAAACACCCCTGATCTCAACTCTTTTTCCGTTGACGAGCATTCCATCGCGGGCAGTAAAGTTAATTGTTCGGAAGCCGAAATTAGTTTCATATCTGTCAGTTGTTTCTGTTCCTTGCATAACTGTTACAGCAACACGATATAGTTCTGGATTATATACATCCCACAATACCGGATCCTTAACCGGGACATCAAGTCTGAAGTCATGATTTTTCATGCCGGGGACTGTAGCTGTGACGACTACTGATTCAGCAACCGGGTCTCCAACTGGCTCAAATTTATTATTCAGTTTATAAACAGATGCTTTCAGAGTTACCGGTACTGGTTCATTAATATGGTTTTCCACTTCAGCTTCAACACTCAACATACCTCTCTCTTTTTTAATCTCGGGAGTAGTACAGAATAGACCATTATAGGCTATGTGCAGCTGTGATGTTTTTACCAGCCATACATTACGATAGAGACCTGCTCCGGAATACCATCTTGAATCCCAGTTTTTTGTGTCAATCCTTACAGCAATAATGTTTTCTTTTCCTATAGTAATATATGGAGTCAGATCGAGCCGGAAAGATGTATAACCATAAGGCCATTCACCAACATACTTGCCATTAAGCCAGACTTTAGCATTTGCCATGGCTCCATCGAAATCGACATAGATCCTTTTCCCTTTGTCGTTCTCGCCAATAGTAAAATGCTTCCTGTACCAGCCAATACCTTTCCAGGGAAGTAGTCCGGTATTATTTTCCAGGGTATCGCTAAACGGCCCCTCTATGGCCCAGTCGTGAGGTAGGTCGAGTGAACGCCAGATATTATCATTGACCGAGGGAAGCTGAAGGTTTTCAGGCTCCTTATCGGTAGTAACAGCTTCATCTGAGGCATTAAAATATTTAACAAATTTCCATCCCTGGTTGAATGATTCGTGTGTCCGTGGTGATTCCTGAGCCAGTAAAGCTCCAGTTATACAGAAAGTTAACACGATCATAAAAAGATTTAAAAATGAAGATTTTTTCATCCGTACAAAATTATTTTTAAAATGTCGGATAGCTTGTCCCGCATAGGCGGGAGAGCTCGCATGTTGATTTTGTTCATGCAAGTTTGTGTTTTTAGCTAAACATGCTCGGTTCATATTACAGTTTATTAGAATTTTTTCCTAAAGTAGATAAATAAGCTTAAAAAATCAATTATTTTTTCACGACTCGACGGGTTATTGCTTCACCGTGCTGGAATTGGACACGTAGTAAGTATAGCCCAGGGGAAAGATGTGAAAGGTTGATCGAAGTGGTAAAATCATTAATATTATCATAATCAATTATTGGAGTACCCATGTAGCTGTATAACTTAACCTTTTTAATGATGGTATCTGATTCGAGATAGAGGTTCTCGCTGACAGGGTTAGGAAATATCCTGCAAATAGCATGATAGTCCTTCTCAGAAACATATGATCGTCCAACCATATTGGCATCAAGCCATGAAAGACGCGTGGTTATCCAGTTTTTAAACTTTTCTATATCTCCCTCAAAGGTTGCAGGCTGACCATCTGATTCAGGTGTTCCGACATTTATACCCAGGATATTCCATTTCTGATAATGACGCACCTGTGCTTCGGAGAGGAGGTTTGCAACTGAATCAATAGTATTGTTTATCCGGGTTTCGCTCAGGATCGTACGACGTAAAAGAAAGTATTTATCATGGACCATATTGACAAAATCATTGTCCTGCATCAACCTTACTTCCCATGATGGAGGAACCGGCCATGCATCACACTCATTAATCCTGTAAGCCCATCCTGATCCGTTAGTCTGGTTAAAATGAATACAGTTTTCCTGGAGGTTTTTCCATGCCCAGTCAAAATCCCAAACAGGACCCGATACGATCTTTCCTCCATTACTGTCCTTATCCTTATAGAAATACCGGCTTTTTTTGTAGGCATCAACGTTTCTTGATATTTCACCTATAAGAAAATAGTCAACAAAAGAATTTATATCTATATAAGTCCGATAACCTGTAAAGCGATTATTAAATTCTGAACTGTAGAGTGTTGTTTCAAAAGAATTTACATAATCTATTAAATAACTCTTCTGCTGAATTGTCAATTCATCCGGTTTAGGATCGTAATAGACAAAAAATACATCTACTCCCGGTTTATTGACTGGAGAAAAATTACTCAGCCAGCTATCTGAGGCTGAATAATAATCTGTTTTAAAAATATAGCCACCTGTCAGATCATTCCCTATATTTTCATCAGGATTAAGTTTCGCAATATCCACCCGGTTTGTGTCGCGTTTTATCTTTTCTCCAAGCAGATAGATTCCCTGGTAATCATTGTTAACAACTACCTCACAGTATCTGGTCCGGGTGGCATAATGACCCATTTTCTGCCATAAGTCGAAGGCAAGATAATTTCGGAGGAAAGCTTTGTCATTATAGTTAGCTTGTAGTATCCAGTCATTCTCCTCAGGCATCCCAATCAGGGGTACATCCAAATTGTTGCCCAGACTATCACGCGTCTCAAACCCATATGGCTTCTGTGGAAGGGCCGCGGAGTACTTCCCTCTGATTTCAATGCCCACTTTCCCTGAAAAGATGTTACCGGTATCTGAAACGTGATTGATATTGCCGGTTCCGTTATAGATAATTTTCATATCGACAGTTATCTTCGGTTCATCTTTGATGGTCTCACCAGGCTTTGTTGTTATAACGACAACAGGTAGATTTGATGAGGTAAAAGTAAACGGAGGGATAAACCATGATGGTAAAGGACGGTAATCGGTAGAACTGTTTCTTATTCCAAATGAAAGAAAGGCATTTGATGATAAGTCTGATGAGGAAGAAGTTGTATTATGAACCTGTATAGCAAGCACATTCTCGCCCTGGAGTAAACTGATGTTCAGGTTTTCTTTGTCAATTAAAAAAGACTCAGGTGATCCGCCCTGGTACATTGTTGCTTCATGGTCATCACCAGTGTCATTATAGAGTGGATTAACCTGAGCCAGACCTACCCTGGCAATCTCCTGCCCATTCAGGTATGCAACAAATGCATCATCATAATCCATATTAAGAATAGCTGATACTATGTTTGCCGTATCAGTAATGTTGAATTTTATTCGCATATAGACCGTGATGCATTGAGGAATAACTGTATTATCATCGTTATCTCCATAGCCGAAACCACCAGTTCCCTGTAACCATTGAGAATCATCAAAAGTTAAATATCTCCAGTCAGGATCTGGCTCTGATGTCCCGACAAAATATCTCCATGTATCATTATTGAATACTGCTGTCTCCCAATGATCAATCGATTGGCTATGAACCATATGCCAGGAGCACAATGAAGAAAGTATAATTAACGGAAGTAATTTCTTCATTGCCTGATTGGAATCAAATTATTCATTAAAATAGTGGTATTAGGACAGATCGTGTTCAGCCTTAATAGATGTTTATTACAGTGGAAGGCAAAAATAGGATAATTTATTGAAAGTTCGAAGTCCGAAGTCGGAAGTCGAAAGTCCGAAGTCCGAAGGCTGTATGCAGTAGCCAGAGCGACGAGCAACAAGAACAAGCAACGAGCAACCAGCAACCATGAGCCACAAATTCGATCCCTTCAACGCTTCAACCCCTATAGCTTTTTACCACTTTCCTTTTATCTTTATACTTTTGTTCCCGCGTTGCGGGATTTGGCTTCGCCGAGCTCCACTTCGTTCCGGTTCGTCACTACGTTCCTCAACTTTATACTTTTGTCTTTATACTTTTGTCTTTTATCTTAAAAACAGATATATGAACAGATCATCTCGCATCGGCATTGCATTATTATCCTGCATATTATTTTCTCTTTCGGCTGAGGCTCAGTATATTGCGCCGTCTCTGAAGACCTTCACCCGGCAGGATACTCTCCGAGGATCAATAACGCCTGAAAGAATATGGTGGGATCTGACATACTATCATCTTGATATTAGTGTTAATCCGGAAGATAGTACAATTTATGGAACGAACACTGTCACTTACAGGGTAGTCGGTCCTGCAACCAGAATGCAAATAGACCTACAGGAACCATTAATATTGACAAAAGTCGCTCAGAATGATGAACCTCTTAAGTTTAAGAGAGAAGGGAATGTTTACTGGATAGAAATTACAGAGGCACAAGAGCCTGGAAAAACCTATTCTGTAGTGCTGACATATGGGGGAAAACCGAAAATTTCATCAAGGCCTCCATGGGAAGGTGGTATTGTTTGGAAAAATGATTCAAAGGGGTTGCCATTTGTTGCAAGTGCATGTCAGGGTGATGGTGCAAGTCTGTGGTGGCCATGCAAAGACCATATGTACGATGAGCCGGATAGTATGCTGATAAGTGTAAATGTGCCTGAAAACCTTATGGATGTCTCAAATGGAAGGTTGAGGAGCGTTGTAAAACAAAAAAACAAAACAAAGACATATAACTGGTTTGTGTCAAATCCGATTAATAATTACGGAGTGAATATCAACATTGGGGATTATGCTCATTTTTCTGAAATTTATAATGGAGAGAAGGGCCCACTTGATTGTGATTATTATGTCATGAAAGAAAATTTGGAGAAGGCAAAGATCCAGTTCAAACAGGCACCGATGATGCTAGCTGCTTTTGAACACTGGTTTGGTCCTTATCCCTTTTATGAAGATGGCTATAAGCTTGTTGAGGCACCTTATCTTGGGATGGAACATCAGAGTTCAGTAACCTATGGCAATGGATTCAAAAATGGTTACAGGGGAATAGATCTAAGTAGTTCCGGATGGGGTTTGAAATTTGATTTTATCATTATTCATGAATCGGGTCATGAGTGGTTTGCAAACAGTATCACTGATGAAGATATAGCAGATATGTGGGTTCATGAGAGCTTCATTAACTATTCGGAGAATCTCTATGTAGAGTATTATTTTGGTAAGGAAGCTGGTAGTGAATATGTGTTAGGTACCCGTAAAAATATCAGAAATGACAGGCCGATAACCGGTATATATGATGTCAACTTTGGGGGTTCTGGCGATATGTACTATAAGGGAGGAAATATGCTGCATACTCTCCGTCAGATTATTGATGATGATGAAAAATGGAGAAGTATTCTGCGCGGCCTTAATAAGGATTTTTATCACCAGGTTGTAAAAGGTTCACAAATAGAGAACTACATAAGTGAGAAAACAGGAATGAATCTTAAACCATTTTTTGATCAGTATCTGAGGGATGTCAGAATACCTGTGTTTGAATATTTTGTAAAAGGAAATGATCTCACTTTCAGGTGGAATAATTGCGTACCCGGATTTAACATGCCATTAAAGATTTCTGTTTCGGGAAAAGAAATAGCAATAAAGCCGAAAGCAGGATTTACAACCATAAAACTTGATACAGAGAGTGCAGATATTAAGGTTGATCCCGGGTATTATGTTTCAACATTGAATTTGACCGGTAAGTGATAAAATGGCGTAAAGGCGTAAAGGCGCAAGGGGACAAAGGCATAACGGCTTTGTACCAGGTACCTCGTACTCCGAGCCCTGAGCCCTGAGCCCCGTGCCCCGTGCCCTGTGAGCCCCGTGCCCTGAGCCCTACAGTCCGCTAAAATCAGTTTTATCAAAGAGTAATGACGGAATCATGTTGGAGTCATATGGGTTGGGATCATTCCCTGTTTCAACCAGTGTATTCCAAAAATCATTCATATTTCCCGAAATGTTCATCTCATTAACCGGGTGTATGATCTCACCATTTTCAACAAAGAAACCTTCTATCCCGTATGAAAAATCACCTGTTGCCCCGTTGCAGTTACCGCCGTTAAAACCAGTTACCAGAATACCTTTTTTAATAGATTTTATAAGCCCGTTCAAATCCTTATCACCTTGTTTGTAAATGATATTTGAAGAGCTGGCTGTTGTTGGTGGCAGGTCAAGTTTTCTTCCATAATAGGTTCCAATGTAATAATTCCGAAGGATTCCATCTTCAATAATATTTCTTTTCACTGCGTTTAATCCTTCCGAGTCAAAATGCCTTGAGCCAAAGCGTGATAACAACAAAGGGTCATCAATGAAGGAGAGCTTTTCGCTGGCAACTTTTTTGTTAGTCTTAGCTGTTAAAAATGAGTTTTTCTGATACATTGATGAACCGTTTAGTGCTGAAATAAATGGACGTATAATGTTTGGTGCAACAAGTTTGTCAATGACCATCTGGTATTTCCCCGAAGAGATCTTCTTAGGATTCAATTTTTTAATTGCTTTGTCGAGAGCTGTTTTTCCAAGACCTGATTTAATAAGCTTGTCAAAAAATATATTATAATCATAAGCGTAAGCTTCTGGTCTCCCGGTATCTCCTTTTAAAGAAACAATAGCCACCAGACTGGCATAGCTGACACCTGAATCACCTTTAAACCCATTGCTGGCAACCAGAACAGAATTTGAAATGTTGTCCTCATAGCTGGATGTTACAGAGACAATTCTGTCATCAGTTCCATATATTTCATTCTCGACCTCTCTGGCAAGATCAATTTTTGTTTTAGGATCAACATCATTGATTGATAGGTCAATTGTTTTAAGATCACCCCTGCCTCCTTGGTAATATAGTTCTTTATCAGGGAGATACCTGAATTCATCTTCAGAGAGATAACGGGTTGAAGCTACTGTTCCTTTCACAAACTTCAGCAAATCATCTTTTTTAAGGAGATTGGTTGTGTTTGAGGAGTATTTATTATCAACATAAAGACTGACAGTTAAAGTATTTCCAATTGATTCCTGGAGTCTGTCAATCTTTTTTTCGCGGATTTCTATGCGCCTGCTTGTGCTGTCATCAATTGAGACAGCTATCTGGTTTGCTCCATTTTTCAAAGCATGTTTAATGACCAGGTCTGCGATTTCATATTTTTCATTTGTATTCATAACCTGAAATTAGTATGTTATTAGCTAACCATTTATTCCACCAACAGTTAGCTTTCTGACTTTAACAGTTGGTATACCCATCGTGACGGGCACTCCCTGACCATCTTTTCCACAAGTGCTAGTGTCTTGACAAATTAATATAGAAACATTATCTTTGTGGCAAAAACCACAAAGCCATGAGTAAAATGACATTAAAATTAAAAGACCGGGAGTTTCTTACAAATTTGACAAAGACCGGGAATAGGAATTCTCGTGAGT
>DATKUO010000135.1:0-19556 GCA_035530515.1 Bacteroidales bacterium
GGTAATAATAACGCAAGCCATATACAGCATGTTTAAAACTGCTTCGTGAAGGAGATCTTGGGCTTAGGGCAAGAGCGGTGAGGTACTCGTTGATCTCTTCTTCCGAGAGATCTTCGGGGAGCTTGTTAAACTCCAGGCTGATAAGAGCTACCTGCCTGATATAGTTATCGAGAGTACTTTGACTCTGACCCCGCAGGATAGTCTGCTGCTGCAGAGTGTTAAATACTTTCTGAAAGCCATCAATAGTTTGGATAGCTCGCTCAACAGTTGTAAATTCACTTTTCTTTCTCATGATACTGGACATTAAAATTATTTACGTAATTTTTAGGGAGCTCTTTCTCCCGTTCAGTATCATTTTACTATTTTTATCTTAAATATAGCTATCACACCCCTAAAATGGGGTGGGATTTAGTGCAACACGGACGGTATGGGTAATTGCCTGCGGCAGCCCGGACAGCTTAGTAATCAGCTCCATAAGTCTATGAGATCATGTTTAAACCCACCTATAAAACTTTCGGTACCGTGACTAATCCTGCTACCGAGACAATGTCAATAGGGCTGCTGGCCTTCGCGCTGTTGTCATGGTTTTTGCATCTTCATCTGGACAATTTTATCTTGACGTGACAAATTCGTACCATTTACCGGGACTCAGTCATCTGGACAACTTTATCGTGACACGGAAATCCTGCCCACTTACCGGGACTTTGCAAAAACGCATGCCAACCCTGACACAGACGGCAACTCCCCATACCACCGGGCCGTCAGACTGTCTAAAAACCTACCCTTTTTGTGGAAAGCCTTTCTATTAAAGATTATGGATTCAGAATGGACTATATCGAAAACGGCTGTCCGGCACACCCCACTGATTTACCAGACCTTGTCAGACCAGGAATCGATCATTCTAAGACATTTTTCCCCCGGCTATCAGTCCGGAATAATAAATTCCCGGGTTTGCTGATACCGGCCTGAATCAGAAGAATATTTAACTCCCTGGAAAGGTTAATAGACAAACTCCCGTTAGCACAAATATTTAAGGCTGAGAACATCACCCCTCGCGCAACAGACAATCGGCCCTTCCGCCGTAATCTGCCAGTTTCTGTTAATAAATTAACAATACTGCTTGTTACCAGGACTCTTCCATCGCGCAATGAACAAATACTTGTGCTAACAGCAAAGAGCAAAAATCTGAGATGTCCAATTCAAAAATGTAGTATCTTTGTACCATGAAAACTTATAACAAGATAATCAAAATCAGCTCCGATAAGAGATTTGGAAGACCTTGCATCAGAAATACCAGAATAACTGTATCTGATATACTTGGATGGCTAGGTTCAGGTATGAGTTTTGAGGAAGTACTCAATGACTATCCCGAGCTTTCAAGAGAAGATATCAAAGCAAGTTTAATGTTCGCAGCTGATAGAGAACGGAAACTTCAGACTATCTTATGAAATTACTTCTTGATCAAAATATTTCATTCAGGATTACAAATAAAATCCAAGACATATTCCCTGGTTCAAAACAAATACGAGACTTAGGACTGGAGAACTCAAAAGATTCATCTCTCTGGAAATATGCCAAAGAGAATGATTATTGCATTGTAACATTCGATGGAGACTTCTATGAATTGGGTCTTGTTAAAGTATCTTCACCTAAAGTAATCTGGCTAAGACTTGGAAACACAAATACTCAAAATATCGAGATAGTTTTGAGAAAAAACTATGATTTGATAAAAACATTCTTAACCGATCCCAATTATAAGGACATTGGTTGCTTAGAGATAAACAGCTAAATATTTTGCAAGTAAAAGATATTTCTTCTTCTAAAGGATTAATTTAATACTTGTGCTTCATTTCTCTGAAATTTATGTGTAACTGGATAGTTTTGACGCTATTTATTGAATTTAACTTTGCTTTGACCTAGACCTAATCTCGATTTCGAAAGTGTCAAAATTTAAAAATATTGAACGGTGGATCCAAGCCAAAAAAAGGCATAAGCTGACAGACAAACATATACAAATGGCGAGAGAGTTAGGGCTAAATCCTGATAAACTAGGTAAAATAGACAATCATAAACAGGAGCCTTGGAAAGTACCCCTTAAGGAATTTATCGAAGATATCTACTTGAAACAATTCAAAAAATCTGAGCCTGAGACTGTAAAACCATTTGAGTAGATATTAAAAGACTATAAGCAAAAAAAAGAAGAAAAAAAGAAAATAAAGCAAAGCGAACTACCTCAAGACTAATAACATACTTGTGCTAACACGAATGGTAATAGTTACCTCCCGAAAACATTCTTTGAAGATAATTATATAATGCTCTGGGATCAGGAGGTTGTGTAAAGGTCCTGTGTTCCATTCCCTCAACGAGGATGGTAACACTCCAGCTCTTTTTATGAACATCTAATCCAATAAAAAGCTCTTTGCCGCTGAAATCAATTTTTTTTGTAATTTGTATTTGCATGGTCTCATGTATTAAGTTTTCGTACAATAATTTACATTAATTATTGATAACGCACCTGAGACTATGCTTTTATCATAAGTGCTATGGGTAATTGGCTTCGCCGAGCTCGGACCGAATGATCATTTCAATTTGCTTCGCAAAGGAAATTGTGGTCGGTCCTCGGTTGCCTTCGGCAGCCCGGACAATTCTGTAATTAACAAATCATGTAGATAAGAGATCTTTTACCTATCACACACACCAAAATCCCTTATTTCACAATCCCTGGGAACTTGGAACATATATACATAATAGCTTAAACCCGTTGAAATGTTTCAACAAACTAAATGCAAATTGTGCCAGCTATGTGCCAGCCAGTAGAAATGGGGAAGCCCCGATACTGTTATATATCAGGGCCTTACTTATTATTTCATGTTGACCCACCTGGGCTCGAACCAGGACTCTTCAGAACCAAAATCTGACGTGTTGCCAGTTACACCATGGGTCAATCTGCAATAAATTGAGTTGCAAAATTAAAACTTTTTTTGGAACGTGATCATCAACGAGCAATTTTGATAACCCTATTTGACTTAGATCCTTAAACAGAGCCGGAAAAGATCTTCTCATAGCTTGACTGGTTCATCTCATCTACTTCTACAATGGTGAATGGACAATCAACCAGCGATCTGAGTATAAATCCAAGTTCGCACATATCTTCATCGCCAAATTCATAATACCATGTGACCCTGGCATTACTGACAATATCCTTCATCGCCGATAACTCTTTAAGAATGGTAAAGATCCATTTTGTGGAACTTGTGTTTATATATTCAAATCCAAACTCAATTACTGTCTTCTCATTATTATTATGAGCATACTTTGATACCCATTCCTGAATAGGCCGGTAAAAATCACCCGGGTTCTCGGGTATTGACCTCCCCATAATAAAAATTTTCCCGGGTTCCATGATTATCCAGGGAGTTCTTTTCGAGGGCTCATTAATAAAATTATCCGGATACATCTTTTTTTATTAACTGAAAACAGCGCTTATCTTTAATATTTCAACCACGTAGTTTTGACAAATATACTATCAACTATTCAGAATGCACAAATCTGCAGTTTGTAAAATTAAAAAAAGGAGATTATTAACCAAATGTTATTGTGAAACATTCTGATTAAACAGGGTAGGTTCATTCTCTTCCCACAATGAAGGATGCTCCTCTTCGAACCTTTTTAAGATAGCCTTCATAATTGTTTCCCTGAGAAATTCTGATTTATTTTTTACTCTATCCCGGTTACAATAGATACCCAGTGTGCCCTCAGCTCCCTGTTGTTGAGCATCAGGGAAAGACGTTTTGTTCTTTTCAGCCGGTCCTCTTTAAATATGTTTCGTCGCACTAAGATAACTATTGAATCAGACTACTAATTTAAAAAAACAGATTATCAACATTTTAAAGGTAAAAAATAGTTTTAAACATAAAAAAACAGCCAATCATTATATAACTGGCTGTCTGCTATTTAGAGTATTAACAACTTTGAAAAATATCCCTTAATATCTCCCAACTGCATTCAGATCCTCAAATGCCTCTTTCAACCTGGCAATAAATGTCTCTTCACCTTTTCTAAGCCATACTCTCGGATCATAATATTTCTTATTTGGTTTGTCCTCACCTTCAGGGTTGCCTATTTGTCCCTGCAAATAACCATGTTTATCTTTTGAGTATTTGTTAATACCGTCCCAGAACGCCCACTGCATATCAGTATCAATATTCATTTTTATTGCTCCATATTGAATAGCTTCTTTAATGAGATGTTTCTCAGAACCTGAGCCTCCATGAAATACAAAGTTGACAGGATTAGGTCCTGTTTTATATTTATTAATGATATAATCCTGCGAATTTTTCAGAATAATCGGTTTAAGCTCAACATTTCCTGGTTTATAAACACCATGAACATTACCGAATGATGCTGCAATAGTAAACTTGTCGCTTACATTAGAAAGCTCTTCATAAGCAAAAGCAACATCTTCAGGTTGTGTATATAATCGTGAACTATCAATATCTGAATGATCAACGCCATCTTCCTCACCGCCGGTAACTCCAAGTTCTATCTCTAGTGTCATACCAATCTTACTCATCCTTTCGAGATACTGCTTGCATGTTGCAACGTTCTCTTTCAGCGATTCTGTTGACAGATCAAGCATATGGGAACTAAAAAGAGGACGCCCTTTGGTTTCATAAAACTCTTCTCCTGCATCAAGCAACCCATCAATCCATGGAAGTAGTTTGCGTGCTGCATGGTCAGTATGAAGGATTACCGGAATACCATAATATTCTGCTATATTATGAACATGCAGAGCCCCTGATATTCCACCGGCTATTGCTCCAATCTGGTTTTCCTTAGGCAAACTCTGTCCTCCGAAAAAATGAGCTCCCCCATTTGAAAACTGGATAATAACAGGGGAATTCACGGTCTTTGCTGTCTCCAAAACAGCATTTACAGAGTTAGTACCAACAACATTTACTGCAGGAATGGCAAAGTCATTCTTGTTTGCATAATCAAATAGTGACTTCACATCATCTCCAAAAATCACCCCTGACTTCAACTTTAATCCATTAATAGTCATATATTTAAGTATTTAAAAGATAAAATATTTCTGTTTTCGTCACAAATATAATCAAAATTAAACCCTTCAGAAAACAATTTGAAAAATGAAGATTGATCTTTAATTCACTCTTTTGTAAAAAAATATTTATTCTGTTTGAGATATTATTTATCTTCGTAACCTTATTTTATATGCTATTCTATGCTGATAATAATGAAATGTAATTACCGTATAACCAGTTTTTTAATAACAAATATTAACTAATATCTATTACGTTTTATACAAAAACAAATTATTTTTACTTTCGGTTCTAACCATGATTCGTCAATTTATAATTAACATAACACTAGTTACATAATAGTATAATAAACAAAACATTATGATGAAAATATTCCTGATATTTATATTTTCTGCTTTTTTATCCTCACAGGGATTAATTTTTCCCCAGGAAAAAGAGTGGTCTCTTGAAGACTGTATTCGATATGCCATTGAAAATAATATACAGATCAAGCAGCAAGTTATCCAGACTGAATATCAAAAAAACAGCCTTGAGCTTGCAAAACTTAAATTATTACCTGCTGTTAATGGCTCTGCATCGCATAATTATTCATTTGGCCGGGCTCTTGATGAAACTACTTATCAATTTTCGAATAATAAAACAGTTCAGTCGAACAACTTCTATGTTGGAGGGAGCCTTAATCTCTTCAACGGTTTACAGAACTATAATACAATTCAGAAAAATAAATACCAGGTCCTTGCAGGGGAACTTGATCTCCAGAGCTTCAAAGATAATATTTCGTTAAATATCGCACTGGCATATCTTCAGATACTTCTTAATACTGAACTGGTATCAGCCACTAACAATCAGCTTCAGATTACTATGCAACAGATTGAGAAAACAAAAAAGATGGTCGATGCAGGAAGTCTGGCTAAGGGTAATTTACTGCAAATAGAAGCACAGGCAGCAAGTGAGGAATTACAATATATCAATCTTCAAAACCAGCTGGATATATCATTCCTCAACCTGACACAGATGCTTGAACTTCAATCACCCTTGGGATTTAAAATAATCACGCCGGATATCGTCATAGGTAGTAATACCATTATTTCCGGCCAGATAGATGATATTTACGCTCTAGCCCAGAGTTTAAGGCCGGAAATTAAAAGCGCTGAACTAACCCTTACAGTAAGTCAATATGATCAGAAAATAGCGAAGGGGACAAGAAGTCCGCGACTTTCAATGAATCATTCATTCAGTACAGGTTTTTCAGACTTTGCACAGAAACCAAGTAACCCACTTGAACCATATACTTTTTCTCAGCAGGTAAGTGATAATATAAATTATGGTATTGGATTTTCACTTAACATCCCTATTCTTAACGGATGGCAGGTAAATAAAAACATAGCCAACTCTAAACTCAGTGTTGAAAATAGCCAATATGCCCTTGAGGGAGCCAAAAAACAACTATATAAAAACATCCAGCAAGCATATGCAGATGCCGTTGCAGCACTCAAAAAATATAATTCAAGTATCAAGGCTGTTACTTCCGCGGAAGAATCATTCAGGTATACTGAACAAAAATTCAATGTCGGAATGGTTACTCCTGTAGACTATAATGCCGGTAAAACACAACTTCTGAATGCACAATCTGATATGGCACAGGCAAAGTATGAATTTGTCTTTAAAACTAAAGTACTTGATTTTTATAAGGGTATACCTCTCAATCTCAATAAATAACTATAATTCAAAATCATTTTAAGATACAAGATCATGAAAAACAATAAGATACTAAAAATTTTACTCCCTATAGTAATAGTCCTTTTGATTTTTGCAATAATTGGGAAGAAACAAGGATGGTTTGGAAAAGCATTAACAGTTAAGGTTGCTGTAGAAAACGCTGAAAAACGTGTTCTCGTTGAAACCATAACAGCCAATGGTAAAATTCAACCTGAAAAAGAGGTTAAGATAAGTCCTGATGTTTCAGGTGAGATTGTAACGTTAACAATTAAGGAGGGCGACCATGTTGAAAAAGGCCAGTTGCTACTCAGAATAAAACCTGATACCTATCTTTCCCAGAGAGACAGATCAATGGCTGCTATCAGTTCGGCCCGGGCTCGTCTTGCTCAATCCGAAGCACAATTCACACAAGCTGAACTCTCCTTTATACGAAGCAAGCAATTATATGAAGAGCAGACTATTTCAAAGTCCGATTATGAACAAGCACAAGCCTCTTATAGTGTTGCAAAAGCTGAGGTTGATGCCGCTAAGTTTTCTGTTATTAGTTCGGAAGCATCGCTCAAAGAGGCAGAAGAGAACCTTATTAAAACATCGGTCTATGCCCCTATGTCCGGTACTGTTTCAATGCTTCTTGTGGAACTGGGAGAAAGAGTGGCAGGTACAAATCTTATGGCTGGTACGGAATTGTTGCGAGTTGCTGATCTGTCACGAATGGAAGCACAGGTTGAGGTTAATGAAAATGATATCGTAAGAGTTCACCTGGGCGATACTGCCTTAATTGATGTTGATGCCTACCTTGATCAAAAATTCAAAGGGATAGTTACTGAAATTGCCAATTCAGCTAAAACTACAGGTCTGTCAGCTGACCAGGTTACTAATTTTGATGTCAAGATTCTGGTTCTTCCTGAATCATATCAAAAACTTGTTGATGCCGGCGATAGTAATCCTTTCAGACCCGGAATGTCTGCCTCAGTTGATATTCAGACCCAATTAAAAAAAGATATTATTACTGTTCCTATACAATCCGTTACAACCCGTACAGATACTACCAAAACTTCAGTTACCCTATCCGATGAGGATATACGTACTCTTGTATTTATTACTGATGGGGAATATGCTCTTGCTAAAGATGTTAAGACTGGCATCCAGGATAATAATTACATTGAGATCATTTCAGGAGTTGAAGTTGGTGAACGTGTAATTTCTGCTCCCTTTAGTGCAATAAGTAAAAAGTTATCTGACAGTACTCTTGTTGAAGTTGTAAAGAAAGACGAACTCTTTAAAGTGAAATAGGCTTTTGGCATTCCGTTCAAAACATGATTATATGTCTTGAAACAGCAACAAATATATGTTCAGTGGCATTATGTGATAGTGCCGGAGTAATCTCTATGAGAGAAAGTAGTGATTCAAAGTCGCATTCATCAGTGCTCACCCTGTTTATTGAGGAGATTTTCAAAGAACAAGGCATTACAGCCCGCGATCTTAAGGCTGTAGCTGTAAGCAAAGGGCCTGGATCATATACCGGACTCCGGATAGGAGTTTCTGTTGCAAAAGGAATTGCATATGCAGCCTCAATTCCTTTGATTGCTATAGAAACGACGCTTTCAATGTACTGGGGAATTTCGGCAAGCTTGAAAGACAAAGAGGCAATAGATAAAGATACCCTGTTCTGTCCGATGCTTGATGCTCGCAGGATGGAGGTCTATTATGCACTATACGATACAAATGGAAAAACGGTAAAAGGTATCTCAGCAGAAGTAATCGATGCAAACTCATTTAATACTATTCCTGAATCAAAAAAAATAATCTTTTTTGGCGACGGGGCAGCAAAATGTAAAGAGGTGACTAATCGCATAAATTCCAGCTTTGCTGAGGACTATGAAATTTCTGCTTCGCACATGCACGTCCCTGCTTATCAGGCATATAAAGATAGTCGTTACGAAGATATTGCATACTTTGAACCATTTTATTTAAAAGATTTCATAACTACAAAGCCCCGAAAGAATATCCTTGGAAAGGAAATGGCATAATAAATGCATATTATCAGAAAGTAGAATGATAAAAAAATTATATATATGCTGTTTTGCAATATTTATCTCATCTGCCGGATGGGGTCAGTCAGTATCATATATGGTTGGAGAAAAAGTTGACTATACTGTTCATTATGGTATTATTACCGGAGGAACTGCTTCCCTTGAACTAAAAAGTGAACTTTTAAACGAAAAAGAGGTGTGGCATTCAACATTTATAGCAAAAACAACAGGTTTAGTTGATGCAATTTTTAAAGTATTAGATATTTATGAAAGTTACATCGACCCCGATACCGAACTTCCTGTTAAGTCAATCAGAAATATACGCGAAGGAAGATACAGAAAATATAATGAAGTTTTATTTGATTATAAATCGAGAACAGATTCAGCAATCCTGACAAGCGATCTTACCGGAATTCATATAGCTCCACAAGGGATATACGATATTCTTTCATGTTTCTATTATTTCAGGAATCATATTCTTCCTGTCGATAGCAATTTAAGAAAAGGCGAATTGATTACAATAATCACATGGTTTACAGATGAGTTGTATCCTATTAGGTTAAGGTATGTAGGGAAGGATGAAATAAAAACTAAAGTTGGAAAAATCAAATGCTATAAGTTTAATCCCGTAACAGAAACAGGAAGATTATTCAAAACGGAAGAGGATGTTTCATTCTGGTTTTCAGCAGATAAAAATTTTTTACCGGTTAAGATCCGATTTAATATCTTTGTAGGTGCATTTTCAGTTGAGATAAAGAATTATGAAGGGCTGGCGTATCCCCTTGAAGTTAAAAAGAAATAATTAATTTTTACATTAAGAATAACAGAAACTTATATGGCAAGTACCTCAGATTTCAGAAATGGGTTAGTCATTGAATTCAACAATGACCTTTATACAATAGTACAATTTCAGCACGTAAAACCTGGTAAGGGACCTGCTTTTGTCAGAACAAAACTTAAAAACCTAAAATCCGGAAGGGTAATTGATAATACCTTTTCCTCAGGAACTAAAGTAATCATAGCAAGAGTTGAAAGACGTCCTTATCAATATCTTTATAAAGATGATATGGGTTACTACTTTATGCATCTTGAAACATTTGAACAAATCCACGTCCCGGACACAATGATTGAAAATTCTGAATTTATGCTAGAAGGAATAAGTGTTGAAGTAGTTGTACATGCTGACACAGAAACCATCCTTAACGTTGATCTGCCTCCGTTTGTTGTGATGGAAGTTACCTATTCAGAACCCGGATTAAGAGGAGATACTGCTACCAACACTTTAAAACAGGCTCAGATTGAAAACGGAGGGACAATTATGGTCCCCTTGTTTGTAAATACCGGCGATAAAATAAAAATTGATACACGTGACCGCACTTATGTTGAAAGAGTTAAAGCATAAGATATATTATGGAAGAAAAAAAGATTTCAACGGACAGATTTAAGATTTCAAAATTTAAGTTAGATTCCCTGCTTGATATTACATTATCGATCAATGCAAATCTGCCCACAGAAGACCTTTTATCCAAATATGAATTCATTCTCAGGAACAATCTTGGTATCGGTAAAATACTCATTTTTAAACACTCCGAAGCATGGGGATGCATCTTAAATGGTGGGTTCCCTGAACATTTTGAAACAATTGATGTAGAATCGCAACTTTTAAATATTACTGAGATTGCCTTTGTCACCCCTGATCTGGGTTTCGAAGGAGTTGATATCATTATTCCTGTATATAATAACAATGTCCACCTGGCATTTGTCTTTATTGGCGATATAGACGAAGAGGGTGAAGGAATGAGCCCTGTGTTGAAACATCTTCACTTCATTCAAACACTTTCGAGTATTATCCTTGTTGCTATTGAAAACATAAGGTTATTCAAAGAAAGCCTCCATCAGGAAGCACTGAAAAAAGAGCTCGAACTGGCTGCCAGAATGCAAAATTTGCTTATCCCTGACAATAGCCAGATGCCAAAAAACCCAAAACTAATAGTCAATGGGTTCTATTACCCTCATTATGAGGTTGGAGGAGATTATTATGATTGTATCAGACTCTCAGAAACCAAAACAGGGATTTGCATTGCTGATGTGTCCGGTAAGGGAATTTCTGCAGCAATATTGATGTCAAATTTTCAAGCCAATTTAAGGGCTCTCCTTACGGAAGATATTAATCTCGAAACACTAATTAATAAACTCAATACCATAGTAGTTGTAAATGCTGCCGGAGAAAAATTCCTTACATTCTTTATCGCCAGGTATGATCATGAAACAGGTGTGCTGGAATATATCAATGCAGCACATAACCCACCTTTACTTTATAATACAGTTACCAAAGAGATCCATGATCTTGAGGCTTCCTGTGTTGGGATTGGAATGCTCGACGAAATACCTTATATGGAAAAATCAGAAATTATAATTACTGATTATTCTAAGATAGTATGTTATACTGATGGCCTTTCAGAGCTGAAAGGGGATGATGGTAATGACATTGGGACCGGGGTAATTATCCGGCATATATCCAATACCAATCCGGTCGAAACAAATATGAGGGAAATGATCAGGGAACTGGGGTTGCCAGATGATAACCCTTCCACTTTTGATGATGTCTCAATAATTGTTGCTGATCTGCTAAGATAGCCTTCAGCTCACCCTTATCAGGTAATAGTTTTTCTTCCCTTTCTGAACAAGCAGATATTTACCATTCAGGAGCAATCCATGCTCAACAACCATATCGGGATTATCGATCTTCACTTTGTTTAAACTCAGGCCACCTCCCTGAACAAGTCTTCTTAGCTCTCCCTTTGAAGAAAATACCTGTGAGTGCTCTGCACACAGTTCTGCAATACTAACCCCCTTCCAGATAAGCTCCATGGTAACATCAAAAACCGGGACACCTTCAAAAACTGAGAGAAAAGTGCTTTCATTCATCTTCTGAAGCGATTCTGTTGTCCCTTTACCAAACAGGATCTGGGATGCCTCAACAGCGCCTTCATAATCACTACGTGAATGAACCATGACAGTGACCTCCTCAGCAAGCCGTTTCTGAAGGAGGCGCTCATGAGGGGCTCTGTTATGCTCCATAATAATTTCTTCAATATCCTTCTGACTCAGAACAGTAAATATTTTAATATACTTTGCAGCATCTTCATCAGATACATTCAACCAGAACTGGTAAAACTGGTAGGGAGTTGTTTTCTCAGGGTCGAGCCATACATTACCCGATTCTGTCTTACCAAATTTCGTCCCATCCGATTTTGTTATCAGCGGACAAGTAAGAGCAAATGCTTCGCCACCTGCTTTACGCCTTATAAGCTCTGTGCCGGTAATAATATTCCCCCATTGATCTGACCCGCCCATCTGAAGCTTACAGTTGAAATTATTATACAGGTGCAGAAAATCAGTACCCTGTACCAGCTGATACGAAAACTCAGTGAATGACATTCCTTCTTTTGCTTCAGACCCGATCCTTTTCTTAACAGAATCTTTCGACATCATATAGTTAACTGTGATGTGCTTTCCTATATCCCTGATAAAACCGAGGAATGAATATTCTTTCATCCAGTCATAGTTATTAACCATGAGAGCTCTGTTATTATTATCGGACTGAAAATCAAGAAACTTCGAGAGTTGTGCTTTTATAGCCTTCTGGTTTTTTCTCAGTGATGCTTCGTCCTGCAGGTTACGTTCCTCCGATTTACCGGAAGGATCACCGATCATCCCTGTGGCACCGCCAATAAGGGCAACAGGGGTATGCCCTGCTCTCTGAAAGTGCACAAGCATCATAACCTGCACCATATGGCCGATATGTAATGAGTCGGCAGTCGGATCGAATCCTATATAGCCGCTGGTCATCTCCTTTTTCAATAATTCATCTGTTCCTGGCATAATATCATGTATCATGCCTCTCCATTTAAGTTCTTCAACAAAATTCATATCACTTGTTATTCAGAAAAGCAAATATAGCAAACGGTGTCATATAGTAGCATCTTCCGGCTTCTTTTTAAAACGGTCGAAACTTCGGGTAAAGCCACCTTCTCCAATAATCGGGAATATTACCGGGGCAATATCGGAAATAGGATTATAGAAGAGTGATTCTTCAATAGCTTTTTTCGGGAGGAATGATTTTCTTTCATCAATAGCATTCAGAACTACAAAAAAGACACTCATTATCAGCATCGATTTTAACACGCCGAATGCTGTCCCGAGAAGTCTGTTGACGAAGCCAAGAGCAACTGCTTTCACAAGCTTGTCAGCCAATATCCCTATAAAATGAATCATTACAACGATAAGTCCGAATGTGATCAGGAATGCAATTATCCCAACATACTGTCCGGTCATATCAAAATAGTCGTATAGTTTTTCCGCTGTGAAAGCTGAGAATTTTATTGCACCCCATATACCCAGTATCAATGCAGCAAGCGAAGCCACCTCCTTTATCAGACCATTAATAAAACCCATCACAAATGATATAATGAGAATAATAACTATAGCTGCATCAATCCAGTTCATAATATGAATATTTAAGGAGATGAAAGTATGAAACAAAGTTGATTTATCAAAATTGCCCGGGAAGGTTCAGGGGCCCGATAATAATTAACTATACCCTTTTACTCCTGTGCTCTTTTATCAGATCTTCGAGCGTATAAGATTCAAGATAATTTTCAATTACATCGTTTAACCCGGACCAGAATTCTCTTACACCACATTGTTTTGACAGTTTGCAAATATAGTTTCTATCAATACAATCCACTATTACAACTCCGGGTTCAAAAGCGCTATAGACATCAAGCATTTTGATCTCTTCAGGTTTGCGAGTAAGTACATAGCCGCTCTTTCTGCCTCTTTTATTTATAATAAGGCCGGCTGTTTTCAATGAAGAGATGATGGTATCCAGATACTTCACTGAAATTTGCTGATGATCAGCTATATCCTTCTGGAATACACCAGTATCCGTTTCATTCAGAGCAATTTCAAGGATTGCCCTTATACCATATCTAATTCGTGTATTAAATTTCAAGGATCAGTTTTGTTTAAATAACGTTAGATTTTCATTGCAATAAAAACCAAAATTAACAATAATTTCATTTTTAATTCTAATCAGTCCAAGAGTTTTTACAGGTGGTTCAATGTCTAAATCGGTAAGCAAAATTTTTGTCGTACCAATAAGTACTTTTTCTCTGTTTTTATCATACTCAATCCTGCAAATAATATCATATTTTTTCGCAACTCCTGCAATAGTAAGCATCACGTCGTGAATAATTAACCAATCACCTGTTTCACTGTTTATAATGGTATTCTTTGGAATTGAAATAGCTAAAAAAGGAAATTGCGACTCTTTTAACAATTTCAGAAAATCCCTGTATGCAAAATGATTAGTACACTGAAAATCTTTTACGGGCACAACAATTTGAATAGCGGATGTATCATCAGTATTTTTGGTGCAATCAATCCCTGAAAAAGGATATGATTTCTCCTTCAAATCATACTTAAAAAACAGCTTATTAATATTTGATTCCACATTAATATCAATAAAACCATAAGAAGCCTCCATTCTTCCTGCACTGGTATCATCAGTAATGAATCCCGTCAGTAAAGGATAAATAAATTGCAATATCAATAGGACTTTTTTCATAATTCCGCTGTCAAGAAAAAACCTTAAGTATTTTAATTTAAAATAATACAGGAGGCCTGTGTTCGACCGCCTGTATTACTTCCGGAAATTTTGATTAAAAGGATATTCCCGCTTCCAATACTACGCCATTGAACTTGCCTCCATCAATAACTCCATGTGCAACACCTTTATATGATTGAGTTACATAGTCAAGCTTCATGACAACACTTTCGAGCATATGCCAGCCACCTCCAACGTTCAGGCGTGTAACTGTTGAACCATTGTTATCATTAACCGTGTTGTAACGAGTTGCAACATAGAAAGTTTTATAATTATACTTTGCCTGGACAGCTGTTTGTGTAAAATGTTGATCGGCATTTCTGAGTACCCCTTTCATTGTCTCATAGAGGCCAAATAGCTCCAGACCATGAAACTGAACAAAAATGTTTGCCTGGTAGCTATTCATTTTTGTCTGTCCGCTTCCCGGATCCCATCTGCCTGATTTGAAATTATCTCCACCAACTGTATCCATTACACCATAATAACGTGCTCCGGCACGGTCTCCTCCCCAAAGCGTTGACCCGCTGTGTCCATCCGGTACATGATATCCTGAAAGAGATGCACGTACACGCAGATCTTCATTAATTTGCTTGTCATAAGCTAATTTCCAGTTATAAACAAGGTCTTTCGAAAGATCATTACCACGGCCGTAGTTCATTCGGCCATTATTGGTTCCCACCAATGCAATTATACCTTTATTACGATACATGATTTCAATACCGGGATTAGTTGTGTAAGCATCCATAATCATATTTCCCACAAAAGGGTTATTGGTTACAGAAGCATTATTGCTACGGAAGTACTGAGCATCACCATAGCTTGGATTCATTACACCAGCTTTTATCGTGAAATACTGCATAATATTATCAGCTGCCGGTAAAAATGGTAGTTTGTCAATTATAAGATATCCTCCTTCAACCCATGCTTCATTGTGGTGACGTGAAGACATAAAATTATTAATGTATACCTGGATACCAGGAGCCAGGTCAGCTGTAATGTTTAAATTTGCTGTTGGCAAATTGAAATTGTGCTTAATGTCCTTTAAAACGACATTGGGGGCCTCATGGTTAAGTGATTGAAGTTGAATGGCAAAATCACCGCCCACTTTTACATTCACATTTGAAAAATTTTCGCCGGTAATTTTTTTCTGCTCGAATTGTGCTGAAGCTGAAATTGTAATTATCATTGAAAACACAAAAAATAATACTCTTCTCATACTAATTAATTTTAATTGTTACTAATTAATCGATCTGTTAATAATAATTGTTCAAACCCTGAACTTCAGGTCAATTTTTACTGTTATCTCATCTCCAGTTTTTAAAGTTCCCAGTATTGCTGTGGGAGGAGTGATTCCAAAATCAGTCATTTTCATTTCTATATTTCCTGTTGCTGCAATATAAGAACTGTCACTATAAACGACTATGGCTCTTAGTACAATATTCCTGGATTTCCCTGCAACAGAAAGTACACCTGCTATATCTGCTGCAAAACTTCCATCCTGAGCTTTAATATTTTGTACTGCTGTCATTTTAAAGCTAATGTTCGGATACTTGTTTGTTAAAAGGGCATCGTGAGCTTTTTTATCCATAATGCTACTATGGCTTATCAGGTCCAAAGCTTTCGCTTCAAAATATATATCACTGAAATTGCCGGGTAATAACTCTTCCCCCTTAATATCAACTTGCCCGCTCATCTTTTCCAGATTCATGTCCCAATCATGTAAGCTGGAAGTGCCTTCAACTACTATTTTACTGTCCTTTTCTGAAAGCAGAAATTGTTTTTGTGCCATAAGCAGCAATTGTGAACCTGCTAAAAGAAAGGCTGATAATAATATGATTTTTTTCATCTGATTAAATTTTATACTATTTGTCCTATCGTTTTAATAGGACAAATATAATTGTTTTTTTTAAACTGTGAAACATTTAACACAAAAAAATTATTTTATATCCAAATTGCCGTAATAATAAAAGGTAATAAACAGGCCGGGATACAGATAATTTGAAAAGAAGGAAAAAATGATATATTTTTGCGGCTCTTAACAGGCCCCATAGTTCAATGGATAGAATAGCGGTTTCCTAAACCGTAGATTCAGGTTCGATTCCTGGTGGGGCTACAAAGCAATAAATTAAAGGCCTGTATATTAATGATATGCGGGCCCTTTCATTTTAAATTGGAAACATGTTGGAAACAATATGCGTTTTGTATCGAAACGGACTTAAGAGCTTTAAGATTGACAAGGTAAAGAATACTTAACCTTAAAGTCATTCATTTTATTATACCCGAGATGTCCATAATGTTGAAGTTGTCCAACTATTATCGCAGGATGTGTTTTCAGCTTTTTTGCGTATTTAATTATATTTGATCTTGTTATCCCGTCTGTAAGTAAATTCTTCATACTTGCAAGAGGGAACAAATGACTCTCAGCAAACTTATCCGCCTGTTCTTCTTTCACTTTATCAATTATCGCACCTTCAATATCTTCAAGGAATACTTCCTTTTTCCCATGCAAGAGAATATGCCCAGCCTCATGATAATATGAAAACCAAAAATGATTATTGGTCTTATAGCGATCTGATAATTGTATTAGTGGTTTGCCGTAAATCCATCTTGTTGCCCCACTGATGGGTGCTTTATGGAGACATTTAGTGAAAACTATTCCCACACCGCAATCAAAACAGGACCTTTGGAGTGTCTCCATGAAATCACTTGGATGATCTTTTACTGTCTTTTTTAAAGTATTAAGAGTTTCCTTGAACCCTTTTTCATCATAGTCCGGCAACTTCTGTTTTGAAACATTTATTTCTCCAAGTCTTAACCAAGAGGCAATGGAATGAGGGTTATTTGTATTTGCAAGGGAAATTCTGAAGGCTGCTGTTATATTTTTCCCGATATAGATATCATTCCATTGGCTTACAGTTGCAATACCAAAAAAATTTAATAATGACCTGACCAATTCAGTTTCATTTGAAGTTGACGGTAATACCCCCATCTTCTTCAAGTCGCTGACTGGAAAATTTTGAAGCCAAGACACTTCTTTTAATAGGCTTTGTTCTTCCTCAATCCGTGCCAATTCCTCTCTATATTCCTGCTCGCGATTTATCCAAAAGGAAGCTGCAATGCCTAATACTCTTTCAAGTTTAATAGCAGCGGAAATTGAAATTGGTTCACGACCCTTAATAATATCATTCAACTTTTCTTTGGGACGCCCCATTCTAGTTGCAAGCTCTGCTTGACTCATTCCTATATAATCTATCGTTTCCTGAATAGTATCTCCAGGGGGAGAAATCAATTCTTTTCTTGCTTTAAGTTCGGATGAAATCATATTAGTTTCTGGGATTTTCATTAATGATAATCTTCTATATCCAAGATAGTTATAGATGTAATTTTCTGAAGATCAAGACCCTTGTCAGATTTTAATGGTAAAGGGTTGTGACTTGGGGTAAAGATCATTCTGAAGTTCTTTGATACGGTAGCTGCAAAAAAACCAGATAGTTTTCCGGATAGTTCATGACATCTTGCAGCCGGTATAGTCATAAATATTTCTAAGTTTTCAGATGCCTTCATTTCCTTAATTCGCTGATATACAGCTTTGGCCATCGTTCCATAAGCTCGCTTGATTGAAGCTGGCTCAGTTAATTGTCGTTCAAGTTTGTTGGACTTAAAAAATATTTTCACCGCGAATATAATAAATATTATTAACCTTTTACGTTAATAAATTGTTAATTATTTTTTAAAAGAATGATATTTTCAACTTGTACGTAATAAGTAAATGCTCTAAGGAATCAACTCCTCCGCCAACAACTTCGCCTGTTCAATTACCGTCTGTATAGCCTTTTCCTGCTTATCAGGAGGGTATCCGTATTTGCGGAGTATGCTCATGAAAATACACCAAAACATTCATAGCAAGTATCACTTTTCGATTATTTTTATGTCCTTAAATGGAATCTCACCCCTTCTTGGTTCAGCGTTGTCTGCAAATACTTCCCATTTAATATTGTCATCACTTTTCAAAAAATTATCTTTTATCGCAATTTTATCAATTCTCATGCTACGAGTTGGTAGAATTGGATCATAACGTGAGGGTCCATATTTTGGAATATTATGCCCCGGAAATGATATTTGCATGTCAACTATATCACGAATTGTATTATCCATAAATATTTGAGAAATAGCTTCAATGGAATTTTGTCCCTTAACTAAATAAATTGAGGGAATAAGAATATACGCATTAATATAATATGACTATCGGTTATGAGTAATAATATTGTTATAGTTGGTAGTTACACAAGCTATTAACAGTCTATCAAATAGTTGCTCACCAAAATTTCTTCGATTCACCTTGTAGCAAAACTCATCAAGGTAATTTTGAGCGTATTTCATAGATATCATGTGATGCACTCCAAGCAATGTTCTCTTAGCATTACTTATCATCGTGTGAACCCAGGGAAGTACCTTTCCGCCATCTTTTGAACTTACTTTTTGGGGTATATGACACCATACCTGATCTTTGATTTTTGAGTAACTTGAATAACTATCAGTTTTTACAACAACGTCATATTTAATGTTTTCCGCAACTTTTTCACCCACTGTTTGCCCTTTAAGATTATCGACCACTAACATCCTGACAAATCGGAATTTAGTTGGTTTATTGAACTTTTTGGTTTTCTCAAAGTCGTGTACTGTTGATGCCATCACCATAACTGTGCTTTGCTTTTGACTTCCTCGTCCCCTCTTTTTTGGAGTAGATTTTGCCTCATCATCTTTCTCTGTATCAACACTTTCAAAAAATGCTTCGTCCAATTCAACAATCTTATCCAATTGATATTTACTGTCCCTGGATCCCATGGTCATCCTAAGCTTTTGCATCATATACCATATTGGTTCGTAATACTTATGACCGATCTGCCTTTGAAGTTCCAATGCAGAGAAGGTCTTTTTTGTACCTGTTAATAAATGGATCGCTATAAACCAATGTCTGAATGGAAGTTTGCTTTCCTGCATGACTGTTCCGCTTCGCAATGATGTCCTGGTTTTACATTTCTTACATTCGTATTTTTCAATGGTCTGTAGCCA
>DATKUO010000136.1:0-77473 GCA_035530515.1 Bacteroidales bacterium
ACTACCGCTTTTGTTCTTCTTTTTTCTAACAAACATCCGTAAATATAACTCGGGACACCCGAATTATCAAAAATAAATAACACTAACCTCTGGTAACTTGATAGTTAGGAATTTTTACTGGGATTTGCTCGGAAAACAGGACTGAACATGTTATCTATTCCCACTTATCAAAAAAGATCTTATCTGAAAGAATTTCTTTATCTGTTAGTTCTTTCTCAAACGATTCAATCATTGCCTTTGGTCCGGATAAATAATAAACAGGATCACAATATAAAACTGTTTGATTCACAATTTCCTTAACAGGTAGAATCCCATGCTCAAATGGTAAGGATCCACTACTGTTAATATTTTCACAGAACAGCCTGTAATGGAATCCATTGATATTTTGTTTATATTTCTCAATGTTTTTTTCAAAAACTACAAGATCAGGTTCCCTGACTCTATAAAATAGATTTATACTCCGGTAATCATCTTTATTTTCGAATATATTTTCAAGGAATGAAACGAAAGGACTGATACCTGTCCCTCCGGCCACCAGCACAACGTCTTTCCCAACTGAATCATTAAAATTAAAGATGCCATATGGTAATTTCAGCCAGACCTGAGCGCCGATTGAAAGTTCATTTATCATTCTGTTTGTAAACCTCCCTTTAGAAGAAACGAGAATATCAATATACTCCCTTCCCGGGGCATTGGCAATAGAAAGAACCCTTGATTCCGGCCAGTTAAAACCTGGATCATAAGAATCTAACGCTAAATGAAGGAACTGACCTGGCTTGAAACGACACGAAAATTCTGGTTTTAACCGATACCAGGTTATATCATCTATATACCTTTTAAGACCAACAACTACAGCTTTTACTTTTCTTGGAGAAGACATTTATCTGGTGTGAAAGAAGTCATCAAATTTTTCTAAAACATATCCAATCTCAGGTTTGCCTAAGCCAGGATAAACGCCAATAAAAAAAGTATTATTCATGATGAAATCTGTATTTTTAAGGTCTCCAACAACCCTGTGTTCAATATTCATAAAAGCCGGTTGTCGCAGAAGGTTTCCCGCGAACAGGTTTCGCGTATGTATCTTGTTATTATTAAGATATTGAACTAGTTGGGTTCTTGTAAATGGTTGACCCTCTCTAACTGACAATAAAAATCCGAACCAGGAAGGATCGCTGCCCGGTGTGGCAACAGGCAGAATTAACTTGTCCTCAAATTTCTTTAAACCGGCATAAATTAAGCCGAAGTTCTCTTTCCGTTTAGCAACAAAACCGGGTAATTTTTTTAATTGTTCCCTTCCGATAGCGGCCTGCATATCGGTTACTTTCAGGTTGTAGCCAATATGGGAATAAACGAATTTATGATCGTATCCGGCAGGGAGGTCACCAAATTGTTGTGAAAACCGTTTTCCACATGTATTGTCCTCGCCAGATGCACAGTAGCAGTCACGACCCCAATCACGGAAAGAACGCGCGATTCGAGCCAAGTCTTCGTTGCTTGTAACTACACTCCCTCCTTCTCCCATGGTCATGTGGTGAGCAGGGTAAAATGAAACCGTAGCCAGGTCTCCATAGGTTCCAGTGAATTTCCCATCAAATTTTGAGCCTAGAGCATCACAGTTATCTTCTATAACCCATAAATTATTTCTTTTTGCAATATCGATTACGGCAGTCAAATCGAAAGGATTTCCCAGGGTGTGAGCCATAAATATGGCCCTGGTTTTCGGCGATAAGGCCCTTTCAATATTTTCAGGCAATGCGTTGTATGTTCCGGGTTCTATGTCGCAAAAAACCGGTACTAATCTATTCTGAACAATTGGTGTAACAGTGGTGGGGAAACCGGCAGCGACTGTTATAACTTCATCTCCGGGATTCAATTGACGGTCAAGTAATTTTGGAGAAGTAAGCGCAGAAACAGCTACAAGGTTAGCGGAAGAGCCTGAGTTAACAAGAATACTGTCCTCAACACCAAGGTATTCAGCAAATTCATTTTCGAAAGCTTCGGCATGTGGCCCGGCTGTCAACCAAAAATCCAACGAGGAATCAACAAGGCTCACCAATTCTTTTTCATCGAAAACCCTTCCTGCATATCTTACAATATCTGTATCAGGAATAAAAGGTTTCTCATGAAATTTTTCCTGATAATATTTCTTAACTAAATCAAGTATTTCTTTTTTTGTTTCTTCATGTTTCATTTATAATCCTCCAACATCTTTTAAAAATTTCTGATAGCTCATAAGGTTACTGTCTTTTTCTGAAATAATGGGATTTTTAACAGGCCATTCAATGTTCAGATCTTTATCATTCCAGACAATACCCCTGTCATATTCTTTTTGATAGTATGTATCATGTTTATATAAGAGTTCTGTATTATCTTCAAGCGTACAAAAGCCATGTGCAATTCCTTTTGGAAGGAATAGCCACTTATAATCATCGTCTTTAAGCTCAACCGACTCCCATTTGCCAAATGAGGATGAGCCTTTTCTTAAATCGACAAATACATCAAAAACATGGCCGCGGATACACCTGATCAATTTGCTGTCGGTATATGGCGGTAAAATAAAATGCAATCCCCTGACAGTGTTTTTCAATAAGTTTTTTGAATGATTTTCCTGAACCCAGTTGGAAGGGATTCCGAATTGCTTAAATAGTTCTTCATCAAAAGTGCGCATAAAAAACCCCCGGTTATCAATTATTGGTTTTAAAATAATCTCATATATGCCTTTTATCCCTTTTTCGTTGGCAATCATTTTCTAATCCTTAATAATTATTCCAAAATTATCTTTCAATAAAGGAGACTCATAATAAGCCAGGTATGAACATGATTTTTTATTGAGCGAAAAGTCTTTGAATACATTATTCCAGTCAATATTATCTGAAGCAAGAATCCCCCTGTTTTTTAAGTATTTATAAGCCAGATTAAATTCAAAGTTCATGTTTTCAATGGAATGAAGGCTGTCATGTAAAAAAATATCTATTTCCCCTAATTCTTCTAATAACGGAAGCAATTTTTCAGAAGTTTGCCCATAAATTAACTCCCAGCGATTTTTTAAAAAATCAGGTACAATAAAACCCGGGGCTTTACCTCTTGGCAGGGAGCTCGTTCGCATTTCTTCATCTCTATAAGGGTTTTCGTCATAATAACCTCCCGTTTCGAATAAAGCAGGTAAATCTATTGTAAAAAGCTTTCCCCTTTGATTTTTAAATAAAGCAGCAAGTATAATTGTTGAGCTATTACCATACCAACAACCTGTTTCTACAATAATATCAGGTTTAGTTTTTCTAATTATGAAATACAACAAACATCCCCAACTATACTTATCTGGCGGGAAGACACTTTTTATTCCTGTTTCAACGAATTTTGAATTAACAAAATTGTGAATTTCTGAAAAACTATTAAACTCATCAACGCTTTCTTCGAATTCATTAAAATCATATCCGTTTCCTTTCAACAATTTTTTAAGAGAAGAAATATGTTTCCTTTTAAATGCAGGAAGCACAAGATATTTTTCCTTTATTCGTTTTATTGCCCAAATGGGATTCCTTAAAACCTTTAAATATTTTACCATATTGTATTCCAGAATAAATTCTTATTAATTTTATTATTACTAATTAGGTAATTTAGTTGTTTTAATCTCGTAAAATATCTCCCTTCAAATTTCTCATTATTGAGGTCATATCTTTGATAATACTCATATAATTGTTCTATTCCCCTTTTTAAATCATAATGCGGTTTGAACCCGGGTAACTCTGTTTGAATTTTACTGAAATCTACCTTATAAGAGCGTGAATCACTGCCATGTTCCCCTGTTATTATTACCTCACAACCGGGTACAACTTCGCCAACAAGCTTTGCAATGTCTTTAACCTGGTGATTATCCTCATTTCTCCCGGTATTTAACGCAACGCCATTCACTGTATTAATAGGTGCCTCAATAACCGCAACAAATGCTCTTGCAATATCTTCAGCATGAATTAATGGCCGCCATGGAGTTCCATCGCTCATGATGCGAATTTGTCTGGTTGTAACGGCCCATCCTACCAGGTTATTCACTACCAGATCAAGTCTTAATTTTGGAGAAACTCCGTAAGCAGTAGCGTTTCTCAAAAAAGTAATGGAAAAATTTTTATCGGATAATGGTAAAAGTTCTTTCTCCGTATAGACTTTGGATTTAGCATAAGCAGTAATTGGACTAAAAGGAGCTGTTTCATCGAGGGCGTTTTCTCCTCCGGAAATTCCATACATGCTGCATGAAGAAGAATAGACAAAGCGGTTCACGCCGGCTTTCTTAGCTAGTTTTGCAAGCCGCAATGAGGCTTTATAATTTATATCGTAGGTTAATTCCTGATTCAGCTCTCCAATTGGATCGTTTGATAAAGCCGCAAGATGACAAATTGCGAATGCTCCTTCTATATCTTTTTCTTCAATTTGCCTGATGTCTTTTTTGACTTTCACTATATCTGGATGCGGGTCAAAGAATTCGCAATCTTTGCCAAAAAAATCAGTATCAATTCCCACAACGTTATATCCTGCTTCATTTAATAATCTTACCAGATGGATTCCAATATAACCGTTATATCCTGTTACTATTACTTTTTTCATAATTATTCCCTAAACCACAAGTTTAAAATTACTAATCCCAAATCTTCCACACCGGATTTTCCTTCCACATCTTTTCGAGTAACTGGCTGTCACGATAAGTATCCATGCACTGCCAGAAGCTCTTATGACGATATACATTGAGTTGATTCATTGCAACTAATTTGTTCATTGCAAAACCTTCAATGTCTGCCATTGGATCATCAGGAATCAGGTCAAGGAACTCACGTTTGAAAACAAAATAGCCCCCATTGATAGGTTCTTTGCTGTCCGTCTCTATTAATTGTTGTTTAAACCTGATAACAAGATTTTTATTCGTGACAAGGTCTCCAAAACGGGATGGTGGATAAACTCCGGTTACAGTTCCAATTGTATTCTGTTGTTTATGAAACCTTATAAGCTTCTGAATATCTACATCGCATACAGCATCACCATAAGTCAGCATGAATCTATCTTCTGTAATATACTTCCCAGCCAGTTTGGTTCTATAACCGGTCATAGACTCATCCCCGGTTTCTACCAGCGTAATCTTCCAGTCATCCTCAATATTGCCATTATGAAATTCAATATTTCCCCCGTTCTTCAAATCCACAGTAAAATCAGAATTGTATTTATAATAGTTTATAAAATAATCTCTGATCACATCTCCTTTATACCCAAGGGCAAGAATGAACTCTTTATGTCCATAATGAGCATAGTGCTTCATGATGTGCCAGAGGATTGGTTTACCCCCAATCTCGACCATAGGCTTAGGTTTATATTCGGTTTCTTCCCGAAGGCGGGTACCCATACCGCCGCAGAGTATTATTACGGGAATGGAGTTGTTGGTTTTTGGCATTTTATTAAAGGTTGAGTATGTCGTTGTAGTTTATGTTTAATAAAGATAAAAGACAAAAGATAAAAGACAAAAGGAAAAAGATAAAAGTGAAGCTGGGCACGGAGCTCAGAGCACAGGGCATGGGGCAAATTAGGTTAAGGTTTATGTTAAGAATTATAATTTATTGAAGTTTTTTAATCATTTCCGATGTGTCAAGTTCGATTTTCGAAAAGGCAAACCATTTTTTACCAAGATCTTTTAGCGAAGCTCCGATGTGATAAACCGTTGTATTGTCAATAATCAAAAAACGATCATGTGACTTTGTAAATGTTTTAACCTCAACTGCCGGATACTGTTCATTAAATCGCTTTAGATCCAGTTTTAATTGTTTTGAAACTGAAGCAGTGTATATCGTTGCCATCACAACACTTTTCCTTTTCGACAACAGAGTTAATACACTTTCGTCCACGTAATTGTCTATCAGTATAATAGATTTATTTGCTGATTTTATTATATCCGATACAAACTGATAGGCATCGAATATTTGTCCGTCAAAAAAAATTCCTTCATGAGGTGGTAAGCTTGTTTTAATATGAACATCAAATTCATTGACTTTCCCTTTTAAATAATTTACATCATTTTCAATCTTTTCAATACGATGACTAGTAGAATATCCATTTAAAAGGTATTCTTTTAATATTTTGTTTGCCCAAACTCTAAATTGAATCCCTCTCTGCGATTTAACTCTATATCCTATAGAAATTATCATATCTAAATTATAATGCTCGACCTGATATGATTTACCATCAGATGCAGTTGTCGCAAAATTTGCGACAACTGAAAGAGAATGTAACTCTTCTTTGACAGCATTTGCAATATGTTTGCCAATTGTCTTAATATCTCTTTCAAACAATTGAGCAATTTGATGCCGGTTAAGCCAAACTGTTTCATCCTTAACTCTTACTTCAATTTGAAAATCAGCATTGTCAGCAGCTTGATAAATAACTAGTTCGCCTTTATTAATATGCTTGTTCATAACTCGGAAAATGTTTAAATGTACCCGACTTCAGGTTGAACTGTCAAGTATTCCTTGTGGGTTGAGGTTGAGGTTGCCTATTTCGCCGAGGCGGTAGATTTTAGAGAGGTTGGAGACTTGGATTACGGAGGACATTTATGAAGAAGTAGGTAGTAGGAAGTAAGAAGTAAATAGTATGTAGTATGTAGTATGTAGTATGTAGTATGTAGTAAAAAAGGTTCTAATCAGGTGGGGGTGCAAAATTTCTCCGGAGTGTTTATCATCGAGTTCAGCATTTTTGCAATTTCCTGATATCTTTCCAGAAGTGAATTATGTACTTGTTCATCAATATATTTACTGTCTTTTGACATGTTAATCCAGACTTCTGTTTCAGCTTCTTCAGCAAGTGAATCAAGCAATTTACTTACAAATGATTTAGAATACTTTCTCTTAATCCACGCTTCTGCGATGTTCGCTGGCACTGATCTTGATGATCTTCTTATTTGATCGACAAGAGAATACTTTTCTTCCTTTAGAAAGATTTTTGTAATCTCAAAAATATCCATTGCTAAATCATATGATTTTTTATATACTATTAAATCTCTAAATCCCCTGTAATTCGGCATTATCTTACTTTCTTATTCTACTTACTATTTACTACTTACTACTTACTATTCTTAAACTTAGACAGTATCAACGAACGTCTTCTCCGTTTTATTAAAAATAACTATGCCTAAAACGAGAACAATCAAGGTAATAATTGCAGAATACCCGATGCTCCATGCGCTGAATTCACCTTTCCCCAGAAAACTATAACGAAAAGCTTCGATGATGCCGGTCATTGGGTTGAGCTCAATGATATGTTTGTATTTTTCTGGTGCTGCACTAAGTGGATAAATAACTGTTGTGGTGTACATCAGTAATTGCACCCCGAAAGTGACCAGGAATGCCAGATCACGGTATTTGGTGGTAAAATAAGCCTCGGGAAATAAACCTTACCAAAAATTTGTGAATTATCCTTAAAAACAGTACTTGTTTTAGTAAGGCAGTCTGCGAAGTAATTCCATGCAGTAATGCCTGCCAGATAAAACAGTGGCTGTGGAAGGCCATCAGTACTGATAGCCGCCAGACTACCAAAGACAAAAGTGTAAATTATGGTGGTAAAAAGAGGCTGTATAAAAAACCAAAGCGGCCCCAGGATGGTTTGTTTGTAAAAGCTCACAAAGTCGCGCTTTACAAACATCGCCAACAAATCGCGGTAGCGCCAGACGTCTCTGAATTTAAGATCGAAAAGAGAGGAAGAACCTTCAATTACAAGATCCCATTCATTATCAGGAGTTACGCGTTTAGTGTTTCGTGCTTCGTGTTCAAGGTTCGATTGCATGCAATGTTATAGCGTTAAGTGTTATGACGTTATGCCTTCATTTACATCATCAGTTGGATTTGATTCGTAGTTGAAGGCTTGACTTTATTTAGAACCTATTTACTTCTTGCCGGAAATTTTATTACAAAACCGACCAAAAATAATCCAGACAGGGCACCAACAAGATACCAGATAAAATCGAATGGGTTAAAAGTGCTGCCAAACAGCGCTCTGAAAAAATAGTTTTTTCTGAATAACTCTAATGTCGGAGTGTGAATTAACTGTGAAAATTCAATTATGCAGGTAATACAAAGGACAATTAGTGATATTTTTATTGGTTCGGCCTTAGGAAAACCCAGTGATGCCAAAACAATAAAAAATATAACGTAAATTACTCCTCCCAGATAATTGGTAACAAATTCACTGCCGCTGCCAGAATAAACTTTTGTTAATAACCCGATTGGTATAAGGATTATTACCAGGGAGAGTTTAATGAAGGTTTGTTTTTTGATTTGCATGAACTCTTAGTAATTGTCTATTAAGATAAAAGACAAAAGTATAAAGACAAAAGTGAAGAAAAGGCACAGGGCGCATGGCGCATTGCGCATAGTATATCAATAATTGATTTAATAGTTAATTTCTTCCGCTTTGCACTGTGCTACATAGGGCGAAAGGCCTCACAATAGTTCAGAGCAGGAGAAGTACCCGAACGCATCAACTGAGCTGATAAATTTGTCATCAGGCAAATTCGTATTCAACAGAATTAAGACTTCCCATTTTCTTTGATGCATCTATAACTTCGATAGCAACAATATTACCTGATTTATCATAATCAAAGATTATACCGGACTTGTCTTCGCCGCTCTCCGATATAGCTTCATCAGAAAACCGGAAATAAATTATATCGCTTTCTTTGTCATATTTTATCTTCATGATATTTACTTATTTTGGATGTTTTATATGCTGTTATTACCAAATTTGGTTGTTTCAATGTATTTACAAAAATACGTATAAGAAAGTTTCTATCAAAGGTTAAAGCCTGATAAACAGCAATTTCTTTACCTTGTTTTAAAACAAGATCAGGTTTCTTCAAAACTGAATTTATTTCATCCACAATTATTCCCCTGAGTCTGATTTGCTCAAGACAGTGCTTTGAAATTATATATTCCATTATCACTATTTCGTTAATAACCTTCTTAGAGCTGAGCGTTTTAAGAAGGCGCAGGGCGGAGAGCGGAGAGCGTTTAGTCAAGACAAAAGTCACAAGACAAAAGTAAATTGGGTATTATGTGTTTATTCTCGTGATTTTTGGACGATGGAGCCGAGAATCTTTTTAAGCTCTCCAGACTCCTTTATTAAATAATCAAGATCAGAATTATTTACTTCTTGGACTGTCCTTTTTATTATTCTAAGCCAATAATTTGATTCTCTCATTTCTCTTAATGAAATCCGGACCTTATTAGTAAAGTCTGGTTTTGATGAGCCACCCTGAGCTTCCCTGCCCTGTCAAATAAGCTAAACTTCTTAAGACATAAGTAAAATATAAATCCTTTAACATTTTGATGCAATTTGACAGGGCGAGTAATTTGCTCCGGATGAACAGGCACTTTTTGATAATTGCGTCCGGATGGTTTTATTTTCAGGGGAATACGGCAGCGTTTTCAAAAATTCAATGACTTTTACTGCAAACTCAAAAAGCCTATCACATAAGTCATTCTTCTTATCTTCCATAGTTTTTTTCGCCTTTTATCATTTAAATTCTCTAAACTTTTGTCTTTCAGCTTTCTTCCTCCTTTTATCTTTTTACTTTTATCTTTTGTCTTTATTACTCTTCCGTATAATACCCCTGCGTCTTATCTGAATAACCATATCGGCCATAGTAACCCCTGTTGTAATAGTTGAGGCCATAGGAGTAACCATATCCCTGTGCATAACCATAGCGCATACCGTAACCGTAGTACCCGGTAAGACTTATGTCGTTTATTACAATGGCCATATTCTTAAGTTCGCCATGGTTGTTTAGCTGATCTATCAGTTCGAGTGTATTACGCGAGGAGTATCGCTGGCGTACTATAAACAGGTTAACGTCAACAAACCGGGCAAGTAAGAGAGCATCTGTAACTATAGCAACCGGAGGAGTATCAATAATTATATAATCATATTCTTTCTTAGCTCTTTCCATAAACTTTTTCATCAGTTCCGTCTCGATAAGTTCAGCAGGGTTTGGAGGTATGGGTCCGGATGGGGCGTAAAAAAGATTATCAATCTGTGTTTTCTTAATTATCTCTTCATAATTACAGTTACCGCTGAGGTATGTGCTCATACCCGGACTATCGTCGAATTCAAAAACCCTGTTGATTCGTGGTTTCCTCAGGTCAAGCCCCACCAGAAGAACTCTTTTGCCAAGCATTGCTGTTATGGCTGCCAGGTTTACAGCAATAAATGTCTTACCCTCCATACTAATAGTTGATAAAACGGCGATAACCGATACTTCATTTTCCTTAACAAAATATTTTATCGCAGTCCGGACAGACCTGAACGACTCAGCAAGCGACGAACCGGGTTTTTCGACAACCAGTATCTCACTCTTCCCCTCTTTATGACTGATATATCCGATTACAGGAACTTTTGTCTTTCTCTCGATATCTTTTTTATCTATTACCTTATCATTGAAAAAGTCAATCAGTGCAATTAATGCAGCAGGTAACATTAATCCCAGTATAAGGGCAATAATAATGTTATTCCTGGCTTTTGGTTTAATAAGTGCCGAACTGTAGAACGAAGCCGGGTCAATAATACGGTTGTCGGATACATTGGATGCCCTTGCAATACCCGATTCAGACCGTTTTTCGAGAAGATAGGTATAGACAGTATTGTTAAGATCGAAGACCCTCTGAATATTAATGAAATTCCTTTCCGTTGAAGGAAGTTTACTGATCTCAATCTCCACGCCGGATATTTTCCTGTCCGATTCAGCAATGATCTGCTTAAGTCCCGCGATCCCGTTTTTCACATTCTCCCTGAGAGCTTCTCTGGCCTCATCTGTTTGTTTATTGAGAAGAGCATGAGCAGGCTGGTCACCACTTATGTTGAAACCGATCCTTTCCATCTCCTTCTGGTATGCAGAAAGCTCATTTACTAACCTTATGAGTACCGGGTCGGCTATTCCCATTACCGAAGGGGAGAAAATCGCTCCTCCGGTATTCTTTATATTGAGATATTCAGACAGGTAGTTGTAGTACTGAAGCTGCAGATTAAATGAGGCTCTTTCATTCTCAAATTTCTCCAGCCTGTTCTGGATAAGCGAACCCTCCCTGCTTAGATCAACAAACCTGTTCTTCAATCTGAAACTTTCAAGTTTCTCTTCTGCTTTCGAGAGGGAGTCCGATATTATATTAAGCTGAGCATCAATAAATTTAATTGTGCTGTCGGCTGTCCGGTTTTTATTGTCGACACCATATCCTATATATTCTCTCATCAGTGTATTAAGATAATCGGCTTCCTGCCGGGGCACTGATCCTGAAACCGAAAGTGCAACGAGCGATGCATCCTTTTCGATAGGCGCCACAGATAATTTGGCCCGGTATTCCGTAGCAAGAGCCCCGGGTTCTGTAAACCAGAAATAGTATCTGTTTGAGCCGTCTTCCAAACATACTGTGTCACCGGGAATCCTCTTTTCAATTGTGAAGTCAAAGCCAAATTCAGTAAAACGATCCCCAAAACTCATCTCGTCAACAAAATTCAGATCCCCATCGAGACTGATACGATATTTTTCTTCAGACAGTATTTCTATATCGACCCTGAATCCTTTCGGCTCAACCTCAAGGGAATCATAAACCACCCTGAAGGGACATGTATTATACATCCTTGATTCAACTATCTTCCTTCTTCCGACACCCACATAAATCACATGAAAATCCTTCAGCTTTTCCATCACCGCATAATTGAGCCTGAATGATCTGAGGATGCCCATCTCATTTATCAGGTTTTGTTGACTCTTGAAAATATCTCCTCCCGGCAGTATACTTGCAACATTACCGCTCATGTTGGCCATCTGATCATCTTTAATCAGCAGAGAAGATGATACAGTGTAGATCTTCTCTGAATACCTGTTTATCCCATAGGCCAGTGTCACAGCAATAAACAAGGTAATGGCAAACCAGTACCAGTTGCTTATGAAAAGAGACAGATATCTCTTTATATCGATGTTTTCGTCTTCGGGGAAATTTGGTTGGGAGGGGTAGTTGGGGTCCATGGGGTAAGATGTTATGGCGTTATGATGTTATGGCGTTATGATGTTATGGCGTTTTATTGTTAGGCGGTATGGATTTGAAATATTTTGTGAGAGCGCTGAGTTTGTTGGAGACTTTTTCAATTTGCTTTCGTATTTCAGTGTATTGATCTTCATTAATATATTTTAAGTCAAGGGATGCAATAGTTTGATTAAGTAATTCCATAAGACTTGAATATGCTATTGTCATGAAATTTGATTTGTCTTTCCCTGTTGATCTATAGGAACCTTCGACAATGTTAGAAGAAACTGAAATTACTGACCTTCTCATCTGATTAGTAATTCCAAATTTCTCGTCATCGGGAAATCCTTTGGTGATAGTATAAACCATTTTCGTTAATTCTCTGGAATCATTCCAAACCTCTAATTTTTCAAACGAATATTTCATTTCAAGTGTTATGGCGTTATGTGTTATGTTTTGTCAGTTGGATTTGAAAACTTAAATCTTAACACTTTGCTCTTCGTTATTCATTTAAGGTGTGTAATAGAATAAACTATTCACTTGCAATACATATAATATTGAATGTCAAACTATTAATAAATATTGTTGCACAACTTATTTTATTACACACCCTAAATAATACCCTCCTGTTTTTTTACTGCCCCGGCGTTCAATCAGATTCTTTTTAATCAAGATTCTGACATGCTTGTCCACAGTACTAAAGGGCATTTTTAATTCCTGTGACAATAGGCTGGCATTTATTCCTTCGTGTTTTTTTATAGCCTGGTAAACAGATGTTTGTCCAGTATTTAATTCGCCATTTAATTCGCCATTTAATTCGCCATTTTTCAAATTATGATAATCCAAAGGCACTTTTGAAATAAAAATATCTTCTTCAGAAAACACAATTTTATCACTGCCCGAATAGGCTTTTGAATACTTATACACATTGCGAATCCCTGTACCTAACTCTTCGGACCGTCCCAATTGGGTGAACAATTGGGCTATATTTGGGTTTTTAGGAAAAGCCTGAAATGTGTCGGGATAAAGCTGTCCATAAACATGGGGTTTATTGGCATTTTGAGTTTCTACTCTGTCTTTATAAATGATAAATGTAGATGGAAATGCATTTGTGTATTCGCGATGAATAAGCATATTGGCTATAATTTCACGAAATATTTTTTCTCTTAAAGATATCCGTTGGTCGCCTTCCAGGTAAAACTTATCCGGCAGATGTTTTGCCACAAAATTCATTAATTTGTCATACGCTTCGATTAAATTGCATTGAATATTTTCACGGTCGTCGTAACGGTCCAAATCAACTTTTCGCAAAACAGCATCTATCTTATAATGTGGAATAGCACTTTGAATCGTTTCAACTTTCCCAAACATCAATAAAGCCGCCATTGTAAAACCCTCAATGCCAGAGGCAAAATCTTTTCTATAGAGGCCTGCTGTTCTATAAAATTCTTCGTTCGAAAGTTCGTTCCAAGGGTGATTTGCCCGGTTTATTTTGATAATTTTACGAACATGTTCCACTATTCCTGGTACAAAATCGGACTCAAATAAAAACGGATAAATAGTATTTTCGGAATAAAGCAAATTTTTTCGTGTATAAAGATTTTTGATTTGAGCATCGGCCTTTATCTCAAAATCGCCATCAGCGCTTCTGTCAAATACCTTTCCATTGCAGCGATGCACCTGCGAAGATATGGGCACAAAAACATGAATCAGCATTTTACCTTCATACTCAACAATTTTTGGCTCAATGAGAAACGACGGAAAGAGCTTTTGTTGATTGTTGCTCAAGTTGGCAATATTTTTACACAGGATCTCCACCGAATTTGGATTCACGCCTTCAATGGTTTTATCATCGCTTACACCCAACAAAATAGTCCCACCATTGCGATTTAGAAATGCGCACACAGAATCAAAAAAATTATCGGGGAGATGACAGGTTGCTTTCTTAAATTCGACAGAAATGCCTTCTCCTTGTTCTAATAACTGTTGGATGTTTACATTCATAAAGTTTTGGGCGTTGGGCGTTATATGCGACTGCGTCGTGTTATGGAGTTATGGGGTTGTTGCGTTATGGCGTTATGGCGTTGTGGTGTAAGAAATTGGAATTTCATTTACTAAAATGTGTCATTCTCCCAACATTCCTTCATAACAATATAACGACACAACAACATAACAATTTATTTACTTTCCGAAATAATTAATGAGCAACAACGTCGTCGTAATGGCCGATAAAGTAGTTGTCAGTAAAAACGAAAATGTCGGCAGGTTCATGTTGAAGATCTTTTGACTTAAAGGCTCGACTATTACAACGTCATTTGGAAGAAGAAAATATGCTTCTGAAGAAAGAATTTGCTTGTCCTGCAGATTTAGCCGGTAAGTTTTGGATCCATTATCCTGAGGGCGTATGACTAATACTCTGTTACGGTTACCGTAATCCCCCACACCTCCTGCCCGCCCGATTGCCTCTAGAACGGTAAGATAATTGTTGTAATTAATATATGAGCCCGGTGACCTTACTTCGCCAATTACAGTAAACTTAAAGCTCAGCAACTTACATTCTACAGTTGAATTATTAAATACCTTGTCGGCTGAGGTCTGTAGCAGTTTCCGCGTCTCTTCAAGTGTAAGTCCGCCAACTTTTATTGGTCCGACTGCCGGTAAAACTATGTTACCTTCAGAATTTACATCATAACCAAAAAGATATCCGCCAGATTCGTTCTGACCGATTTGCGTTATACCCTGGTTTCTTGAGGATGAAAGAAAATCAACAATGGTCCCATCGGGCAACATTGCTTTTACAGTAATATACAGGATGTCGCGGGGCTGGATTTTATAATCGGGAATCGACATTGTAAAGGTTTCCTGCCCGCCGGTTTCGGGTAGGTTATTGAGGTAGGCGAGTTTCTTTTGTGATGTACAACCTGTCAACAGAAGCAGGATTGTGATTATGGAGAGGGCTTGAAATTTCATAAGACTATGTTTCTGGTTTATCGTTTCGTGTTTTCCGTTTTAGGTAAGTCAATGCTTAAATAACGTTGACCTTTTTATTACTTATTTTACGTTCCAGATACAAATATGCAGCAGAGACGTAATATACTCCCAATCCCAGAATAAGAGATTCTGCAGGGAATTTAAATCTATTAGCATCATTGAGTACATTTGCATAGAAATTTATGACAGGGAAATACCATATAAAAGCATATAAAATAATCAATTTATAACTTTTCGCTATCTCATTTCTTAAAATTATTATTAGTGAATGGAACAAAGATACAGCAAACACAGTTACAGAGATGAACAGGAAGAGAAACTTATATAATTTAATTATTAAATCCGGCAACATGTTCAGATTCATTGACATATCTGCCGGAAGCGTTGGTGAAACATATTTGAAGGTATATAGAAATGAAAAGATTTTCAATTTCAATAATTCGTGCCTGTTTTGAATAGCGATCTCCTTATAAAAAGGCTTTAATTTTTCCCCCAAAATATTAATGTTCTTCGAAGAATAGGAAAGGTTAAAGTAGCTTAATAAACCGGGTTCAGCTAACGAATAAAGAAAAAATCCATTGGCGGGTGGCTTGAAAAAATCATCAGCTTTTCTGATTACAGGAATATTCAATAAAGAAGCCTTTCTTATTCCCCGGCTCGTATCCTGTTCAGCCAATTTAGCTTTCGCATTCAGGAATATCTGAAGAACCTCTTTGTTCTCATCAGTAACAACATTGTTTTCATTTATCGTGGCAGGAATTGCCCACCTCTGGCCCGCAATCTGCATCGGAAAGATATTATAAAAGCCTCTGCTTTGATAATTATATAACGCCCATAAATTTAATACTAACAACGAACTTATTGTTACGATTGCCACACCGGGAAAGAGTATTCTAAATTTGTGAAAACCCTCATGGGATAAATGTATTATAATAACTAATGCTAAAAGAATAAGAGGTACACCCAGTGCATTAAATCGTGCAAGTACCATTAAACCGGATAATAATCCTGCCAAAAAAATGTTTCTTCTTCTTCCATTTGAATAATACATTAAAACCTTATGAACCAACATTGTAAAAATAAACAATGAGAGAATTTCAGAAAGAATGTTATAAGCAAATGCTATAGTGCTAAGGTTTATTATACCAAATAACCCTGCAAAAAAAGCAATTTTATCATTAGCGATCAGGATAATAAAAATCCGATAAACATAAATTGCTGTAATAAAAACCAGCAGATACTGTAGAATCATCACAGGAAAAATAAAATTGGTCTCTCCGAAAATAAGCATTACAAGTCCAAGAAGTAAAGAATATAATGGTGATCTGTGGCTAAGATCAAATAAAGAGGCTCCGGGGATATGAAATATCTGCTTCGCAAGGTTTATATATGCTGAAGCATCTCCCTGTATAACAGGCTTAAAAACCAGTATGAAGGTAATACAAAGTATTCCGTTAATCAACAAAAAAAGATTAAAGGATAAAGGTTTAATTCTCATTCTCCTTTTTTTTAATAATATAACCCGGCCTGTTTTTTACCTCACAAAGTATCCTCCAAATATACTCTCCAATTACACCTAGCGCAAATAGGATTAAACCTGAAAAAAAAGCAAAGAATGATGTAAATGGTGACCAGAATGAACTTTTGATACTATAAAACACCTCAAGCTTATCTATAACATTTATTGAAAAAGAAAAAACAGACAACAAGCTTATAATTATCAGAGAAAGACCAATATATTTAATAACTTTTATGGGAAACAGGGACGTCGGGTAAATCATGTCATTTAATAATTTCCTTTTCTTTTTTGAAGTCCACCGTGACTTTTTAATATTACTTTTTACCCTCGCATATGGGAAAAAATATGGATTATATCCTAAATTCAATAATTCTGATACTATTGAAATGTTTGTCGGGTTAATCTTGTCTAAAATATCTATTAATTCTCTATCTATCAGAAATGAATCTGCGCCACCATAGGGATATTTAATATCCGAGAGCCAGCTCAATATTTTATAGAAAAAATTCGTTGCTACTGCCCGGAAGAATCCATCATCGCGACTGATCCTATTTGGAATAATTACTTTTTGACCTTTTTCCCACAGACGATACATTTCCACAATGGTTTCATATGGCTGTTGCTCATCGTCAGGGATTGGCATCGCACAATCCCCTTTACAAACACTAAGCCCTGCAAAAACAGCATAATGTGAGGTATAGTTTCTGGAAAGTTGAAATGCTCTCACATTAGTATTCCCCTTTTCAAGTTCGAGTGCTATTCTAAAAGAATTATCTTCTGATCCATCATCCACAATGATGAGTTCAAATGGAATATTATTGGCACCCAAAAGTTCGGTTAGTTTATTATAAACCAAACTAATCCTCTCTCCACTAAAATATGATAATAAAATTACACTTAACATTACTTTATCAGGTGTTGACTAATTCAAATAAAAAACAGTGGAAAACAAATAATACTAATTAAAGCTGTTTAATATGTTAACAATTGTTTTAACCTCATAATCTGTCATCACAGGAGAGATTGGCAGGGATAAAACCTCTTTGTGGATCTGTTCGGTTACCGGCAAACTAATATTTTCAAATTCTATAAAAGCTTTTTGTTTATGAGGCGGTATAGGATAATGTATCAATGTCTGTATCCCTTTTTCTGTAAGATACTCCTGCAATTTATCTTTTTCAGGGTGGCGAATAGTAAAAAGGTGCCAGACATGGTCAAGGCGCAGGGTACTGGGCGCAGGGCTCAGGGCAGAATCTGATACAGCTGACTTCCGGGTCTCAGTTCCAAACTCTGAGCTATTTAAGCAAGGTAAAATAATTTCCGGGTGTTTGATATTATCAAGATAAAATTGTGCAATTTCACGTCTTCGCTGGTTTTCCTGATCAAGGTATTTGAGTTTTATTGATAAAAACCCTGCCTGGATCTCATCCATCCTGCTATTTAGACCCTTATACTCGTTTAAATACTTTATTTTGCTTCCATAATTAGCGATAGTACGTATTGCTTCAGCCAATCTTTCATCATTTGTAGTTACAGCCCCCGCATCGCCTAATGCTCCCAGATTTTTACCCGGATAAAAACTATTTCCTGCTGCATCGCCAAGTGATCCGGTTCTCTTTCCATTCCACAAAGCTCCAATAGCATGTGCATTGTCTTCAATAATCTTCAGGTCATGTAATTTAGCAATCTTCTCAAGTTCATAAGACCAACATGGCCTTCCATAGAGATGGACAATCATAATAGCACGAGTCCGGCTTGTTATATGCTGTTCAATCTGGGAAATATTGAGATTATATGTGCTGATCTCCGGTTCCACAAGCACCGGCTTTAGCCGGTTTTCAGAAATTGAAAGTATTGTAGCTATATAAGTATTAGCTGGTACTATTACTTCATCTCCTTCCTTAAAAATCCCCAATTCAATATATGCTCTAAGGATTAACCGCAAAGAATCCAGACCATTAGCAACTCCTACAGCCCGATTCACTCCAATATAATTTGCAATTTTTTTTTCAAATTCATTTACCTTTTCTCCCAGTATATACCATCCTGAATCAATAACCTCATTTGCGACTCGTTTTAATTCTTGTCTGTATCGCATATTAATTTTTTGGATATCAAGGAATTTAATCATGCTCAAGTGATTCTTGCCAAACAGAAAAATCCAGTCCTTCCCAAGGCATGCCTTTATCAAAATTATAAGGCCAGGGATAATGATTAACTCCATTAGTTAAAAAATCCCTGATATCACTAACCACTCTGCCTGGCGAACCAATACACACTGAAAAATCAGGAATATCATTTGTTACAACCGTAGAGGCCCCAATCAGACAATTTACACCTATTTCAATTCCAGGTAATATAACACAGTTAACTGCAATAGCAGTATAATCGCCAATTATAGGAGACCGCTTGTTATTAGAAGGAAGCGCGAAATCGTTTGTTAATATCGTTCCGGGGGATATCCATACAAAATTACCAATTATACTGTTTTCAACAATACATACATTACTATGAATGCTGGCATATTTTCCTGTTTTTACATTACCATGCAATTCTGAATAATTTCCGATCCTGCTACCTTCCCCAATAGAGTTGCCTTCACGAAGCATAATCCGGTGACCTGTTGAAACTTTATCTCCGATAGTATTTCCATTATATATTATGGCATGACTTCTTATCAGGCAATCCTTGCCAATAATGGTCGTTGTGTTTGAATATTTTTCATTATAATAATAATCCTTAGAAGGTTCGCCAATTATGCAATCATTTGCAATTATTGTTCCATCATCTATTAAAGTATTATCATAAATAACAGTATTATCACCAATCTTTACATTTTCACCAATATGAATATTATCCCCATTTAAATGGAATTTATTATTAAATTTCATTTAGTATAGATTTTATAATTATCATAGTCCCTGATATAATCATCTTCACTATAAACAGATGAGGCTATAACCAAACAAACAGATCCTGAGGAGAAATCCTTTTCAGTTGCCCAGATTCCTGGTGGAATATAAAGTCCGGAGGATGGACTTTTCAATGCAATTATTTTCCTGTTTATACCATCGTCCATCTCAACATCAAAACTCCCACTTACAGCAATTAATAACTGATGGCATGTTTTAAGTGCATGAGCCCCTCTTGATAAACCCCCAGGAATATCATAAATATAAAATACTCGCTTTATTTCAAAAGGAAAGTTCATCCCATTCTCCACAAAGGAGATATTTCCGGCTCTGTATTCAATACACGGTAACTTCAATAATACACAATCATCAATTGATGCTTTATTCATTTCGTAATATAATACTGATAATTCCCGTAATCCCTTATATAATCACTTTCATCAAAACCAGAGGATGAAAGAACCATAGCTACTGAATTAGTGCTGAAATTTTCGATGTGACGCCATAATCCATTAGGCAGATAAAGTCCAAAATAAGCTCGATTAAGATGATACCCCTTTTCCTTTTTCCCATTATAAACCACTACATCAAAACTACCTGATAAGGCAACCACAAACTCATGTTGTTTTAAAAAAGCATGCCCTTCACGTCTTCCTCCTCCCGGGACATCGTAAACCCAATAAACACGCTTAATCTCAAATGGTATCAGGCTACCCTCTAAACAAGTAAGATTCCCTCGAACATCTACAATTTTTGGCAGATAAATGATATATGGTGATTTCAGCTCTATCATTGCCAATAAAAACTATTGCTTCAGCTTATTCATTTAAATTCAGGCAAGCTTTCGCCCCGTCAGTCATAGGATAAGGAGAAAGGGAAAAGGAGAAAGGGAAAAATGCAAAGAGCATAGCGCCTGGCGCATTGCGAAAAAATTAGCTTAGTGATTTCCTGAATAATGTAATCTTCCTTGACAAATGATCAAGATTTTCTTTATGGAATTCAAGAACATCCCTTGCAATATATTCAGACTCATAAAGAACAACTAGAATATTAACACATTCAAAAACTGACCTCCTGGAAATATTAAGAAATTGCGCAAACTCCTTATCAGAAAATGATCCAGAACCCTCAGCAATATTGTTAGTTATACTCATAGTTGCAGCCCTAAGTTGCTCAGCAAACCTGTAAAGTTTTCTCTGCTCCAGATCATTCGCTATTACAAGCAGTGATTTGGTAACCTGAATCCCATTTTTCCAAATTTCAAAATCCTCAAACCTGAATACAGCTTTCATAAATCATTTTTACGCCTTGCACTATGCCCTTTGCGCCATGCGCCTTGCTGCCCGCAGGGCACGCTTCCGCCCCGTCAGTCACATCCCTGGAGAAGGCTAACAAAGTCATTTGCAGAATGTTGGCAACAATTTTGGGAAAAACAAAACTGTTAGCTATATTAATATTTTAGTCATTCAGCTCTAGCAGAATGATGCAACATAAGCAGGTTCTCTTCACTATTCCAAAGAGGAAGCAGGTCAGTTTGGTTTAGTTTCAGTAAATGAGTATCTGCTTCATGTGGATCAAGTACTATATAGCTGACTTTACGTCCGACTAGATTTTCAGCCTGTATAACTTTTCTGGCAAGATATTCCCGATCTATATCAGTACCAACCAGGATAAGATCTATTACCGGGCTATCCTTTCCGCGAGCAAAATCACCTGTAAGGTAAACACATAATAGTTGGCCGATACGATGTATCACCTTATCAATTACACGATCAATACCAGTTTCTTTTAATACTATATTATGAATATCTTTAAACAGAGGATGGTTCTGATTTGCCTGATAAATCTTCTTATTCCCATCTTTTAGAGAATGGAGCAATCCTGCATTTTCAAAGCGGTTGAGCTCAATTCGTATGGAGTTGGATGATTCACCAAATTCAGATTCAAGGCCGCGGAGATAAGCTTTTGTACGGCTGTTTAGAAAAAATTTCAGCAACAATTTGATCCTGGTCTGAGAAGTTATTAAAGTACCAATCATCCGGTCGGTTTAATGAGTAACAAATTTACTCGGTTTTTCCATAATTCCAAACTTCATTTAATATTTTATACTGTTTATATTCCATAGGATTGCTTCGTCATCACGCCATGCGTGATTCCTCGCAATGACACTGCAAGTAATTTAGGTTTGTTTTGGGCCAAAACCGCATATAGTTAAGTTAAACCGGTCATTGCGAGGAGTGAAACGACGAAGCAACCTCATAAACCATCCACATCATTAACCAGATCACGCCATTCAGGATTAATCACCCTGAACACCGGTCGCCTCAAGCCGCAAGCCTGCAATCACATCATTTGCCCGATTCTATCTGTCAGCTCATCAAGTGATACCACATCCATCGCTTTTCTGACAGGATATCCTTTTTCAACAGGTGATACTAAAAATGTATGTTCAGGTTTAAGATCATGGATTGCAGAAAAAGTACCTCTTGACAGAGCAGGGGCCTTAGATGCTTTACATTCAATGGCAATAAGACCTCTGTGCAGTTGAACCAAAAAATCAATTTCAGAACCATGATTTGTTCTGTAGAAACTAATATCCGTATTCGGGAAATGTCCCTTCAGGTTGGTCAGTACAATACCTTCCCACAAACTACCAAAAACCGGATGACCTGCCAACTGAATGAAATCTTTTAATCCCAATAATGCTGTTAAGATCCCGGCATCACTAATATACACTTTTGGTGTTTTAACAAGTCTCTTCCCTGTATTTACCAGATACGGGGGAACTATATCAACCATAAATGTCGATTGCAAAATGTCAACATATGATTTAATGGTTGTATTGCTTACCCCAAGTGAGTTCCCCAATGACGAATAGTTAACTGTTTGTCCGTTATTATGAGCCAGCATCATCCAGAGCCTCCGTACTGACATTGGTGATGAGCCGGTCCATTGCATCAGGTCGCGCTCAATAAAAGCTGAAATGAAATTTTCCTTCCATTCCATTGAAACGGAATTGGTTTTCGCCAGGAATGATCCCGGAAATCCTCCCCTGACAAGATACTGTTCCAAATCACCATGGTGGTTTATTTCCTTCCACAGGAAAGGAGTCAGACGCTTATAAGAAATTCTTCCTGCAAGCGATTCAGAACTTTGTTTTAAAAGGTCTCTTGAGGCTGATCCCAGGATAACAAAGCTGCTGTTCTTTCTCCATTCATCAACAAGGCTTCTTATCAACGGAAATATTTCAGGTTTTCTTTGTATCTCATCAAGACAAATTATCTTCTCTTTCTGTGATTGAAAGAACCATTCTGCCTCGTCCAATTTTTGAAGATCAGACTGTCGTTCAAGATCAAGGTAAATAAGTTCCCGATCACTATTAAGCAGATACCTGATAAGAGTTGATTTACCGCATTGCCTTGGACCAACAACTGCTACAACAGGAAAATGGCTGAGACTCTCATTAATCTCTTTGGTTAACTTTCTTTTTATTAGTTCCATTTTGCAATTAGATTACCGTACAAATTTAAATATATACTTTGAATATACACGGTTAATAAGTCGTATTTTTTATGGTTGATAGTTCAACTTCTCCGCCGTCATTGCAATGACCCTGCTCCCATATGATGTTTTATACAGTTTATGTACTATAGGATTGCTTCGTCATCACGCCATGCGTGATTCCTCGCAATGACGCTGCATGCAAGGGTATTCTGTTATGGGATTAAACAGAACATGATAAAGTCCGCCCCTTTTCTTCCCTGTGTCCAGCATCAAGTGTCCTTGTGTCTTGTTCCCTACACCCTGATCCCCCGCCATCAACATACCCCTATCGACACTCCGTCACTAACCACCCACCCCTTAATCAATATTTAACCAATTCCTCTAATATTTTGTTTATAAGTTATATATTTGTACTAAGTTAAATAATAAAATCATGGTGCAACTTATTTTAGAATAGTCGAGTCATTAATGAAACAGGTGGCAATATGAGAAAAATATTATCAATTTTATATTTACTAAGTTTACCTTTGGCATTAAATGCAGCATTGAATGGTGATGGCTTGACGTCAGGTACTGCATATTACGGGGTAATTAACAGTTCTATTTCATGGACTGCAGGAGGTTACCCTGGTGGAGTGATTTACGTAGGTCAAACTGGTACTGGCCTGAATGATTTAGAAGTTGGATCTGGGGGTTCATTAACTATTGGCTCAGGTATCACAATAAAATTCTGCACTACTACTTCTGACCTATTAATTACCGGAACAGGAATCCTTAATGCCTCCGGGGTTACATTTACGAAGAACTTTCTAGCCAACTGGGGACATATATCCTTTCAGAGTATGACAACCACAAGTCCAGAATATTACCCCTCTGTTATAGACAATTGTGTGATTGAGTATGGAAATAGTGGAACAGGTGGGTATGGTGGCGGAATAAACATATCCTTTACTTATGTCACTCTGTCAAATTCTATAATAAGGTATAATACCGGTTACATTGGAGGAGGAATTACAATTAATCAAACCTCCTCAGGCTTTAGCCCTACTATAAACAATTGTTTGGTTCATGATAATACAGCAACTTATGCAGGTGGAGGTATAATGGTTTGGAACAAGTCCGCTGCAAAGATTATTAACTGCATAGTAAGGAATAACACATGTACAAATACTGCAACCTATGGCGGAGGTGGCATATTTATTTATACAACCACAGGTGCAGCAAAAATTATAAACTGTACAATAGTAAATAATACAAGTTCTTTTAATGGTGATAATATTCATTTTCACCAGGTTTCCGGGCTGAGTAATAATGCAAGTTTAATAAACTGTGTGGTTTGGAGCTCAAATAATAATTCAGTGTACATGCAGGGCACTCCTATAGCTGCCAACTTTATTAACTCAGCTGTTCAGAGAGTGTATGATGCTTCCTTAAATGAAATAACCATTGAAACAACATTCACAAGCAGTTTTAAGATAAACTCCACAAATGAAGGGTCAAGTCCAAGTGGTCCATATTTCACCAAAGATGATGGAACAGACTGGACTCTCCAATTTCGTTCACCCTGTCGCGACCTAGGATCAACACCCAGTCCAACTGTACCTAACGATTATATCGGAAATCCCCGTATTGGACCTTATGATATCGGCGCTTTTGAAGTGCAATACAGCAGATGGAAAACAACCCCTACTGGAGATATTGCCACTTGGTCTGATCCACTTAACTGGGAACAAGGAATATATCCTGGAAGTGGAGGAACAGGTGATGTTGTTATCCCTCCTCTTGCTGGTTCCGCGGTAGCTCCAAATATTTCGGGCACAACAAACATAGCTTCAACCAAATATATGATTCTTGAACCCGGAGCAAAAGCGACATTTGGTACTCTTACAAACAACGGAACCCTGAAACTTAATTCCACTTCTGCCGGCGATGCCTCTTTGATAGTTGACACTTATACAAAAGGCGGCGGGGCAACCGAAGAGATCCAACTTTACCTTTCAGGTGGAGGGAGTGCTGTTCTTGGAGATTATAAATGGCATTATATATCAACTCCAGTTTCTTCTATCTCCACTGATGTATTTACAGCGGTTACTTTCGACCTGGCTCAGTTTGTCGAAAGTCGTCCTGCCCTTTCATTATTGCAGGGATGGGTTGCTTTTGATGGTTATGTTTATTCAACAGGAGAATATGAAGAAGAACCTTTCTACTTTCTTACCCCGGGCAAAGGGTATAATTTCTGGGATGGGGTAAATAATACGTTCACGTTTGGGGGGCAACTAAATACAGCAGATGTCGTTATGCCTATACCTTACAGTAATGAAATCCCAGATAAATTTGGATATAACCTCCTCGGAAACCCGTTTTCTTCAGGTTTGAACTGGGATGATATTGTGGACGGTGTTTACTTTACTTATCCTCCATCTACTAGCAAAGGTTTGTATTTTACAAAAGACAACACCCAGTGTACATATATCGGAGGTGTCGGTACACCTGGTGGCACAACTGGTATCATTCCTCCAATGCAGGGATTTTTCACAAAGACATATTCTACCAATACAATTACCCTTCCTGCTGCAGCAAGAACCCATGATGCTATTCCAGCAAGGTATAAAGGAAGTACTATAATCCCTCTTGTACGTCTTCTGTTAAAAAGAGACAGCGTAACATCAGATGAGACTGTTGTAAGATTTGATGATGCGGCTAAGTCTTACCTCGATAATGATTTCGATGCTCCTAAGATGTTTATTTCAGATACAAGAACGTTAATATGGTCGTCCGGCGATGAAACCAATTATGCCATAAATGGACTGCCATTCCCGGAAACACTTGTGGAAATACCAATCACAATTAATGTAACTAAAGATACAATACATACTATTTCTTCTACCCAGCTACAGGGGCTGGATGATTATGATGTTACTCTCAGAGACAACTTAACCGGCTTACCACCAACTGACCTTAAAACAACACCTGTTATAACTTTTACTTCAGGTTTAGGTACAATAACCGACAGGTTTGTACTTAATATCAGCACATTAACCACCGGAACTGAATCTCCTGTTCATAAAAATAATATTTTCAATATATTTACCGGTAACGGTCTTATTAACATCCAGACTATTGCAGATGATTGGGAAGGAAAAACAGGCTCTGTCAGGGTACTTGATCTTACAGGAAAAACTGTCTCCAACCTCCTGAATGCTGAGTTCCAAAAGAATTCTCTGACACAGGTTCAGGCTCCATCTGCAAAAGGATTGTATGTTGTAGAGATAAGAGCAGGGTTTATGAGATATGTGGGTAAGGTGGTAATAAAATAGGTGCAAGGGCACAAAGGCACAAAGGCATAACGGCTTTGAAAATTGTATATACACCCAGACCGTTGAGCCATTGAGCTGTTGAGCCATTTATTAATATTTGTTAATTAATTTTTAAAAAGTATTTTTGTATCTTGATTGAAAATTATCTTCCTGCGCTTGAAGAGTATGTATAATAAAATATCATCCAAAAAATCATACATCAAACCTGAAGTTACCAGAGTTATTCTGGATAACTCAATTTCTTTGGTTATGATGACCGACATGCCCCCAAACCCGGTCCCCAGAGGCGATGGCAGCAAGAGTGCGGATCCTTTTGCCAGTCCGTTCGGGGATAAGCCGTTTGGGTAGGCAAAAGTTCAGGAAGTACTGTAAGTAATTAAATGAGTCTCTGTGAGGGGGCTCTTTCTTTATAAAAAGGTTGAAGGGAGTTGAAGGGTGTTTAAGAGGGTTGAGGTTCTTACCTGTTCGGTATTTCAACTTCTTCAACCTTGTTCAACCTTCTTCAACATTTATTATGCTGTAAGCCGCAGGACCGAAAGACTGCATGGACCGCACGACCGAATGCCAGGGTCGGTAACAAAGCAACAGCAGTGAGTAATCCTAATCTATTAATTCAAACTGGTTCTTTACTTTAATATACCTGTTTGGTTTTACCGATTGTGGATATTCTATTTTACTATAATCCTTATCAACAAATTCAATTATGGCACCATCAGATATACTTTCCATAATAGAAGGGTCGCGTGATATCTGTATGAGAAAATCAAATGTCAACCCAATATTTCTTTCTGTATATTCTTTATTATTCATTTTCGCTTCTTCTTTAAATATTTCTCTTTATAAAACTCCCATCTATCCTTTAAATCCTGCTCTGCGTATAACAATGCATCTTCTATATTGTCGATCCCAATTGCTTTTTTTTCTTTTGAACCATTCGGATTCAGAACATCCCGATGAAAAAATCCGTGAGCACAATCATATCTTACAATCGCCACCCATTCACCAATCAATAATGTTTCGTACTGTACAACAATATCAGACACTCTTCCCTTTTCGATCGTGATTCTAATTCTAAGTCGTTCATTATTTTGTTTATTTATAAACTTAAGAAATTCCTTTTCCACAGCTATCCGGTTAATCAGAAGAGAAAGTGTTTTTACAAAAGTAATCAATTTTGCAAATCAACCATTAATAACAGAAAATTTTGCCTTACACAAAACACGAATTAACTAGCAACTAATTTACATAATTCAGGAAAATCAGAGCCGGGAGGGGGCTCTTTTTGTTTTAGAACGGGCGCGGGGCGCACGGTGTGCGGTACGAGGGGAGTAGTATTTTGAATTTTCTTAAATAAACTCATTCTGGTTTAATCCCGATTGTCTGATTATTGAACGAAAAGTACCTATAGAAATTTCCGGGCAAAAACGTAAACTTAATAGAATCAGAGTCAGGGAGAGGGCTCTTTTTTTTTAAAAAATGGCGTCGGGCGTCAGGTATCGGGCATCTGGCACCATAAAAATAAATTCCTGACTCTTGAAACCAAGGGCATATATAATATAGTTCTTTCTGATGCCTGATGCCTGATAGGCAAGGGCATGACCAGAAGACTGCACGACAGCATGACAGCGCGAAGTGCAAGACCCCAGGGCAGCAGGACAGTCTCATAAATGAACAATAGCCGCTTTTCAATATTTTTAAAAATAATTGTATATTTGACTATAATTCAGATTGCCAAAATGAATGAGATTCTGATAAACCGGTTAAACGATTTAAAGAGACTTTGTGAAATATACAAAGTCAGAACAATGTATGCTTTTGGTTCAGTCTGTACTGATAAATTCAATGAGAACAGCGATATTGACTTTTTGATTTCTTTTGACAACCTCTCATTAGACCAATACACTGACAATTATTTTAATTTACATTACGAATTGCAGGATTTATTTGATCGTCGAATTGATTTGCTCACCGAAAACTCTCTTTCAAACCCCTTCTTTATCAAGGGTATTAATCAAACAAAACAGTTGATTTATGCAGCTTGAAATACAAAAGCATCTGTTTGATATTAAAACTTCAATAGATTCAATTAATGATTATCTTGGAGAGAATAGAGACTTTAACGAATATAAAATCAATAAACTATTAAAGCGAGCCATAGAGCGTGAATTAGAAATTATTGGAGAAGCAGCCGGACGTATCTTAAAAATAGATTCCAATTTCCCGATTGAAAATGCAAGAAAGATAGTTGATTTGCGAAATTGGGTAATTCATGGTTACGACATAATTGATGATGTAATAATTTGGGGTATAATCTCTAAACAACTTCCGATTCTAAAAAATCAGGTTGAGATTTTATTAAAGGATGAAATATAATAAGAGTCCTGGAGAGGGCTCTTTTTTTTTGGAAACGGGCGTACGGCGTGAGGCGCATGGTAATTTTAAATCGCCCCGAACCGCATGCCGCAAGCCGCATCCCCCACTGCAAGACAGCTTTGTTCAGGTTAACAGCAATGCTCAAGTAAATTACCGGTATAAAGGCTATAAACCGGAAATATTAAATCCCAATTGCGACCCCAAACCAAATTACCATTTTCGATTTTGAATTTTTTAAAATGGTTTATGTTATTGTACTTATCCCATTGCGGATGGGGATTTTCTTTTAAAAACGGTCCAAAATCTATAACCCTGAAAGTATTGTCGGAAAACTCTATTCTAACCTTGTAAGACTTAATGTGAGTAGCTCGGATAACTATAATCGTATTCATGGTTTTACTTTCTTTGTGATTTTTTCACTTTTGACTTTTTGCTTATAAACATAAAACTGAAGCCACTTGGTTACAATATGGTTGTGATACACTTTAAGAAAATTAATGATATCCTGATGTTTATTGTCTGGTATTGGTTGTCGGCCTTTAACATTGGCAAATTCTAATGATATTAAAGCCCCATTGTCATAAATGAAAGTAACCTTGCTTTCATACTCGCCATACTGAACATGTACAGAATAGGTTCATGGTCATTGGCATAAAAGAGAAATATAAATCCAAAATACTCGTATATTTTTGGCATGAGCTATAATTTTAAACAATCCTATTACCTAATATTCCTGTAAAAATTGGACTTAGCCTAATCGATCGGAAGCCTATTGTTGCAATAGCAAAGATAAAATTTATTTTTAAATAAGATTTTTGGAGAATTTTCTAATACGTACCGTAAAATAGCCAATTTGCCTGATGGCGGATGCGAGCTTATCCAATAAATCGGGATTCGGTTGGCTACACCGAGTTCACTTCGTTCGGTTTTTGTGTTAAGACAAGAAAGTGACTGGGGTGCAGGGCAGCGCCTCTTCAAAACGCTATGAAGGGAGGCGGGCTGCGTGAGGCGTCAGGCGTGGGGCGTCACATGTCATTGACTAGCTCTCAAACAGAGAATTTTGTCCTCCTGTTAATAAATCAGATATTAATAATCGAAGTCGATTTTCAAATAAACCAATATCATGTCGGGTATCTACCCAGTGTATTTCTTCTAACTTATCTGAAGGAAAGCCATCAAGTATTTTTGATGCTTCTATCGCGTTAATCCACAAATCCTTTTCTGCTGCTTCTTTCATAATTTCAGTCCAGCTAAAACTATAATTTAATGCAATATAAACTATGTCAACCACATCTTTAGCCGAATGCCGGCTTAATGCAGTAAGTTTATTAGACAGAATATTTGTAATTATATCTGTTTTGCTGAATAACGTGGTAAATATTGGAATTCCTGTCCGGTAGGGAATATCATTTACGAAATCTATTTTTAAAATACCTTCATTTTGATAAACGAATACCCTGGAAAAGCTATCGCTGGTAGCAGCAATTTCGATCTTTATCTTTTCTTCTTTAATTGAATTGATAATTAATTCAACCTGATGTTCAAACCCGGAATTTTGATTTACAAAAAAATCTAAATAATCAGAGTACCGGTGATTTAAATATGCTCTGCTAAGAGTTGTTCCTCCGGTGAGATAAAAATCAACCGGAAGTTTTTCCATAATACGCAATACTTTATCCTGAATAGGGTATAGTATATTTTGATAATAACTCTTTTGCATCTTTATAATATGTTTGTCGCTGTTGAGGATAAAGTTTGCTGATTACGCTTTCTGAAAGCAGTAATGACAAATTATTATAACCAAGAATCTCTATCAAATCATACCAGTTAAGGCTATTGAGCCCTCTGATCAATATCTGTTCGTCCTGAAATGCTTTATATGGATTTTTCATTATTTGTCTTATAAGTACCTGACGTTTTTCTGCCGGCAAATCCCAAAGCATTCCATTTAACTTTATTTCAATTGACTTTTCCATACTCATGAATTATACAAAAGTATGAATTTTTATATTACCCCTGTTATTATCAGAAAATTCTGATGGTAAAAGAAATCTGAGTCCGTTCGGGTAAGAACATGAATTCGGGGATGTGAAGCACTGGAGAGGGAGCTTTCTTGTTTAAAAAAATGGCGCCGGGCGTCAGACTATTTCACAGGGCAGGGCGTGTGGTTTGGTCGCCCCGCTTCGGCGGGAACCTTTTAGTAAAGAAACCCAAACATCCATAACGGAATTACATTTCCGTTTCCGAACTCTACGCTGTCTGATGCTATATAACGGTTGTCATATTTACTGCCTCTGGTTTTCTTTTCACCATTATTTTCATTTTCGACAACAAGTAATATTCCGTTATCAGTCAGGAGAGATCCATTAACAGGTATAGTCATCTTGTGGCTGTACGCAAGCTGATTTGCCAGAAAAGTCTCATTCACATTAATCCTGGAGGGATGTTTGCTTCCAATTGCAAATGGGATGTTTGTATTTTCAAGAAAGATTTTTGCAGGTTTTTGCATGCGGGAAATGCCATGGGCTTCGTGGTAGAGGTTCCTGATAAGCCCTGCATCGGCAAGGAACCCGAGATAGCTTATAATTGTATTACGTTCTAAATCCATAAGTCTGCTGAGCATTTTTATATTTGGAATGAATGGGGATTCCTCCGCAATGGCAAGGAGCATCTGTTTTATCTTATAACATTTCGCGACATCAAATTTGCGCAGCAGGGGAAGTTCCGTATCGATAATTGTGTTAATGACCTCACTCAGCCGTATATAATATAGCTCTGGCACCTCTTTAAAAAACGGATAGTAACCTGATCTGAGGTATCTTGAAAAATGTTGCAAGGGTTTCAGCTGAGCGGTAACGTCGCGCGAGATCCTGTGAAGATGATTTTAAGTGCCGGGAAATCGTCGTAGATATTTTTTATCTCCTGCGACCAATAGGGGTATTTGTGGACCTCATCAAGGAAAAGGATCTTCCCGCCCTGTTTTACGAACCTGTCAGTAAGGTCGGATAGTTTATTGCCTGAGAACCAAATATCATCAAGGCTTACATAAAGTACTGAAGGATCTGTTTCATAGTGTTTTTTGATATACTGAAGCATCAGAGTAGTTTTCCCTACACCACGGGCTCCCTTTATTCCGATGAGCCTTGCCTTCCAATTGATCTCATCAATGATCGTCCTGGTGAATCCGAGAGAAACGGGGATCAGCTTATTCCTGAATTTTTCAAAAATTCTTTCCATTTTGCTTATTCATTTAAGCAAATATACTTATTTTTTGCTTATTCTACAAAGCATTTTAATATTTTCATGCCTCTTTTGTTAAAATATCTAACACATATTGATTATTATGTTAAGCAATTAAAATTATTTTTAGCTTAATTCCTCTACAATTCTTTCGACTGCAGTCCTGAAGAATTCTTTGCTCCAGATATCAAGTACCCGCACATCCGCTACAAAAGGAATAACCTCTTTCCTGGCTTCATCAATATTTAAAACATCTATTGCATTCACAATAAGATCTTTCAATTTTACCAGAGATAAAGGCTTATCTCCTTCATAATGCCCCGATTGGCGCATTCGCTCCTCAAGGTGAGAAAGACTTAGTACAGGATAACCTGATGTATACCAAATAAAATCATACCAGTCACGTCCTTTAATACGGCTTTTCCATTTCCGGAATAAGAGAGCATGCACCTTACCGGCAAATAAAGATGGAAGGGTGTAAGAACGAACAGCAAACTGAACCGGGGTAAACACATATCTCATTTCAGTCCTGAAGCCCTGGGGAGGATTCGTATCAACTTCCAGTTTCACTTTCAATATCGATTGCCGGTTTACCCCGGAAAGAATTTGTTCCGGCGCTTTAATTACGATCAGCTGATTATAGGTATTCCCCTTCAGAAATGCAGATTCAATATTAGTTGCAGCCGTTTTGTGTTTTACTTCGAAGGTTACCTCAAAGCCAAATGCTTCCAGTTCATTTTGCAACGCATTGGAATATATTGAAAAGTTAAACTCCTGAGATGGTTTTAATAAAGAAAAGTCAAGATCCTCCGAAAACCTGTCTAACCCATATAAAATCCGTAGTGATGTTCCTCCTAAGAAAGCTGCATGCTCAAAAAATTTGGCCCTCCAAAGGCCTAACAATGCCAGCGATTGCATTATTTCACGTACAGCATTTACCATTCCGGCTGTCGTTTTTGGCACCGGATCCGGAAGTATACTTTTTATCAGGCTATTCATAAACCTCCTCCAAACCGTTTTAGTAAATATTCCATAAGCCAAAGCACCTTACGTGTAGCATAAGCACGTTCAATAACACCAATTCTGTCAGTTCTGATCAAAGGTGCAAGTGTATCCTCATCAATCCGAAGATCAGCGAACAGATAGTCTGCGTATGAAGCTATTGAGGTTGGCCTAAAACGGCCGTCTGTCCATACCTTATCGGCAAGGGCTTTCAAGGGTTCAGCTATCAGCACACTGCCTCCGGGGTTATTATGCCTTACGAGGCAAGCCGAAAACCGCTTCCCGGTAAGCTGATTATATGAAAACCGGCCCACCGGTGTAAGGAATTCCCGTGAACGACCAGTAGCAATAGACGTAATTGTGGTAACCCGTTCCGGGATAAGACCGTACCAGGCCAAAGCATAGTCAATGCTAATGGCAGAGGGTCCATACACCAGATTTGCCAATGGTTCCAACTCAAGGGAAGTCCGGCGCCAAACCTGTCCAAATACGTAAAGTCCTTTTCTTACACGGATAATATGCCCCCTCTTCAAAAGAACAGAAACCGTATCCCTGGGTTTACGATAATTTGAAAGAGTAAACATCAATTGAGAGTAGTCGAAAATTTCACCCTCAATTTTGTTTCGTATCTGCTCAATTGGTATCGTTTTTTGCACCTTATGTCCAGCTTAATTGGACTTATCGTGCAAATATACGTGATTAAATAGAATCCGAGTCAGGGAGAGGGCTCTTTTTTGTTTAAAAAAAGGCGTCGGGCCACGGGCATCAGGCGTCAGGAACGGATAAGCAAGGGCATGACCGTATGACTGCATGACTGCATGACCGCAAGACCAACAGACCTGCCTGGTTTTTTTTCATGGTATCTCTTTTCAATTGCCTTCGGACTTCGGCCAACAAAGTCGGCGAGCTCGCAAACGAAGTGAGCAAATCGTATCTGAAAAATATTTTTAAACAAGTAAATAATTATTTACCTTTGTACATAAATTCATGAAGTGTGCTGAATTATGGAAAGGAAGATACACAAAGGTACAGGATTGAAATATAGATAGTCAGATATGGTTGTGAAAAAGAAGATTGTGGTTATTATTGAAAAGACTGATACGGGTTTCTCCGCCTTTACAACAGACTATTCTGTATATACAACGGGGTCTTCAATGAATGAATTATTTTATAACATCAGGGAAGCATTTATTCTATATTTTGATGATGACAAATTTGATGATTCACGGATAATATATGAAATTGATTTTAGTCAATTCTTTAAATATTATAAAGTTTTAAACTCCAAAGCTTTCGCAGGAAGGATTGGATTAAATCCAACATTATTATCCCAATATATAAGCGGTCGTAAAAAGCCTTCAGCATCACAAAGCCGAAGAATTCTTTATGGGATAAATAAGATAGGCCAGGAACTATCAGAAATGAATGTTATTTATGAAAGGAAGATGGAAGATCGGGTTAAGACTAAGAGAATTAGGGACTTAGGGACAGGGGCTTAGAGGAAGAAACGCATAAGCTCAGGCAAAACCCCAGGGACTTCAACAACTATATTAAACAAAATCTTAGCTGGTCAAAACGGTTTGGCAAGATTAAGAGGAAAGACTTCTGGGATATTCTTGACGATAATACCATCCGGGCAGACAAAAATCTGGGTGAAAATACTATTGAAAAGTTCAAAACATTTGCTGAAACGATGAAAAATAGTGAGGCAACTATGTTGCAAGAAATGACTGCCAACATATTTTTCAGGATTTGTGAAATATGTTATGATGCTAACGACTATTTTATTGGCAATGAAAAATCAATCTCTCCACGAGAAAAATATCTTAATATGGCTGATGGCCGTGATGCAGGTCTAAGAAATATTGATGGGGATTCTCCCAATGCATTTTATGAATGGTATCATAGTAAGGAAATATTGGGTGCCCATCCCTGGGAAATTTGCCGGGGTGGAAATTCCACCCATATTTCGCTTTTTATTTCAGAAGTACAAAACAAATGGGCTATCCGTCTGGCAGGTTCAAGTATTGGCAGGGTTGAAGAAACCGTCAGAATGGCTGTTGCCCTTTTTGAAAAGAAGATCCCTTTTATACTTCGCGATATGCAAGAAATTGTGAGTATGGTTACCGGTAATGACTTTATAGGGATTGTCCCTGATACTGTTTACCCCAGTTATTGCCACAGTTTATTCCCCAGAGAAGATAATATAATCGATTTTATGAATCTCGGATTTGATAAAAAAATGAATCCGAAAATAATCGAAAAACCCCTGTGGTATCCGTTAGAAGAAATCTCAATGATTTAAAAAAGAACGTGCGACTGTACGGTGGTGCGGCAGCAACAAAGGAGCAGATGAGCCGTTTCAGGGTCCGTTTGGGGATGAGCCGTTCGGGTAAGAACGTGACTTAGCTAAATGGGAGTGCTGGAGGGCACTCTTTTTTGTTTAAAAAAAGGCGTCGGGCATCGGGCATCAGGCGTCAGGAACTGATAGGCAAGGGCACATATATAATATAGTTCTTCCTAAAGCCTGAAACCAGTCGCCTGTAGCCATTAATAAATTTCCCTGAAACCTGTAGCCTGAAGCCTGAATAAATGCAATTTTGAATTAGTGCTGACTTGTGATTGAGGGATTGCGAGCCCCGCCCCGCGGGACGAAGCAATCTCCTGATCCCATCCACAGTATCTTGTATTATTTAATGGAGCAGTGCTCCAAACCCCGGTTCAGTAAATTTTACCTTATTTATTTCTACGCTAACTACGAGAAAACTCTGAGACTGTGAATTAACTCCTGCCTTTCACCCAGGCCTTATTTCACAGGGCGAGGTGCGTGGTATGCGGCGCATACCTCAAGCCGCTAACAGCATGCTACCTCCGCAACAGAATATATAGGAAACGATCTGATTTGATCATATGATGAAAAGTTTTCGAGAGAAAAACGAATACCATAAGGTGTGTTTTTTTCTTTCAGGAAAAGATATAAACTCTGCATTGATCCTTTTGACCCGGATTTAACTTCAACCGGAATAATATCCTTATCTTTCTGAATAAGATAGTCTACCTCAGCGTTGCTGTTAAGAGCTTCCCGATGCCAATAAAACAGATCCATGTGATGGTAACATGATTGGGCCTTCAGCAATTCAAGACCAACAAACAACTCTGCAATACTACCCTTATTAATAAGATTAAAACTTTCTTCAAATAACAGCTCCTGAATATTCAAACCCAACGACCGCTGAAAGAGACCGGTATCAAAAATGAGCATTTTTCGCTTCTTAGAGTCAGATTCAGCTCCCGGAGGTATTCCGTTTGCTGACGAGTGAGTAACCGGAATTACAAGGCCTGCCATAATCAATAAATCAAGCGCTTCTTTAATCTGCTTATGATTTGCCTCCGAAACCACTCCGGCATATTTAAATTTATTTCCAACTTGTTGAACAACTGAGTCAAAAACCTCAGCGATGCGTAACATTGGTACCCGTTTCCGGTATTTTGTAAAATCTGCTTTCAGTGAAATAATAAGATCATCCAATATCCGCTGGCATTCAGCCAGATTATGACCCTGAACATAATAAGCAACTACTTCCGGCATTCCTCCAAGAATCAGGAATTTCTTAAAATATGCCAGAAGTTTCTGGTGAATGGCATCCTGTAACGGAAAATCAATTGATGCTCCCTTTTTTGCTTTTAAAAGGATGTGTTCTGCACATGCTGAAAGAAATTCGTTAAAAGAAAAAGGATAAACAAACATTGAACGGATCCTGCCCACACCAAATGAAGGCAGATCTTCAAACACAAACTCAAGCAGAGAACCTGCCGCAATTAAATGCAATCCGGGTAATTTTTCATAGAAAAAGCGTAATGAAGATATTGCAGGCAAACAAGCCTGTATTTCATCGAAAAATAATAACGTCTTTCCTTCCTTAACAGGAATATTAAACATTATTGAGAGATTATCGCATAATGTCTGCGGCGATAAATCATCATTAAAAAGGCTATGCACTTTTTTCAGTTCCTCAAAATTGATTTCAAGGAAAAATTCAAAATGTTTTGAAAGTTCACGCACAGATGACGACTTACCAACCTGTCTGGCTCCTCTCAGAAGCAATGGTTTCCTTGACGGATCTCTGGTCCATGTTAAAAGCTCAGAATCTAATTCCCTTTTTAAATACATTTTATGTTTTTCAAAAGCTATATCATAACATATTTCCCATTTTTCAAAAGCAATATTACAGCTATATTTCCATTTTTCAAAAGCAATATGCTAAAATGTGAGGAATGAGATTTAGAGGGTTCAAAGCGTAGTGGAGGGTTTTTAACCAGTATGCTGCGTGTTTCTACAAGCTCAACCTTTGTGCCTTGTACCTTAGATGCCAAACTCCCCGGTATCAATCCAATCCATCTCCAGGAGTGACCAGAAGTCGAGCGCCAGACGGTTAAGCACATATTCATACGGGAGCCATCCGTAACCCTTTTCGCCCCAGGTTTCACCCCAGGAGTTGCGTATCAATAATGCTCCTTTTGTCTCTTTGTCACACTTTGTATTTCTGATCTTCCGGTTGTCATCATAACCCATCGCAACAACCGCATGTCCCCATTGTGCAGATTCTCCCTTACAGGGATAGGGTATGTCGCCCGGCTTATCAGTGTCTTCAAACGACTTAAAACCCCAGAAGCCGAACATGGACGGGATGCCTGCCTCAAGATATTTCTTTATGGAAGAGAGCACCTCCGCCGCTGGCAGGTCAGAGCCCTGCGGATCGTGACAGAAATATTTTACCGACTGGTAATTATCGGCCAATGAATAAACAAAGCTGCCGGGCTCCTTATCATAGTCCGCGACATTATATGGCCAGTACTTTTCATCCGGCACTCCGCACAAAACCAGTGCACCCATTGTATCCCTGAGCCATGCGCCGGTGTCGCCGGTGACCTGCATAAGGTTTCTCGCGGCTTTATACAAGAAGAGCCTTGAAGCTTCAATATGTTTTCCATACGCCCTTCTCTCAAAATACTCAACAATACCGACACCTGCATGGGCAGTACATGACCCGAGACTAAGCTGATCTTCAACCGGAGAACACCACTCACTGAGATCAACCACAGTCTGCTGCTTGTGGTTTTTGGCTGTCAGACCCAGTCTTTTGTTAAAGACTTTAATTTCAGTGTTAGTGTTGGTATAATCGCGAAGGTCAGGCAGGGGAGAAAGCCATCCTGTTCCAACCTGATGGGAAAGACCGCCAATGCTTATTTTTTTGTTAAGTATGTTGTTATCCATAATATGACGTTTAAGATATTTCTTCCTCTAATTGTTTTTCTGTGCGGGAGCAATTTCCTTTAATGTCGTTCCGTCGCGGCCGGGAATAATTTCATAAAGCTTAAAGTATGTACCGGATTCATCAGTATCAGACATTCCCGTGCCTGTGAATGCCTGAGCGGCATAAGCACTTTTGGAAAGCATGGCTGCAATGGCCTCAAGGGTCTCTGAGAACATTGATTCACTGACCACCCCGTAAGAGGTAAGCGAGCTGTTCGTGAATGTCAGCTTAATATCATTTGAGCCTATGCCGGTTTTAAACTCCAGGTACTGGGGATTTGCAAGGTCCGGCAGATATACGACAGATGTTTTGACCGTATTATCCTTCTCCGCCCTGTATTCCACAAGGAGATAGGGTTTGAGGGTATAATAGCGTAGTCCCGTTTCATTCTTCAGATCAGGATCGGAGTAAAACTTTACCGTGGCACATCCTGCCATAATAATAACGCTTCCAAAGAGAAGGAGAAGGATTATTAACTTTTTAACCGCTCCCGGGCGGAGGCCGTAAAGAACGGCCGTGTGTTTTTTTGTCATTGCTATTGGTTTCATGATTATCAGATAAGCCTTTCACAACTGCAAGTTAAGAAATTTCATTTATACATGCAAATAAAGAAAATTCTTAAAGTTGACTATCTCCGTGGCAAGCCCACGAGGAATTATTTGATTAAAGATCGCAGGGCGAAGGACACAGGACGTTTTCGTTTCGCGTTTGCCTTTGGCGAGCTCGGCGGAGTTTACCCCGCATGGCGGGGCTCCGTCTTGCGGTCGTGCGGTGTTGTTTTTTTCCTAAATTCACCTTATCTTCGTCTAATATTTTAGCTACAATAACTATAAATTTAAACTAATGATTAATATATTGGCCAATAGTGATTTTGTTTTAGATGTCTATAATCCTGCTGAAATTGCCAAAGGTATTGCTGAACGATTACGTAAACGAAGGCTTGAAATGAACCTTACGCAGCAAACCCTTGCAAAAAGGGCGGGTGTAAGCCTGGGTTCTCTCAAGCGTTTCGAGAATTATCATGAAATTTCACTTAAACATCTTCTGATGATAGCAGTCGTTCTCGATGCTACTGAGGAATTCGCACTTCTCTTTTCACGCCGGCAGTTTGAAAATATTGATCAGGTTTTGGAATCATCTTCCATAAAACGCCAGAGAGGGAAACATAATGGCTGAAACAGTAAATTTGCTCAATGTATTATTTATTGATAACAGGAGGATTGGCAAACTGGCGCTTTCTCCTGACCGTCGTTGTTTGTTTGAGTATGATCCGGGCTGGATAGCAACAGGATTCTCTGTATCTCCCTTTTATCTTCCTTTGAAAAGCGGTCTTTTTACTGCAAGAGCAGAACCATTTGGAGGAATGTTTGGAGTTTTTGACGACAGCTTGCCAGATGGTTGGGGAAAACTACTTGTCGACCGCTGGTTGATAAGCAGAGGTATTAATCCTGCATCGATTTCTTTACTTGAACGGCTCAGCATTGTGGGGGAAAACGGTATGGGAGCGCTGGTATATCGTCCGGCTAAGGAGAGCAGTATTAATGAAGAAGTTCACCCTTTGAGTTTTTATGCACTTGAAGTCGAAAAAATCTTCAGACAAATGGTATTCAACATCCTGATTAGTAATAAGGACGATCATGCCAAAAACTTCTCTTTTATTTACATTAACGGATACTGGGCCGTTTCTCCCGCATATGATCTTCTTCCTTCTGATGGCTTTAATGGCAACCATTCTACAACAGTAAATGGAAAAGGACAACCATCTCTTACAGATTGTGAAGAAGTAGCAAAGAACATCTCTCTACCCCTTAAAATAGCTGCAAGAATTATTGCAGAAGTAAAAGAGAATCTCTGAAGTACTTAAGAACTCGTTTTCTCCTTCTCCACAAAAAGTTAAGCGCCGGTTGAGAAATTTTCGTATTATCTTATTTCTGCTCCTGGTGGGGGTATTTATTAATGCCAGTCCCTACCCTCACCCTGCGCTTTTGTACAGTTGTTACTTCATAGCGTAATACGATGATGCCGTTGTGCCCTTACATCTTCCTTAAAAACGCCTTCGGTATCTTGAGTATCAGATTCTTATCAAGACGATCAATACGAACCACAACACGGTTGTGATTTCCTATTTTTATGAGCTCACCTGTCAATCCAATCAATGAACCACTGGTAACCTCAACTTTGTCACCCTGAGCAAATTTTTCTGAAGATATTTCTATTTCAGCATCGCTGTTGATAAGTAATCTAAGATTATCGATCTGTTTCTCAGGGATAGATGCCGGTTGTCCCTCGAAAGTGACGAACTTAACCACGCCAAGCATTTTGTAAACCTTGGGGAAAAATTTTCTTTTCGATTTTACAAATATATAAGATGAAAGGAGGGGCTTTTCAACCAGCTTCTTTCTGTCGCTCCACATCCTGTAAGTCTTCTGAAGAGGAAGGAAGGTCTTTATCCCCTCTTCAACAAGTCGTTGATAGACCAGCTTTTCCGCCCTGGGCCTGGTGTAAATTGCATACCATTTTTCTTCAGTATCATTGTTCTGAATTATATTTTTTTCCGCTGAAGTAAGGTTTTCTTGCGATATCATTTTTATCAGTCTAAAGCGATTTCAAAGATAATTTATTTTTGCATTTTTTGCCCCCCTTTATGTTGGATTGGGGGCAAAAAATTGGATTGGTAGCTAAGGATTGCTTCGTCCCGCTTTACGGGACTCGCAATGACGCTGCACATAATTAATTTCTGTTTTGTGAATGCACAGTACATTATTAAGTCCTGGGTCATTGCGAGGATCCGCCAACTGGCGGAGACGAAGCAATCTGCTAGTACCATATCCGGATTATCTAATGATGATTTCCACATACCTCATGCCGCTTACCGCTTACCACTTTTATAAAATATCATAATGCAAATAGTCCTATATTTGTTTATTAATAATCCATACTATCTTGAGAAAACTTCTCCTCATATTCTCTCTTTTCAACATTTTCCTGATACTGAATACAAATCTCTGCGGCCAGGAGATCCCTCAGTCAGTATATAATAAAGGTATATATGATTTTCTTGATGAACTGGCAAATATTCATATAATAACTATTAATTCAGCTGTAAAACCATATTCAAGACTGTTTATCTCTCAAAGGCTGAAAGAAGCTGATAAAAAAAGAGAGCAACTAAACCAACGGCAGCAGAAAGAGCTCGATTTTTATCTTATGGATTTTAGGAAGGAGAATTTTGAGGAAGGCGTTAAAGGCATTATAGGCTTTAGAGGCTTTAAAAACGCAAAGATACAATTGCGCAGAGATCTGATTTATTATAAGGATTCAATTTTTTCACTGACAGTAAATCCAATACTGGGAGGAGAGGTTTTTACCAACTCCTCTGGTAAAGCAACATACTGGCGCAACGGTGCAGAGTTACATGGATATATTCATAAGTGGGGGTTTTATGCTTCCCTGCGTGATAATCATGAGAATCCGTTACTGGGAAGATCCGCCTACCTTACTCAAAGAGAAGGAGGACATATTAAAGGCAGCACCGACTGGAGCGAGATGCAGGGGGGTGTTACATACTCATGGAAATGGGGTAATGCAGCTCTTGTTAAGGATAAGCTGCAATGGGGGAACAACTATAATGGAGCAAATATCTTTGGTGGCAACAATCCTACGTTTGTACAGCTAAAATTACATATCTCCCCTGTTAAATGGTTTGACTTCAACTACTTCCATGGATGGCTCAACTCAATGGTTGTTGATAGCGCTAATTCATACTGGGTTACTAATAGCTATGGTACTGACTACAGAGAGGTATATCACAAGAAATTTATTGCAGCCAACATGATCACCTTCACCCCAGTAAAATACCTTAATGTATCAGTTGGTAACAGTATTGTTTACAGCGATGAGAATATCAACCCTGCCTATCTCATTCCACTTTTCTTCTATAAGTCAGTAGACCATTCTCTAACCTCTGGAGTGGATAATATGAATTCACAAATGTTTATTGATATCAGCTCCCGTCAGATAAAGAACCTTCATCTCTATGCCACTATGTTTATTGATGAACTATCCGTTAGCAGGTTTACAGAAAAGGATGAATGGAACTTCTTCAGTTATAAAGCAGGATTTAGAATTACTGATCTTCCTCTTTCCAACCTGTCGTTCACTACAGAGTTCACTTACACCTACCCCCTCACTTTTCAACATTATGTCCCTACACTTACCTTTGAGACAAATGGTTTTAACCTCGGTCATTACCTTAGGGATAACTCAAGGGAGTGGTATATTGCTTTAGATTACCGTCCTGTCAGAACGCTTAATATTAATCTCTATTTCACTGATGCGATACGTGGTCCGGATTACACTGAGCTTGGCGTTCCCCGGGTAGGAAATCCGCCGTTAAATTCCGTGGAATGGCATAATGCCACAATAGGACTTAAGGCTTCTTATCAGGTTATAAATGACCTTTATACATGGTTTTCCTTCACTTCCTCTGATATTAGCGGAGACAGCAGGTGGGGTCCGGAGTATTTCTATGGGAAGAAGAGTACGGTGAATCTTGGGGTGAGTTTTGGGTTCTAATATTAAAAGGGGGCTTGAGTGCAAAAAGCAACCATGCATACGATTATCCAGTCTTAGCTAAAGAGAATAATCAAATTTTTACTTACTTCACGATAGAATCCTATCCGCATGTTTAAACCAGATGGAGAAAATTAAGTTCCGGGTTATTACACTTTTAGCTGATATTGTAATTCTGACAATATCGTTTCTTGCTATGGTATGGACCAAACCGGCAAGCCTGAGGTTGTACCTGCCATCACATACTCCGTTTTTTCTGGCGCTGGCTTTAATGTGGATAATTGTTTCGCTGGCTAACGGGAAGATGCACCGTGGAAAGATTATCAACTTCACTACTCTCTTTACAAGGGTTCTGAGCAGTAATATTATAGCTGTGGCAATTACAGCACTGGTAATGTATAGTATCAGGGACTATTTTTATTCCAGGACCATTGTCCTTGGGACTGCCCTGGTTGCAACTATGTTGGAGCTTCTTTTCGGATCAGTCTATATAGCTTATAAAAAGGCAGTTATACAGGATTATGAGGAGTACGAGAAGTATAAGAAATATAAAATACCCAGTGAATATGATCTTGTAAAGGGGACTAACGGAAACGGAGTACATATTGCTGAGAAGGAGGATGTTAACCCCAGGATTATCAGTGCAATTGAAAAAGAGTGCGGAACAGAGATGACCCAGGCTATTTTAAAGATAGCCAGTAATAAGCTTACTGACTATACGGCTGTATTATCAACTACAACCATTTTTAATATCGATGGTCTTATTCATGATAAATACGACTATATTATCAATCTTCACAAGATCAACGACATCAAAAAGCTCGATGAATTCCTGGATGCTGTTAACAACAAACTTGATCTGAAGAGTTATTTTTTCTGTTGTGTCGAGACAAAAGACCAAAGAAAAAAGAGGCTGTTAAAAAAGTATCCACCTGTTCTTAACTGGATCTACTATCTTCTTGATTTCATAGTTAAACGGATCCTTCCTAAGCTTAAGATCACCAGGGGTTTATACATTTTTCTTACCCGTGGAAATAATGCTGTAATATCGCGGGCCGAGGCACTGGGCAGACTATCGAGGGCAGGATTCAGGATCAGACAAGAGTCATTTATCGGGAACCTGCTATGCATTGAAGCAGTAAAAAGCAGCAATCCAATTCAAAAAAATGATAACATTTACGGTCCGTTGATTGCATTGCCAAGGATAGGAAAAGAGGGACAAGTAATAAAGGTATATAAGCTTCGCACAATGCACCCTTATTCTGAGTATATACAAGATTATGTCTATAAGCTACATTATCTTCAGGATGGAGGTAAGTTCAAGCATGACTTCCGGATAACTTCCTGGGGAGCAGTATGTAGAAAAATATGGCTCGATGAACTCCCTATGCTTATCAATTTTTTTGAAGGAGACATGAAGCTTGTCGGAATCAGACCCCTCAGCAAACAATATTTTGAACTCTACAAAAAAGATGTTCAGGAGAGAAGAATAAAATATAAGCCCGGGCTGATTCCCCCCTTCTATGCTGATATGCCTGGCGATATTGAAGAGATACAGGCTTCCGAGTTGAAATATCTCGATTCGTTCGACAAACGTCCTTTTTTTACTGATTTTTGCTATTTCTGGAAATCGGGATGGAATATATTATTCAGGAAAGCAAGGAGTAATTAAATAAAGGCGTCAGGCATCGGGCGTCGGGCATCAGGTGTCGGACAAAAACAATTAACAGACAAATCGCTATAATTTCTTAAATTAGCATTGTTATCTCCAGGTGGAATTGCGGATAACGTTATATACTAATCTATAATCGCTGCAAAATGGGAAACTTTAAAAAACTACATGTTTGGCAAAATGCCAAAGATCTTGCTGTTAATGTTTACAAATTAACAGATTCTGTATATTTTAATAAGGATTTTGGCCTAAAGGACCAGATTAGACGGTCATCAGTATCAATTTCATCAAATATTGCTGAGGGAGATAATCTGGATACAGATAAACAAAGCATAAAGCATTTCTATATCGCTCGTGGTTCAACAGCTGAACTGAGAACACAATTGATAATTTCTTTGGAAATCGGATATATCACTTTTGAACAATTTGAACGGTTAGAGCCAGAGTGTGATAAGATTTGTGCAATGCTGATGCCTGACGCCCGACGCCGCAAATTTTAACACAGCAGTTTCTCTTATCACTCAATAAGAATTGTATGATATTTAGTGATATTTCCTCATATTTTTTAATTATAAAAAAAACAATATCTTTGCCGCATATTAACAACATTTACCATGGCGGAAAAGACAAGATACGCGGATAGTGAGCTTGAGGAGTTCAGAGAGATCATCCTCATGAAGCTGGATAAAGCCAGGAAAGATTATGAGATACTGAAGTCCAGCATAACACACGAAGAGAGCAATGATACTTTGGATACCTCTCCTACTTTCAAAGTACTGGAAGAGGGTGCAACAACATTATCGAAAGAAGAAGCAGGCAGGCTGGCTCAGCGTCAGCTTAAATTTATACAACACCTTCAGGGCGCTCTGATCAGGATTGAGAATAAGACATACGGAATCTGTCGTGAGACCGGTCAGCTAATCTCAAAAGAGAGACTAAGAGCCGTGCCACATGCTACTCTCTGTATGGATGCCAAGATGAAACAAAAATAGGTACGAGGTTAAGGGTACGGGGTGCGAGGAAAAAATTAAACGAAAATAGAAGCTGCTTATTAAAATGAGCGGCTTTTTTGTTGTGTACCTAATCCGTGTTTTCTACATGGGAGTTACAGATTGCTATTACTAACATTGAAGAGAATGTAGAAGATTCGATCATGTGGTTTCTTAAAAAAAGTTATATTGTTAAACTGAATTCCGGATATGAAATCATTTGCTTCCATAGTTGCATTTTTTCTGGTCATTTGCAGTTCAATAGCAGGTCAGATACCGGATTCTGTAAAATTCAAATCACTTCAACCTTATTATTTTCACCTGACTTATCTGAAAGAAGACCCTGCTCTTATCATTGATGTCAGAGAATTTTTTGAGTACCGCGGTTCACGTCTGAGAGATGCAGTGAATATCCCCGCTTTTTCTAATCTCGAATTTTCTGCAGACACTATAAATAAAGAGTGTGCTCTCTTTTTATATTGTACCACAGATTACAGAAGTATCAGGGCTGCAAGATACTTTTATGATAAGGGTTTTCGTAAATTATATTCTCTCAAAGGGGGGATTGTGGCATAGAGGAGAGAAGGAATGCCGGTGGAGAAGAAGAGGGTCAGGAGAAAGAAGTAATGTATTATGTATTTTGGACAATGGATTGAAGGATTGCTTCGTCCCGCAATGCAGGACTCGCAATGACCGGGGGCTTAATAATGAGTAGTGCAATCCCAAAATAGAAATAGATTATCTGCAGCGTCATTGCGAGAATCCCAATGAAATTGGGAGGCGAAGCAATCCTTAGCTACCATCCAGAGTCGAACTTAGGTCAAGCCACACTGGGTTATTTTCGTTAATTAATTGCACTTTTTTCTTCCTGGGCCCGGATTTGATTTGTTTTTCTCTAATAATGGCTTCACCAATTGTTTCGAAACTCTCAAAATAGACCAGTTTGCTGATATTATATCTTGCAGAGAAACTTTCAGAGTGTTTTTTCCTTTTATGTTGTGATATGCGCTGCAATAAATCACTAGTCACACCTGTGTAAAGAACTGTATTATTCTTATTTGTCAAAATATATACAAATCCCCTCATTAATTACTGATTAGTAAAGGCTTACAGCTTTTATTGAGATCCCCGATTTTAAAGTTAAATCAATATATGATAAGTAAGCCTATCGATCCAATTGCTGTCTCACAATCTTCGCAATATACTTCCCAAGTATATCAAATTCAATATTGACAACTGTCCCCTTTTTGATCTGGTGAAAATTAGTTACCTCCCAGGTAAATGGAATTATTGCAACTTCAAATGATGTGGGTTTTGAATTTACAACAGTAAGACTCACCCCATTAACAGATACTGATCCTTTTTCAACAGTGATATAGTCGTCCTGAACAGGTTCATATTCAAATGTATAGTACCAGCTTCCTCCTGCTTCCTTTACATTGGTGCATACTGCAACCTGATCAATATGGCCTTGTACCATATGCCCATCAAGACGGCCGTCAAGCCTTGTACTGCGTTCCAGGTTGACCTTGTCTCCGGGTTTCAATAATCCCAGGTTTGTCTTTTCAAGGGTTTCCTTTATTGCAGTCACAGTATATGTGCCTTTGTCTTTCCTGACAACAGTCAGACATACTCCGTTATGTGAGATACTCTGATCGATCTTCAGTTCATCAACAAATGAACATTTCATCGTTATATGAAGGTTATCCTTCTCTTCTTCAAGATTTATAACCTTGGCTGATTCTTCTATGATTCCTGAGAACATGAATTCTTTTATTAGTTTTTAATAAGCACAAAAGTAGGGAAATTTACCGTTTTCTTGACTACTGTAAAATAGTTTTGTGCTCAAACTCCTATATAATACCCCCCTGCCCTGCTTAAGCGGGGCAGGGGGGCAAATCGGTAGTCCAAATTATCTTCTTCCCAAACCCTAACCTGTTATCAGTCATTTTAATATAAGTCAGATTCACAATCCACAGATGTGTATCCATAAGTGCGGCAATCGGAAATCTCTTCAGGTATCCGCTTTTTGCCCTGGTAAGAAGATCGCCTTCCGGCTCGGTGACAATACCCTGAAACTGAATTCCCCTGATTTTGCCGACAACCATCGTCTCAAGGACTACTGAGCCTGCAATCAGTGGATTCATTACAAACTCCTTACCATGACGTGTATCCTTATCTGTGGTAAAAACCAGGGAGTTCTCTTTTTCAAGATAAATATAAAAGCAATTTGCACACCATGATTCATTCTCTATCGTAGTGGCAATTGTCAGAACATGATGCTTCCGGAAAAAACGTATTACCCTGCTGTCAATCATTTTCCATCCATCTGAATGCGTTGCTGTCAAAACCGGCAAGATCGAGTATTCGGTCAACCACAGTCAAAACCAAATCATCTATTGTTTGTGGATTACTGTAAAAAGAAGGTGCTGCCGGACATATTATTGCTCCTGCCAGGGTGAGTGATTTCATATTATTAATATGTATCAGGCTGTAGGGTGCTTCTCTGGGGACAATTATCAATCGTCTTCTTTCCTTTAGCATCACATCAGCTGTGCGGGCAATCAGATCATCTGATGTCCCGTTTGCAATGCGTCCGGTAGTACCCATCGATGCAGGGCATATAATCATTGTGTCGTATTGAGAAGAACCTGATGCGAATGGAGCATAAAATGTATTATTGTTATATTCCTTCGCATGTGTTAATGGCGAATATTTAGCCCCTGTTTCTGCCTTCCATATCTCTTTTGCGGTTTCGGAAAAAATCACTGCAACCTCTTCCGGGGGGGATTTCATTTGCTGAAGTTTCTCAAGCAGCTTTTTAGCATATATTGAACCACTGGCCCCGGTGACAGCAAGTACTATTTTTCTATTTCGTGGTTTTGAGTCTTCCATTTTTATTACAAAGTGATGCAAAGATAGTTATTTCGGACCATTTCCGGGTTGCATGCCAGGCTGGTATTAAATGACGTTTGCATACGACTAAATCATACACTTACATTCCCCTTTAACACTCTCTCTGTAAGAATTGCAATCCCGGTGGATGCTTTCTCCTTTATTACCTCTACTCTCCTGTTAACAGGAACAGCAACATCCTTAGGATCAATGAGCCACAGAGATGCATTAGCAGGAGCAAAGTTGATAATTCCTGCTGCAGGATATACATTAAGTGACGATCCTACCACAACAAAGATATCCGCTTCGGATGTTAGACTTACAGCTTCATCCATCATTGGTACATCTTCATGAAACCAGACAATATGAGGCCTTAGCTGGCTTCCCTTTTCACATGTATCCCCTTCATTAATATCTTTATATCCTATATCATATACCAGATTATGATCCACCGTACTTCTTGCCTTGGTAAGCTCCCCATGAAGATATAATATATTTGAACTACCAGCTCTTTCATGAAGATCATCAATGTTTTGCGTAATGATCTGCACATTAAAATATTTTTCCAATGTGGCTAACCCTTTATGGCCATCGTTGGGTTCACAATCTGCCAGCTGCCTCCTCCGTTCGTTATAAAATCTCAGTACCAGTTCCCTGTTTTGCCGCCAGGCCATAGGTGTAGCAACCTCTGTTACATCATATTCCTCCCATAGCCCACCGGAATCCCTGAAAGTTTTAATCCCACTCTCTGAACTCATTCCGGCACCGGTAAGGATAATTAGCTTCTTCATTTATTAATAGTATTGAAAACTAACGTAAAGATAATTAATTATAACCTCAGTCATTAATCCTGATCCATATCAACGGATTAGAATGTTCTCTGTTGGGATTAAGGGATTGTTTCGTCCCGCTGCACGGGACTCGCAATGACACTGCAAGTAATAAAGGTATGTCTTTGGATCATCAGAGAATTATGTAAGATCCAAAGTCATTGCGAGGATCCGCCAGCAGGCGGAGACAAAGCAATCCTTCACTCCAATTCTACCATTTATATTATTCCTAATTTTACTATCTTTGTGCGAATTTTTTTCATAACACCAATAACAATAACTAATTGATCCAATGGGGAAACGGTTTCCTGAATATAAAGGTCTTGATCTCTCGCAAGTAAACAAAGAGATCCTGAAAGTATGGGATGAAAATGATACTTTTCATAAAAGCATTCGTGAAGTAAACGGGAAAGGTGAGTTTGTGTTCTATGAGGGTCCACCTTCTGCTAACGGCATACCTGGTATTCACCATGTTATGGCCCGTACCATAAAGGATGCTATCTGCCGTTTTAAGACACAAAGTGGATATGAGGTAAAACGTAAAGCAGGATGGGATACCCATGGATTACCAGTTGAGCTTGGTGTGGAAAAATCTCTGGGCATCACAAAAGAAGATATTGGTACAAAAATATCGATTGAAGATTATAACAAAGCCTGCCGCACCGATGTAATGAAATACACCGACCTGTGGGAAGAGCTAACACGAAAAATGGGATACTGGGTCAACATGGACCATCCATACGTGACCTATGATAACCGCTATATAGAAACCTTATGGTGGCTGTTGAAACAACTATACTCAAAAGGATATCTATACCAGGGTTATACTATACAACCATATTCCCCTGCAGCCGGAACAGGATTAAGTTCACACGAACTTAACCTGCCGGGATGCTACCGCGATATAAAAGACACAACCTGCATCGCTCTTTTTAAACTGATCAGGGATAATAAATCAGAATTCCTGTTTAATAATACCGATACTGCCGATGTACATATGATGGCTTGGACCACAACTCCCTGGACCCTCCCGTCAAACACCGCACTGGCCGTTGGAAAAGATATCGTATATATTAAAGTACGAAGTTTCAATACCTATTCTGGCGATCCGATAACTGTAATCATTGCCAAAGAACTGCTTAATGCAATGTTTCCGGAATCGAATGCAGGACTTGATTTTTCAGAATATAAACCTGGTGATAAAAAGATACCTTTTAAAGTTCTCGATGAGTTCACTGGCTTGAAATTACAAGACATTAGCTATGAACAACTTATCGATTGGGTTAAGCCGGATGAAGGTGCGTTCAGGGTACTGACCGGCGATTTTGTCACAACCGAAGATGGTACAGGCATCGTACATATAGCTCCCACATTTGGAGCCGACGACTACCGTGTTGCAAAAGAAAACGGAGTGCCTTCTCTTATTGTTAAGAGAAAAGATGGCTCTATGGGTCCGATGGTCAATAAACGTGGATATATGGTACCTATTGCCGATCTTGACGAAATGTTTGTAAAACAGAGTGTTAATAAAATTACTTATAAAGGGTTTGAGGCTCGTCCGGTAAAAAATGAATATGCTGACAACATTCCTGCAGATACTGAAACACTTGATGTCGATATTGCTGTCATGCTTAAACAGCAGGGTAAGGTATTCAGGATTGAGAAACAGGTTCACAGCTACCCTCATTGCTGGAGAACAGATAAACCGATCCTTTATTACCCACTCAATGCCTGGTTTATCCGTACAACAGCCTTCCGCGATCGCATGATCGAATTAAACAATACCATTAACTGGAAACCTGCATCGACAGGGACAGGCAGATTTGGAAAGTGGCTCGAGAACCTTGTTGACTGGAACCTCTCACGTACCAGGTACTGGGGGACTCCTCTTCCCATTTGGATAACCGAAGATAAAAAAGAGGAAAAATGTATTGGCTCCGCAGCGGAACTGAAATCTGAGATTGAAAAATCAATCAAAGCAGGCTTCATGAAGAAAAATCCTCTTGCAAAATTTACTGAAGGAGATAATTCACAGGAGAACTACGAAAATTTCGACCTGCACCGCCCGTTTGTTGATGATATTTACCTTGTCAGCGATACAGGGGAAAAAATGTTCCGTGAGCCTGACCTTATAGATGGCTGGTTCGACTCAGGAGCAATGCCTTATGCCCAGGTACATTATCCTTTTGAAAATAAAGATAATTTTAAAGAGATGTTCCCGGCTGATTATATTGCCGAAGGTGTTGATCAGACCAGGGGCTGGTTTTTTACACTTCATGCAATTGCAACAATGATTTCAGACTCGGTTGCTTTCAAAAACATAATATCAAACGGTCTTGTCCTTGATAAGAACGGCAACAAAATGTCGAAGAGACTCGGAAATGCAGTTGATGCTTTCTCCGCTATTGAAGAGAATGGATCTGATCCGTTGCGCTGGTATATGATAACCAACTCACAACCATGGGACAATCTTAAGTTCGATTTTACAGGAGTGGATGAAGTTAAACGTAAGTTCTTCGGGACTCTCTACAATACCTATTCCTTCTTTTCACTCTATGCAAATGTTGACAATTTCAGGTATACCGAAAAAGAAATCCCGGTCAATGAGAGACCTGAGATAGACCGCTGGATAATATCGTTGCTAAACTCACTGGTAAAAGAGGTCGGGAATTGTTATAATGATTATGATCTGACCCGCGCAGGACGCGCTATCCAGGATTTTGTAACTGAAAACCTGAGTAATTGGTATGTTCGTCTCAACAGAAAACGTTACTGGGGAGGGGAATACGATAAGGATAAGCTTGCCGCATACCAGACGCTCTTTACCTGTCTTAAAACAGTTAGCCAGCTTGCCGCTCCAATAGCCCCATTCTATATGGACCGCCTGTTCCTCGATCTTAACAATACCACCGGCAAACATAAAGAAAGCTCTGTTCACCTTGTACTCTTCCCCGAATATGATGAATCTCTTATCGATATTGTTCTCGAAGAGAGGATGGATATTGCACAGAAAGTATCTTCAATGATCCTTGGATTACGCAGGAAAGTAAGCATTAAAGTCCGTCAGCCGCTGGCCAGGATAATGGTTCCTGTTCCTGATAAATATTTCAGAAGTAAGTTTGAAGCAGTTAAAAATCTTATACTTGCCGAAGTCAATGTTAAACTGGTCGAGTATATTGACGACACTTCAGCCATCCTGGTTAAGAAGATAAAACCCAATTTCAAGACACTAGGTCCAAGGTACGGTAAACTGATGAAAGAGATCAGCACTGCTATCTCTGCACTAACAGCGCAGGAAATTGTTGCTTTTGAAACCAGCGGAAGTCATCCTGTTACCATCAATGGAGAAGAGGTAATTCTTACAACAGATGATGTTGAGATAGTATCTGAAGACATCCCCGGATGGCAGGTTGCCAACGAAGGCAAACTCACTGTTGCCCTTGATATTACGATCTCTGACGACCTTCGGTATGAGGGTATTGCCCGCGAGTTTGTCAACAGAATTCAAAATATCCGCAAAGAAAGCGGCTTCGATGTCACCGACAAAATAACTGTAAATATTGAAGATCATGAATTTGTCAGGGAAGCGGTTAAGAGACATGCATCATATATCGGCTCACAGACACTTTCTACGGAAGTTACCCTTTCAAAAAACATCTCAGGTGGCGGTGTGAGGGAAGTGGAGATTGATGAAGTTATCGTTAAGATCGAAATTAGGAGGAATAATTAACGGCACAACGTAATTTGGTTTTGCGAGCCCGACGAAGGAGGGCGTGGCAATCCCCAACTCCCATTAACCAATTAACCTATTTTACTTCCTGATTCCATTTCCACTTATTGCTAAAACAGTTTTATTATATTTGTAGATAACATTTAAACTATGAAACGTATTCTCGTCACCGGCGGTGCCGGATTTATCGGTTCCCACCTTTGTGAAAAGTTACTAAAAATGGGACATGAGGTGATCTGTCTCGACAACTATTTCACAGGGTCAAAGATGAATATTGTCCATCTGCTTGATAATCCATTTTTTGAGGTGATCAGGCACGATGTTACCATGCCCCTTTTTGTTGAGACGGATGAGATTTATAATCTCGCCTGCCCGGCATCACCGATACATTATCAATACAATGGTATTAAAACAATAAAAACATCGGTGATGGGTGCTATAAACACTCTTGGTATGGCAAAAAGGACCAGGTCGAAGATCCTTCAGGCCTCAACCAGCGAAGTATATGGCGATCCTGAAGTGCATCCTCAACATGAAGGTTACCGGGGCAATGTAAACACACTGGGACCCAGAGCCTGCTACGATGAAGGAAAAAGATGCGCCGAGACATTGTTTATGAACTACCACAATCAGAATAAGGTTCGTATAAAGATCGCAAGGATATTTAATACATACGGGCCTCTGATGAATTCAAACGATGGCAGAGTAGTTTCCACCTTTATAGTTCAGGCACTGAAAGGAGAAGATATCACAATCTTCGGCGACGGGTCACATACACGTAGCTTTCAGTATGTCGACGACCTTATCGATGGACTAATCCTCCTGATGGATACTCCTGATACCTTTACAGGACCGGTAAACCTCGGAAATCCTGTTGAGGTTACTATTCGGTCTCTGGCTGATATGATTATTAAAATGACCGGCTCAAAATCAAAGATTGTCCATCTTCCTCTTCCGGAAGATGATCCACAACAACGTAAGCCTGATATTTCCCTTGCTATAAAAGAGTTAGGGTGGTCACCGAAGATTGGTACTGATATTGGTTTAGCGAAGACGGTGGCGTATTTCAGGAAGAAATTGAACCATGATTGACCGTCCCACCATAGAACGTATTCTTGATGCTGCACAGATCGTTGATGTTGTGCAGGAATTCGTTCCCCTAAAGAAAAGAGGGGTTAACTACCTGGGATTATGCCCTTTTCATAATGAGAAGACACCTTCATTCACTGTGTCGCCTGCAAAGGAGATATTCAAATGCTTTGGTTGCGGTAAGGTTGGCAACTCCGTCAATTTTGTAATGGAGCATGAGCACCTAACCTACCCTGAGGCGTTAAAATACCTGGCAAAGAAATATCATATTGAAGTTGTTGAGAAAGAACTTAGCCGGGAAGAGATTGATAAACAGAATGTGAGAGAGAGCCTGCTCGTTGTAACAACATATGCAGCACGTCAGTTTACTGAAAATCTCTTCCAGTCTGACGAGGGGATATCAGTTGGCCTTACCTATTTCAAAGAGAGGGGCTTCAGACAGGATACCCTTAAAAAATTTGAAGTTGGCTATAGTTTTTATAAACGTGATGGTTTTTCAAAAAAGGCCCTGGATGATGGATACAAAAAGGACTTTCTTGTCAAAACCGGATTGTCTATTCAGCATGAAGATCGCATCTTCGACAGGTTCAGTAGCAGGGTCATGTTCCCGATTCACTCACTCTCCGGACAGGTGCTCGGCTTCGGCGGACGAATTCTTAAAGCAGACCCAAAAAGTGCAAAATACCTCAACTCACCCGAATCGGAGATATACCATAAGAGCAGAATACTTTATGGTATATACCAGGCACGGAAAGCAATAACACAAGAAGACCGTTGTTATCTTGTTGAAGGTTACACCGATGTGATGTCGCTTCATGAAGCAACCATCGAAAATGTAGTTGCCTCATCAGGTACCTCTCTTACTCAGGAGCAAGTAAGGCTGATAAGAAGATTTACGCAGAATATTACTATCCTTTACGATGGCGATCCTGCAGGAATAAAAGCCTCTATCCGCGGAATCGATCTTGTGCTGGAAGAGGGAATGAATGTTAAAATAGTCCTTCTGCCCGAAGGTGAGGACCCCGATTCTTTTTCGAAGAAGATAAGCAATGAAGAGTTTATAAAATTCCTGAAAGAAAACGAAACAGATTTCATCCGCTTCAAGACACAACTTCTTCTATCGGAATCTAATAACGACCCGGTGAGGAAAGCAGACCTTATACGCGATGTTGTTAAGTCGATTGCAGTGATTCCTGAAGCAATAACCAGAACAGTATATATTAAGGAGTGTAGCACCGTCCTTGAGGTATCCGAGCCGATTCTTTATCATGAAGTAAATAAATTGAGGCAACAGAAAAACTTTCAGGACAGAAATAAATATCCGGGTCCGGAAGATCTTCCTGTTCCTCCACCGATAACCATTAAGCCTGTACAAAGCGAGACTATTGCCAGGTATTCAGAAAAAGAGATAATACGTTTGCTCTTGAAATTCGGTAGTGCGGAATTTGAAAGGTCTATAGCTAAAGAAGATGGCAAAGAGGAGGTTCTGACAGTATCTGATTATGTTGTCAGGGAAATTATTACTGACGATCTTTCATTTGATGACAGGGTGTGTGCAAAAATCTTTGCTGATTTCCGGTTTCATGTCGAGCAGGGGCTAATTGCGGGAGATAAACAATTTGTTAAGCATGAAGATCCGGAGATTTCAAGCCTTGCAGCCGACCTGCTTGCCGATTCTCATGAACTAAGCAGGATATGGAAAGATAAACAAACCTATGTTGAAACAGAGGATATGAAACTTAAGGAGATAGTTGGCGATGCTGTCCTTAAATTCAAAAGCGATAAGATCATTATTAAAAGAAAAGAGATCATGGCTCTTCTCGAGGGAGCTGTTAAAGCCAACGATACTGAAAAAGTGTTACAGTTACAAAAGAGGTATGCTAATCTGAATATGATCCTTGGGTTAATATCAAGGAAACTGGGAAACAGGATATTATTGTAATAATATATAATAGCCGGTACCCTTCAGGGAGCAAAAACAATTTTTTCATTTCAACTCCTTAATCCATATTTATTGCTAAATTTGTTATGATAATTAAAAAATTATGAGAATACTCATCTCCAATCTGATAATAATTTTATTATTAGTATCATTTTCCTGTAAGCCCGGACCTGTGGAGAAAGATACATTTAAGCCGGTATTTTCAACCTATAAATCAGATTCCACAGGAAAATTGATCCCGGAAGAAAAAAATGAGATCTTTTATGGCATCCTCACTCCTGTTGAGGTATGCGCAATTTTTAATAGACTTGGAGTTCCTTACGATAATGCCATCCTAAACCCTATTTCAAGAAGAGATGAATACCTGAGCAGCTCAAAAGCCTCTATAAATACAGGGATCTATGGTGTTGACTTCGGATATCTTAAAATATTCGGTATCGGTCAGGAGTTAATCGACTATATGGTGACAATTCGTGAAATGAGCAATAAACTGGGTATCCCCGATCGCTTCCTTACTGAACCAATCAGACAGATACAGGGAGATATGGCTGATCCTGATACAATTGCGATCATCATGAATACGGCTTTCTATAGTATGGAGAACCATCTTCGTACCGAAGGTAAGGAGAGTACTGCCGGACTAATGATAATGGGAGGATGGGTTGAAGCGCTCTTCATCGCTACCCAGCTTCTTTATGATCCTGATAATCCGGATCCGGAAGTAGTACAAAAGATTGCCGAACAAAAATATACCCTCACCTCTCTTTTCAGCTTCCTGAAAAATTATTACGACGACCCGGTTGTTGTCTATTATACTAAAAAACTTAAATTTCTTCAAAGCTATTTCGACACCTTCGATATCTATTTTAAAAAAGGTGATCTTGAAATTGACACAACAAAGCAGGTTTTACTTTCATCAGGCAGCGAGATGACAGTAACTGTCGAAACCCTTAATAATATCCGCGACTACGTCTTGAAACTCAGGACTGAGATGGTAACTCCATAAAGGCATCAGGCATCAGGCATCAGGGAAGGGGTGAGTTCGTGGGAGAATAATAGATTTATTAAGGGGATAAACGCAATCCATTGACCACAGAATTAAAATAATTTCAAATCCCCCGACTATGAAAGCTGCAAAACTCATTTCTATATTTTTAGTCTTTATTCTGGTAACCTCTTGTGGTTCAAAGAATAAGAAAATTGTCCGTTCAGCAAAAGGTCAGTCTACAGAAACTAATCTAGCCAATATCCCGCTCGATAAAGGGTTCTCTGAATATATTTCGGGATACACTTCAGGTATTATTCCTGCAAATGGTTCAATCGAAATCCGTTTTACTCCCGGATTTGCAGAAAAGGCCGGAAAGTCAACTTCCGGATTATTTGTTTTTGAACCTTCAATTAAAGGCAAGACTGAATGGAAAGATGAAACAACACTTGTCTTCACACCCTCCAGGTTGCTCAGCCCTGGGAAAACCTATTCAGGTAGTCTGAACCTGAATAAAATTGGAGAGGTGAAAGAACGACTAAAAGTTTTTCCATTAAAGATCCAGACGCTTCGAAAAGATTTCCGTGTTAATATCGGGGCTCTGGAGTGTACTTCAACAGAAGAAAACAGCTATATCCTGCATGGGGAGGTCGTTACTGCTGATGTTATTGATCCACGTGAAGCCGAAGACTACCTCCTGGCAAAACTTGGCAAGAAAAAGATGGGAGTTACCTGGGACCATTCCGTTAACCTCAGCCATAAATTCACCGTTACCGGTATTGAAAGGACTGACAAGCTTCAGGAGCTTACACTGACATGGGACGGCAATTCAGTAGGAGTTAAGCAAAAAGGATCATCATCTCTAAACATCCCACCTGCAGATGATTTCAGCATACTTGATATAATTACCTTCCCGGAAGAAAGCCAGAGAATAGATCTGATCTTTTCTGACCCCATCGAGCCATCGCAGGAAACAGATGGTTTGATTTATTTTTCTCCCTCTTCGGAAGTAATCATAAATATCAACTCTAATATCGTAAGCATCTTCCCCGAAACACGGTTGCTCGGCATTGTCGAACTTAGTATTGAATCATCTATAAAAAACAATATAGGCTCAACCCTCTCTTCAACGGTTAAGAAAGAATTTGACTTTTCTGCCCTGCCCCCGGGCATAAAACTGGAGGGAAATGGAATTATCCTTCCCTCTTCACAAAACCTTATCTTTCCTTTTAAAGCTGCTAATCTTAAAGCAGTCGACCTTAAGATAATCAAGATATTTGAGAACAACCTTCCTTATTTTCTCCAGGACTACGATATCAATGGCGGCTACTCTGTGAAAAAATTCGGAAGCCCTGTTTTCTCCGGAAGAGTTGATCTTGTTTCCGGATCAGGAAATAATAACAACTCATGGAACCTTTATACAATCGATCTGGCCGACTATATCGATGTTGAGCCCGGGGTCCTTTACAAAGTATACCTGGGAATGAGAAGATCATATTCTCTTTTCCCATGTAACGGTACAGAGGAAGAGAGCAATTATGAGGAACTGCTGCTGCAGGCAGAGGATCAGAGCCGTGAGCTTTGGGACGATCCTGATAATTATTATGAAGATAGTGAAGATGAAGTCTATTATTCCTTCGGATTCGACTGGAATGATCGCAATGACCCATGTAAAGATGCATATTTCAGTCCCAATAAAAGAGTTTCAAGAAATGTCCTGGCATCAAACTTCGGGCTGATAGCAAAAATGGGGGATGACAATATTATGCATCTCATGGTAAATGATCTTCTTACTGCAATGCCGGTAAATGAGGTTAAAGTTGATATTTATGACTACCAGATGCAACTGATTATTTCGGGAATAACAAACCAGGATGGATCAGTAGCACTCTTTTGCCAGAAAAAACCATTCCTGGTGATTGCTACGAAAGATAAAGACCGTAATTACCTTAAAACCAACGATGGCTCTTCTCTGTCACTTAGCTCTTTCGATGTTACCGGTACCAGACCGGAAAATGGGATTAAAGCATTTATATATGGAGAAAGAGATGTATGGAGACCTGGAGATTCAATTTTCCTTTCCATCTTCATTAAAGATATGAAAAGCGATCTGCCTCCCGACCACCCCGTTCAATTCGAACTTATTAACCCTCTTGAACAGAGAGTGGATAACCAGGTGAAGAAACCTGAAGGGTACAACTTGCTGACTTTCAATACTAAAACATCATCAGATGCTGTCACAGGAAATTATAAAGCTCAATTCAGGATTGGGGGAGCAACATTTACAAAAAGAATACGGATTGAGACCATCAAGCCTAACAGGCTAAAAATAAACCTTAATTTCCCTGGTGAAATACTTGGCGGGTCAAATCCTGTTAGCAAAGGAGCCCTCAATGTAAAATGGCTTAACGGCGCTGTTGCAAAAAAACTAAAATCATCTGTTGAATATATCCTGAAACATACGAAAACAGAATTTGAAAAATACAGACAATATATCTTTGATGACCCGGTAAAAGAATTCTATTCCGAATCTGTCAATATTTTTAACGATGCAGTTGATGAAAACGGTGATGCAGCTATCATTTTTGATCCGGAGAAAGAGAATCATGCTCCCGGTATGCTAAATGCCGTTTTCACTGCCAGAGCATCCGAACCGGGTGGTGATGAAAGTATAACCCAGGCAACATATAAATATGCACCATATCCGGTGTTCGTAGGAATAAACCTCCCCGGACTTAAGGGAAAAAGCAGAATGCTTTTTACTGATGATGATAACGAGGTTAAAGTAGTTACTGTCGATGAAAATGGGAAACCATTGAACTCGGAGGTTGAAATAATCATCTACAAAATATCTTACAGATGGTGGTGGGAATCAGACCAGGAAAATATTGCATACTATATTTCAAATAATATTTACAAACCGGTTATAAGAAAAACTCTTCTTACACAGGATGGGGACGCTTCCTTCTCATTTAAGATTGATAGAAAAGAGTGGGGCCGATACCTGATAAGAGCAATAACACCTTCGGGCCATTCAACCGGGAAAATTTTACTTATCGACTGGCCATGGGAGTACGGGATGAAAGGAAACACAGATGGCGCTACTCTCCTTACTATCAATACCAATAAGGAAAAATATAATCCGGGTAATGAAATAAATCTCTCTTTTCCCGCACCTGAAAATGCACGTGCTATTGTAACTCTTGAAAACTCAACCGGTGTTCTGGAGGAGATACGTGTTAATACAGGTAAAGAAAATACCGTTGTAAAATTCAAAGCCAGACCTGAAATGGCACCCAATATATATGCATATGTGACTGTTATACAGCCTCATGCCCAGACTGTCAATGATATGCCGGTAAGGCTCTATGGTGTGGTGCCTGTTATGGTTGAGGATGCAGAAACACGGCTTTCACCCAAAATTGATATGTCAGGAGAAGTGCGATCGCAAAAACCGTTTGTAATTAAAATTAGCGAAAAAGCCAGGAAACCAATGACTTACACCCTGGCAGTAGTTGATGATGGATTACTTGATATAACAGGATTCCGGACTCCAGATCCATGGAACTATTTCTATGCCCGGGAAGCCATGGGTGTTCAGACATGGGATCTCTATGACTTTGTCCTTGGAGCATTCGGAGGGACGCTTGACAGGATCTTTGCCATTGGCGGAGATGAAGCTGTTATAGATAAAGCAGCAAATAAAGCTCAGAGATTTATACCTGTTGTTAAGTTCATTGGACCGTTTAATCTCACATCAGGGAAAACTAATATCCACACACTTACCCTTCCTCAATATACGGGATCAGTAAGGACAATGGTTATTGCAGGGAGCGACAGGGCATTTGGGGCTGCTGAAAAAACTGTGCTGGTTAAGAATCCCCTGATGATACTGGTGACAGCTCCCCGGGTTGTTAGTCCGGGAGAAAAAGTGGCTCTGCCAATAACCCTCTTCATTCAAAAAGAAGGAATTAAAAATATCTCTGTAAAAGTCCAAACTAATGAACTGGTTGGTTTTGCAGAGAAAACAAAAAATATATCAGTTTCCGGAACAGGCGAAAAGGACATTGAATTTACTTTTATCGTAGGTGAAAAAACAGGGGTGGCAAAAATAAGTGTCACAGCAACAGGAGGAGGCGAGACAGCAACTTATAATATGGAAATTGAAGTAAGAAGCCCTAACCCACCTGAAACCCGTTCTGAACTTAAGGTTTTAAGGCAAGGCGAAAAATGGGAGACAACATTCAACCCATTTGGAATGGAAGGAACGAACTCAGCCCTTCTGGAAGTATCATCTCTTCCTTCTATTAATCTTGAAAAAAAGATGGATTACCTTCTCGAATACCCCCATGGCTGCTCTGAACAAATAATATCGGCAGCCTTTCCGCAATTATGGCTTAATGATTTAACCGGTAACGATACTGCGATAGCAGAGTCGGCATCGGCTAACATCACAATGGCTATTAATAAGCTCATTTCAAGACAGATGATCAATGGAGGCATCGCTCTGTGGCCGGGCTCTTCGCAGCCGGATAACTGGGTTACATCATACGCCGGACATTTCATAACAGAAGCTGAAAGAAAAGGATTCAGTATCCCAGCGGGATTCAGACAAAGGTGGCTCGATTATCAGAAGAAGACAGCACAAGAGTGGCGCTTTGATACCAGGTTCAAACAATCTGCTAACGACCAGGCTTACAGACTCCTTACCCTGGCTCTCGCTGGTCAGCCTGAAAAAGGTGCTATGAACAGACTGAGGGAAACGCCAGAAATTCCTCAGTTATCACACTGGCTATTGGCAGCAGCATTTGCTATAACAGGTCGCCCGGAGGTGGCCAACAGCCTTCTCGACATGAGAGATACCGCAACCGAACAGGAGTACCAACATTACTATTATGGCAGTAAGATACGCGACAAAGCAATAATACTATATGCGCTTACCCTTCTGAAAAATGAAGAACAGGCACTACTCCTGCTGAAAGAGATATGTGACAACTTCAATACAAATAATTGGTACAGCACTCAATCTATTGCGTGGGGGTTGTTTTCATATATGAAATGGACAGAGATACTCTCCAGTGACATAAACAAAACCTCAAAAATTAAAATCACGCTGAACGGCGAGATCTCTGAACCGAAAATAGAGCCTAAAAAGATCTGGTCAAAGGATATAATTATGAAAACCGGGAAGAATTCACTCACCGTAGAAAACGGTTCCGAAAACCCACTCTATATCACTATGTCCAGAAAAGGTATTCCTCTAATTTCTGATCTGTTAGCCGAAGAAAAAGGTTTGAGCATGAAAATCAATTTTGTCAACATGGAGCTGAGAGCTGTCGATCCGAAGAATCTCGAACAGGGATCTGATATAATGATGGCTGTAAAAGTTACAAACAACACCTTCACAAGAGTAGATAATATTGCTCTTACTGAGATGGTCCCTTCGGGATGGGAGATTCAAAATACCAGGTTATTTGAAGCAAACTTTGGTATTAAGGAGAGTCGTTATGATTACCGCGACTTCAGAGACGACAGGGTAAATACCTATTTTGATTTAAATCAGGGTGAAAGCAAAACTTTCGTGTTGATAATCAATGCCGCTTATAAAGGCGAATTTTATCAGCCATCGGTTTGGTGCGAAGCAATGTATTTAGATAATTGTTACTCCAGGTATCCCGGGAGTCAGGTAAAAGTAACCAAACAGAAAATTGAATAGAAAGCTTAAAATACTAATCATAGTAACCGGGGTATTTGTTACACCTGTTTTGCTTTCACCAATACCAGCCTTCAGGGCGCCATTATCAACCGTAGTTGAGGCACGCGAAGGGAGCTTGCTGGGTGCCAGGATAGCTGATGACGGCCAGTGGCGATTTCCGTCTTTCGACCAAATGCCTGAAAAATTCGAAAAAGCTATTCTTACTTTTGAGGACCGCTATTTTTATTACCATCCTGGAATAAACCCTGTTTCAATAGCACGGGCGCTGGTTAGTAATTTTAAAGCCGGAAAGATTGTAAGCGGAGGGAGCACAATAACAATGCAGGTTGCGAGGATTTCGAGAGGGAACCCGCCACGTACCTATAGTGAGAAATTTGTAGAAATACTATCTGCTCTGAAGCTTGAATTACTCAGGTCAAAAAGGACTATACTCCTGATGTACGCGGCCAACGCTCCCTTCGGTGGAAATACTGTAGGGCTTGAAGCAGCAGCCTGGCGTTACACCGGCAAATCATCATCCGACCTTACCTGGGCGGAAGCTGCTGCCCTGGCTATTCTTCCAAACTCCCCGGCACTTGTATTTCCCGGAAGGAATCATGAGTTACTTAAAAGAAAACGCGACGACCTGCTTAAACGACTTTATGAAAGAGAGTTTATTGATTCCTTAACACTTATACTGGCTATTGATGAACCACTTCCCGTAGAACCAAAGGCCTTGCCTTCCAAAGCTCCTCATCTTACTGATTATTTTTTCATAAGAAAAAGGGGCGAGATGATCATGACCACCATTGACCCCGATCTTCAGGAAAGAGCCACAGAAATTATTAATAACCATCAAAGAGATCTTGCAGGAAATTACATATTTAATTCTGCATGTATAATAGTGGAGGTTGAAACCGGTAACGTATTGGCTTATGTGGGTAACAGCTCGCTTGAAGATGCTGCTGCACATGGAGGAGATGTAGATATTATACGCTCCCTCCGTAGCACCGGGAGTATTCTGAAACCTCTTCTATATGCAGGGATACAACAGACAGGCGATATTTTACCAAACTCACTCATTGCTGATGTTCCAACCCGATTCCCTGGCTTCACACCAAAAAACTTCGACCAGAGTTACAGAGGAGCAGTAAATGCCGCTTCGGCCCTTTCTCAATCGCTTAATATACCTGCTGTTAAGATGCTACAGAAATATAACCCGGAAAAATTTCTTGATCTCCTTCATAAAACAGGATTCACAACTTTTAATAAATCAGTTGATTATTATGGTCTGTCGCTAATACTGGGTGGCGGGGAGACATCATTATGGGACCTTGCTGGTGTCTACGCCTCTCTCTCAAGGGTACTAAAGAACTATAACCTTGAAAAAAAATATTATTTAAATGATTATCATCCTCCTTTTCTTGTTCAACAAAAAGGGTTAATACCAGAGGAAACCGAAGATCCGGATCCTCCTCTTTCTGCTGCAGCAATCTGGCTGACTTATGAAGCCCTTCAGAATGTAAACAGGCCTGAAGGTGAAAGCGGCTGGCAATATTTCACCTCATCTCGCGATCTGGCATGGAAAACAGGTACCAGCTTTGGTTTCAGAGATGGATGGGCAGTTGGAACAACACCTGACTATGTTGCAGGAGTATGGACAGGAAATGCTGACGGAGAAGGAAGGCCGGGACTAACAGGAATTTCTGCAGCTGCTCCAATATTATTCGACCTGGTCAATATAATGGGAACAACAAGATGGTTTAATACTCCATATGATGATATGACAATGATACGCGTCTGTAGCTTAAGCGGGTATAGGGCAGGACCAGATTGCCCTGAAACAATTGAAATACAAGCCTGTATAAATGGATTACGAAGTGAAGCCTGCCCTTATCACCAGATAGTTCATCTCAATAAAGCCAGAACACTCCGGGTAACATCTGACTGTGCTTTGTCATCTGATATTATCAATGTGTCATGGTTCGTTCTGCCCCCGGCAATGGAATATTTCTACAGGCAAAAACATCCCGGTTATAAGACCCTTCCGCCTGTATCACCTGGTTGTTCCTTAAACAATGATATTTCCGCAATGGAGTTTATCTATCCCTCTCCTGGAATAAAAATATTCATCCCCCGCGATCAAACAGGCATGTTAACAAGAGTGATCCCTGAAGTGATACACAGAAATCCTGCAAAAAAGATCTTCTGGCACCTCGATAATAAATATCTGGGTACAACCCGGTTCATTCATCAGATTGAAATAACTGCCAAAACAGGTAATCACCTTATAACAGTAGTAGACGAGGACGGCAACACGGAAAGATGTGCTTTTACGATAATTTAACCTCTTCTGTAAACTCCGGCATAGCGTTTTTTAAGATTATCTCTAAGTTTAACAGTTTTTGACTATTTTTATTGAAAATTTGAGGCGCGATGAGCAACACTGTTAAAATTCTGCTTTTCAATAACGAAATTGAAGCAATGCTTCTTGATGAGATATTGACTGACAAGAAAATTCCGCATATTATACGTACATACCACGACTCAGCTTATGACGGCTTATGGCAGTCCAGTTCTGGCTGGGGCCATATAGAAGCTTCGGAAGAATACAGAGAAGAAATATTGCAGATATATAACGAAATGTCAAATTAATCCATAGAATTGAACCAATTGCTTTTTTATGCTAAATGGATACACTTAAAATGCTCTGTAAATGAATAACTTAAATGGCAAAAGAAAACCATTCCTGTTTACTTCGGAGTTTATTCATGCAATTCTTCCGGTAATTAAAAGCAGATATCTGTATATCGGCATCCTTTCCGTTTTTGCCGGAGCAGCATTAAATTTCGCATCCCAGACTTACCTTCACAATTACATGAGTGAAGGTAAAACATTACCGATGTTGTCTGATCTTATTCTTGATAACCTGCCAGTTATTGATGTTGCACTGTTCTATGACATCTTCTGCCTGATTCCCATAATCCTTGTTTTTATATATTTTGTCCATAAAAAAGATTATAACAGGATTCCTCTTTTCTTATTAATGAGCGGGATTTTTTATATTGTGAGAGGTGTATTTATAGTTTTAACACCTTTTGGAAATCCCCCCATGTTTAATGGATCAGATTCTCTGTTTAACGGATTTGCAAAATATGATCTGGGTGTTTATCCATCCGGACATACAGGAAATGTATTTTTATTGTTTCTCCTGGTTAAAAACAAAGGTTATAAATATCTTATTTTTGCCTGTCTGATCCTGGTTATAGTTACTTTATTCCTGGCGCATGGCCATTATAGCATTGATATACTATCCGGTCTTTTCTTCGCCTATGCAATAAAATCCTTTGGCGAAAAACATCTTTCAATGTTCGACCTTGGGAACAAAGCAGTACCATAACGATTTTCTTTATTAATACAGAACATATCTTTTCTGTTGGCTTCTTCACTCATACAGGAAGTCATCTTAACCTGATCCGCTGGGTAAGTCCGAGGCCTATTAAAGAGACTCTAATACCAGCTATAGGCTTTAAATATCCTTTCATGGATTAATCAAATCCGGCTCTCTCTATTTCAAGTAATTAGGTGCTTCCCGGAACTTCATGGATATTTATTACTTACAATGTGAAAATCTTCTGTAAATTTGGCATGACAATGCCTCATGTAGAAAATAAAAATAAACCCCTTTTTATTCTGAATCCGACTTCAGGAATGCCTCCCGTAAATTTCATTGTGTCAAAAGATCTTGATCGAAGGAAAAATGAGCTAACTTCCATAAAGTCCTTATCTATTGCTGATTCAGAAATTCTTGTTAAAGAAAATTTAGATAAGTTTAATATTTTTGTTGCTGCAGGTGGCGATGGCACCGTTCATACTGTGGCTTCGGAACTGGTTGACAGTAATAAGATTCTGGGAGTCCTTCCTCTTGGTTCCGGTAATGGCTTTGCAAAAGAATTTGGATTTAAACTGAACCTGCGATCACTTCTCTCCGATATTAAAAAAGCAAAAAGTGTTAAAATTGATGTTATTGAGATTAACGATAATTTGTGTCTTAACGTAGCAGGTATTGGTCTCGATAGCTTTGTTGCACATTCATTTAATGACCTTAAATTACGAGGTTTCCTGCCTTATGTTATTTTGACTTTCAAAACTTTCTTACAACTTCGTCCCTTTCATGTTAACATCATGTGTGACGGAGAAGAAATTGTCTCTGAAAAATTATTTGTACTCACCATTGCAAACACCCGACAGTTCGGTAATAATGCTTTCATTGCCCCCGATGCCAGACCAAATGATGGAATAATTGACCTTGTATTAATAAAACCATTCCCAAAGATCTTAGGAGCACTCTTTATTATCAGACTTTTCACAAAAAATATAAACAAATCGAAATATGTCAGATACATAAAAACAGATAAAGAGATAGTTATACAAACTGATGAAACAAGATTCCATATCGATGGAGAGCCATTGAAAATATCCGGAAAGGTAGTTGTCAGGATCAAAAGGGAAGCTCTTAACGTTCTTAAAACTGCTCACAATAAATTTATTACTTAATTTTATTACCATAATATTATAATTAACATGTGAAATCATGAAAACCTATAGCGTAACTATTTTTGCAGTAGTATTTTTTGGTCTTATCATATCAGGTTGTGGAGAGAAGAAGTCAGCCGTAACCGAAGAATCTCTTCTCGGAGAATGGTACACAATCAAGGGAGATGTGGAAGCGTACAGTTTCCTCAAAGATGAAAAAAATTATATTTTTGTAGGCACAGTGGGAATGCATCCGGTTATTTATGGAACATGGAAAATAGACAAAGGAATGTTTGTTATCACCATAGATAACGGAACAACCACTGAATACTCCTTTGCTCTATCCAATGATACTCTTAGCCTAAATGATGGTGAAGAAATTTATACCCGCACGGCTCCTCTTGAAGCTAAATATCCTGAAGTACAGATACTGGTTGATATCTCTTCAGATTTTAGTGATTTGAAATTTTCTGCACCACAACCGGCTAATCTTAAATGGGGATACTGGATTGATAGTACCAGTACGGCCAGGGAGTTTTATTTAAATGGTTATTCAATTTCAGTAACCAGTACCATTTCATCAGGCGACATTAAAAACATTTCTGATTATCTTCAAGATTATGGCTATGAAACAGATACTTCGTTTATGTCAGAGATCTGCGATGGCTATTGGAATAACAATCAGATTGTTACGGTCTGTACAAGCATGGATCCTGAGGCAACGAACGATTCTATCTATATCAATATTACAAGCGGACTTGTTATTAAATAATTCATCATATGAAAAACCTTATTCCATTCGACCTTATCCTGGCCCTGACAAAGGTATATGGACAAAATCCTGAAATCTATTTGATTCCTCAACCAGTAGAAATACAGCAAACCGCTGGTAAATATTTATTAACCAGGTCATCCACTATTGGCTTTAATAATGCGGCTGGTAGTATAACAGCTGAAATGCTAGCACAGAAACTGAAGGAATTAATTTTTCACGTGCTATTTATTACCCGATAATACGGACCAGAATAAAAGACGAAAAAAAATGACATCTCTACGAAAAACAAAGAGCATAATTACTCTTAGCTGTATTCTTCTTTTCAACTACACATTTACCCTTCAGGCTCAAAGCCTGTCCGAAATTGAATCTCACCGGGTTTCTCTGCCAAACGGATGGAGTTTGACACCTGTTGGAAATACTCTGCCTCTCGGTGATTTACCTCTTAATATTGCTCTTTCGCCTTCAAAGAAACTGGCAGCCATTACTAACAACGGGCAAAGTGATCAGACTATCCAGCTTGTAGATATTGAAAAAGAAGTAATACTCGATTCAATCATTATAGGAAAAGCATGGTTGGGGATTACATTTTCAGATGATGGCAAATATTTGTATGCATCTGGCGGAAATGACAATATTATAATCCGTTATGCAATAATAAATAACCACCTTGCAATATTTGACTCAATAAGAATTGGGAAACGCTGGCCTGAAAAAATATCTATTGCAGGACTGGCACTGGATGATGCTAAAAACAGACTGTATGTTGTAACTAAGGAGGATAACTCCCTCTATGTTATTGATATACAATCTAAAAAAGTACTGTCGCAACATCCTTTGGGAGGAGAAGGTTATACCTGCATCTTATCTCCTGACCATAAAACCCTCTATATTTCTTGCTGGGGTGGTGATAAAATTGTTCTGTTTAATACCAATCAGCTGAAGATCACCGGTTCAATTGCCGTTGGCGATAATCCAAATGATTTATGCATTACAAAAAAAGGTGATTACCTGTTCGTAGCAAATGCAAATGATAACACAGTATCAGTAATTGAAACACACCAAAAGAAAGTTATCGAGACACTCAATTCGGCTCTCTATCCTGATTCTCCTGCCGGATCAACAACAAACAGTGTGGCCCTGAGTACCGACGATAAAACCCTTTTCATTGCCAATGCTGATAATAATTGCCTTGCGGTATTTGATGTGAGTATTCCAGGATCAGGAAAAAGCAGAGGATTTATACCAACCGCATGGTATCCAACCTGTGTGAGAATTGCAAAAAATAAAATTCTTGTAAGTAACGGAAAAGGATTATCCTCCCTGGCAAATCCATTTGGCCCAAATCCTAATAGAAAAGGTGAAGAGGTAATTTACCAGGCCGGAGATAAGGAACATAAAATAAAGGAACAATATATCGGCGGCCTGTTCCGTGGAACCCTGAATATTCTGAATGCTCCTGATGATAGCCAGATGGCTCTCTACTCAAAGGCTGTATATAATAACACTCCTTATATCAAAAACAAAGAGCTGATTTCTGAAGGAGAAGCAAATAATCCTATACCACAGAAGGTAGGCGATCCTTCTCCAATTAAGTATATATTTTATGTCATCAAGGAAAATCGTACTTACGACCAGGTACTGGGAGATATTCCTGAAGGTAATGGGGATACTAATCTTGTTCTCTTTGGCGAAAACATAACCCCGAACCAGCATGCCATTGCCCGTGAATTTGTTTTATTTGACAATTTCTATGTTAATGGAGAGGTTAGCGCCGATGGCCATAACTGGACTATGGGTGCCTATGCTACAGATTTCCTGGAGAAGACATGGCCTACAAGTTATGGAGGAAGAGGCGGCAACTATTCTGGCGAAGGTCAGCGGGAAATTGCAAACAACAAAAATGGATTCCTGTGGGACTATTGTCAACGCCTTGGAGTAAGTTATCGTTCATATGGTGAATTTATTAGTAACAATAAACCAAGTATCCCTGTTTTAAAAAACCATTTCTGTAAATCTTATACAGGTTGGGATATGTCAGTGCGCGATACCGTCCGCTTTTATCAGTGGAAACATGATTTTGATTCACTCCTGGCTGCTGATGCCCTGCCTAAGTTAAACACACTGCGTTTTATAAACGATCATACCGAAGGACTTAATCTGCGAAAACCAACACCATTTGCTCATGCTGCCGATAATGATCTGGCCGTTGGTCTGTTTGTTGACTATCTGAGTCATAGTCCCGTATGGAAACAAAGTCTTGTTATCATTGTTGAAGATGATGCTCAAAATGGTCCTGACCATGTGGACGCTCACCGCAGTACAGTTTATCTGGCAGGAGGTTATGTAAAAAAGGGCTTTGTTGATCATACCATTTATACAACATCATCGATGCTTCGTACCATAGAGCTGATACTCGGACTTCCTCCAATGAGTCAATATGATGCATCAGCAGTTCCGGTTTGGAGATCCCTGAATAATACTCCTGATCATCCTCCATTTGATGTCAGGTCGTGCCTGATTAATCTGGATGATAAGAACCTCGCTCAGAATAAATGGCAACAAAAAAGCGAACAATTTAACTTTACAAAAGAAGACAGGATAAACGATGCTGACTTCAACGAAGTGATCTGGAGAGCTGTCAAAGGACTCGATTCACCTTGTCCCCCGGCAGTACATGCTGCATTTTTTATACCTGCTGATAAGGATAATGATTGAGCAAACTCTGAGGTATAGTTAAATAGTCTTCCTTTCTGGGAATAAATCTCCCCTTTTAATCCCCGATATCAAACCTCATTACTTCTCTGCTTTCTTTCTTGTCGTTATCTCAATGACTCCATAATTCCTCGAAAACAGAAGATTGAACTGTTCAAATCTTAAAAACCAGATTACTGCCTTGAGCAAATATAAGGCAAATGCTTCCATTATTTTTTCTTTTTACTCTTCTTAAGTTCCTTTTTTGTATCTCCAATAAGCTCTTCAAAATCCTTAATTGAGAGGTCCTTTTCCTGTGCAAAGAATGAAGCCATTGCCGGAAATGAGTTGTTGAAATAACTATCCATTAGCCCGAATAGCTGACTCTTTGAGTATTCTCTTTTTGAGATAAGCGGATGATAAAGATGAACATTCCCCTAGGCTTTATGCCCGACATATTCCTTTTTTTCAAGAACTCTTAATACCGTTGATACAGTATTTCGAGCTGATTTTATGGGGTTTTACAACACATTGAAATTCTTTTGTGGGGATTTCCCTTCTCGATAAAGTCTTTCCGTAAAAATTGCCTGATTCAATTTTTTTAACTAATTTGCATCGTAAACCTATATTTAAAAACCATATTATGAAAAGAAACATTATTTCATCATTATCATTTTTAGCTATGATGCTAATCATGCTTCCCTCCTTTGGTCAGGAAGTAAACAAACTCACATCAAAAGAGAAGAAAGAGGGCTGGATTCTAATGTTTAATGGAAAAGACTTCTCAGGATGGAGACAATGCAATGGAACAGCAATGCCAAAAAACTGGATTCTGGAGGACAATGCAATGAAGGTTTTTACCGGTGAAGGTAAAAAGCCCGGATCAGGTGCAAACGGAGACATTGTTTATGGAGACAAAAATTTCCGGAATTTTGAAATATCAATAGACTGGAAAGTAAGTAAAATGGCAAACTCCGGGATCTTTTTTAACGTAAGAGAGGTTCCTGGTCAGCCGGTATACTATGCTGCTCCTGAAATACAGGTACTCGATAATGTTGATGCTACCGATAATAAAATAGACAGCCACCTTGCCGGTTCACTATATGATATTATTGCGGCTGACCCCAAAACAGTTCACCCTACCGGAGAATGGAATACAATCGTGATTCGTGTTCTGGACGGGAAGGTCTCTCATACTCAGAATGGAGTAAAGGTTGTTGAGTATGAATTATGGACTCCGGAATGGGATATACTTGTTGAAAATAGTAAATTCAAATCTTTCCCGGGGTGGAAAGAAGGAATTTCCAGGGAGGGTTATATCGGACTACAGGATCATGGATATCCGGTTTGGTTCAGAAATATTAAGATTCGCGAATTAAATTAATGTAATCTTTGTCAGTTTAAAATTAAGAGGGTTCGTTGCAAAAAACGAAATTCAGATTAACCTGTACCCCTCTTAATTAAAAGTATTTTTTATTATTTTTGCATCCTTAAGGGTTGTTAGCTCAGTTGGTTTAGAGCATTACCTTGACAGGGTAGGGGTCACTGGTTCGACTCCAGTACAACCCACATACAAATAAGCGTAAACAGTGATAATTTAACTGAATGCGCTTTTTTGTTTTTACACTACTGAAACTATAATGAAACATTTCTGAAGATTAAGCTATTTATTTGTTACGAACCAAGTTCACTGAGATTGTGAAATATGGGATTTTGGGGTGTGTAATAGCTACAAGACTTTTTGATCTACATCCTTCTTCTATTATTAAAAGATTAGTGTATAAGTATCTTAATAATGAAAGTCACCTGAACTAAATCGTGGGTTAACAACATTGTTATAGATTGATCCGAACGTATAGGTTATCTCAATTCCCCCTTCTATACGATATTTTGTCGCCAGCTCTCTTAACTGTAACAATCTTTCAGCCTCAGAAATATCACCCTTTTTAAGATTCAGCTGATCGTTTATATGAGCTACTCCTCCATTGATCTGGAGTGACAATCCCTTAAAAATTCTAATGTTGACAGATGAGTTCAATTCAAGCCTGTTCCTTGAAAAATCATTGAAATAATTTGAGCCTACCAATGCCATATTGATTGATCCCCACTTCTTCTGCACCTGGAATGCAATATTTATCATCTGCAAATAGAGTGCCTCATTTACTTTATTATAAACAGTGGAATCGACATATTTATTATACTGATATCCAGCGCTATACATAATTCGTAATTGTCTATGGGTTGATTCTGAATATGGGTATATATCATATTCAACCGAAGGCATAAAATCAGTCCTAAATCTAAAATTTTCCCGGGTTGAAGAACCAAGGTCTAATTTAAATCCTGCCGACCAGTGCTCACCAAGGCTTTTCACAAAAAGCACATTCATTGATTTCTGACTTGTTATATAGCTGCTGGCGCTGGCAGAATCAGTATTTACATTTTCAATAAACTTCTCCCGGTTATAGAACTGATCCATTTCAACTTCCAATTTTATCTCTTGTGTAACCTTTGAGATATTAACTGAATTTCTCAACTCCAACTGTTTATTTGCTTCTTCAGCTTCATACTGAGGTTCAGTAGATAATTCAAATACCCAGTTATTCCACCTGTCGATAACCTCTTCCTCCTCGAGATCTGCATTGTGATTAATTTCAATCTCGTTTATTAATGGCGTTCTGGCAACGTATTTCATTAAACCAGCCTTAAGCATCATTGTTCTCTTTTCCCTTATAATTGTACCTGTCTGGTCCGGGCTACTAGTATATACCAGGGTATCGGGCATACCCCTGAATTCTCCCTGTCCCTGGAAAATATAGGTGTACTGATTCCCTCCGCTTCCGGCATTCTGCTCCGTTTCAAGTATATAAACCTGGGCTTCTCGTACATCTCTTACATAGTTAATATAGGGTATTTGCTGCCTGATATAGTTCATATCGCATCCTTGACAATCTAAAAAGATCTTTACTGCACTTTGTCTTGAAGTATCGGACTGAACCGTAGTCATTTGGCTATAGCCAGATTCCGTCAGAATTATCAGAGCCAGTAAAAACAATTGAACTGATACTGTTTTTTTATTCATGATAAACATATTTATATATTATCTGACAACTATTCGTTGATGTTTATTTCATTTTCAACCTTAATTTGCCAATATGAGTAAAAACTATAATATATAAAGATCTAAGGCGACACTTATCATTTACTCCTGTCCTCGAGGATGATTGCAGACATAAGATTTTACAATATGTGTCTCATTTTAACTAAATAATCCCCTCATCTGCCATACTATAATACTTACTTTCAGGTATTACTATCAAATGATCCAATAGCTGTACATCCATCAAATTACCTGACTCCTTTATCTTCCTTGTTATCTTCATATCAGATTCACTTGGTTGTACATTACCACTGGGATGATTATGACATATAATGATACCACTTGCATTAGCTTTAATTGCATATTGTAATATTATCCTTACATCTGTTACTGTACCATTAATACCACCTTTTGATATTGAAGCAATACCCAGGACTTTATTTGACCTAGTTAATAGCATTAGTTTAAACTCTTCAATATGTTCTATTGAATCCTGGTCCCAATTCTCCATAAATATGTCAAATGCATCCTTTGAGCATTTAACCTGTAGTCTGTTGTGTTTTCATGTTAGTATGATTAGTGAGTAAATAGAAATAAGAAAGCCCGGTCCCAAAGTCCCAGGCTGGTATGTTGCATAATTAATATGCTGATCTATATGCAGTTAGAATATAGCGCAACTACAACAAATGCCATAATTGCTTGTTTGTAAGCGTTTTAAGGCATTGTTGCGTTTCGTTGACACATAATACTATAGGGGTGGGGAAAGTGGCTTAAACAGGCTGAGAATGTCCTTAGATGAGACTGTGGCTATGCTGTATGTTGTTGGTATACTGTGTCTTATCTATTTTGGGGATTTGGGGAGGTGAAATGCAATAACTATAACAGTTTTAACCTTTATCAGACCTGCTGACGGTAATTAACTAATCGGATCCTGTTATTAACAGGCTTTTATTCCAGTCTGGATACTTTTTATTGTCTCGTTATAAGTATTTTGCTTTTAATGAGTCCCGCTTAGTCAAGATAATTGTGAAGAGATTGAGAGTAACAGGTCTTTGGTTTGGCCTTGAGTTTGTAGAACTTAGTGATATAAGTCCTGCTCTCTGTGCCAGATTCTTCCATTTATTCATGCTTCCGTTACATTATTAAATTATCAGACCATTAGCACTCTCAACTAAATATTGACAATTACTGACAGGAAAGCCGATCGTCCATATCCATTTACCCCTGAGCCATGGAACCTGTAATCCTGATTGAAAAGGTTATGCAGGCTTAGATCAAATCTATAAAACCGAATTTCATAACTGGTATTCACATTAAATATATTCCACCCCGGTGTTCCGCCTGATGGAATCCGATTATCATCAATATCACCTGTTGACAGGCGGTCTTGTTTCCCTGCAGTTTGCCATTCAAGGTTAATCCACCATCCTTTGTGCTTATACTCCACAACAATTCGACCAAAAAGCGGAGGAATTCTTCGTACAGATTCGTTTTTTGTAATACTATGACCATAGGTATAAGTCATGCTTCCACCAACACTCCATGATTTATTTAACTCAACATCCCACGCTGTTTCAGCACCCTGAATATAAGCACGTTCAACATTCTCTTTCTGATATACCGGGTAACCTTCAATGCTGTCACCAACCATTCTGTTGCGCACGATTAAATTATATAACTCGTTGCGGTATACGTATATTTCTCCTCTAAGCTTTCGATCCTGGTATTTATAGCCGATCTGATACTGAAATGAATGTTCTGGTTTAAGATCAAAATTAGGAGTTTCATACCTGAAATCAACAATACCTAATGTACCAAGGTCGTCAATATTAGGTGCCCTGAAACCTGTATTCATTGAGACAAATATATTAGATGTTTTAGTCAACTTTCTGAGTATTGCTAAATTACCTACCAGTGCTGAAGGTTTTAGTGTTGTAATACCTATAACCTCATCTTTAACTTTATTAATAAATGTATTAAACCGTGCTCCGACAGTAATATTCCAGTTCAGCAGATCAAACGTATGCATACTAAAAGCTGCAATACTAGTCATAGTGGCTCCATCGGGATATAATCCTCGTTTCAAAACAGACAGATCAGTTGACAGATCTCTATCAGTGCGGCGGCTGCAAACCAAATCGTTATATACTTCCAGACCAGTGTTAGCCGACCAGCCATTCCCGTCCGATGTAAATGCTTCTGCCGAAAAGGCAAATGAACGCACCTTATCATTTTCTGTACGTAAGATGGAAGAGCCGTTTTTGAGAAGTTCCCTGCCCTCCTCGCTATGCTGGAAAGAGCCTGTGAATACTGCAGAGTTCAATATTCCTGCATTAATTTTCTGATTTAGCCTTAAATAAGCCAGTTCTCGTTTTTGGGGATCCATTTTATTAACAGCATAGTTTTCAAGGACTACTTTATGGAATACTGGTACGTCGCTCTGATGTACACTCTGGTAAGCCATTGTGAGATCGGATGTTGGGGATAGAAATATCTTACCTTTTAAGTCGAAATCAAGTTCCTCGTAGCCCGTTGGAGTTTGCCTGCCTGTAGTGTCGCCACCAACAAGATCGCCAAAATTTCGCCATGTGATTCCGGCTCTGAAGGCAACTCCTTTATTGCTGTAATTTACTCCGCCATTCAGACTCTGCTCTATACCTTGAGTTGCAATCCTAGTAATCAGAGTGCTTCCCCAGGTTGGTTTTTCAGCAGTCACCAGTTCATGACTAAATGCCTGTATGGTCCCTCCAATAGCATCGGAACCATACTGCACAGAACCGCTTCCACGTAGGACTTCAATCTTTTCAATGCCGAAGACATTGATCGTATTAAAATACTGATTTGGCCCGTAACGCATTGTTGCGTTGCTGAGCCTGATGCCATCAACAAGCAGAAGGGTCTGATTGCCGGTTAATCCTCGTAGAAAGGGAGAACCTCCGCCATGATTTGTCTTCTGCACAAATACTCCAGGTGTCAGCAGAAGTGCCTCAGGAGCAGTGCGTAACTGAAATTTTTGAATTGATTTATTATCGATCACTCTGATTGCTTCAGGTGTTTTAATCTGGAATGATCCATATCGGTTGGCTGTGATCACTACTTCTGCAAGTGTTTGTGATGGTAGCGAGTCCAGACCCGGAATTAAGTCAATCTCCTGAGCAATAAGAAATCCCTTGAAAGAGGATAAGAAAAAGAGAACAAATATTATAAGAGAAAGATTTATCTTTTTCATTATCTAAAAAATAGGTAACAAATTTAAAAATAGTATTAAATAATCTTGTATGTAATTCGTCAAAATGAGTAGAACAAAAGTTTGGTGTTTTATTAGGTGAATTTTGCTATATATAGTTAGTGTCAGAAAGAAAACTCATCTTTTTTCAAAATTTTCATATATACGACTTCATTTGCCAGGGATGGTTCCGTTTAAGACCTTCTCAAATTAATGTTTTTCCCTGATTCTCAATTTTTCATAGCAGATTTCTGAAGATATGCACATAATTTTTGCTTATCAGACATACCAATCCCCTCTGAAATAAGTCGTTTAATATGTGTTAAGCGACACTTATGCCGCTATATTATGCTCTTTATCAATTGATTGCAAGTATTGTCGTTGAATCGCGATCAACTCTTGTCCAATACGCCGCAGGTTATATGCTGCGACAGCCAGCCCGATATATCGCTTGAAATTCGGGTAACCCCGGTCGGGGCACCGATCCAGTCCCCTGCATTCCAATTCATTGATATTCGATTCTACC